>JADZEI010000018.1 GCA_020850615.1 Dehalococcoidia bacterium | reverse complement strand
GCCTGCCGATCGACGAGGTGATCCGCAAGTTTTCGACCGACGGCATGGTCACGGGCGTGGGCAGCGTGAACGGCGAGCACTTCGCCGCGCCCGCCAACCGCGCGGTCGTGCTCGCGTACGACTACACCGTGCTCGCGGGCACCCAGGGCGCGCTCAACCACCCGAAGACCGACCGGATGCTCGAGCTGGCGGAGAAGTGGCACCTGCCGGTCGTGTTCTTCACGGAGGGCGGCGGCGGGCGCGCCGGCACCGGCGGCAAGCGCGAGGGCGGCCGCGCCGTGGCCGACCAGGCCGACGTCGGCGGCGGGCGGCCGCTCGACACGCCGACCTTCGCGACGATGTCGCGGCTGAGCGGCGCCGTGCCGCTGGTGGGCGTGACCTCGGGCCGGTGCTTCGCCGGGAACGCTGCCCTGCTCGGCTGCTGCGACGTGATCATCGCGACGAAGGGCTCGAACATCGGCATGGGCGGCCCGGCGATGATCGAGGGTGGCGGGCTGGGCGTGTTCGCGCCGGAGGAGGTCGGCCCGTTCGATGTCCAGGTCGCGAACGGCGTGATCGACGTCGCGGTCGAGGACGAGCACGAGGCGGTGGAGGCGGCGAAGCAGTACCTCTCCTACTTCCAGGGCGCCATTTCGACCTGGGACGCCGAGGACCAGCGCCACCTGCGCAACTGCGTGCCCGAGAACCGGCTGCGGATCTACGACATCCGCAAGATCATCGAGCTGCTGGCGGACAGGGGCTCGGTGCTGGAGTTGCGGCGCGGCTTCGGCCACGGCATGGTGACGTCGCTGATCCGGATCGAAGGGCGGCCGATCGGCGTGCTCGCGAACAACAACGCCCACCTCGCCGGCGCCGTCGACAGCGACGGGTCGGACAAGGCAGCGCGGTTCATGCAGCTGCTCGACGCGTTCGACATCCCGCTGCTGGTGCTCATGGACACGCCCGGGATGATGGTCGGGCCGGAAGTCGAGAAGACGGCGCTGGTGCGGCACTGCAGCCGTCTCTTCGTGACCGGCGCGAACCTGACGATCCCGCACATGACAGTGGTGATCCGCAAGGGCTACGGGCTCGGCGCCCAGGCGATGGCCGGCGGCAGCTTCAAGGAGCCGTTCTTCACGGTGTCCTGGCCGACGGGCGAGTTTGGCGGGATGGGGCTCGAAGGGCAGGTCAAGCTCGGCTTCCGCAACGAGCTGGCCGCGATCGAGGACCCGGCCGCGCGGCTCAAGCGGTACGAGGAGCTCGTCGCCCGCGCCTACGAACGGAGCAAGGCCATCCAGTCGGCGGTCAGCTTCGGCGTGGACGACGTGATCGACCCGGCGGACACGCGCCGCTGGGTGCTCTCAGGGCTCGATTCGGTCCGCACCGCCCCCCGCCGCCACGGCAAGAAGCGCGCCAACATCGACACCTGGTAGGGGGTGCCGGTTCGGTCGCGCCGCGGTGGAGCGGGCGTTGCGAACTGGTGCCGGTCACTCCGGATTAGTCCCATTTGGCAACTGGCTGTGCTAGTGTCGCTCCCAGCCAGCCGGTTGCCGCGGGCAACCCGGTTTCGGACCGGTGGAGATGCAAGATTCGCTTCCCCTGGCGTCGGTTGGGGTGGAGGCCGAGGAGCGCCGGGAGAGCGCGCTCCTGGACCACCTCGCGGAGCGTGCCGCCTGCGGCGACCGCGGGGCCTTCGAGCAGATCTACCTCATCCTCGTGGATGACCTCTACGCCTACGTCCGCGGGCAATGCCGGGACGACGAGGTGGCCGAGGACCTGATCGCCAACACGTTCATGAAGGCGTGGCGTTCGGCGCGGCGCTACCGGGCGGAGACCGGCCACTTCCGGCGATGGATCTTCGCGATCGCGCGGAACGAGCTGCGCGACCACTGGCGGGCTTCGCGGCGGCTCCTGCCGATGGTGGAGCTCGATCTCGCCCTGGCGGCGCCCGATGCCGCGCAAGGCGACGGCGCCGTCCGCGACCTCGTGACGCGCGCGCTGGCAACGCTGACCGAGGATCAGCGCCAGGTTGTGGTGTTGCGGTACTTCAACGAACAATCGCACGAAGAGATCGCCGTGCTGCTGGGCAAGCGCGAAGGGGCAGTGCGGCAGCTCCTCCTGCGCGCGCTGCGGCGGATGCGAAAGGTGATGGCCAATGCTGCGCCGTAGGCCCGACGGACAGTGGGAGTTCCGCGCGGCGGAAGCAGCGCTCGCCGCGGCGCGGCCACATCCGCTCGCGCCCGAACGGCGGGAGGCGTTGCGGCTCCGGATCATGGCTGACCTTGGCGCCCAGGATCCCGCACCGGCACAGCGCGGGCTCGGGCCCCTGCTGCGCGAGCGCTGGGTGCTCGTCCCTGCCGGGCTGGGCGTGGCCGCGGCGATCATCGCCGCGATGGAGTTCGGCGAGCTCGTCCGGCCGGGCTCCACGCAGCCCGAGGCGGCCGTGGCCAGCGGCGACATCGTGATCGGCGGGCAGGTGGTGCGCACCGTCCCCCCGGAAACCCGGGTGTTCGCGCGCGGTGCTTCCTGGATTGCGATCGGCGGCGACACGGTAGTTGGCATGGAGGCCGGCGCCGGCCTGTCGTACCGGTTCGAAGCCGCGACGGTTGTCGTGGAGCTGGCTGAGGGCCAGGTGACGTTGACCACGGGCGAGGCGGGCGTCGTCGTGCGGGTGGCGTCGCTCTCGGCCAGCCTGCCGCCCGGGACGATCGCACAGGTAACGCGGATCTCAGCCGGGATGCGCGTGCAGGTAGAGAGCGGCACAGTGCGGGTCACATCCGGCGAGCGCGAGACGGTCCTCACCCCGGCGGATGGCGTCGTCGAGATCCGGTTCCCGGGTGCGGGCGCCGAGCCGCCGGTGCTGCCGGTGGTGCGGCCCACTGAGAATTTGCCCGGATCGAGCGCGGGCGCTCCGGGCCACGCCGGGGGTGACGGCGACGATGCGCCCGGTTCGAGCGACGGTGCTCCGGGCCACGCCGGGGATGACGGCGACACACCGGGTTCCAGCAGCAGCGCACCGGGCGTCGGCGGGGATGATGGCGATGCGCCGGGTGCCAGCGGGAGCGCGCCCGGTCAGGCTGAGGACGACGGCGAGACGCCGGGTTCGAGCGAGAGTGCGCCGGGCGGCGCGGGGGATGACGGCGATGCGCCGGGTTCGAGCGGCAGCACGCCGGGCCACGCCGGGGATGACGGCGACGGGCCGGGTTCGAGTGAGAGTGCTCCGGGCCACGCCGGGGATGACGGCGACGACCCGGGATCGAGCGCGAATGCTCCGGGCCACGCTGGGGGTGACGATGATGCGCCGGGGTCGAGCGGCAGCGCGCCGGGGCTGGCGGGGGATGACGAGGACGCGCCGGGTTCGAGCGGGAGCGCGCCGGGGCTGGCTGGGGACGGCGACGATGCTCCCGGTTCGAGCGGGAGTGCGCCGGGCCTGGCCGGGGATGACGGCGATGCACCGGGTTCGAGTGGGAGTGCGCCGGCCCACGCCGGGGATGGCGATGAGGCGCCGGGTTCGAGTGGGAGCGCGCCGGGGCTGGCTGGGGATGACGGCGATGCACCGGGTTCGAGCGGGAGCGCGCCGGGGCGCGCCGGGGATGACGATGATGCGCCGGGTGCCAGCGGCAGTGCCCCGGGCCTCGTCGGAGATGGCCCTGATGCGCCGGGTGCCAGCGGGAGCGCGCCGGGGCGCACGAAGGACGATGACGCGCCGCCCGGTGCCAGCGGCAGTCCGGGGAAGGCGAAGCCCGGCAAGGCCAAAACTTGACGAAGTCGACCGACTAAGTCTACTATCCGGCCCGGCGCGGCTGGCCGCATTTCCGGTACCCACGAGTCCCTGTACAGTGTGGCTGCCCGGTTTACCGGGCGGACGAGCGGTATCCGCGCACTCAACCCGGTCGTTCGACCGTCCCCCAGGAGCTGGCCAATGCCTCAGCGTTTCGAGACTCTCCAGGTGCATGCGGGCCAGGTGCCCGACCCGACGACCGGTTCGCGCGCCGTGCCGATCTACCAGACGACGTCGTACGTCTTCAAGGATGCCGAGCACGGCGCGGCCCTGTTCGCGCTCCAGCAGTTCGGCAACATCTACACCCGGATCATGAACCCGACGACGGACGTGGTGGAGCAGCGCATCGCCGCGCTCGAGGGCGGCGTCGGCGGCGTGGCGACCTCGTCCGGGCAGGCGGCCCAGCTGCTCGCCCTGACCACCATCTGCGAGGCCGGCGACAACATCGTCTCCACGTCGCTCCTCTACGGCGGCACCTACAACCAGTTCAAGGTCAGCCTTCCCCGGCTCGGCATCGGTGTGAAGTTCGTCGATGGCGATGACCCGGCGGACTTCGCTGCACAGATCGATGGCAAGACCAAGGCGCTCTACGTCGAGTCGTTCGGCAACCCGCGGCTGAACATCCCGGACTTCGAGGCACTGGCGAAGGTCGCGCACGACAACGGCATCCCGCTCATCGTCGACAACACGTTCGGCGCCGGCGGCTATCGGGTGCGGCCCCTGGACCACGGCGCCGACATCGTGGTCGCGTCGACGACGAAGTGGATCGGCGGGCACGGCCTGTCGATCGGCGGCATTATCATTGATGGCGGCAAGTTCAACTGGGGCAACGGCAAGCATCCGCTCTTCACCGAGCCATCGCCGGGGTACCACGGGCTGAAGTTCTGGGACGTGTTCGGGAACTTCCCGGAGATGGGCAACATCGCGTTCATCATCAAGGCGCGCGTCGAAGGGCTGCGCGACCTGGGGCCGTCGCAGTCGCCGTTCAACTCGTTCCTGAACCTCATCGGCCTGGAGACGCTGTCCCTGCGGATCGAGCGGCACGATTCGAACGCGATGGTCCTCGCGGAGTGGCTGCAGAAGCACCCGAAGGTCACCTGGGTGAACTACCCGGGCCTGGCGGACCACCCGTATCACGCGGCGGCGAAGAGGTATCTGCGGCCCGGGCTGTTCGGCTCGATGCTGAACTTCGGCATCGAAGGCGGGCTGGAAGCGGGCAAGAAGTTCATTTCGAACGTGAAGCTGGCCAGCCTCCTCGCGAATGTCGGCGATGCGAAGACCCTCGTCATCCACCCGGCCTCGACGACGCACCAGCAGCTCCTCGACGAAGAGCAGCTCAGCAGCGGCGTGACGGCGGACCTCGTCCGGGTGTCGGTCGGCATTGAGCACATCGACGACATCATCGAGGACTTCGACCAGGCGCTCGCGAATAGCTGATGACCAAGGTACCCCCAGCGGTGACTGGCAGTCCGCTGCCGGGCCTCGATGGGGAGGCCGGGACGCTCCTGCTTGGCGATTACACGCTGGATGGCGGCGCGACGATCCGCGCGGAGGTGGCCTACGAGCGGTACGGCCGCCTTTCGCCCGCGGGCGACAATGCCATCGTGGTCTGCCATGCGCTGACCGGGAGCGCGCACGCAGCCGGCGAGAACGGCTGGTGGGCGCCGCTCATCGGTCCCGGCTCGACGTTCGACACGGACCGGTACGCCGTGTACTGCGCGAACATCGTGGGGAGCTGCTACGGGACCACGGGGCCGGAATCGGTCGACCCGGCAACGGGGAAGCCCTATGCCGGCACGTTCCCGGCGGTCAGCGTGGGCGACATGGTCGCGCTGCAGCGGCTGGCGTTCGCGGAGCTCGGCGTGCGGTCGATCGTGACGGCGGCGGGCGGCTCGCTCGGCGGGATGCAGGTCACCGAGTGGGCGGCGCAGGCGCCGGAGCTCGTGCGCTCGATCATCCCGATTGCCTCGGTGCTGGCGCACGAGCCGTGGCAGATCGCGTTCAACGAGGTCGCGCGGCAGGCGATCCGGAACGACGTCAGTTTCCATAACGGCGACTACGCGGCCCACGGAACGAGCCCCGATGCGGGACTGGCCCTCGCGCGGATGATCGCGATGATCAGCTACCGGTCGGCCATGTCCTTCGACGAGCGGTTTGGGCGCGCGACGCAGGGCGGGCCGCCGGAACGGCCGGTGTTCGCGGTGGAGTCGTACCTGCGGCACCAGGGCGAGCGGCTGGTCGAGCGGTTCGACGCGAACGCCTACCTGCGCATCACCGACGCGATGGACCGCTCCGACGTCGGCGCCGGGCGGGGCGGGGCGGTGGCCGCGCTGGCGCCGTTCCGGGGGCCGGGGCTGGTGATCGCGATCGACACGGACGCGCTCTACCCACCGAGCGGGCAGGTGGCCATTGTGGAGGCGCTCCGGGCGAACGGGAATCGCGTCGAGTACACCGAGCTGGCGGCGCTCGACGGGCACGATGCGTTCCTCATCGAGTGGGGCCAGCTCGATGCTGCGATCCGGCCGTTCCTTGCGAGCATCGAATAGCGCGCGCAACACAGGATTAACTCGCGGCGCCCTCGCGCTGTGCTATGCTCCTTTGTGAGCTGCTTCACAATGCACGGCGTTGTGGACGACCCCCGAGCTCGCGATTACGCGCCCGGCTTCCCCCTGCCGGCTTCGGAGTACCCGGCTGTCGAACCAGCAGCAGATCCCTGTACCCCCGGCATCGGCGCGCGCGGCGTTCTATAGCGCCCGGCTGCTCGGTCAGCTCGGCCAGGCCGCGTTCTTCGGTGGGCTCTTCTGGCTCGTCGCGCGCGGCAACAACCCCGCGCTCGGCGGCACGGTGCTCATGGCCGCGATGATGGCGGGCTCGATGCTCTTCGGCATCCCCGCGGGGGCGCTGGCGGACCGCCTGGGCGCGGGCCGCGCGGCGCTGGCGGGCGCGGGCGGCCGCCTGGCGATCATCGCCGGGACGCTGGTGCTGGCGTTTTCGCAGGCAGGCGAGTCGCTCTGGGTGCTGGCCGGTGCGGCCTTCCTGTATTCGGTCGTCTCGCAGCTTTTCTGCCCCGCCGAGCTGTCGCTCGTGCGCCGGGTCGCGGCCCACCGGCCGTCGTCCGGCCACGCATCGCTGATGGTGCTGCAGTACGCCGGGCAGGGGCTCGGCGCCAGCCTGGTCGCCGGGATCGCGCTGTTCTATCGCAGCCCGGCGGTGCTGCTCGTGGCGGCGGTGCTGACTTACGTGGCGGTGATGGCGCTGGTGCGGGTCGTGGCCCGTGGCACGCGCGAGGAGGCGCTCTCCTGCCGCATCGACCGGCGCTTCATCCTGCGCGAGCCGCTCGCCTACTTCCGGTCGCAGCCCGGGGCGGCTGCGGCCGGCGTCTTCCTCGCGTTCAGCGAGCTGGTCGCACGCGCGAGCGCGGTCGCGATCCCGTACTACATCGCCCATGACCTCGACCTGACCACTGCGCAGGCGGCCGTCCTCGTCGCGCCTGCGGTGCTCGGCGTGGCCGGCGGGCTGGTCTGGGCAAGCCGCTCGCTCCACATCCACGTGGCGCACCAGGCGCTCCGGCTGACGCTGCTTGGCACGGCCGTGTCGCTCGTGGCGCTCGCGACGGCGGGCAACGGGCTTACGGTTGCGGTCTCCTGGCTCGAACCGGCGACGCCCGTGCACGCGAGCGCGCCGCCGCTGCTCGGGGTTGCGATTGCTGTGCCGGTCGCGATCGTGCTCGGCGCGTGCTTCGCCGTGGGGCCGGTCAGCGCGCGCACGCTGCTGACGGCAACCGCGCCGCGCGAGCAGCAATCGCGGGTGTTTGCCATGCAGAGCGTGTTCACCGACTGCATCGTCTTCGTGCCGCTCCTGCTTTCGGGCGTCGCCTCGGAGTTCGCGGGCGCGGGCGCGACCTTCCTCTTCCTGGGGCTCGTCGGCGGCGCCGTGTTCGTGCTGTTCGAGACCGGGCGCCTGCGGTTTGCCCCTGCGGCGGTCCCTGCCCCGGCGGCCATTCCCGCGCAGAGCTGATTCCCGCCGAACAGTACGCGAACCGGTGACGGCCGGCCATGCCGCTGGACATCCTTGCTATGGTGGACTGCAGGGGAGCTCCTCATCTTCGAGGCGGTGACACGATGCACGTCCGCAGCGCCCTGAACGCCCACCACGTCGTGCCGGCGCGTGTCCTGACCGAGGTGCTCCTCGCGGGGCTCGGCTGCCTCGCGTACTTCCTCGTCCGCGGCCTGACCGAGAGCAGCTTCGACACGGCGCGCGACAACGCTGAAGCGCTGATCCGGTTCGAACGGTGGCTCGGCGTGTACCACGAGGAATGGGTGCAGTCGCTCGTCGAGGACAGCGATGTCCTGGTGAACCTGGTGAACTGGGTCTACATCTGGGGGCACTGGCCGGTCATCGCGGTCGTGGGCGTGTGGCTCGTGTGGGCGCACCCGGACAAGTACCGGGTCGTGCGGAACAGCTTCCTGATATCGGGCGCGGCCGGGCTCGTGGTGTTTGTGCTATTCCCGGTGGCGCCGCCGCGCCTGCTGGACGTGGGGCTCATCGACACCGTTACGGAGCGGTCCCAGGCCTACCGCGTGCTCCAGCCGCCCGTGTTCGTGAACCAGTACGCGGCGATGCCGAGCCTCCACTTCGGGTGGGACCTGCTGGTTGGGATTACGCTGTTCCGGGTGGCGAACCACCTTGCGCTCCGCATCCTCGGGGTGCTCCTGCCGTGCGCGATGGCGTTCGCGGTGGTCGCGACGGCGAACCACTTCATCCTCGACCCGGTCGTTGGTGCGGTCTTCGCGCTGGGCGGGCTGTGGGTCGCGAGCTGGTTCGAATCGCGCAGGTTCTCGTTCGGGGGCCTGCTGGGGAGGTCGCGCCATGAGACGTAAGCCCACCGCCGCGGAGCCCTTCACCATCGCGCACCGGGCCGGGAACGAGCTGCACCTGCTCCGCGAGGCGTGCGAGGCGGGCGTGGACCTCATCGAAGCCGACGTGCGCTACCACCGCGGCCGGATCGAGGTGCGGCACCTGAAGACGATGGGCCCCGTGCCCGTGCTCTGGGACCGCTGGCGGCTGGCGCGAGGCTGGACGCCGCGCTTCCTGCTCGAAGACCTGCTCGCGGTGGCGCCGGCAGATTGCGAGCTGATGCTCGACGTGAAGGGCGGGGCCGGGCACTTCCCGGGCGAGGTGGTGCGCACGGTCCGCCGGCTGATGCCCGGGCGGCTCTATACGGTCTGTTCGCAGTACTGGAACCTGCTCGAGCCCTTCCACGAGGAGCCGGAGGCGCGCGTGGTGCACTCGATCGGCAGCGCGCGGATGCTACGCGAGGTGCTCCCGCGGCTCGCCCCGGAGCGCTGCGACGCCGTCTCGATCCACAAGAAGCTGCTTTCGCCCGCGGTCGTCGCGGACCTCCTGGCGCGCGTCGACCTCGTGATGACGTGGCCGGTGAACACCGCGCCGGAGCTGCGCCGCCTCCAGGCCTGGGGCGTGAACGGCTTCATCAGCGATAGCCTGCCGCTGCTGCGTGAAGTGGTGGCCGAGCGTGCCGCGAACACCGCGGGCAAGCTTCGCTCCACCGGTTGATCCCAGCCCGGGTGGTACGACTGTCGTGAACCAACGGCCGTGTGCGCGGCGGCCCGGGCCGGGTGTAATGGGGCCATGGCTGGCGATACCCCCGCTCCCCAACCAGCACTGCGGCCGGGGACGCTGATTGTCATCGCGCTGGTGACGGTCTCGCTCATCACGCTGCTGTTCTTCATACCGTCCTCCGAGGATGAGGGCGAGAGCGTGGGGCTCGGGGAGTTGCTGGTCGATGCCCGGCTGGGGCGGGTCACCACCCTGTCCGTCAAGGGCACCGGCATCACCGCCACCTACGTGGACCCGGCGACCAACGCCGAGTACCTCCGTTCGTCCGAAGTTGGCGAAAACGTCGACCTCGCGGCGCTGCTGCGGGCGGAGGGCATCGCCATCAGCCGGACCGGCGCGGGGCCGGCCGCGCCCGCGGTGGACCTGGTCTACGCGGAGGACTCGGGATGGTCGCTCGGCGCGGTCTTCGCGGTGGTCATCTCGATCCTGCCGATCCTGCTGCTGGGTCTGTTCATCTGGCTGATCTTCCGGCAGGGGCGCGGGGCGGGATCGCAGGCCCTGGGGTTCAGCAAGAGCCACGCACGGCTGGTCGCGGGCGACAAGATCGCCGTCACGTTCGACGACGTCGCGGGCGTCGACGAGGCGAAGGAGGAACTGGCCGAGGTGGTCGAGTTCCTCCAGCACCAGGAGAAGTTCGCGGCGCTCGGCGCGCGCATCCCGAAGGGCATCCTCCTGCTGGGGCCGCCGGGCACCGGCAAGACGCTGCTCGCGCGGGCTGTCGCCGGCGAGGCAGGCGTGCCCTTCTTCAGCATCTCCGGCTCGGAGTTCGTCGAACTCTACGTCGGCGTCGGCGCGGGGCGCGTGCGGGACCTGTTCGAGCAGGCCAAGAAGAACGCACCGTGCATCGTCTTCCTCGACGAGATCGATGCGGTCGGGCGGCAGCGCGGCACGGGCCTCGGCGGCAGCCACGACGAGCGCGAGCAGACCCTGAACCAGATTCTCGTCGAGATGGACGGCTTCGAGCCCGGGACCAACGTCGTTGTCATCGCGGCCACGAACCGGCCCGACATCCTCGACCCCGCGCTCATCCGGCCCGGCCGGTTCGACCGCAAGGTGGTGCTGGATGCGCCCGACATCAAGGGCCGGGACGCGATCCTGCGGGTGCACCTGCGGGGCAAGCCGGTCACGGACGACGTCTCGCCCGAGCACCTCGCGCGGACGACGCCGGGGTTCACTGGCGCCGACCTGGCGAACCTCGTGAACGAGGCGGCGATCCTCGCGGCCCGGCGGGACAAGCAGCAGATCGGGATGGACGAGTTCATCGAGGCGGTGGACCGGGTGCTCGCGGGGCCGGAGCGCAAGAGCCGGCTCATGACGCCGCACGAGCGCGAGCTGGTGGCCTACCACGAGGGCGGGCACGTGGTCGTGGCCCACTTCCTCGAACACCATGACCGGCCGGAAAAGGTGACGATCGTGTCGCGCGGCGTGGCCGCGGGCTTCACGCGGTTCCTCCCGGAAGAGGAGACGCACTTCAAGACCGCGGAGATGTTCAAGGCGCAGCTCAGTGCGGCGCTCGGCGGGCACGCGGCGGAGGAGCTCGTCTTCGGCACCGCCTCGACCGGCCCGTCGAACGACCTCGAACAGGTGAGCCGGATCGCGCGGGCGATGGTCACGCGCTGGGGCATGAGCGAGCGGCTCGGCCCGCTCACCTTCGGGCGTACCGAGGAACTCGTCTTCCTCGGCCGCGAAATCTCGGAGACGCGCAACTACAGCGAGGCGACCGCCGAGGCGATCGACGCCGAAGTGCGCGCACTGGTCGAAGAGGCGCGCGAGCGGGCGCGGGAGGTGCTCACGGGACACCGCGATGTCCTCGACCGGCTCGCGGCCACGCTCCTGGAGCAGGAGACGCTGCAGGGGGACGCGCTCACGGCCGTGCTCGAAGGCACCGCGAACGGCCAGGCCGCCACACCCGCACCCGAACGGCAGCCCGCCGCGCCCGCCAGGCCGGCCGCCTCCGCGCTGCCGCCGCCCGCGGGGCGGGGTGGGAGGGTGTAGGAGTTCGGAGGTCTCGCTGTTAGGCCCAGTCCCCGGCAGCATCCGGCGACGCGGGTGCCCGGCGGGCCACGGCCTTCGCGGCGATGACGCCCACTACGGCTGTCGCGATGGCGAGCACGGCTACGCCGATCAGGAGCAGCGGCAGCGGATCCATGTACACGTCCCAGGCGACGTTGGCGGCGTCGCGCGTGTTGTCGTCGTCGAACGAGCTGTCCATGCGGGCGCGAAGGAAGACCAGGCTGACCCAGACGCCGGCGGCGCCCAGGACCGCGCCGAGCGCGAACCCGCCGAGCGCGATGGCCAGGCGCCCGGCGACGAGTACACCCAGCGCGAGGAGGGCGATCGCGACGATGGGGACGATCGGCGTCGCGGTGTCGGCCGTCTCGGCGGTGCGCGCGGCCGTGCGGAGCTCCTCGATGTCTTCGAGCGCGACTTCACCCGCGCGCGAATCGAGCTCCAGGTCGATGATGTCGATCCGGTTCTCGATGCGGTCGAGCTCGGCGACGATGAGGTCGACCAGCTCGGTGAAGTCGAGCACGAGCTCCTGGCGGCCCTCGTCGAATGCGGTCTCGTGGAGGTCGCGGGCCGCGGGCTCCACCGTCCGCTCGAACGTGCGCGTCTGGACCGCGACGGCGGCGGCGCGGTCGAGTACCGGGCGGGACACGCGCAGGACGGGCTCGGCCTCGATGAGCTTGTCGACCACCACGCGGGCGATCTCCTGTTTCACCGAGTCGTCTTCGGCCGCCTCCGCGGCGCGTGCGGCGAACTCGTCCTGGTCGAGGACGACGGACCGCGCCCAGAACAGGGTGAACGCTGCCACGGCGGCCAGCCCCGCGGCGAAGGTGAACAGATACGGGATGGGCCCGAGGCGTCCTCTCATCGCGCGGATACTACCGGAGCGCACGCGCGAGCGGCAGGTGCCGTGTCACTTCGGCTGGATGCGCCAGCTCACGTCCGCGGGGACGTCGACCAGCAGGCGGCAGGTCGTGCTTCCCGGCGGGAACGTCACGACCAGGCCGCGATCCTGCGGGGTGACCCGGCCCGTGCGGTCGAGCACGAGCTCCGTGCCGGCGTCGCACTCGGCGGTGATGCGCAGGTGGGCTGTGTCCTCCGGGATGTCGAGGAGGAAGGCGTACAGCAGCGATGGGTCGGACAGGGTGAAGTGCGGGGTGTTGTTCGGGCCGGTCGCCGCGCGTTCGAAGTAGCCGATGGAGTGCACTGCCGGAGGTGGCTGCGTGGGCCCCGGCTTCGTGAGGGGCAGCTCCTGCAGCAACTCTCCGCGGGCGCCCCAGAGCTGGAGCGTCCCGGGGAGGGCATGCAGCAACAGGAACGGCCGCAGTCTCCCCGCGTAGGGCCCTGGCGCGTCGACGGACGGGACGTCCACGGTCGTGCCGTCTTCCTGGAGGATCGTCACGCGCGTGACCTCGGGACCGGCCGCGCCCGCGACACCGCCCGCGGGGAGGGCGATGAGGCCGGGCACGTTGCCGGTCAGGCCGCTCGTGCAGTAATGGTCGACGGAGCCGGGGGTGGCCGTCTGGTCGAGCCGGAGGCAGGGCTCGCCGGCCGGGCCGTAGAGGCTGAGGGTCGCACGGTTCCCGTTCCAGTCGTCGATGAGCGCGATGCGTGGGACGGCCAACCCCTCGGATACCCCCGGTAGCGCCGTCTCGACGCGGACGATACCGGCACCGGCAGCCGTGAGGCGTCTCGAGCCGTCGGTGAACTGCACGTTTACGCCGAGATCGACCACGCCCCATACAGGCTCCGGGTGAAGGAAGCCGCTGAGAGTGAACTCGAAACGCCAGGTGTCCGGCAACGGAACGGGCGCCGAGCCGGGGTCGGTGGGCCGGAATTCGCGTCGGACCATGATCAGGTCGTCGATCTCGATGTCCCGGCCATCGAGCCGCAGCACGTCCCAGTTGGGCGCGCTGAGCTGCCGCGATTGGTCGAGATAGGCGCCTCCGAGTTCGTACGCGAGCTCGGTCGCCTCCTCGATGGTCATGTCGGCGGTGCCGTTCTCGTCCCGCGGATCGGGCGCCGTCTCGGTTGCCTGTGGGGGAGCTGGCACGTCGCCGGCCTGGCTGGTGTGCGACCCGCCGAAGGCTGCGAAGCCGGCGAGCGCGGCGACGCCCAGCGTCCCGGCGGCCGTGACCGCGAGCGCGGCGGGCATCCCGATGAGCGCGCGCAGCCGACGGCCGGCGCGCGGTAGCACGCGGTTCTCGGCGCGCCAGATCTCGGCCGCCTCTTCGCGCGACGAAACGCCGAGCTTCGAGAGCACCTCGCTCACGTGCCACTTGGCCCCGGCCAGCGAGACGCCGAGCTCGTCAGCGATCTCCGGGTTCGTCCGGCCCCGGGCGAGCAGGTCCAGCACCTGGCGCTGGCGGCCGGTCCACTGGTCGCGGCTGCAGGGTTCTTCGCTCATGCCCGCATAGTGGGACAGCGCGGGCGCGCTGTCCCTAGTCTATCGCGGACATTGCGACGAGAGATGTGCGGCTTACCCCCGCGGGAGGCCCAGGCCGCGCATGGCTATGATGCCGCGGTTGATCTCGCTCGAACCGCCCGCGATGGTGATCGGGATGTCCCCGAAGTAGCGGGTGGCGGCGTCGACGAGCTGGTGCTTCGAGCCGTTGCGCAGCTGCCCGAGCATGCCGAGCAGGCGGATCTGCGTGATCCCGAGGCGTTGCTGCAGCTCGGAGGCGAAGTTCTTGCTGATGCTCGCTTCCTTGTTCGGCACCATGCCCCGCGCCTGCATGGCGGCGATCTGGTAGGCCATCATCGTCGACACTTCGAGCTCGATCCGGCGGTCCGCGAGCTCCGTCCGGATGGCCGGCTTCGCTTCGAGCAGCCCGGGGTTGTCGCGGAGCAGGTTCACCATCCGCTCGACCGTCTTGCGGCCGGCCCCGGAGAACTGGATCGAGCTGCGCTCGAAGTCCAGGGAGACGGCGAGGTGGTACCAGCCGCGGTTCACTTCGCCCACGACGTTCTCCGCGGGGATGCGCACGTCTTCGAAGAACACCTCGTTCACGACGTGGCGCTCGGCACCGTCATAGAGCGGCCGGATCGAGACGCCGGGCGACTTCATGTCGATCACGAACATGGTGATGCCCTTGTGCTTCGGGGCATCGGGGTCGGTGCGGGCGGCGAGCCAGCCCCAGTCGGCCTGGTGGCCGCCAGTGGTCCAGATCTTCTGGCCGTTGAGCACGTACTCATCGCCATCGCGGACGGCCGCGCACTTCAGGGAGGCGAGGTCGGAGCCGGCCTCGGGTTCGCTGTAGAGCGTGCACCACCAGTCTTCGACGTTCGTGATGCGGGGGATGTACTTCTGCTTCTGCTCTTCGGTGCCGTAGACCATGAGCGACGGGCCGACCCAGGCGATGCCCATGTTGCTGACCGGCGCGCCGGCGTAGGACATCTCCTCGTTGTAGACGAGCTGGTGCATGTGGCTGGCGCCGCCGCCGCCGTATTCCTTCGGCCAGGCCATGGCCAGCCAGCCCTTCGCGGCGAGCTTCTTCTGGAAGGCGAAGGTGTACTGGCGTTCGAGCGCCTCCTCGCCGATCACGCCGTGTTCGACGCGCTGGGAATCGGGCGGCATCTCCGCCGCCAGGAACTGCTTCAACTCAGCGCGAAAGGCCTCTACTTCGGTATCGAACGCGAACCGCATACACGCACTCCAAAGGCGTCAAATTGCGCGCGAAGCATAGCACCGTGCGCGCTTGGGGCACGCCCGGCGGTTAGCCCGCTGCTTTGGAGCCGAACGGCCAGATGATGCTCTTGAGCGAGCGGCCGCTGCCTTTCGTTTCCTTCTTTTCCGGGCCTTCGAAACCGCGGCCGCAGCTCTGGCAGTACGCGTAGACGTTCAGGTTCATCCGGCCGCACCAGGGGCACTCGCGCATGGCAATTCTCCTTCGCGGATAGTGTACGCCGGCGCTCGCTACCGGTACTTCCGCGCGGCCGCGATCGGCCACTGGCCGACGACCTCGCCATCGCGCACGAGGTGGTATGTGTCGTGGAGGTTGAGCGTGGTGTCGCCGTGGGTGGGGTAGAGCTCGACCTTCTGGCCGGGGCGCAGCTTCGCGACGCCGTCGCCCATGAGGGTCCCGTGCTCTTCCGAAAGGCGCGCCGCCTTGAACGAGCCGTCTTTCGCCACCGGCGCACCGAATTCGTTGGTCAGCGCCTTCGAGCCCGCGTCGCAGACCGCGTACCCGTCTTTGACGGCGATGACCGTGGTGAGCAGGGTGAGCGCTTTCTCGAACTGGCCGGGCACGAAGCGCTCGGCGTAGGCGTCCATGAACACGTAGGTGCCGGCCTGGAGCTCGGTGATCCAGCGCGATTCGCAGGCGATAGCGACGCTCGCGGTGCCGCTGGTCGAGACGATCTCGGGCGCGAAGCCGGCCTCGGCGAGGGCGTCGGCGTGGGCCGCGACTGTGGCGAGCGCGGCTTCGATGACCGCGCGGCGCTCGGATTCGTCCGGGGTGCCGTACATGTGGCCCTCGTAGCCCATGATGCCGCGATAGCGGACCCCGAGCTGCGCCATGCGCTGCGCCAGCTCGACTGTTTCGCGCGCGGTGGTGGTGCCGCAGCGGTGCATGCCCGCGTCGACCTCGATGACCGCCTGGAGCGTCACGCCGGCGGCCCGGGCGGCTTCGGCGAGGTCTGCCACGTTGCCCGGGTCTTCCACGGCGACGGTGATGTCGACGCCGCGCTTGAGCAGGGCCACCAGCCGCTCGACCTTGGCTGCGCCGACGACCTGGTTCGCCATGAGGATGGGCCCGAGCCCGGCCTCGGCGAGCACCTCCGCCTCGCCGAGCTTCGCCACGGTGATCCCGATCGCCCCGGCGGCGAGCTGGCGGCGCGCGACCTCCGGCGTCTTCGGCGTCTTGAAGTGCGGGCGCAGCTTCGCCGGCTTGTCGCGAAGGAACCCGGCCATCGCGGCGATGTTCCGGTCGACGGCGTCGGGGTCGAGGAGGAGGCAGGGGGTGTCGAGTTCGTCCACGCGCATGGCGCGCATCCTACGCCGCCGTGGGGCGCTGCGGGTCAGAGCAGGCTGGCGGGGTCGACGTCGACGGTCCAGCGCTCGCCGAGCCGTGCGCTGGCGACCAGCTGTGCCGGGTTGCGCCCGCGAAGGAGCACCTGCCAGCGGTACTCACCGCGCACGCGGGCGATGTACGTCGGCGTCGGCCCGAGGATGTCCGGCTCGGCGCGGCCGGCGGCATCCCGCTGAAGGCGGAGGTCCGCTGCCACGCGCGACGCTTCCTGCAGGCCGTGCTCGTAGTTCCCGTTGCGGTGCACCAGGCGGACCATCCGGCTGAACGGCGGGTAGCCCGCGCGGCGGCGGTGGGCGATCTCGTCCTCGTAGAAGGCGCGGTAGTCGTGGTTCGCGGCACAGACGATGGGCGCGGCGTCCGGCTCGTACGTCTGGAAGTAGACGAACCCGTCGCGCTCGCGGCGGCCGGCGCGGCCGGAGACCTGCGAGAGCAGCTGGAAGGTGCGCTCGTGCGCGTGGAAGTCGGGCAGGCTCAGCCCGACATCGGCGTCGACCACGCCAACGACCGTCATCTGCGGCAGGTCCAGGCCCTTCGCGAGCATCTGGGTGCCGACGAGGATGTCGATCTCGCCGGCTTCGAGGGCGTGGACCATCCGCTCGTGGCTCCCTTTGCGCGAGGCGACATCGCTGTCCCAGCGGGCCACGCGCGCGGACGGGAAGGCGCGCTGCGCTTCGAGCTCGATCCGCTGGGTGCCGACGCCGAACGGGCGGTACTTGGCGCTGTCGCACTTCGGGCAGCGCTCTTCGAGCCGCTTGTGGCGCCCGCAGTGGTGGCAGCGGAGCATCGGCCGCGAGGGATCGGCGAGGTCGAGGCTCATGGCGACTTCGCAGGCCGGGCAGAGCGGGAGGTACCCGCAGTCGCGGCAGAGCATGAACCGCGCGGAGCCGCGGCGGTTCACGAAGAGGATCGACTGCTCGCCGTGGTCGAGGGCGATGCGCATGGCGCGGCGGAGGGCGAAGCTGAAAACGCCGCGGTTGCCCGTCTTCAGCTCCTCGCGCATGTCCACGACCGTGATTTGCGGGAGGCGGCCGACCCCGAGCTCACCGTCGTCCCCGGCGACGACGCGCTCGAGGAGCTCGACCCGGCCGATGGCGCCGACCTCGGACCGGTGGTAGGTCACGATGTCCGGCGTGGCGCTGCCGAGGACCAGGCGCGCGCCGGTGAGCCGGCAGAGCTCGCCGGCAACGTCCCGGGCGTGGTAGCGCGGGCTGGGGTCGGCCTGCTTGTAGCTCCACTCGTGCTCTTCGTCCAGCACGACCAGACCGAGGTCCTGGGCCGGGGCGAAGATGGCGCTGCGTGAACCGATGACGAGCCGCGCGTCGCCGCGCTTCACGCGGTACCACTGGTCGAAGAGCTCGCCGGTGCCCAGCCCGGAGTGGAGGACGGTGAGCACGTCCGGGAAGCGCTCGCCGTAGCGGCGGATCGCCTGCGGGGTGAGCGAGATCTCCGGGACGAGGACGATCGCGCTCTGGCCGGCGGCGAGCGCCCGGGCGACAAGCTCGAGGTAGACCTCCGTCTTGCCCGAGCCAGTGATGCCGTGGAGGAGGTGGACCTGGGGGCCGGTCGTGATCGCCTCGACGGCGGCCTGCTGCGCGGGCGCGAGGCGCAGCTCTGCGCGCGACTGGAAGCGGAAGTCGGCGAGGGGGTCGCGCTCGACCCGTTCCTCGTGCTCCTCGAGCCAGCCATCGCCGGCGAGGGCTTTGACGTGGCCGGGCTGGGCGCCGGTCGCGCGAACATCCGCGAGCGGCACGTCGCGGTGGATGGCGAGCAGGCGGAGGACGCGGGCGGCCACCGCCTTCGGCGACTTCGCGGCGAGCTCCGCCGCCCGCGCCTCGGCTTCCTCCGGGGTACGCAGCAGCCGGATGCGGCGCTCGTAGCGGAAGCGGCCGGAGGGCCGGGCGAGCCCCTGGACGACGGTCAGGTGCCCGTCGCGCTGGAGTCGCTGCAGCGTGCTCATCGAGACGCTACCGACGGCCTCGCGCAGCTCGTCGATCGCGACCTGGCCGTGGGCGGCGACGTACTGGAGGATCTTCTGGTCCTTCGGGTAGACCGGGAGGAGCGGCGGGATCTCGACCGGGGAGACCATGGTCACAGGTTTCTGGCCGTACCCGCTCGGCAGGCAGGTGGCGACACAGTCCCAGAGCGGGGCGAGGTAGGTCTCGCTGATCCAGGCGGCGAGCTGCGTGTGCACCGCGTCGAGCACGGGCGCGGGCTCGGCGAGCGCCTGGATCGGGCGGACCTGGTCCGGCGGCAGCTCCGTCTCGCCGGAGACGCCCATGACGATGCCCTGCAGCACGCGCGGCCCATAGGGCACGAACACGGCCTGGCCCGGCACGACGGCCATGCCATCGGGGACCGCGTAGGTGAACGGCCTCCGCGCGGGCATACCGCTATTCACGGCCACGTCAGCGAATGCGGGGCTCATTGGGGAAGGAGTCTAGTGGGCTGATGGCTATTGGCTATTGGCTATTGGCTATTGGCTACTGGCTGTTGGCAGCGAGGTTCGCCGGGCCCGACATCGACTGGGCTACGCAGGACGACCCCATTGGAGCGGCGTGCAGACACGCCCCCGAAACGCCCGGGCCAATAGCTAACAGCCAATAGCTAACAGCCAAGAGCCAATAGCCAAGAGCCAATAGCTACCTCGGGTACTTCTCCCGCAGGGCCTCGCACACGGCTTCCGGTGCGTAGCGCGCGACATCGCCGCCGTGGCTGGCGATCTCCCGCACGAGCGAGGCGGAGATGAACCCGTAGTTCGTCCGGGTGGGGAGGAAGAACGTGTCGATCTCCGGGTGCATGTCGGCGTTGGCGAGCGCGATCTGGAGCTCGTACTCGAAGTCGGTCGCGGCGCGCAGGCCGCGCACGATGACGCGGGCGCCCACTTTCGAGCAGTACTCGACGAGCAGCCCTTCGAACGCCTGCACCTCGACGTTCGGGAGGTCGGCGCAGACCTTGCGGAGCAGGACGAGGCGCTCATCGAACGTGAACAGCGGCTGGCGTGTGGGGTGGAGGCCCATGGCCACGATCACCCGGGGGAAGATCTGGGCGGCGCGGCGAACCACGTCGTAATGGCCGTAGGTCGGAGGGTCGAAGCTTCCGGCGTAAACAGCAGTCTCTGCAGGCATTCCGGGGGGCGACTATATCGCCCCGGGGACGAACGGTCACCCGGTTTGGTTCGAATGGTGTTAACCGTCCCGCGGGGGAAGGTTCGATGGCGCGCCTCAGGGCGCTGGATCGCGGGCGAGCTCCGGTTCGACGCGCGGGCCGGGTGGGAGCCCCGCCGGCGCGACCGTCTCCTCGACGGCGAGCCCGCGCGTGAGCCCGAGGAAGACGAGCGAGCCGAGCGCGATGACGATCCCGCCCATGTAGAAGGCCGCCGGGATCCCGGAGGCGTTCACGAGCACGCCGCCCGCGACCGACCCGGTGACGATGCCGATGCCGTTCCCGGTGGAACCGAGCCCGAGCACGGTGCCCATGCCCACGCGGCGCCCGGCCACCACCTGCATCGCGCTGGAGGCGACGCTGGAGAGCGAGTTGAACGCACCCATCGCCAGCAGGCACACCACGATCAGCGCGTAGCTCTCCACGGTCCCGAGGGCGAAGAGCGACACGCCGACCGCGACGATCCCGATCATCACCAGGATGCGGCGGTTGTACCGGTCGGCAAGCCGGCCGAAGACGGGCTGGGCCACGCCGGCCATGAGGTCCTGCACCGAGAACGCCAGGCCGATGAGCGTCGGGCTCACGCCGATGTCGTCTTCGAGGCGCAACCCGAGGAAGCTGAACGAGGCGCCGAACGAGAGCGACGTCACGGCCATGTGGATGGTTAGCGCCAGGACGAGCCGGTCGCGCAGGGCGGCGCGGAACGGCACGCGGACGGCCGGTTCGTCGCGGCGGCCGGCGCGGACCGGCTGCACGCGCGGCAGGGCGAGGAGCACGATGAGCGCCGAGAGGCCCATCATGCTCGCCATGGCGACGAACACGGCGTCGAACCCGATGCCCTGGCGGATGAGCCCGGCCACGAGCGGCCCGGTGCCGAAGCCGATGACGTCGGCGGTGGCGAAGGCGCCGAACCAGCGACCTTCGTGGCCGCGGGGCGTCATGTCGCCGACGTAGGCGCGCGCGACCGAGAAAATCATGCTGGTGCCGACGCCGCTGAAGGCGCGGAAGGCGATGACCTGGGGGAAGCTCTGCGCCGTGAGGTAGCCGATCGCCGCGACCATGTAGACGAGCAGCCCTGCCATGATGAACGGCTTGCGCGGGTACCGATCGGAGAGGCGGCCGACGATGGGCCCGAAGATCGCCTGGACGACCGCGAACGCCGAGAACGTGAGCCCGAGCCAGATGCCGTCGGCGCCGAGCTCCTCCGCATAGACCGGGAGGAGCGGGCTCACCATCGAGATGCCCATGGTGGCGACGAACACCGAGATGTAGAGCGCGATGAAGGCCCGGGAGAGCATTCCGCGAGCGTACCGCACCGCTGCGTGGGCGCGACCGGGGCGCGCGTTTTCGCCTAGCCGCGAGGGGTTGTTACACTCGCAACGGGCTGCAGCCCCGCCGGGGCCGATACATGAAGATCTTCGACGTCCACATCCACTACCCGCGCAACTGGGAGAACTTCGAGGAAGACACCGAGCCGATGGTCGACCGGCTGGCGGAGATCTGCACCTCCGTTGGCATTGTGAAAGGGTGCATGCTCACCGGCGGCCGCTTCGGGCCCACCTACGAGCGTGGCATGGAAGTGCTCCAGAAGTACACCGAGCTCTTCATCCCGGTCGCGGTGATCGACCCGGAGGAGATCGATGGCGACGGCGTGCAGCGGCTGTACGACATGGGCTACCGGGGGCTCAAGCTCATCGGCGTGGCCCGGCCCTACGACGAGCCGGACTACCTGCCCACGTACGCGAAGGCCGAGCACCTCGGGATGCCGATCCTCTTCCACATGGGCGTCATCGGCGGCGGGCTCGACTACTCCATCACCCACCCGCGGCGCGACGCAGCGGCGGCGCAGGCGTTCCAGCGCTGGCTCGCGATGTTGGACCGGCTCCCGGCGCGCAACGTCTCGGCGGCGCGGATGAGCCCGCTGCACCTGGACACGATCGCGAACCGGTTCCCGCGCCTGCGTGTCATCGGCGCGCACCTGGGCAACCAGGGCAACTACGAGTACTCGGCCTCGGTGGCGCGGTGGCGTCATAACGTGTGGTTCGACATGTCCGGCGGCGAGACGATCGAGCGGCACGCGATCGAACGCCGCCTCATCGGCCACGAATTCGGGATCGAGAAGCTCGTCTGGGGCAGCGACTGCGGCATGGACGAGATCAAGACGCATATCGACCGGTTCGAGGCGATGTACGACCTCCTCGAGCTCACCGACGATGAGCGGGAACGCCTCTGGTGGCGGAACGCGGCCGAGATCTACGGCCTCGAGACGCCGGTCTACGCGGGAGAGTAGTGCTGGCGGCGAACCTCCCCATGCGCGGCCCCGCCACCGGCGCCGGAGCCCGGTCGGTGGTCCTCGCGGTCGTCGTTGCGGCCGGGCTCGTGGCCTACCTCGGGATCCGCCCGTCCCAGCCGTGGATCGCCTGGCTGACCGCTGCGCTGGCGGCGCTCTCGGTCGATGGCATCGTACGTTCGAACCCGCGCTGGGACGGCGATGGGCCGTTCGCCTCGGCCGTCTACCTTTCGCTGCCCGCGCTCGCGGTGCTCGGTGGTGCGCTGTTCATCGACCATGCGGTCGATGGGTACGCGCGGCCGGCGGCGGCGCTCATCCCCGCGATCGCGGCCGGCGCCGTGGCCTACGGCGAGTACCACACGGTCGACGTGCGCTCGCGGCTCTACGGGCCGATGCGGCTCTGGCTCGCGATCGCGACCTACCTGACGGCGTTCGCGGTCTATGCCGTGGTGTATGTGAACGACGTGCCGCTCTGGCTCGCGGCGGTGGCGGCGGCCGGCGCCTCGATGGCGCTGGCGATGGAGCTGCTCCGGGAGAGCCGCCTCTTTGGCCCGAGCTCGCTGCTCGCGGGCCTCGCCGTCGGCCTCTCGCTTGGCGAATTGCGCCTGGCGCTCTACTTCTTCCCGCTCGATGGGCTGCTCGCCGGTGCGCTGATGATCATCGGGTTCTATCTCGCCACCGGGCTGGTCCACCACCTCCTCGACCACGACCTGGAGCTCGGCACGACGTTCGAGTACGTACTCGTCGCCGCCGTGGGCACGGCCGCCGTGGTCGTCACGCGGCTGTTCGTGTAAACCTGCATCGCGCGCCATGACCACGCTGACCATCTGCTCGTGGAACATCAACGGCCTCCGGGCCACGCTCAAGACCGGCGACCTGCACCGCTGGCTCGAGATCTCGGCGCCCGATGTCGTTGGGATGCAGGAGGTGAAGGGCACGCCGGACCAGTGCGACGCCAGCGCCTGGGAGGAGCTCGGCTACACGGCCACGTGGCACCCGGCGGAGCGGCCCGGGTACAGCGGCGCGCTGCTGCTGACGAAGGTCCCGCCCGTCGCCGTGGTCACGGGCCTGGGGATCGACGAGTTCGACCGCGAGGGACGGGTGATCCAGGCGGAGTACCCCGGCGTCACGGTCCTCACAGCCTATTTCCCCAACGGCGGCAACAAGGGCGTGCGGCTGGACTACAAGTACGCCTTCTACGCGGCCTTCATCGAGCACATCGACCGGATCGTCGCGTCCGGGCGCGAGGTGCTCTTCATGGGCGACCTGAACGTCGCCCACACGGAGCTGGACGTGGCGCGCCCGGAGGAGGCGATCAAGGGCACCGGCTTCCTCCCGGCCGAGCGCGCCTGGCTCGACCGGCTGGTGCAACACGGCTATGTCGACACCTTCCGGGCGTTCCGCCCGGATCAGCGCGACGCCTACAGCTACTGGGACGCCTGGCGCGACCGCCGGGCCCGGAACATCGGCTGGCGGATCGACTACGTCTGGGTGAGCCGGGGGCTTCTGCCCGCCGTGAAGCGGGCGTTCATCCAGCCCGAGATCATGGGCTCGGATCACTGCCCTGTGGGCGTCGAGCTGGAGCTGCCGGGTCAGGCGTAGCGGACTTCGCCGTCATCGTCGACGAGGGCGATGGGCCGGTCGGTCGCTTCCACCGCCTTCTCGACGGTGTTCCCGCGGAGCCGGTCGAACAGCCCGGGTTCCTCCATCGCGGCAGGCATGATGATCAGGTCCGCGTGCTGGAGGTCGGCGTACTCGGCCATGGCGTCGGCGCCCTTCTTCTCGGGGAGCCAGCCGAACGCTTCGACCCCGGCCTCGCAGGCCTCGCGCACCTGTTCGGCGAGCTGGTGGCGGCCGGCGCGCTCCAGGTCGTCGGCGGTGAGCCGGTCACCAAAGGTCTCGCCGCTGTCCTCCCCGGACCAGCTGGTCGGGAGCGGCGCGGCAAACATCTGGGCGGCATCGATATCGTAGAGGATCAGCCGCGCCTCGGAGGCGCGGGCCGTGTCGAGGGCGGCTTTGCGGACGCTGTCGTAGCGCTCGTCCTCGCTGGTGTAGGCGATGATGCAGGTGGGCGACGTCGTCACTGGGACCCTCCGGGAGCTGGTGCTCCTTTCGTTGTACGAAACCGGGACTCTCAACTGCGTTTCACCCGCATCTTCGACCGTGCCAGCCCTGCGCCAGCCGCGAATTTGCCCACTGACGCTGACGTTCACGTAAGGGTATACTGGCGGGCATGCGGTTCGAGCCACGCCAACTAGCGGCCCGTCAGTTCGCCTCCCTCGCGAACTTCAATTACCGCGTGTATTTCCTCGGCCAGATGGTTTCCCTCATCGGGACGTGGATGCAGACGACCGGGCAGGCGTGGCTGGTGCTGCAGCTGACCGGTTCGCCGCTGGCGCTGGGCACGGTGACGACGCTCCAGTTCCTGCCGATCACGGTGTTCACGCTGTTCGGAGGGGTGTTCGCGGACCGGCTGCCGAAGCGGCGCGTGCTGATGGTCACGCAGGCGGCATCGCTCGTGCAGGCGGCCGCGCTCGGCCTGCTCGTGGTCACCGGCACGGTCGAGCTGTGGCACGTCTACGTGCTCGCGCTCATGCTCGGGACGATCAACGCGTTCGACGCACCGGTGCGCCAGTCGTTCGTGGTCGAGCTCGTGGGCCGCGAACAACTCCCCAACGCGGTGGCCCTGAACTCGAGCATCTTCAACAGCGCGCGCGTGCTGGGCCCTGCCGTTGGCGGCGTGCTGATCGGCGTGGTCGGGATGTCGGCGACGTTCTTCGTGAACGCGGCGAGCTACGTCGCCGTGCTCGCGGCCTACGCGGCCATGCGGCCGGCCGGGTTCCACGTGGTCGCCCGCCGGTCAGCCGGGGGCGGGGTGTTCGCCCAGGTCGCGGAGGGCATCCGCTACTCCGTCCGCACGCCCCAGGTGGCCTTCCTCTTCATCCTGCTGGCGTTCCTGGGCACCTTCGGGTTCAACTTCACGGTGGTCATCCCGCTGGTGGCGGAGTTCGTGCTCGAAGTGGGGCCGCAGCAGTTCGGGCTGCTGACCTCGGCGATGGGGGCGGGGTCGCTGGTCGCGGCGCTGGTCCTCGCCGGCGTGGGACGGCCCACCGTGCGGCTCCTGCTGGTGTCCTCGACCGCGTTCGTGGTGTTCTTCGCGGCGATCGCGCTATCGCCCTGGTACGCGGTCACCGCGGGCCTGCTCTTCGCGCTTGGGATCGCGAGCGTGTCGTTCTCCACGACCGCGAACACGCGGCTCCAGCTCCTGGTGCCCGACGAGCTGCGGGGGCGCGTGATGAGCATCTTCTTCCTGCTGTTCGCCGGTTCGACACCGGTGGGCGGGTACATCACCGGCGTGCTCGCGGAGTCGATCGGCGTGCCGGCGGCCCTCGCGATCATGGCGGCCGTCTGCGCGGCCGGGCTGGTGGTCGCGCTCGCCTACCTGGCGGCACACCGGGCGATGCTCGCGCCACCTCCTGCGTCGAACCCGGCGCCCGAGACGACGCCGGCGCAATAGGACCGAACGCAACGAAGCCGGGGTGTTACACCCCGGCTTCGGCATGGGAGCGTTCGCGGTCCCGGTCAGGCCGGGGATGCGCCGTTCGCGCCGGCGGCGGCCGCGGTGGGCTTCCGGTCGAGGATCTCGTCGATCAGGCCGTATTCCTTCGCCGCGGGCGGGTCGAGCCAGAAGTCTCGGTCGGTGTCCTGCTCGATGCGCTCCATCGGCTGCTTCGTCGTGGTCATGATGATGTTCCGCAGCACGCGCTGGAGGCGGAGCGTCTCGCGCGCCTGGATCTCGATGTCGCGGGCCTGGCCCTGGGCGCCGCCAAGCACCTGGTGGAGGTGCACCGTCGCGTGCGGGAGGGCGAAGCGCTTGCCCGGCTGGCCGGAGGTGAGCAGGACCGTGCCCATGCTCGCGGCGAGGCCGACGCAAACCGTCGACACATTCGGGCGGATGAGGTTCATCGTGTCGTAGATTGCGAGCCCCGCGGTGACGCTGCCGCCGGGGCAGTTGATGTACATCATGATGTCCTTCTCGTCGTCCTCGCGGGCGAGGTAGAGGAGCTGGGCGATGATGATGTTCGCGATCATCGCGTCGATGGGCGTGCCCATGAAGATGATCCGCTCCTTGAGGAGGAGCGAGTAGATGTCGTACGCGCGTTCGCGGCGGCCATCGGATTCGATGACGAACGGCATGATGTTCGAAGGACGCACGATCTCCGCGTCGGGCCGCTTTCCGGCGACGAGCTCCTGGATAAGGTCGTAGCTCTGGCTCATGACGCCCTCCTGTCCCGTGGTATGTCTCCAGTGTGCAAGCTTGGTATCGCTGCGTGCAAAGGCGGGGATGTTGTCACACGCCGCCTCCCATTTCGCAACCTGCCCGACACCGTACTTCGCTAGCATCGGCAGAGATGGCCCAGTACATCATCCTGCTCACCCTGACGCCCGACGGCCGCGAGCGCCTGGCCGCGGACCCCCACTCGCTCGTGTCGATCGCGCACTCGCTCGAGAGCGAAACGACGCGGTTCCTCGGGCTGTACGGCGTCCTCGGGCGGATCGATGCGGTCGCCATCCTCGATGCGCCGGACAACGAATCGGCGGCGCGCTTCTCGCTGGACCTCGGCGTGCTCGCCGGTGCCCAGGCCGAGACGTTGCCAGCGGTCCGGCTCGGGGCGCTCTACGAGTCACGTGGGCCGGCCGAACGGGAAACACCGGCGGACGACGACCAGCTCCTCTGCTGACGTTGAGCGGCGGCCCCGCGCAGGAGGCCACCGCAACGCCATGCGCGACGTCTTACGCGAAGGTGCGCTCCTCCCACCAGGGGAAGAACGCCGGCATGTCCTTGCTCACCTTCGCCGGGAAGTTCGGCGCGCGCCGCTCCTTGAAGGAGAGGATGCCCTCCTTCACGTCTTCGCCCTGGCCGAGGAAGAGGATGCCGCGGGAGTCGACCTTGTGCGCCTCCATCGGGTGATCCGCCGCCGCGAGGCGCCAGAGCATCTGCCGCGACATCGCGACCGAGATGGAAGACGTGTTGTCCGCGATTTCGCGTGCCAGGGCGTTAGCGGCGGGCAGGAGCTCCTCGGGAGCGTGCAGGCTGCGCACGAGGCGGCCGGCAAGCGCTTCCTCGGCATCGAACACGCGGCCGGTGGTCACCCACTCCAGCGCCTGCTGCATGCCCACGGCGCGGGGCAGGAACCACGAGCTGCAGGCCTCCGGGACGATGCCGCGGCGGGCGAAGACGAACCCCATGCGGGCGTTGGTTGACGCCAGCCGGATGTCCATCGCGAGGGTCATCGTCGCACCCACGCCCACGGCCGGGCCGTTGACCGCGGCGATGACGGGCTTCTTGCTTTCGAAGATGCGCAGGGTGAGCAGGCCGCCGCCATCGCGGTGCTCGGTCGGGTCGAGCGAGCCGCCGCGCTCGCGGTTGTCGAAGGTCGAGGTGCCGGCCGAGAGGTCGGCGCCGGCGCAAAAGGCGCGCCCTTCGCCGGTGACGATGACCGCGCGGACGCTGTCGTCGGCGTCGGCCTCATCGAAGGCGGCGCACATCTCTTCGCGCATGACATTGGTGAACGCGTTGAGCTTGTCGGGGCGGGACATCGTGAGGGTGGCGACGCCGTCGGCGACCTCGTACTTGATCTGCTCGTAGGCCACGGAGTGCTCCTGGAAAGGTGAATCGCGCCAGTCTACCGCCGCGCGCCCGCACCGTCAGACCACCGGAGCGCATGGTCGGCACACGAAAACGGGGCATGCCGCATGGCATGCCCCGTGGGTGCTTCCTGGAATGAGGCTACTTCGGCAGCGCGACGAAGATCTCGCCGCCTTCGACCTTCACCGGGTAGGTCTGCTGGTCGTAAGCCGACTTGTTGAAGAAGAAGAGCTTCGACTGCAGGCGGCCGAGGAACGGGTGGTCGTTGTTCCACTGGCTGTCGAAGGGCTCGCGGACGAGCTTGCCGGTCTCGACTTCGAACTTCGCGCCGTGGAACGGGCAGGTCACGCAGCCATCGCGGATGGCCATCGGCTTGACCGGCGAGCCGGGCAGACCTGCCAGCGGAAGCCGCGCGTGCGAGCAGAGCGCGTTCATCGCATAGACGTTGTCGTCGACACGGACGAGGGTGACGCGGCGGCTGAGGAGACGCACTTCCTTCGGCGTGTTGTTCGGGAAGTCCCGGAGCGTGCCCGCCTTGGTCCAGCGGGTCAGCTTCGAAGCCGGGACCCACTGCTTGGGGCGGATGGGCAGCGGCGGGTCGAGGCCGAGCAGCGGCTGGATCGTCATCCCCATGAGGCCCATCGAAACGAAGCCGACGACGAGGAGGACGATGCCGGCCAGCGTCGGGTCCGAACCGGACGCGATGGTCGCGTCGCCGGGGAAGAAGATCATGATGATGCCGGCGGCGATCAGACCGATCGACGCGAGGCCCCAGGTCCCAATAATCGAAACGCCCAGGAAGGCAAGTGCAGGTGACACAGGTTGCGAAACCTCCGGCCGAATACTACCCCGCCTGTGAAGAATTGCGCAAAGTTCGCGCGCCCCTTCGCGGCGGCCTGTCAGTCGTCGAGGATGAGCTTGCGGTAGCCGCGGCGATAGTACAGCAGCGGCTTGCGCTCCGGCGTCGCGGCCGCGCCGAGCACCTTGCCGACGACGATGGTGTGGTCCCCGCCGGGGACGGCGGAGTAGAGCTCACAATCGAGGTGCGCGAGCGAGCCATCGATGATGGGGCTGCCCGTGTGCCACTCGATCGTGCCGAACTGTTCGAACTTCTCGACGGGCTCGCGGCCAGACGTGGCGAAGTGCGCCGACACGTCCTCCTGGCCTTCGGCGAGGATGCTCACCGCGAAGCGCTTCGATTCGTTGATCATCTGCACGAGCCGGCTCGTGTTGGCCACGCAGACGAGCACGAGCATCGGGTCGAACGAGAGCGACGAGAACGACGAGGCCGTGATCCCGTGGACCATGTTCTCGGACTTCGTGGTGACCACGGTGACGCCCGCGGCCCACGCGCCGAGCGCAGCCTTGAAATCGTTGGGGTGGACTTCCGGAGATGTCATGGGGGAAGACGCTCCTTAGGCGAGGGTTTGGAGGGTGGGGGCCATGTCCCAGAGCGGGTGGACCGTGACTTCGGCGAAGTAGCGGGACATGGGCAGGCTGGCGATGAGCTGGTCCATTTCGCGCGGGTCGGCGGCGTCGTAAATCGCGAGCACCCCCACGCCGGTTTCGCGGTAGATCGCCTTGATCTTGCCCTGGTCGTACTGGGCTTTCGTGGCGCGGAGCTGGTCGCCCACGACGACCTGCCAGGCCTCGGTGGTCATGTCCGCGGGCTGCCGCGAAACGAGCCGGACTGAGAAAAGCACACGAATCTCCTGTGCGCGGGGGTGGCGTAAGCGTACACAATCCGGCGCCTACACACGCGCGCAAAAGCTCGCTCAGCGGGCCAGGAGGATGAGCGCGACGGCGACGCCGTAGGTGACGACCGCGACGCGCAGCCACCGCTTCCCCAGGCGGCGGGCGACGCCTACGCCGAGGTAGCCGCCCGCAATCGCGCCCACACCCATGACGGCGGCTGGGGCCCACTGCACCGGCCCGAAGGCGACGAAGTAGAGCACCGCCGCGGCGTTGATGACCGTGCTGAGGGCGCCCTTGAGCGCGTTGGAGCGCTGCAGGTCATCCGGGAGGAGGATGCCGAGGACGGCGAGCGTGAGGATGCCCAGGCCGGCCCCGAAGTATGCCCCGTAGACCGCGAGCACGAAGATGGTGGCGAGCAGGACCACCGGCGGCCGCGCGTCCGGGTCGAGGCTGGCCAGGCGGCGCGAGAGCGCCCAGCGGGAGAGCCGGTCCTGCACGATCATGAGCCCGCAGGCGAAGAGGATCAGGAACGGCACGATCGCGTCGAAGGCGGTTTCCGGCGTCCGGAGGAGGATGACGGAACCGGCCAGGGCGCCGAGGACGCTGGGGACCGACAGGACGGCGACGCGGCGGCGCTGGGGGCGGAGCTCGGCCCGGTAGGCATAGTTGCCGCTGAGGTAGCCTGGCCAGAGGGCCACGGAGTTCGTGACATTTGCCGCTTTGGATGGGTATCCGGCCGCGATCAGCGCCGGGAAGCTGACGAGCGAGCCGCCGCCGGCCACGGCGTTGATGGCGCCGCCGGCGAACGCAGCCAGCGCCAGCCCGGTGGCCTCGATCGCGTCCATCCCGGCGTACGGTGGCCGTTCGCCTGCCTACGGGCTACCACGTACGATTGTCGCCATGTCCGACCGGCCGGTGCTGACCTTCGACATGGACGGGGTGCTCTGCCGGCCGCCGTTCGGGATCAATCCCGGGAGCGGCCGCCACAAGCGCCGGGACGCGCAGGGGACGCGCAACCTGCTCTGGGTGAGCGAGCGCTGGCGGTACGCCCTCCGGCGGCCGATGCCTGGCGCTGTGGATGGGTTTCGCGCGTTCGCCGGGCGGTTCGACTGCAAGGTGATGAGCGCCCGCGGCGAAGCGGCCCGGCCGATGACCGAGGCGTGGTTCCGGCGCCACTTCGGCCTCGTCCCGGAGGTGCACCTGCGCCCGCACTGGGGCGAGACATCCGCCCAGTTCAAGGCGCGGAAGATCCTCGAGCTCGGCGCGGTCGCGCACTTCGAGGATGACCCATTCACGGCCCAGTGGCTTTCGGAGCTGGTGCAGGCGGTGTTCCTGGTGGACTGGGGGCGAAACCGGTGGCTCGAAGGGCCGAACGTGCATCGCGTCACAGGCATCCGCGAGGCGCTGCCGCTGCTCGAGGGCATGCTCGCGAGCGGTGCGCCGGACCACTACAGCATCTGAGCGCCGCGGTGCCAGAGGAATCAGGCGGTGAAGCGGTAGCCCTTGCCCCGGATTGTCTGGATCTGGTCGGCGGAGCCGTGGACCTCGCGCAGCTTGCGGCGGAGGTTGCTCACGTGCGCGCGGACGAGCGTGCTGGCGCCGGCCGAATCGTGGTACTGCCAGACGTCCACGAGGAGGTTGTGGGGATGGAGGATCTCGCCTTCGTGCTCCATGAGGTAGGCGAGGAGCGTGGCCTCGATGTTCGTCAGGTGCGTTTCGCCGAGCTGGCTGCGCAGCGTGTTGGTCGTCAGGTCGAGGTCGAGCCCCGGGCCCTGGCCTTCCTTGCGGGGGTGGCCGAGCCGCTCGCGCAGGGCCTCGCCGAGCGCTTCGATGGGGAACGGCTTCTTGATGACGACGCCTTCGACCTTGAAGTGCGGCCGGCGGGCGCCCTTGTGGAGCAGGTAGACCAGGACGGGCGCGCGGTGGCCGTAGGCGGCGGAGAGCCACTGGTTGTAGTTGGTGAAGGTAGCCCCGTCTTCGCCCCTGGGGACGCCCTGGACATCGACGACGAGAGCATCGAAGCGGTCGTCGGGGAGGAGCTCCATGGCCTCGTCGTAGTTGGCTGCGGTGGCGGTGTCATACCCCCGGTCGCGCAGGTATTCGGTCACCGTGCTTCGCATGCGGGGTTCCCGGCTAATGACGAAAACAGATGACATAGGGGGCTACTGGACTCCAGGGGAGAGTGGGCGTTGGAGCATCTTCGTGATGGGGAAAGGTGGTGTCAAGTGAAAAACGCCCGCCTCTGACATAAGCATGTGAACTTCTCGCGCGGGTGTTGCTCGCGCCACTTATCGTCGACTTCGTGCTTGGTTTAGCCCTACCCGGCCGTGATACGCGGCTATCGAACGCGATTCCGGACACCGGAGTCCGACGTCGAAACTGGTGTTTTCGAACACGCGGCCGGCCGAGCCCCGACAGCCGCGGGGGCATTGCGGTTTGTGGCAGGGCACGGTAACTGGAGCCGGCTCACGGTATGAGGGTGTAGGTCACAGACTCGATCTGGGCGCGCAGCACGCGGTGGGGAGCTGCGGTCTCCACCCACACGCGGTAGGTCGATTTCTCCCGTTTCACCGTGACCTTCCAGGCCTCCGCTTCGCCGCCTTCGTACTCGACGGTCTCGGGCTCATCGACCTCGATGTCGACGGTGAGCACGCGCGGCTGGCCGGCGTTGATGACGTGCGCATAGGTGCCCGTGAAGCCGGCGCGGAGCGGCACGCCGCGCACCAGCCAGAGCAGGGACTCGTCGTCGTGCCAGACCGGCTCGGGCGATTCCTCGGTCGGTTCGGGCAGTTCGCGCGTGGTCTCGCTCGTCTTGCCGTTGACGTCGGCCTCGAAGAGGACGTCGGTATCCCGGTACGTCGTGACGTACACCGTCGTGCGGTCCTTCTCGCCGTCGATGAAGGTGCGCTGCGCGCTGAACGGCTGGAGCGTCGTGCTGTCGACGATGACCTCGCCGTCGTCGCGGTACTCGTCTTCGCTGCAGAGGCGGCTGAGCTTCGTGCGGCCCGGCTCGACCTCCGGCTCGGTCTTCAGGGTGCAGCGGCCCGCATCCTCGTCGCCGCGCACGCTGAGCTGGTACTCGTACGTCTCGGGGCCGTTCCACGGCGCCGCTTCGAAGACGCGGGCGGTCGGCCCGTGCGAGTCGTCGCCGCAGGCGGCAGCGAGGAGCCCGAGCGCGGCGATACCGGCCACGGCCAGGCGCGCGCGGATCATGCGGCGCGCGCCGCCGCCGCCCGCTGCACGCGGCGCACCGTCTCCTCCGCGTCCGCCCGGCTGATGTTGATGTGTGTCACCATGCGCAGGCGTTGCGGGCCAAATGGCACCGCCAACACGCCCTGTTCCTTCAATGCGTCCAGCCACCCCTCGAGGGTCCCCTCCACAATGTCCGCGACGATGATGTTCGTCTGCGGTGCGTTCACCGCGAACGGGCCCAGCTTCGCGAGCCCATCCGCTATCCGTCGTGCGTTGTCGTGGTCGTCGGCGAGCCGCTCCACGTGATGTTCGAGCGCGTACAGGCCGGCGGCCGCGAGGATGCCCACCTGGCGCATGCCGCCGCCGAGCATCTTCCGGTGGCGGCGGGCCAACTCCATGCTCGCGCGGTCGCCGCAGATGAGCGAGCCCACCGGGCAGCCGAGTCCCTTCGAAAGGCAAAACGAGACGGTGTCGCAGTCGCGGGCGATGCGAGCCGGCTCGGTTTCGAGCGCGACGGCGGCGTTGAAGATGCGCGCGCCATCGAGGTGGACGCGCATGCCGTGCCGCCGCGCGACCGCCGTGAGTGCGTCCATTTCGCGCAAGGGCAGAACTGCGCCGCCGCAGCGGTTGTGCGTGTTTTCGAGGCAGAGGAGCGAGTCTACCGGCGTATGGATGTTCGGGCCGCGGACGGCGCTTTCCACGGCCGCGGGGTCCAGCCCGCCCGTGGCGCCATTCGCCAGCGCGTGGACCTGCACGTTCGCGATGCGGGCGCTGCCGGCGCCCTCGTAGTTGAAGATGTGGCACTGGTCGCCGAGCAGGACTTCGTCGCCGGGCCGGGTGTTCACGAGCAGGGCGATGAGGTTGGCCATGGTGCCGCTGGGCACGAACACCGCGGCTTCCTTGCCCATCCGCTCGGCGGCCATCTGTTCGAGGCGGTTGACGGTGGGGTCGTCGCCGAAGACGTCGTCGCCGACCTCCGCCTCGGCCATGGCGCGGCGCATGGCGGGCGTGGGCTTGCTCACGGTGTCGCTGCGAAGGTCGATCACGGCGGTCACGCCCGCTGACGTTCCCAGAGCGTCTGATAGTGCTCGGCGCCGCGGATCGCCCCGAGCACTTCCTTGCGCTCCTCGGCGATCATCTGCTCGACGAGCACGCGGCAGAGCTCGGCCGCTTCGGGCCCGCCTGCGCCCGTCATGCGCGTGACGAGGTGTTCCCAGATGCCGCTGGCGAGCAGCACGGGCGTCGAGCGCGGCCACGCGAAGGACATCACCTTTTCCGGGAAGGGGAACTCCGGCCGGAGCTTCTTGATCGAGCGGAACCGCTCCTCGACCGATTCTGCGCGGGGGACGAGCGCCATGAACGGGCCGCTGCCTTCGCGGGTGCGGAAGTCGACCAGGAGGCGGTCCTTGATCAGGTGGAAACGGACCACCAGGACGTCCGCCGCGTCGATGACCTTCCGTACCTCGTCGAGGTCGACGCCGAATTCGTCACTCATGTTGCGACCGTCGTGCGGGGGTGCTGGCAGGCGCCATTGCCGAAATGGTAGGGCAGCCCCGCATGGGGCGCAAAACGCGGTGTGCGGCGGCTACCCCCGGTTCGCGAGACCGGGCGGCAGGCCCGCGGGCAACTCGCTCACCGGCTCGGTAGCGCGGGCGATGACCACATCGAAGAGGTCGCCCCAGGCGGCTTCGTAGTAGTCGCCAGCTGCTTCGTCGTCCGATTCCCATGCGACCACCACCTGGGGCATGCCCTCCGGCGCGTTCACCCAGTACTCGCCGAGGACCGTGGCGCGCGGCGGGTGCGCGAAGGTCTTCCTGCGTTCGAAGGCGGCGAGCCCCTGGAGGACGCTGGTCCCGGGCTTGAAGGTGAGGTAGGCGACCCAGAGCGGCACGGGCGGAGTATAGCTGCGGTGTTCGCGCTTCGCCCTTGGGCTTTCGCCCGTGCGGAGGGGTGGAGCTGGGCGGGGAGCTCCCCATTGACAGGCGTTCGGAGGCTCGTATACGTTCGTAACAGTTCGGGGGGAGTAACCGACGCCCCGCCCCCGGGGTGGCCCGTTGCCGTCAATACGCGCGTTTCCGCGCCGGCAGTGGGAGCGAGACACCTTCTCGCCCGGTGAGACTTCGGCACATCCGTTTGGATGCGGCCGGTATGTCTCTTTTGGACCGGGTCCGCGAGGAGGTGTTTTTTCATGCTCGACGAGTTGTTCGATCTCGGCGACCGCGACGGCCGCCAGGGCCGCGAGGGCGAACGCCCGCGTGGGCTCCGCGGCCTCCTGAGCCGCGTCGTCAGCGCCATTGGGGATGGCGACGATGACGATGACCGGCGTGACGACCGCCGCGATGGACGCCAGGAGAGCGACCGCCGCCGCAACCGCGACGACGACTGGTCCTTCGACTAGCCGCGCGTTGCCGGGGCGCGCGTAGCTCCTTCCTCGCGCCCCACCACCATCCAACTCCTGTTACTGCCCACCGGAGAAACACCTGATGCTCGAATTGCTGCCCTGGGCGGCGTTCCTGGCGTTCGTACTCGCCATGCTCGCCGTCGACCTCGGGGTATTCCACCGCAACGCCCATGAAGTGCACCGTAAGGAGGCGCTCGCCTGGAGCGCCGTCTGGATCGGCCTGGCTATCGTCTTCAACATCGGCGTCTACCTGATCCAGGGGACGGACCGCGGCATCGAATGGACGACCGGCTACCTGATCGAGAAGTCGCTCAGCGTCGACAACGTCTTCATCTTCCTGCTGATCTTCTCGACCTTTTCAGTGCCGCCGCAGTACCAGCACCGGGTGCTGTTCTGGGGCATCCTCGGCGCGCTGATCATGCGCGCGGTGCTCATCGGCGCGGCCGGGTTCCTGCTCGGCACGCTGCACTGGGTCATCTACATCTTCGGCGCGTTCCTGATCTTCACGGGGCTCAAGTTCCTGCGCAGCCACGAAGAGGCGCCGTCGCTGGAGAAAAACCGGCTGGTCCGCGTGGCGCGGCGGTTCTGGCCCGTCACCTCCGGGTACGAAGGCCAGCGCTTCTTCGCGCGCAAGGAGGGCATCCTCTACGCGACGCCGCTCTTCCTGGTGCTCCTGCTCATCGAAAGCACGGACCTCGTGTTCGCGGTGGACAGCATCCCCGCGATCTACGCAGTCACCGACGACCCGTTCATCGTCTTCACCTCGAACGTCTTCGCCATCCTCGGCCTGCGGGCGCTCTACTTCGTGCTCTCGGGCTACCTGGCCGGGCTGGCCTACCTGAAGCCGGCGCTGGCGGCCATCCTGGTCTTCGTCGGTTCGAAGATGCTCCTGGTGGACGTGTACAAGGTGCCGTCGCTGCTCAGCCTCGGCGTCATCACGGTCATCCTTACGGTCGCGATTCTCGCGTCCATCCTCAAGGCCCGGCGGAACCCACCCCCGGCCCACGATGTGGAGGCGCGCCCGGCGGAACCCGAACCCGCCGGGGGGCAGTAGCGCCGCTGTGGCCGGGCGGTCCCCCGCCGCCCGGCCAGCTCCTCCTCCGAACGACCAGCAAGAAAGGGACAGCCATGGTGTTGAAGCGACTCAAGACCATCCTCGAGGCGAAAGCCAACAAGGCGCTCGACGCGGCCGAAGACCCGCGCGAGATGCTCGACCTCAGCTACGAGAAGCAGCTCGACATGCTCCGTGACGTGAAGCGCGGCGTGGTGGAAGTGACCGCCGCCAAGCGCCGCCTCCAGCTCCAGGCGGACGAGCAGCGCGCACAGCTCGCGAAGTTCGACGGCCAGGCCCGCCAGGCGATGGTCGCCGGCCGCGAGGACCTCGCCCGGCTTGCGCTCGAACGGAAGCAGTCTGCCGTCACCCAGGTGGCCGACTTCGATGCGCAGGTGGCTCAGCTCCAGGGCGAGCAGGACCGCCTTGTCCAGGCCGAGCAGCGCCTCCAGGCGAAGGTCGACGCCTTCCGCACCCGCAAGGAGGTGGTGAAGGCCCAGTACAGCGCCGCGAAGGCGACCGTACGGATCAACGAATCGCTCACCGGCCTCTCGGAGGAGATGAGTGACGTCGGCGCTTCGATCCAGCGCGCCGAGGACAAGACTGCCCAGCTCCGGGCCAAGGGCGACGCGATCAGCGAGCTCATCGCCAGCGGCGTGCTCGACGACAACCTCGGCGGCGGGACCGCGCTCGACCGGGAGCTCGATGCGCTCGGCTCGCAGTATTCGGTCGAGCTGGAGCTCGAAGAGCTGCGCCGCCAGCTCGATCCCGCGCCCGCGCCGCCCCAGCTGGAGGCGCCGCGGTGACGTACGTATCGACGGAGTTCGGGGAGTACGCGATCGAAGGGCGCCCCGCCCGGCTCGCGACCGCGCTCCAGCGGGACCTGGCGGTCGCGCAGCGCAAGGGCAGCGCCGACCGCGCCGAGGTCATTCGCTACCTGCTGAGCAGGGTGCTGGGTGAACACGGGCGGCGGGCGGCCGTGCCGATTCGCCGGGAGGTGGAGTGATGATTGTCCGGATCATGGGCGAAGGCCAGTTCGAAGTCGGCGACGACGTGGTGGACCGCCTGAACGAGCTCGACGGCGCGCTCGACGCCGACCTGCAGGACGATGGGGACGACGACGGCTTCCGGCACCACCTGGCGCAGATGGTCGAGCTCGTGCGGAGCACCGGGCAGCCGGTGGAGGCGGACCGCCTCGTGCCGTCGGACTGCATCATCCCGCCGGCTGACGTTTCGATTGCGGAACTGCGTGAGATGCTCGGGGAATCCGGGCTCGTACCAGGGTAAGACGATGGTAGATGAACTGTTCGAGGTGTTCGAAGACCTGTTCGAGCGCCGTGGCAAGAAGAAGAAGAACAAGGACCGGGCAGAAGCTCCGGTGGAAGCGAAAGCGCCACCGGCGCCGCCCGTGTTCTGCATGGACTGTGGCGCCCGCAACGAGGGCTCCCAGCGGTTCTGCCAGGAGTGTGGCAAGCTCCTGCCGTCGGCCGGCGAGGAGATGCGCTGCCCGCGGTGCAGCACCGTGGTGCCGCTGACGGCGAAGTTCTGCGGGCGGTGCGGTTCGCCGGTGGCCTGAGGCGGCGGGCTACACCCAGGCGAGCCGCTCGAGCTCGACCATCGTGCAGCGGTCCTGGGTCGCGGCCAGGCCGGCTGCGCGTGCGCGTTCGATCCCCGCGGAGTTCGTGATTCCCGACTGCAGCCAGACCGCACCCGCGCCCGCGGCGATCGCGTCGTCGATCACCGGGCCGGTGTTCTCCGAGCGGACGAACACGTCGACCAGGTCCACGTGCTCGGGGATGTCCTGGATGCGTTCGTAGGCGCGTTCGCCGAGCACCTCGTCGGCCGGGAAGGCGCCGAGGTGGACGGGGATCACGCGGTACCCCTGCATCTTGAGGTACTGCGCGATGCGGTAGGCCGTGCGGTTCGTCCGGCTATCGAGCCCGGCGACGGCAATCGTCTTCGCGTCCTTGAGCGCGCGCAGCGCATCGTCCATTGCGAACTCCCTGGCAGTGCTTTCGGGCGTAGCCTACGCGTCGGGGTCGCCCGGCGCCGTCACGACCTCGCCGCTGTCCGTGTCGATTTCGACCAGTTCCCAGCCTTCCGGGATTCGGACGGGCGCGCCGGTGAGCGCCGAGACGGCGTTCGCGACCGCGAGCGTGCGGTCCATGCCGTCGGCCTGGCCGTAGGCCGGGACGGGAACCTGCGCGAGCTTGAGGCGCTTCCCGTTCTTCTTGACCAGAAGGAGGGCGAACTGGCGGAGGTCGTCGCTCTCGTCCTGCCAGCGGTCGGTGTCGTCGCCTTCCACGGTGATCTGGAGGTGGTCGATCTTGGCGAAGGGCACGAGCTCTTTCGTGCCGATGCCCATGCCCAGGTAGCCCTGCTGCCACGTGGCGGAGCCCTTCTTCGCGTCGACGACGACATCGGCGCCGGCCACGGAGCCAATCAGCGACATAATGCACACAGGGACGACGATCAGGAGCATCAGGAGCGTGACGACCAGACCCCAGAACGGCGCCTGTCCTTCCTGCATCACGAGCCACGTCCCGGCGACGGCCGAGATGGCGAGGCCGATGAGCGGCAGGATCACGAGCCCGCGAGCGGCCTTGATCTCGACTTTGTCCTTGCTCATGACCGCCATGGAGCGGTGCAGGAGCACCTCGTTCCGCCCGTCTCGCCGCGCGCTGACGACGTGGCCGGGGAGTTGCGCTTCAACCATAACGACAGGGTACAACCCGGCGGCCCAGGGCGGCAGTGCGGTCGGCTGGGTCCGCATGGGGCGGAGCGCCCTCACCCCCGACGCCTCTCCCGGAGAGAGAGGGGAGATCCGGCTCCGCCAGAGTCAGGCGCCGTCGCTGGTTTCTTCGGCGCGTTCGCTATCGACCCGCTTCACGAATTCGGCCATCTGCTCGGGGTCCGCGGGGTCGAAGCCGAGGAGCTGCCGTGTGGGCCCGTGGCACCGCCGCGGTACGCGGCGCTGGCGCGACGGCGGCAGCGACTCCCAGTGGTCCAGCCCCGCTTCGAGGCGGGAGAAGTCGATGTGCATGGCCGCGAGGCGGTCGAGCCGCGCGCCGGGCTGTTCGCGCTTCAGGTACGCGAGCCGGGCATAGGTGGTGTCGTGGATCCGTTCGGCCCAGCCCTGGACGCAGCAGTCGCTGTGCTCCATGAACCAGACGAGGAGTGCCATATCGGTGGGTTTCGTATCACCCCACCCGCCGAAGAGCACGTTGATGGCGTACGAGGTCCAGTAGGTCACGCGCGGAACCGGGATGCCGAGGGCGGCGGCGATCTCCCAATCGGAGCACCCGCAGGCGAGGATCCCCATGAGCTCGATGCACTCGTCGGGCAGGCCGGGCTCGTGACGCTCCCGGATGAATGTCTCCCGGTCGAAGCCTCTGTTGGGTTCGTCGTTCCACATCGGCGTTCCCTCGGCGGCGCCAGCACGCCTAAGCCATGTCCACCCTACACTGGAATGCGTGGACCAGTCCCGCATCCGCAACTTCTGCATCATCGCACATATCGACCACGGAAAGTCGACCCTTGCCGACCGGCTCCTCGAACGGACGGGGACGGTCTCGCAGCGTGACATGGCCGCGCAGCTGCTCGACTCCATGGACCTGGAGCGCGAGAAGGGCATCACCATCAAGGCGGCGGCCGCGCGGATGATGTACCGCGGCCCGGACGGCGAAGAGTACGAGCTCAACCTCATCGACACGCCCGGACACGTGGACTTCGCGTACGAAGTGTCGCGCAGCCTGGCCGCGTGCGAAGGCGCACTGCTCGTGGTCGATGCCTCGCAGGGCATCGAGGCGCAGACGCTGGCGAACGTGTATCTCGCCATGAACCAGGACCTCACGCTGATCCCGGTGCTGAACAAGATCGACCTGCCCCACGCCGAGCCCGAGCGCGTGGCCGCCGAGTTGGAACGCGTCATCGGCTTCGCGCGCGACGAGATCATCGTTGCGAGTGCGAAGGAAGGCATCGGCGTCGACGAGATCCTGGCCGCGATCGCGGCGCGGATCCCGCCGCCGAAGGGCGACCCGAAAGCTCCGGTCAAGGCGCTTATCTTCGATTCGAAGTACGACGCGTATAAGGGCGTGGTCGCCCACGTGCGCGTGTTCGATGGGCACCTCGGCCGGCGCGAGCAGCTCCGCCTGATGGCCACCGAAGTCGAGTTCGAGCCGCTCGAATACGGCACGTTCAACCCGCAGATGCGGCCGCTGGGGGAGCTCGGTTGCGGCGAAGTGGGCTACGTGGCGACGGGGCTCAAGGACGTGGCCGACTGCCGCGTCGGCGACACGATCACGCTCAAGGCGCACCCCGCGCCGGAGCCGCTGCCGGGCTACCGCCAGGCGAAGCCGATGGTTTTCGCAGGCATCTACCCGACCGATTCGGACGAATACCAGGACCTGCGCGAGGCCCTCGCGAAGCTCGCCCTGAACGATGCCTCGCTTGTGTACGAGCCGGAATCGTCGGCGGCGCTCGGGTTCGGCTTCCGCTGCGGGTTCCTGGGGCTGCTGCACCTGGAGATCGTGGGCGAGCGGCTGGAGCGCGAGTACGGCCTGAGCCTGCTCACCACGGCGCCCAGCGTGGAGTACCACGTGAAGACGACCCGCGGCGAAGACGTGCTCGTCGACAACCCCGCCGACCTCCCGGACCCGTCGCGCATCGAGCTGATCGAGGAGCCCTGGGCGAAGATCGACGTGATCACGCCGAGCCGGTACATCGGCCAGGTGATGGAGCTGGTGACGACGCGCCGCGGCCAGTTCCTGCGGATGGAATACCTGGAGCCGGAATCGGAGATGGCCCAGGGCGAAGCGCGCGTCCTGCTCGAATACGACGTGCCGATGGCCGAGATCCTGGTCGACTTCTACGACCAGCTGAAAGGCTCGACGAGCGGCTATGCGAGCCTCGACTACCACATCACCGGATACCGCGCGGCGAACCTGGTGAAGGTGGACGTGCTCGTGAACAGCATCGCGGTCGACGCGCTCTCGCTGATCACGCACACCGCGAACGCCCAGCGCGAAGGCCGGGTGCTCGTTTCGAAGCTGAAGGACCTGATCCCGCGGCAGATGTTCGACGTGCCGATCCAGGCCGCCGTCGGCGGGCGGATCATCTCGCGCGAGACCATCCGCGCGATGCGGAAGAACGTGCTCGCGAAGTGCTACGGCGGCGACATCACGCGGAAGCGCAAGCTCCTCGAGAAGCAGGCCGAAGGCAAGAAGCGCATGAAGCGCGTCGGGAACGTCGAAATCCCGCAGGAAGCGTTCATGGCGGTCCTCCGGCTTCGAGAAGAGTAGGTTTCGGCGCGGCGCCGCGGGCCGCCACGAAACCTGCCCGAAATCTCCCGCTGCTACATTCCTCGCGTCTTACCGTCCCAACGGGCGCCGGCGCGCCTGCCCGCAAGGAGTGTTACGCAACCCATGACCATCAAGGCTTTTGTCCTCATCGTCGTCGACCCGGCAAAGACCATCGACGTGTACAACCGCCTGAACGCCGTGGACGGCATCAGTGAGGTCTACCAGGTCATGGGGCCTTACGACATCGTCGCGGTCGTCGAAGTACCGACCCTGACGGACGTGCCGTCCGTCATCAGCCGCCATATCCGCGCGGTGGAGGGCATCGAGAGCACGACCACCTGCGTCACCTTCCCGGAAGCGAACGGCGGCGGCTAGCCGTCTCCATGGCGACCGCACCGATACGGGGGCGCCGGCACTGGCTGGCGTCCCCTTTTCAATTCGCGAAATCACCGGACGTGCATACAATGCCGCGATTGCAGGGAGGTACGTGGCCATGCCGGAAACGGTCGAACAGCATTACACGGGCGATCGGCTCGCCGAGCGCGTCCTGGAGGCCGCGGCGGCCGCCGGCCTCGACCCCATCACCCCGGTCGCGCTGGCGCCCGCCGACGAGTTCCACACCCGTGGCCTCGCTGCGACGCAGGCGCTCGCGCAGCTCGCCGGGATCCGGCCGGGCGAGCGCGTCATCGACGTCGGTTCGGGGCTCGGTGGTCCTGCGCGCATCCTCGCGAGCGCGTTCGGCGCCGACGTTACGGGCATCGACCTCACGCCCGAGTTCGTGCGCTCGGCGCAGGTGCTCACGGAGGCGTGCGCGCTGAGCGACCGTGTGCGCTTCCACCAGGGCGACGCGCTCGCGATGCCGTTCGATGGCGGCGCATTCGATGTCGCCTGGACCCAGCATGTGGTGATGAACATCGCCGACCGGACTGCGCTCTACCGGGAGGTGTTCCGGGTGCTGCGGCCCGGTGGGCGGTTCGCGTTCTTCGACATTGTCCGCGGGGATGGCCCGGAGCTCGAGTTTCCCGTGCCGTGGGCCAGCGACGCCGCGATCAGCCACCTCTTCACACCGGCAGAGACGCTGGGATTCGTGAAGAGCGCGGGTTTCGAAGTGCAAGCGTGGCAGGACCTGACGGACGATGCGCTGGGCTGGATGAAGTCGCTCTCCGCGGGGCCACCGCCGGGGCCGCTGAACCTGGAGATCGTCATGGGCGCCGGCATGCCCGGTAAGCTCGCGAACCTCGCGCGGTCGGCCCGGGCGGGGAGCGTGCGGTGGCTCCAGGCGGTGCTGGTCAAGCCCGTGTAGCGGCGGGCTCAGGCGGCGTGGGCGAGCTCCGCATCCTGCCGTTCGAGCCAGGCGAGGAACGCGGCCACGCAGCGCGGGTCGAGCTGCGTGCCGGCGACGCGGCGCAGCTCCGCGATCGCTTCGCCCACCGGGCGCGCCGCGCGGTACACGCGGGTCGAGGTAAGCGCGTCGAAGGTATCGGCGACCGCGACGATGCGGGCGGCGAACGGGATCGCCTCGCCGGCCACCCCATCCGGGTAGCCGCCGCCGGCGAACCGCTCGTGGTGCGCTCGTACAACCTCGGCCACGTCGCTCAACACCTTCGACTTCTGGACGATGAGGGCGCCGCGGGCCGCGTGGTGCTTCATCTGCTCGAACTCCCCGGCGGTGAGCTTCCCCGGCTTGAGGAGAATGTCGTCCGGCACGGCGATCTTGCCGACGTCGTGGATGCGGCCCGCGACGGTGGCGAGCTGGCGGGTGCGTTCGTCCACCCCCAGTTCGTTCGCAATCGCCTCGGCGAACTCGGCTACCCGGCTCATGTGATCCCGTGTGTACGGGTCCTTCCCGGTCATGGCCTCTTCGATCGCTTCGAGCGTCTCGGGTTGCGCCAGGTCGACGTGGTCCAGCCGGTCACGGAGTGCGATGGACCGCGAGAAGAGGAGCAGCGACCGCGCGCGCCGGGCCTCGACCGCCCAGCCGCCCACCAGCGTGCCGAACGACGCGAGGAGCAGGCCGTGGTAGATCCACCAGTCGACATACCACGGCTCGCCGAAGTACATCGAGACCTGCGATTCCGCGAGCAGGATGAGAGAGGCGACCATCGCGAACTGGGCGGGGAAGCGCGTGAGCTGCCACGCCTGCCAATACCGCCGTGCCGCCCCGGCGAGCAGCGCGATGGCCGCGCCCGCGAGGAACGCATCCCACGTCTCGCCGCGCGGGACGATCTCCCACGTTTCCGGCCGGGCGAGCGTCACCACGACGTAGCCGACGAAGAGGCTGAGCGAAGCGCTGATGATGGCCGGCGACCAGCGCGCGAGCCGTCGGGCCGGGAGCCAGGGATCCGGCAGCACGCTCGCGAAGATCAGGCTCGCCGCGACGATCTGGCTGATCCCGGCGGAAACGATGACGCCGTACGGGTAGCCGCCCCGTTCGACGATGAACCCGGGCGTGGAGAGCCCGTGTGCGCCGAAGATGAGCCCCAGCCCCACGAAGCCCAGGCCGAGGAAGAGCGTCCGCGTCTCCCGCACGCTGCGGACGCAGAGGAGGAGCGCCACGCCGATGCCCGCGGCCAGGATCGCCGCTGCCGAGACGACATAAAAGTGCCCGGTAGGCGCCATGACCGATGGGTTCCAGGCGTCGACCGACGACACCGCCGCGAACGCGATCATCGGGAAGACGAGCAGGGCACAACTCACCACCCACGAATTGCGCATCGGGTTTCCCTCCCAAGCACAGTGTCGGCACTACCGGCGCGTCCTTAAGACGTTCGGCGGCGCCAGTCCTGATTTGGCGAGGAAGAGCGCGGTATCACAGGCCGTCGCGACACAGCGGTGCGCCGGTACGCGGCTACGAACCGGGCGGATAGAGCGTGATGATCGAATTGCCGATGGCGAGCTGCCCGTGCGACACACGTCGGACGGTCCCGGCGACTTCCTGCTCGCCGTAGGGGGAAAGGATCCGGGTCGGGTTCACCGAGCCCAGGTCCCGCACGATCCAGCCGTTGCCGTCGAGCATGATCTCGACGTGACGGCGGCTCGCGCGCGGATCCGACAGGCGGACCGACGCGGCGGCATCACGCCCGGCCAGCAGCGCCTGCCCGGCGCGGATCGGCAGGTCGGGAAGCGGCCGGCCGCAGTCGATAACGCCGACGCGCGCGCCGCTACCCTGGCTGCCCGCCGGGTAGGTGACGCGGCGGTTGTCGTTGTTCCCAACCTGGGCGCTGTTCTGTGCGCTGTTGTTGTTGTTGATGATGATCTGCTGCGCTGGCTGACCCCAGGCGCCCGCGGCACCGTAGCCGCCCCGCGCGCCGGCCGGATCGTCTCCGTTGATCGTGTTCACCAACTCGACGATGGCGAAGACGGTGCCTGCGATCGCGGCGATCGAGCCGACGAGCAGGAGCAGGCCGAGTCCGAAGACAAAGGTCGTGAGCAGCCCGACGAAGAACGAGAAGAAGCCCAGGAAAAGGAACGACGGGATGGCGAAGCCGGCGCAGATCGCCCGCCACACGCGGTGCCGGATGAGGCCTACGAGGAGTGACAGGATCGTCGCTTCGAACGCCCAGAGCGAGAAGTAGATGCCGACTAGCGAGACGATGCAGAACAGGATTGCGACGATGCCGCAGACGAGCATGCCGATGGTCGCGGGGTGCCACCCCTCACGCTGGAGCCGGCCGTTGGGCATGTACATGGAGCTCGTCCTTTCCCGTGCGCGGGATCGGGTCGCGCGACGGTGGCCGCAGTATCGCCACGGCACGGCGGCGCTCCTATGCCGCGATACGGACAATTGCCTAACACGGATGCCGGGCCACCGGCGAGGCCACGTACTTACCGCGCGGTCGGACTGAACGTATACTGCCCTGCAGCAGGCCGAATGCTGTTCGGCTACCGTGGAGGGGAATGCATGAAGGTCGTGGTCAATGAAGACATGTGCGAAGGCCACCGCAAGTGCGAAGCGGCCGCGCCGGAGGTCTTCGAGGTGGGCGACGATGACATCAGCCGGGTGACCGTGGATGAGGTCACGGAGGAGCTGGCGCCGAAGGTGGAGCGCGCCATCCGCCTCTGCCCCCGGCAGGCCATCGCCTGGGCCCAGTAGCGAACGCAGGGCGCCGTCCAGCGGCGCAACGTCCGTCGACCAACGGTAAGAAGCAGGGAGCCAACTGAATGACAACGATGGAGCCGGGCCTCGCGCTCGACCAGATCAACCTCGCGTTTCCGGACCTTTTCGAGCAGGGGCGCGCGCACGAAGCGTTCAAGATCCTCCGCAGGGAGAAGCCGATCCACTGGAACCAGGGCACGGACGAGCTCAAGGGCTTCTGGTCCGTGGTGCGCTTCGAAGACATCGTTGCGGTATCGCGCCACCCGGAGATCTGGAGCTCCGAGCGCGGCATCGTCTTCGCCGAGCCGCGGGACGAAGCGGAGGCGACGCTCGCTGCCAACGGCAACGGGAAGATGCTCATCACGATGGACCCGCCGCGGCACGTGAAGCTGCGCCGGCTGGTGAACAAGGGGTTCACGCCGCGCGCCGTCAACGCCATGGAAGGCCATATCCGCGAGATCACGCGCCAGGTGATCGATGACATCGCGCCGAAGGGGGAGTGCGACTTCGTGACCGAGGTGGCGGCGCTCATCCCGCTCGCGGTCATCTGCGAGATGATGGGCATCCCGAAGTCCGAGTGGCAGTTGATGTTCACGCTGACGAACAAGGTGCTCGGTTCCGGCGACCCGGAGTACCAGACGGACGTGCCCGAAGAGCAGCGCGGCACCGTCGAGGCGGCCCGCATCACCGGCAATATGGGCACGATGCAGATGTTCGGGTACTTCGCCCAGCAGCTCCAGGCGCACCGCGCCGAGCGCAGGGAGGACATGATCAGCCTGCTCTGCGAGTCCGAGCTCGACGGGGAGAAGCTGAGCGACGAGGACATCCTCTGGTTCTGCTTCCTGCTCATCCTCGCCGGGAACGAGACGACGCGGAACGCGATGTCGGGCGGGCTGCTGGCGCTGTTCAAGAATCCCGGCGAGCGGGAGCGGCTCCAGGCCGACATGTCGCTGCTGCCCGGCGCCGTCGAAGAGATCATCCGCTACGTGTCGCCGGTGACGCACATGGCGCGCGTCGCGATGGAGGACACGGAGATCGCCGGCCAGCCGATGAAGAAGGGCGAGCGGATCGTGATGTGGTATCCCTCGGCGAACCGCGACGAAAGCGTCTTCCCGGACGCCGACACCTTCGACATCACACGCACGCCGAACGACCACATCGCCTTCGGCATCGGCGAGCACTTCTGCCTGGGCGCCGGGTTCGCGCGGCTGGAGCTGAAGTGCCTCTTCGAAGAGCTGCTCGCGAAGCTGCCGGACATCCAGCAGGCCGGCCCGGAGGAGCGTCTGCGTTCGAACTTCATCGGGGGCATCAAGCACCTGCCGGTCAAGTTCACCCCCGCCTGAGCGGGCGAACCGGCGACGAACGTTCGAGGGGCCCCGAGAGGGGCCCTTCGTTTGTGTGCGTCATGCTCCTTTCGGACGCGGCGCGCGGTCACTCCATCGCGAGCACGGCTGCGCCGCTGACGCGGCCATCGGCGAGGCGCTGGAGCGCGAGGTTCGCGTCTCGGAGCGGGTGCACCTCGCACGCGGTGCGCACCGGTATCGCCGCCGCAAGCTCGAGGAACTCGCGCGCGTCCTGGCGCGTGAAGTTCGCGACGCTCCGGAGCTGCCGCTCCCACCAGAGGTCGTCGTACGACAGCTCGGGCACGCGGTCGAGGTGGATCGCGTTTATCGCGACCGTGCCGCCGCGGTCCAGCGCCTTCAGCGCCGCAACGACGACGTCGCCGGAGGGCGCGAACGTGACCGCGCTGTCGAGCAGTGCGGGCGGACGCTCGTCATAACCGCCGGCCCAGGCGGCCCCGAGCTTCCGCGCACGTTCTTGTTCGGCCGCCGAACGCGTGCAGACGAACACCTCGCAGCCCCAGTGGACGGCGACCTGGATCGCCAGCAGGGCCGAGGCGCCGAAGCCATACAGCCCGAGCCGCCCGCCCGGCTGAATCCCGCTGACGCGCAGCGACCGGTAGCCGATGACGCCGCCGCAGAGGAGCGGCGCCGCGGCGAGGTCGTCGAACCCCGCGGGCAGGCGGTGCGCGAAGTCCGCGCGCACGGTCATGTGCGTGGCGAACCCGCCGTCGCGGTCCCAGCCGGTGAACTGCGCCTCGATGCAGAGGTTTTCGTGGCCGGCGAGGCAGTGGCGGCAGCTCCCGCAGGCCCCCGCGAGCCAGGCGACACCGGCGCGGTCGCCCGGCGCCCAGCCCGCGACGCCCGGGCCAATCGCCTCTACGACGCCCACGGCCTGGTGCCCCGGGACGATCGGGAGGTGCTTCGCGGGCAGGTCGCCCTCGGTGAGCTGGAGGTCCGTCCGGCAGACGCCACAGGCGCGGACGCGGAGGAGCAGCTCGCCGGCCGCCGGTGCCGGGACCGCGCGCTCCTCGATCGCGAGCGGCGACCCACCAACCGGGCCCGGCGATCGGAGCACAGCCGCGCGCAGCGCAGGGTGGGCCATCGGGCCAACTATACCTTCGGCCGCGCGCACGGGGCCGTTCCTGTAGGATGCAGGGTTACGTTACCCCCGCCGTTATGGCGTTTTCCAAGGACTGCCACCGCATGGAAATTGACCGCATCGTCCGGGTCGACATGACCACCGGCGCCATCACCGAGGAAACGGCCCCCGCCCCCTACCGCTTCCTCGGCGGCCGCGCGCTGACCTCCCGGATGCTTCTCGACGAGACCGACGCGCGGGTGCACCCCCTCTCGCGCGAGGCGAAGCTGTTCATCGCGCCGGGGCTGCTCGGCGGCACGGCCATCACGACCAGCGGGCGCACCAGCTTCGGCTTCAAGAGCCCGCTCACGGGCGGCACGAAGGAAGCGAACGTCGGCGGCCTGCTGGGCAGCAAGCTGGCGCGGCTCGGGATCAAGGCCCTCGTCATCGCCGGCGCCAGCGACGACGGCTGGAAGCGCCTCGACATCGACGTGAGCGGCGTGCGCCTCGATAGCGCGGCGAGCCTGGCCGGGCGTTCGAACTACGACCTGCACCGCGAGCTCGTCGGCGACGCCACCCGGAACCGCTGCGCCGCGACGATCGGCCCGGCGGGCGAATACCGCCTCGCCTCGGCCTCGGTCGCGGTGACCGACCCGGAGGGGCGGCCGACGCGGCACGCGGCCCGGGGCGGCCCCGGCGCCGTCATGGGCGCGAAGGGGCTGAAGGCGATCGTCGTGGACGATGCGGGCGCGCCGGCGGTCCTGGCGGGCGCCCGCAAGGAGGAATTCCGCAAGGAAGTCACGAAGTTCTCGAAAATGGTTATCGAAGACCCCCGCACGGCGAACCTGAGCAAGACCGGCACGGCCGGCGTCGTGAAATTCGTGAACCGGGAGAACATCCAGAGCATGCCGACGCGGAACCATCGCCTCGGCACCTGGGACCAGGCCGACACGATCTCCGGGCAGCAGATCGACGCACTCTCGCAGGAACGGGGCGGCAAGATGCTGCCCTGCATGGCGGGCTGCGTGGTGAAGTGCGCGATCCTCTTCAACGACGCGCAGGGCAACCACGTCACGACGGCGTTCGAGTTCGAGACCATCGCCCTGCTGGGTTCGAACCTCGAAATCGGACCGGCGGACCTCGTCGCGGAGCTCGACCGGCTCTGCGACGACATCGGGCTCGACACGATCGAGGTCGGGAACGCGGTCGGCGTGGCCATGGAGGCGGGTGTCCTGCCCTGGGGCGACTGGGAGGGCACGAAGAAGCTGCTCGAGGCCATCCGTGACGGCAGCCCGCTGGGGCGGATCATTGGCAACGGCACCGTGCACGTCGCGAAGACGTATGGCATCGACCGCGTGCCGGCGGTGAAGGGCCAGGGCCTGCCGGCCTGGGAGCCGCGCACCCTGAAGGGCATGGGCATCACCTACAGCACAAGCCCGCAGGGCGCCGACCACACGGCCGGGATGGTGACGGCCCGCGGGGCGACGGTGGACACGCTGGTGAAGCAGAGCCGCCACGAGCAGCTCGTGATGATGGCGATCGATTCCGCGGGCGTCTGCCAGTTTTCGAACGCGCTGCCCGGCGACATCGCCACCTTCGTGAACAACCGCTTCGATGTCGAGTGGAACGACGAGTCGGTGCTGGCGATGGCGCGCGATGGGATCGACGCCGAGCGCGAGTTCAACCGGCGCGCCGGGTTCACGAAGGACGACGACCGCCTGCCGGCCTGGATGCGCGACGAGGCGCTCCCCCTCCCGGACGGGCCGTCGGCGTTCGATATCGCGGACAGCGAGCTGGACCGCGTCTGGGAGTAGCCCCGCCGCCATCGCGGGAGCGCGGCATGCATACGACGGGGGTGCATGCGCCGTGCAACATAATGCGCGGGAATCGGCTTCCCCTTTCAGGTATTCGCGTCGCCGCCGATATAGCAGTTGAGATGTCCGCGCACGCGCTCCGCAGAAGTGCCGAGTGGTTTATCGTCACCGTGTTTGTGCTCGGTTCGGCGACGTTTACGCTTGCGTTCTTTGCCGAGCCCCTCCACGACCCGGTCGGGCTCGCCGTGACCGTTGCGCTGGCAGCGCTCGCGGAGATCCTGGCGGTGCGGCTGCACCACGACGGGCGCGCGTCGGTGAGCGTTGTGAGCCTTGTGCTCTCGGCGATGGTGTGGGGCCTTCCCGGCGTAGCACTCGTCTCGGCGGTGATTACGGTCACGGGCTGGTTCTCGTTTTCGAGCCGCGAAGTGCCAAAGCTCGCGTTCAATTTCGGGCAGCACAACCTGGCTGCGTTCATCGCGGGCGTGGCCCTGGTGCAAATACGCCCCATCGAACTGCTGGACAGCCCGGTTGCGATGCTGGCGGTGGGCGCCTGCGTGGGCCTCGTGATCTTCCTCATGACGAGCAACGCGGTGGCGCTCGTCATGGCCCTCGCGAGCGGGAACTCCTACGTGGCGGTGTACCGCGAGAACTTCCCCTGGCTGATCCCGCACTACGCAGGACTCGGCGCCCTCGGCGGTGGCCTTGCCGCCGCGTACGACATCTTCGGCGTCCCGGGAGTGGTCATCCTCTCGCTGCCGCTACTCCTCAGCCGCTATTCGATGAAGCAGGTGCTCGACCAGACGCGCGAGAACGTCCTGCGGCTGGAGAAATCGAACCAGCAGCTGCAGGGCGCCTACATCGAGATCCGGAGCATGTCGGAGGAGCTGTCCAGCGCCTACACGGGCACGCTCGAGTCCCTCGTGGCCGCGCTCGACGTGCGCGACCAGGAGACGAAGGGCCACTCGGTACGCGTGGCGGTCCACTCGCTCGACATCGCGCAGATGCTGGGGATCAAGGACGAGCAGGAGCTCGCGACGATCTACCGCGGCGCCCTGATGCACGACGTCGGCAAGATCGGCGTGCCCGATGCCATCCTGCTCAAGCCGGCGAAGCTCACCGAAGAAGAGTGGGAGTTCATGAAGCGGCACTCGGCCATGGGCTACAAGATCCTCGCGGCCGTCCCGTACCTGCGCCCCACGGCGAAGATCGTCCTCGCGCACCACGAACGCTGGGACGGCGATGGCTACCCGCGGCGGCTGAAGGCGGAGGACATCCCCCTCGGCGCCCGCATCTTCGCGCTGGCCGACACCTATGACGCCATCATCTCGGACCGTCCCTACCGGAAGGGGCAGACCCCGGACGCGGCGCTGGCGGAGATCCTGCGCTGCGCCGGTTCCCAGTTCGACCCCAGGGTCGTGGAGGCGTTCGAAGCCGCGTTCCCGCGATGGCGCGAAGAAGACCACGGCGCCAACGTGCGGCCGCTGTACCTCCCAGCCTGGAGGAAGAAGGACAAGGATGCGCCAGGCCGAGCGGCGAGCTAAGACGCTCGCGTCACTGGTCCGGGCGGCGCGCCCCCTGCTCGCGCGCAACGGCTACGCGGGCACGTCGCTGGATGCGATCGCGGCCGGGGCGGGGCTGTCGAAGGGCGCCGTCTACGCGCACCTCACCAGCAAGGCCGAGCTCTATCACATGGTCGCGGAGTGCGTGCTCGCCGAGGCGACGTCCCGCGTCGCGCAGGTCGAACAGGGGTTGGCGTGCGGAGAACCCGCGCACATCGCCGCACGAGCCGCCTTCGGACGGGACGACGACGACCAGCACGCTGCCCTCGTGGCCGACCTCTGGCAGGTGGCCGCGATTGACGGAACGACGAGAGGGCTGCTGGAAGCGCATCGCCGGGAGCGGCTCGACCGGCTCGCGGCTTCGGCGATCCGGGCTGGCGTCACGCCACCCGAGGCGCTGCGCGAGGCAGGCACCGCTGCCGCGCTGATGGATGCCGGGATCCTGGACCGGCGGCTCGGGTTCGAAGCTGCCGGGTAGCACAAGTGGGCCGGATTTGCGGGCATGAAGAAAGCGGGCCATCTGGCCCGCTTCCCGTTTGGTGGCGCCGCCAGCTGTTACCAGCTGATGACGAGGGCCGGGACCGCCGACGAGACGACGGCGACCGCGGCGAGCGCACCGAGGACCAGGAGCGTTCGAACCTTTGCCATGATGGCACCTCCCGTGTGCACCATCCCGGGTGTCCCGGGTGGCAATTACGTGATACGCCTGTAACGAAAAGGTGTCAATCCGGTAACTACCCTATAAACGATGAATCCTTGTCGATGGCGTGATTGCCGTCCGCTATACGGTCGCGCCCGGCTCTTCCCGGCGATGGATGCTCAGGCCGAGCTCCAGGTCCTCGATCACGGTTTCGGCGAATGGCCGGTCCTCCGGTGCGGGGAGTACGCCGCGCCACGCCTCGGCCGCGAGTGTGGCCAGCCGCGTCGCGCCGACCGACTTCTCGGCTTCCGCAAGGTGCTCGCTCATCGCGGCCTGGTGCTGGATCAGCCGGTCGCGGGTGATCCGTCCGATCTTCTCGCGCACGGCGAGCACGGCCTCGGCCGGGGTCAGCGGTGGCAGGCGGCGGGCACCGAGGGCCTTCACGTGCCGGGCGAGCGGGTCGTCCGTGGGCAGGTCTTCGAAGCCTTCGCCCCCCGCCCAGCGGCGGAACACCTCGCGGTCCACCGCCCGGGTGAACAGCGTCTCGGGGATGCTCTTGAACTGGAGCCGGAGCTCCGGGTAGCGCAGCAGGAACGAGAGGAGGTACTCCTCCTCGGGCGGCGCTTCCTGGTCGGGCGGACGAACTGCCCGCCGGCCGCCGCCGCCCGCGCGCAGCCGTTCGAAGACGGCCGCCTCGACGATGCCAAGGTGGCGCGCGACCCGCTGGACGTACATTGCCCGTTCGACCGGGTCCTGGACCGCGAGCAGCACCGGGCGGATCCGATCGACAATGCGGCGCGCTTCCACCGGCGAGTCGGGAGGCTGCGGGCCCATCAGTCTGCGGAGCAAGAACTCCGCATAGGGCACGGCCTGGTCGATGGCGCGGGCCCAGCCCTCCGGGTCGTCGCGGGCGATCTCGTCGGGGTCGCGCCCGGGCGGGAGCGGCGCGACGCGCAGCTCGAGCTGGTGCGTCGAGGCCATGTCGTCCGCCTGCCGGGCGGATCGTGCGGCGTGCTCCGGCGAATCGAGCCCCAAGAACAGCCCGCCCGCGCGCTCGGCTGCGTTCATGCCGGCGGCGTCGGGGTCCATCGCGAGGACGACGCGCTTGGCGAAACGGCGCAGGAGCGCGGCGTGGTGCTCCGTGAGCGAGGTGCCCATGGTGGCGACGACGTTCTTGAACCCCGCCTGCCACGGGCCGATCACGTCCATGTAGCCCTCGACGACGACCACGGTGCCGCTTTCGCGGATGGCCGCGGCGGCAAGGTGGAGCCCGTAGAGCGTGCGGCCCTTGTCGAAGAGCTCGGACTGGGGCGAGTTCAGGTACTTCGGCTCTTCGCCGTGGAGGCCGCGGCCGCCCATGCCGACGAACTGTCCGCGCTCGTCCGCGATCGGGATGATGACCCGGCCGCGGAAGCGGTCATACGGCTGGCCGCCGCTCTCGTTTTCGACCAGGAGGCCCGCCGCAACGATGTCGGCATCGTCATAGCCGCGGGCGTTCAGGTGGTTGCGGAGCGCGCGCCAGTCGTCGGGTGCCCAGCCGATGTGGAAGGCAGCGGCGGCATCGAGCGTGATGCCGCGCTTTTCGAAGATGTAGGCGCGGGCATCGCGGCCCTCTTCGCCTTCGAACCGGCGCTGGTAGTAGTCGACGGCTGCGGAGAGGACGGCCGAGAGCTTCTCAAGCCGGCTCCGGCGTTGCGAGGACTCGGCGCTGAGCTGGACGCCGGCTTCGGTCGCGAGCTCGCGCAGGGCGCCGCGGAAGTCGAGGTTCTCCCGCTTCTGGACGAAGCTGAAGAGGTCGCCGCCTTCGCCGCAGCTGCCGAAGCAGCGCCACGAGCCCCGGTCCGGGAAGACGTAGAACGACGGCGTCTTCTCGGTGTGGAATGGGCAGAGGCCGCGGAAGTTGCGCCCGGCCTTCTGGAGCGCGACGAAGCGCCCCACGTACTCCACGAGGTCGACCTTCTGCTTGATCTCCTCGGTGGCGTCCATGTCCTGATTCTAGGTCCTCGGGTGCGCCGGAACGGCCCGGGCGATGTCACCCGGGCGAAGGTTCGCGTTGGGGATGGGATTACGTCGCGGTCTGGCCCCGCGAGGACCGTTGGTTTCGATTTCCGATTCCGGCGTTGGCCGGGGGAGCATGCCTTCCGCCAAGGAAAGACGAGGCGCTCCTCCCTCGGCTTACGGTGCGATAGGCACGTCGAGTGCGGCCATCTGCTGCCCGTTGACCAGGACCACGACGCGGGCGGTGCCGTTCCCCTGCGGGCGCGCCACCGTGAACTGCGATGTCTGGTTCTTCGAAAGCGAGATGGTCTTGCTCTGCGACGTCTCGGCCTCGCCCAGGGTGAGCCGGACGACGACTTCGGAGCTCGGCATGTCGCCACCGCTGTTCTGGACGGTCACGCTGATGGTGTTTGCGCCGACCACGGGGTCGGTGATCACGATCTTCGGCGCTTCGGCCAGCGGAGTGAGCGGGATCGAGGCGGTGTTGTTGTCCTCGTTCGCTTCCTTCACGGCGTTCTCGGGGTCCACGCGCACGGTGACTGTCTTCTGCTCGGTGATCCGGGTGGCCAGCTCGAACTCGACGGTCGTCGCGCCGTTCGCGTCGAGCGTCACGTTAAACGCCTGGCTCGCGGAGACTGCATCGATGCCTTCCGCCCGCACGACGAGCGTGCCGCTGTAGTTGTTCGGGCTGATGTTCGCGATGGTCACCCGGACGCCGTTGCCGTCGTCGATGAGGACGGCGTTCTGGGGCACGAAGTCCGGCGCGTTGGCGTTCGCCGTGGGCGTCGGCGTCACCGATGGCGTCGCGGTCGGCGAGGGTTCGCGGGTGGGCGTATTGGTCGGCGCCGGCGTGGGCGTGGGTTCGCGCACGGGCACGAGGTCGAGCGAGTCCAGCGGGTCGATCGCAGCTGCGGGGGCCCAGCGGCCGCCCTGGATATCGAGCAGGAGCCACTCGCCGTTGCGCGTCTTGCCGGTGATGGTCACTTCCTGGCCGGCGTTGAGCGTGCCGGCGCTTTCGAACTGCTCGCCGGGGCCGGTGCGGAGCGTCGCCGCGGCCACCACTTCGCCGCGGATGCTGACCGGCCGGTCGCCGATGTCCTCGACGGCGGAGACCTTGATCGCGTCGGAGGTGGTCTGCTCGCCGGTCTCGGCGCTCACGCGGACTTCGAGCGTGTAGTCGCCCTTGCGGTCGAAACGGGTCTTGAGGACCTGGATGTAGAGGCTGCCGGAGGTCGGCGGTGTCGCCGCAACCTCGTCTTCGACCTGGCCGTTGACGAGCAGCTCGAACCTGGCGATGGGATCGGTCGACGTGGCGCGGACGTTGACCTCGATGTCTTCGTCGATGTGGACGCGGTCGCCGTTGCGCGGGGATTCGACGGAGACGCGGAACTGGACCGGGCCTGGCGTGCCGGCCTCCTCGGTGCCGCCGTCGTCGCGGACGAGCGTGAAGAGGGCGACGACCGCAGCTGCGCCCACGAGGATGGCGATGGCCACGAACAGGTAGAAGACCGGCTGGCGCGCGGGGGCTTCTCCGTAGTACTCGTCGTCGTAGTACGGGTCATCGTCATAGCCGTCGTCGTATTCGTCGTACTCGTCGGCGTATTCGTCCCAGTCTTCGTCATAGCGTGGCGCACCCGGCGCCGGGGCATATCCGGCGTTGTAGCCGGGCTGGCGGGGTGGTGCTGGGGGAGTCGAGCCGCCAATTACAGGCTCGTCCGGCGGGTAGGAGCCGTGCCGTTCAGTCATGGGCTATTTGTTCGCCACCATGAACGATTATCTGGACGCTCCTGAGTACCCGCAAGGTTGCAATTGGACGGATTTGTTCGTCCGGTTCACGTTGGTTTACGTAACCCAATCGAGCGCCTCGCTGCAGCCCAGTTCGCGCGCCAGCCGCAGCGCGTAGCGGTCGGTCATCCCGCTGACGTAGTCGGCCGCGCGGCGTTCCACCGGGTCGCCCGCCAGCGAGTAGTCCGGCGAGATGAGCTCCGGGTGCCGGGCGAAGTGCTCGAAGAGGAAGATGACGACGCGCTTGCCACGCTCGGCCTCCTTCCGGGTGCTGTCGTAGAGGTACACGCGCTGGAACATGAACTCGCGGAGCTCGTTCACGGCAGCGGCGACCTCCGGGCTGAAGGCGATGACCGGCAGGGCTACGCCGCCCGCGCCCGTGGCCGGCCAGCTCGCCGCGACGATGTCGGTCACGAGTGCGTTGAGCCGCGCGCCCTTCGACGTGCCCAGCACGCGCCGGGCGGCGTCAGGGAGGTCGCTCTCGCGGATCAGCCCCGCGCGCACGGCGTCGCCGATGTCGTGGTTCACATAGGCGACGGCATCGGCGACCTTCACGACCTGGCCTTCGAGCGTGGCCGGGACGCCCCAGCCCACGGCGAAGATGTCCTCGCGGGCCTTGCTGGACTTCTCGATCGCGTCGAGCGTTTCGTACATCAGGTTCAGTCCCTGGCCGCCGTTCTCGAGCACATTGAGCACGCGGACGGACTGGTAGTTGTGGCGGAACCCCTCGGGCAGGCACTCCGCGAGCGCCTCCTCACCGGCGTGCCCGAACGGGCCGTGGCCGATGTCGTGCCCGAGGGCAGCTGCCTCGGCCAGGTCCTCGTTGAGGTTGAGCGCGCGGGTGATCGTGCGCGCCACCTGCGCGACTTCGAGCGTGTGCGTGAGCCGCGTGACGTAGTGGTCGAGCGCGGGCGCGATGAACACCTGCGTCTTGTGCTTCAGCCGCCGGAACGCCTTCGTGTGGAGGATGCGGTCGCGGTCGCGCTGGTACTCGAGGCGCAGGGGCGAAGGCTCCTCCGGCTCGCGGCGTCCCTTCGAGGTGCGGCCGCGCGCAGCGAACGGGCTGAGCAGCTCCTCGCTCGCTTCCAGCCGCCGTCGCACATCCCACGGATCCACGCCGGGATTATAGGGCGGCGCCCGGCAACGGCCGCACTGTGCAGTGGCTCACGCGGGGCGGCGCCACTCCGCCTTTCGTCCCATGCCCTCTGTGAGGCGGCCCATGGAGGCCGCGCCCGCGAACGCCAAGGATGAGACCACGCCGCCTCGCGGCGCCAGAGGAGAGGCAGATGTACATCCAGGTGCTCACGTTCCGCACATCCGAATCGGCGGCACCCGCCGCCGGTTCCATCGCCGGCGTCCTCGACGCCGCGATCCCGACCTACCCCGGGCTCGCGACGCACCGCTTCCTCGAAGACAGCGCGGAGAACCGGGTCGAGTTGCTCATCGTCTGGCACGACCGCCTGTCGATGGAGCGCTTCCGCCACAGCGACCTGTTCGCCTGGGTGTCGATGGACCCCCGCTGGGACGACGTGGACGAGAAGTCGTTCGCGTTCGAAGCCCCGGCGCCGCGTTCGCTCGCCGAGATCATCGGCATCGCCGCCTGACACCGCCCAACGACGACAAGGAGAACGACCATGCAGATCCAGGTCCTGACCTTCCGCACCTGTGACGTCCCGGCCGGGCGGCTCGACCGCTACGGTGCCATCGTCGAGCTCGCCGTCGAGGAGTTCCCCGGCGCCGTCTCAGCTCGCTACATCGTCGGCGAAGACAAGCACATCGCCGGCGGCATCATCATCTGGGAAGACGAACAGAGCCTCGCGACGTTCCGGCACTCGGAGTTCTATGCGCGGCTGATGCTGAACCCGTGGCTCGAAGACGGGAACGACCGCGACTTCGAGCTCGACCGCGGCGCCGCGGGCACCTTCGCGAACATCGTCGCGCTGCCGGTGGCCGCGTGATGCCGAGGGGCGGGCGCGACTGACGGCGCCCGCCCGGAGTCTCGCCCCGGCCGCTACTCGACCGTGACGGTCTTGGCCAGGTTCCGCGGCTGGTCCACGTCGCAGCCGCGCCGCACCGCGACGTGATACGACAGGCACTGCAGGGGCAGCGTCGCGATCATCGGCTCGAGCAGCGCCGGCAGCTCCGGGACGCTGACGACGTGGTCGGCGAGCTGGCCGACCTCCGCATCGCCCTCCGTGACGATGGCGATGACTTCCCCGGCTCGCGCCTGGACCTGCTCGATGTTCGAGATCATCTTCGAACGGAGCGCGTGCTTGGTCGCGACGGCGACGGTGGGGAACGACCGGTCGATCAGCGCGATCGGCCCGTGCTTCATCTCGCCGGCGGCGTAGCCCTCCGCGTGGATGTAGCTGATCTCCTTCATCTTGAGCGCCCCCTCCATCGCGACCGGGAAGGCGAGGCCGCGGCCGAGGAAGAGCATGTGCCCGGCTTCGTAGAGCCGGTTGGCCAGCTTCCCGAACGTCTTCTGGTCCGCAAGCACGCGGGCGGCGGCGTCGGGCACGCGGAGGAGGTCGTGGATGCGCTCGGCGAGCTGCGCATCATCGAGCTGCCCCCGGGCACGCCCGATCGCGAGGCCCAGCGCGTAGAGCGCCGCCAGGGCGGTTGTGAAGCACTTGGTGCTCGCGACGCCGCGTTCGAGCCCGGCCCGCGTGTAGACCGAACCCGCGGCGACGCGCGTGGTCTGGGCCCCCTCCGTGTTGCAGATCGTGACCTGGACCGCGCCGGCCGCCTTCGCGACCGCCATCGCCTCGAGGACGTCGACCGTCTCGCCGGACTGGCTGACCGACACGACGAGCGTGCCGGGCCCGAGGATCGGGTCGCGGTAGCGGAACTCGCTGGCGTTGTCGATCTCCGCGGGAACCCCGCCCAGCTCCTCGATGTAGCGGCGGCCGATCATCGCGGCATGGAGGCTCGTGCCCATGCCGACGAGCACGACGCGGTCGATCGTCGCCAACCGGCCGGCCGCGTCGCCGAGGTCATCGAGGTGCAGGGCCGGCGGCTCGAGCGTGACGAGGCTGCGGATCGTGTCGGAGAGCGCCTCGGGCTGCTCCATGATCTCCTTGAGCATGAAGTGGGCGTGCTGGCCCTTCAGCGCGCTCACCGGGTCGAGCGCCACCTGCCGCGCGGCGACCTCGATTTCGCTTCCGCCTTCGTCGAAGAACTGCACGCCGTGGACGTTCACGCGGGCGAGCTGCCGGTCTGCGAGGAAGCTGACCGTGCGGGTATGCGGGAGCACGGCGGCGAGGTCGCTCGCGAGCACCATGGCACCGTCGCAGTGCCCAACCACGACACCGCCCGCGTTGCCCACGCGCGCGGCGACGAGCACGCCCGGCTCGGTGGGGCTCATCGCGACGATCGCCTGGGACCCTTCGAGCAGACCGCACGTCTTCCGGAGGGCATCGAGCAGGGGCATCCCGGCGCGGATGTCCTCTTCCATCAGGTGGGCGATGGTCTCGGTGTCGGTCTCGCTTTCGAAGCTGTGGCCGGCGTCGCGCAGGCGGGCGCGCAGCTCGGCGTAGTTCTCGACGATGCCGTTGTGGATGACGACGACTTCGCCCGCGCAGCTGGCGTGTGGGTGGGCGTTGATGTCGCTGGGCTTGCCGTGCGTGGCCCAGCGGGTGTGGCCGATGCCCGTGGTTCCAGCGCCGAAGCCGTTCGACGACGAGAGGGCCTGTTCGAGGTTGCCGATCTTGCCTTCGCGCTTCATGACGACGATGTCGCCCTCGGCTTCGTTGGCGAGGACGGCGATGCCCGCGGAGTCGTAGCCGCGGTACTCCAGGTCGCGAAGGGCGCGGATGAGAATGGGGGCCGCGGGCTCGGTGCCCGCGTAGCCGACAATGCCGCACATACAGTTCACTCCCACGCCGCGGATACACCGCGGCAGCCTGCGCCGGCGGGGTCCGTGGCCCCGGCGGCAGGTTCGGAAGATGCGTGTGAGGGAGTGGGGAAGAGGGCTGCGCGAGCCCTGGCACCTGGCGCACCGTTGTCAGCCGGTTGCCCAAGCTGGTTTGTGTGACGCCTTACGGCTGTGCCTGCCGGGGGGCCATCCGCCGAGTCTTTCGATACTGCCCCCGCCTCGTCATCCGCCGGAGCGGACCTGGCGCTACGAAGTCACTGCCCTCGCTGAAACCGGATGCTGTTGCGCGCGCACCTCCGTGATGGGCCTGTCCGCCAGTCTTGCGTCGGATTTCGCGGCGGTCAACCCGGGGCGGGCGCGTCAGCTTTCGGCGCGCGGGATGCCGGCGAACCCGAGGAAGTCGTCTTCCCACTGGAGCACGGCTTCGATGAGGCGGCTGTCGAGCGGCGCCGGGTTGCCCGCGATGCCGCGCATGCGGAACTCGTCTTCGAGGACGCGGGCAATCTCCGGGAGCGGCCGCGCCTGGACGGCGAGCTCCCGCTCCGTCTTGAGGATGAGGTCCACGAGCTCGCCGGCGAGCATGACGCCGTCTTCCTGGAGCTGCTGCCAGACCCACTCCGCGCACTCATCGAACAACGCGCCCTGGAGGCGCCCCGAAAGGACCGGGCCGGGATCAGTCATGGGTGCAGGCTACTCGGCCCCGGGCGCTCGCTCCAATCGCGGCGTGGACGTGGCATTCGCTGCCCGCGTGGCCGGTCCTGTGAACCTGACATGCGATAGGCCGGGTAAAGGAATGCTCGAACGTTACATGTTTTTTGCGCGCCTCCGCCTGCTGGCAACAGATTGCCACTCCGGGCCGCAAGACACTGCCGCTCGAAGGAGGTACATGCATGCAATCTGCCAACAGGCGAAGTGCGCCCCGGCCGTTGGCCGTGGCAGTGGTCCTCGCGCTCATCGCGCTGGCCATCCTGCCGGCGGCAGTCGCGCGAGCGGCTACGCCCACCATTACCAGCATCGACCCGGACGAGGGTCCTATCGGGGGTGGCAACACCATCACCATCACCGGGACGAACTTCGATGCCGGGACGACGGTTGACTTCGGCGGCGTCGTGGCGACATCGGTCACCGTCAGCGGCACGACCAGCCTCTCGGTCGTTGTCCCCTCCGGGATCGGAGCGGGCGCCGTGGACGTTGAAGTCACCAATAGCGACCCCGACTCGGTGATCGTGGCGGACGGCTACACGTACGTTGGCGCGCCCACCGTGACCGCACTCAGCCCCGATAACGGGCCGGTGACCGGCGGGACCGTGGTCACCATCACAGGTACGAACTTCACCGGGTTCACCGGTGCGCCGACGGTGACCTTCGGTGGCACTGCAGCGACCGGCGTGACCGTGGTCAATGCGACGACCATCTCCGCGACGGCCCCGGCGCACGCAGCGGGCGACGTCCAGGTTGTGGTCACCACGCCCGGCGGGGCGAGCGCCACCGGCGCGGGCTCCGAGTTCACCTACACGGCCGTGGCGCCGACGGTGACGTCGCTCTCGCCGACGACCGGCGGCATCGCGGGCGGCACTGTCGTGACCATCACGGGCACGGGGTTCACCGGCGCCACTGACGTCAACTTCGGGACCATCGACGCAGCCAGCTTCACCGTCGTCGACGCCGACACAATCACGGCCACCACCCCGGCGCACGCGGCCGGCATTGTCGATGTGACCGTGACGACGCCGGCCGGGACCAGCGCCACGAGCGCGGCCAGCAAGTTCACCTTTGGTTCGGTAGTGCCGACCGTGACGAGCCTCTCGCCGACGAGCGGGCCCATCGCGGGCGGGACGACGGTCACCATCACCGGGACCAACTTCACGGGCGCGACGTCGGTGACGTTCGGCGGCACCGCGGCTGCCTCGTACACGGTCGTCAGCCCGACCACCATCACCGCCGTGACCCCGGCGCGTTCGGCCGGTGCGGCACTCGTCCAGGTGACGACGCCCGCTGGCGCCAGCGCCACCGGCGCAGCCTCCACGTTCACCTACACGGCGGTCCCGACGGTCACCAGCGTCGACCCGGCGGGCGGCCCGCTCGCGGGCGGGAACAACGTGACCATCACCGGCACCGGCTTCGTTGGCGTCGCCGAGGTCTTCTTCGGCACCGTTGAAGCGACCAGCTTCGCCGTCGTCGACGCGGACACAATCACGGCCGTCGCGCCCGCGGGCACAGCCGGGACGGTGAACATCACGGTCGAGGCAAATGGCGGCACGAGCGCCACCGGCTCGGCGACCCAGTACACGTACAGCAACGCGCCGGTCATCACCGGGATCACGCCCACCAGCGGCTCCACCGCGGGCGGGACGACCGTGACCATCACGGGCACGGGCTTCACCGGCATCACGGGCGTCACCTTCGGCGGCGTGGCGGCCACCAGCTTCACGGTCAACAGCGCCACGAGCATCACCGCCGTCGCGCCCGCGCACGCCGCTGGCGACGTCGACATCCGCGTCACCAACGCGGCCGGGACGAGCGCGGTGACCAGCGTCGCCGAGTTCACGTACGAAGCGGCCGAGACCGTGACCTACGCCCTCAGCCCGCGCTGGACGCTCATCGCCTGGCTCGGCCCGGACAACGCGAACATCGAAGATGCGCTCTCGGGCGACCTCGAAGAGGGTGTCGGCAACGACATCTCCGGCCAGGTGACGGCCATCTACCGCTGGGACCGCGCGTCGCAGTCCTGGGAGGCGAACTTCCCGGGCAACGAAGACGTCCCCGGCGCCAACGACTTCACCACGCTCGACTACGGCGAAGCGTACTTCGTCGCCATCAGCGCCACCGGCCAGATCGCCTGGACGGTCCCGGCGGCACCGACAACCAGCTGACCACGGGAGTGATTCTGCGCATGAAGGTTCTTACGTCCGCCCTCGCCCTCGCCGGTGCGCTCGCGCTCGGCGCGGGCACGGCATTCGCCCAGGCCCCGAACGACCCGCCGGCGCGGTTCGCGGGGACCGTCACCATCGACGGTGCGCCGGCGCCCGCCGGGACCACCGTCACAGCCCAGGTAGGTTCGGCCACGTGCGGCGTTACGACCGTGTTCTCGCAGGGCGGTGCGATGAACTACGTCGTCGACGTGGCGCCGAACAACACGGAAAACCCGGGCTGCGGCGCCGTCGGCTCGACGGTGACGCTGCTCGTGAACGGCGCCACCGCCGGTACCGGCAGCTGGCTGAACTACCAGCTCAACCAGGTGAACCTGTCCGTCGGCTCGCAGGCGACCGCGACGCCGACGGCGACCACCACGGCGACGACCACCGCCACCGCGACGAGCACGCCGCGCGCCCCGCAGACGGGCTCGGGGCAGGCCGCCGATGGCAGCGGCGACGCGAGCACCGTCGTCCTCGGGCTTGGTGCCGCCGCGATCGCGGCGGGCGCGGGCCTGGCCATCCGCCGCCGGGCCCAGGAGAAGCAGCGCTAGCCGCAGCTCCCCTGTTGGCACATACGAAGAGGCCCCCAACCGGGGGCCTCTTCGTGTTCGTGGCGCAGGACGTGTCAGCGGTGCACCCAGACGGGCATGCCGATGTCGGCGAAGGCGTAGAGCGCGTCCGCCCGGCCCACGCGGATGCAGCCGTTCGAGACGTTCCCGGTCGAGCTGTCGACCACCTTGCCGCCCTGGTCCTTCAGGAAGGAGTGGAAGCCGTTCGCGAGGCTCGGGTCGAAGCCCACCCAGTGGCTGATGTAGGTGTCGTAGGGCGCGTCGTACACGAGCGTCTCGTCCATGCTGTAGACGTGGAACAGCCCGGTTGCGGTCGATTCCCAAACGCCGGTGTCGATTTCGCGGCCCACGCCGACCGGCCCGATCGAATCGACCGCGGTCTTGCCGTCCATGAGCCGCACCGTGTAGTTCGAGACGTTGACGTCGATCCAGCGGCCGGTCTCCGGCGGACGCGCGGGCGTCGGCGTCGGGGGGATTGGCGTGGGCGGCGGGGGCGTCGCGCGGGTCGGCTGCGGCGTCGCGGTCGGGGTTGGCATTGGAGGTACGGGCGTTGGCGTTGCCGTGGGCGGCAGCTCGGCCGGGGTGCTGGTTGCCTCGGCGGTGGCGTCGGGCGTCGTTACGGTGGCCGCGTCGGTGGTGCCGCCGCCGTCGCAGCCGGCAATGACCAGGGCAAGCAGCAGCGCTGCCAGGAACACGAGGGGCGATCGGTTCATCTTCGTAGTGCTTCTCCCGCCAGCCACCAAGCTTAACGAATCGCAGCTCCTCCGCTACTCCCCGGTTCGAAGCTTGACGAAAGATGCCGGCCCGTTCGCCCGCGGTTGCTCGTATCCGCTGCGAATCCGACGCTCGCAGCGATGGACCTTCTCCGCGCCGCGATCCTCGGGATCGTCCAGGGCCTCACCGAATTCCTCCCCGTTTCGTCCTCCGGCCACCTCATCCTCGTCCCCGCCCTGTTCGGGTGGGACGACCAGGGGCTCGCGTTCGATGTCGGGCTGCACCTGGGGACGCTCACGGCGCTGCTGGTGTACTTCTGGCGCGACTGGTACCTGATGGCGCGCTCGTCGCTGGGGGACCTGGGCGCGGGCCGCTATGCGCCGCGCGCCTGGTCCGATCCGACGCGCCTGTTCGCGCTCATCGCGCTCGGGTCGATACCCACGGCCATCGTGGGCCTGCTGTTCGAAGACATGATCGAGGAGAAGCTGCGCCAGCCCTGGCTCGTGGCGCTCACGCTCGCCGGCGTCGGCGCAATCATGCTGGTCGCGGACCGCCGGACACGCCAGGAGCGCACCATCGCGCAGCTCGGCGTGGCCGACGCGGTGCTCATCGGCTGCGCCCAGGCCTGCGCACTCTTCCCCGGGGTGTCCCGCTCGGGCGCGACCATGACGCTGGGGCTGTTTCGTCACTTCACCCGGAACGACGCGGCCCGGTTCGCGTTTCTGCTCGGCACGCCGGCGTTCGTGGGCGCGGCGCTGCTCAAAGCGCGCGACCTCGCCGGGGAGTCCAGCGGCGAGGTGTTCGACCTCGCCTTCGGGTTCGCGTGCTCGGCGCTCGTCGGCTTCGCGGTCATCCACTTCCTCCTCCAGTTCCTGCGGACGCGGACGCTGATGCCGTTCGTGCTCTACCGCTTCGGCGTGGCGGCGCTGACGCTGGTCATCGGCGCGATCCGGGTAGCGTGAGCCGCCACCACCCGTAGAATCCCACTCCCGGAGGTGCCCGTAATGGTGCTTGAACGACTCCGCCTCGATGGGCCGCCCCGACGGGTGGCGATCGTCACCGGTGGCGGCCGCAGCCTTGGTCGCGAAATGGCGCTGTCCCTTTCGGATGCGGGCGCAGATGTCTGCATCGCCAGCCGCACGCTCGCGCAGCTCGAAGAAACGGCCGACTTCATCGGAAGCAGGACCGGGCGCCGCCCGCTGCCCATCGCGATGAACGTGCAGGACCCCGCCTCGTGCGACCAGCTCGTCGAGCAGGTCGTCGCCCACTTCGGCCGGCTCGACATCATGCTCAGCAACGCCGGCATCGGCGACTCGAAGGGCGCAGGTGCGAGCGTCACCGACCTCACGGACGCCGACTGGCGGGACGCGATGGGCGTGAACCTGGACAGCGCGTTCTACTGCGCGCGCGCGGCTGTGCGGCAGTTCCGGGCCCAGGGCGGCGGTGGCGTCATCGTCAACGTGGCCAGCGGGTCGGCGATGCGCAGCTTCCCGCAGGGGCTCGGCTACTCCACGGCGAAAGGCGGCGTCCTCTCGTTCACGAAGAGCCTCGCGGGCCAGGTGATTGGCGAAGGCATCCGCGTGAACTGCATCGTGCCCGGCTACGTGCAGCAGTCGGCCGCTTCGAGCCCGCAGGAGCAGGCGGGCTGGGACCAGCGCGGCCGGTTCAACCCGACGCGCCGGGTGGGCGAAGCCTGGGAGCTCGGGCCGCTCGCAGTCTTCCTCTGTTCCGATGCATCGTCGTACATCACGGCCGAGACGTTCGTCATCGATGGCGGCGGCCTGGCCGGCGGCATCGCGCCGATCGATTGGCCCGCCCCGGAGGCTTCCTATGCCTGATTGGAACCGCAAGCCCGGGTTCGACCTGACCGGGAAGAAGGCGCTCGTCGTCGGGTTCGGCAACCCCGGCGGGCACGCCATTGCCCTCGCGCTGGCGGAAGCCGGCGCCGCGGTCGCGACCGCATCGGCGACGCTCGACGGCGACGAAGTGATGGCGGCGAAGCGCGCGAGCAAGGCCGTCGCCGGGCTCGGCCGGGAGACATTCTCCCAGGGCTGGGATGTGACGCTGCCGACGAACGTCCAGGTGGGGCTGCGCCAGGTGGCCAAGGAGTTCGGGAACCCGAGCATCCTCGTCTACAACGCCGACGCGGTCCTCGCGAAGCCGCTCGAAGGCGTCACCGACACCGAGCTTGGGCGCCTGCAGCAGGTGAACACCGCGGGCGGGTTCTACGCCGCGCGGTCGTTCGCGAAGCAGCTCCCGGAGGGGACGCCCGGCCGGATTATCTACATAACCAGCGTGCTCTCGGAGCGCGGGATCGGCTGGAACTCCGCCTACGCGGCGTCGAAAGCCGGGGTCACCGGGCTGGTCGCAGGGCTGAGCCAGGAGCTCGCCCCGCGCGGCGTCACCGTGACGGCGATCTCGACCGGGTGGATGGACTGGACGCCCGGGCGCGGCTCGGACGACATCGGCGAGAACAAGTTGCTCCGCTTCATCCCGATGCGCCGCTTCGGGACGGCCGAGGACATTGCCCCGCTCGCCGTGCTCCTCGCCTCGGATGGCGGCGGCTACCTGAACGGGCAGATCTTCCACGTCGACGGCGGCGTTTCGCAGCACCTGTAGGCGGCGGTGGTGGCGAACCGCCCCATCGTCGCGCGGATGCTCGAGCAGCGCCGCGTCCCGTTCGAGTTGTTCGAATTCGACGCGGCGATCCGCTCGGCGGAGGAGGTCGCGCGCTCCACGGGCATGGCGCCCCACGAGGTGTACAAGACGCTCGTGGTGGAGCACGACCCGCCGCGGGGGAAGCCGCTCCTCGTGATGATGCCCGCGGATAGCGAGCTGGACCTGAAGGCGCTCGCTGCGGCGCTCGGCGCGAAGAAGCTGCGCATGGCCAGCCACGCCGACGCCGAGCGCTACACGGGGCTCCAGGTCGGCGGAATCAGCGCGCTGGCGCTGCTGCAGAAGGGCTTCCCGGTGCACATCGATGCCCGCGCGCTGGAGCTCGACCAGGTCCTGGTCAGCGCGGGCCAGCGTGGTGCGGACGTGCGGCTCGCCGTGCGCGACCTCCTCGTCCTGACGAAGGCGGCCCCGCTTGCCGGGATCGCTGCTGCGCGGTGATCAGCCGCAGGCTGTGAAGATCTGCTCCAGCCGGCCGTTCACCGAGGTCTCGCGCCAGCCGGTCCAGGCCTCCGGGATGGGGCTCGGGACGGTCCACTTCGGGTCGAAGAACGGCCCCACGGGCGTGCAGATCACCCGCCAGGGGCCGGCGCCGCCGCAGTCGTACACATCGCCGCCCAGCAGCTGGCAGTAGGCGAACGCGTTTGCGGGCACGGCCGGGCTTGGCACCGCGGCCGGCGTCGGGCTGGGCGTGGGCGTGGGCGAGGGGGTCGGAGTTGCCGTCGGGGTGGGCGTTGGCGTGCTCGTGGGCGTGGCCGTGGCGGTCGGGGTGGCTTCGGTTGAGGCCGTGGCGGTGGCTGTGGGCGTCGCGTCGTCCCCCGCGGCGGCCGGTGATTGCGTGGCATCGCCGGGCGATGCCGGCGCGCTGTCCCCGTCGCCGCCGCCGCCGCCCAGGACGGTGAAGGCGAAGATGACCCCCAGGATCCCGACCGCACCCGCGGCGATCGCGACCAGGCGGGTGGGGATGCGGCGCCCGGGCTTCGCTTCGAGGACCAGACTTTCGTCGTTAGCGCCACGGGCGGGGGCGAAATCGTCAATCAGCGCGACGGGCGCGGGCGTCGCGACCGGCGGGAGCGCTTCGATCACCTCCGCGGGGACCGGCAGCGGCTCCTCGCTTTCGGAGAACGGCGCCGGCTCGGCGGCCAGGGCTGGAGGCACGGTGCGCGGCGCGGGCGGCGGTTCGGCGGCCTGGCCGTTGCCCGACCAGGCAGGCCCGAGCGCGGCGACGAGCTCTTCGCCGTCGAGCTCGAGGAAGCCGCCGTAGGTGCGGATGAACCCGCGCACGTAGACAGCGGCGGGGAGCAGATCGAACTGGCCCGCCTCGATCGCCGTGACGAAATGGGCCGGGATCCCCGTCCCGGCGGCGACGTCCGCGACCGTCAACCCCCGCGATTCGCGCTCCACCTGGAGCTCGCGCCCCACATCAGCCATCGCCTCCCCCGGTACACCGCCTGTCGCACTGAAAGTATGGGACGCGGCGCGCAACGGAGACAGGCGTGGTGAAGCGGAGGTTCACCCGCGCGCTATTCCTCCGGGAGCGTGCGGGTGGTGGGCGGGCGGGGCACGTCCGTCACGGGCGCGCCGGGGTCTGGGACGGTTGGCGGTAGGGGCGGTGTCTGCGTCGGTGGCAGCGCCGGGCCCGGGGTCGGCTGTACGGGGGGCTGCGTCGTTGGCGGCAGCGGTTCGGGCTCGCGCGGCGGGAGCGTGGAGACGTTGAGGTCGTATCGCGTCATGCCGCGGCCCTCGAGTTCCGCCGCCGGTCGCGCAGCCAGCTCACGAGCGGCCAGGCCGCCAGGACGAAGCCGATGAGTTTGAGCATTGGGCCCTCCTTGCGTGGACACCCCAATCGTGAGGGACGGACCGCGGGGCGGCCCTCACGCACCTCGCAGCGGCGTTTCGAGGGAATCGCAGTTGCAGCGCTCCTGAGACTTGATATCATGAGCGCACACGATATGGAGTCTCAACAATGAGCCGCGCTGCGGTCCTCCGCCTGCTATTCCTCGCCCTGGTCGCGGGGGCACTGGGACTCGCGCTCGCGGCCTGCGGCGGTGACGACGACGACGACGGCGATGACGATGGCGGCAGCGGCAAGACCCGCGTTGTGGCGACGGTCGCACCGGTCGCGGCGCTAGCGCGGGAGGTTGGCGGCGACCTCATCGAGCTCCACACGCTGGTCGGCCCCGGCGTGGACCCCCACGACTACGAGCTGAAGTCGGACGACCGCAAGCGCCTGGATGGCGCGGACGTCGTCCTCCGGAACGGGCTCGGGCTGGACGACTTCCTCTCGGACGCGATTGACGACGACAAGGCAGTCACCGTGACCGAGGGCATCGAACCGCGGCACGCCGGGCACGATGCCGGAGAAGAGGACGGGCACGACCACGGCGACGAGGACCCCCACGCCTGGCACAACCCCCAGTTCGCGGCCCGCATGGTCGACAACATCGCCGCTGCCCTGGCAGAGGCCGACAGCGCGAACGCGGAGCAGTACCGGGCGAACGCGGCCGCCTACCGGGCCACGCTCGAAGCAGCTGACCGCGAGATCCGGGCGCTGATCGACGGCATCCCCGAGGCGAACCGCAAGATGGTCACGAATCACGACGCCTTCGGGTACTTCATCGAGTACTACGGGCTCGAGTTCGTCGGCGCAGTCATCCCGAGCCTCACGACGAGCGCGGAGCCGTCGGTGAAGGACATCGCCGAGCTCACGGACCTGATCGAGTCCGAAGGGGTGAAGGCGATCTTCGCGGAGAGCTCGATCGACCCGAAGGTCGCCGAGCAGATCGCCCAGGACACCGGCGTGAAGATCGTCGACGACCTGTACGGCGACTCGCTCGGCGAGCCGGGCTCGGGCGCCGATACGGTGCACGGCATGCTGCTGGCCAACGCCCGCACAATCGCGGAGGCGCTTCAATAGCCATGGACCCTTCGCCGGGCGCGCTCCAGGTCACGGGACTCTCGACGGGCTACGGGACCACGTTCCACCTGGCGAACGTCGCCTTCCGTGCCGAGCCCGGGGACGTGGTTGGGCTCATCGGGCCGAACGGCGGCGGCAAGAGCACGCTGCTCAAGACCATCGCGGGCGTGCTGACGCCGCGGGCGGGCACGATCGAGCTCGGCGGCGTGCCCCTGCGGCGCCTCGCCGCCCGGGTGGCGTTCGTCCCACAGCGCGAGGAGGTGAACTGGGACTTCCCGGTCACGGCGCGCGACGTCGTGCTCATGGGGCGGTACCGCTCGGCCGGGTGGCTCCGCCGGCCGGGGCGCGCCGACCGCGACCACGCGGAGCAGGCCCTCGCCCGGCTCGGGCTCGCGGGCCTCGGTCACCGGCACATCAGCTCCTTCTCGGGCGGGCAGCAGCAGCGCATCTTCCTCGCCCGCGCGCTTGTCCAGGACCCGCTCGTCGTCCTGCTCGACGAGCCCTTCACCGGCATCGACGCGGCGAACCGGGAGGTCTTCCACGAAGCCATCCGCGACTTCGCCGCATCCGGGGCGGTCGTCCTGATGGCGACCCACGACCTCGACGAGGTCCAGGTGACGACGAGCAAGATCGCCTGCGTGAGCGGCCGGCTCGTCGCCTACGGCCCGACCGCGGAGACGTGGACCCCGGAGATCCTGCGGGCGACGTTCGGCGGCCGCGTGGCGGTGTTCGCCTGATGTTCGACGCGCTGATCGACCCCTGGCGCTACGAGTTCATGCAGCGGGCGCTGCTCGAAATCGTGATCGTGGGCGTGCTCTGCGGGCTGGTCGGGTGCTTCGTCGTCCTGCGGGGGCTGGCGTTCATCGGCGATGCCCTGGCGCACGCGGTCTTCCCGGGCGTCGTCCTCTCCTACATGGCGGGCAAGAGCATCCTCATCGGCGCGTTCGTGTTCGGCCTGCTCACGGCGCTCGGCGTGGGGTTCCTTTCGCGCAGCCGCCGCGTCAGCGAGGACTCCGCGATTGGTGTCATCTTCGCGTCGTTCTTCGCGCTGGGCGTGGTGCTGATCAGCCGCGAAGCCGGGTTCCGCCGCGACCTCGGGTCGCTGCTCTTCGGCAACGTGCTCGGGGTATCGAACCAGGACGTGCTGGCGACGTTCCTGATCGGGCTCGTGATCGTTGTCGTGCTGTTCGCGCTGCTGAAGGAGTTCACGCTAGTGGCCTTCGATACGACGATGGCGCGGGCGGCTGGCTACCCTGTGTTCGCGCTCGATGTCGTCCTGCTCCTGCTCGTCTCGGGGACAATCGTGGTGAGCCTGCAGTCGGTGGGGAACATCCTCATCCTCGCGCTGATTGTCACTCCACCGGCGGCGGCGCGGCTGCTGACGGACCGGCTCGGGCGGATGATGGCCGCGAGCGTAGCCATCGCGGCCGGGAGCGGCGCGGCGGGGCTCTTCCTCTCGTACCACCTCGATACCGCGGCCGGCGCGACAATCGTGCTGACGGCGACCGCGTGCTTCCTGGTGGCGCTCGTGTTCGCGCCGAACCACGGCCTGCTGAGTTCGGCCATCCAGCGGCGGCGCGGCTACCACCACGTCCACCACTACCACCCCATGGGCGAAGACGCCGACCCGCACTGAGCCGGCATGGCAACGAGACGTCGTTCATATCCAGCGGCGGTGTGAAGCACGCACCATCCTCGTAACACGCGTTACAGGAGACCACCCCATGACTTCCCCCGTCATCGAGGCGCCCGTCCGTTCCGCCGACGCGCTCGCCGAGCGCCTCTTCGCCGCGACCCAGGGCGCGCTCGAGTCGCTCACCATCTACATGGGCATCGAACTCGGCTACTACCGGGCACTACGGGACCATGGTCCGCTCGACGCCGCCGGCCTGGCGCGCATCGCCGGCACCGACGAGCGCTATGCACGCGAGTGGCTCGAACAGCAGGCATCCTGCGAGCTCATCGAGCACCTTCCCGGCACGCCGGACCGGTTCGCCATCGACCCGGCGCACGCGGAGGTGCTCCTGGATGAGGCGAGCATGGCCTACATGGGCTGGACGGCGCGCTTCGTGATGAGTTGGGCGAACACGCTGCCGCGCGTCATCCAGGCCAGCCGCGATGGCTCCGGCGTCGCCTACGAGCAGTTCGGGCGGGACATGTTGCTCGGCCAGGCCGGGGCGAACCGCCCCCAGTTCGAGCAGGCGCTGCCGGCGGAGTGGTTCCCGCAGGTGCCGGGGCTGGTCGAACGGCTCGAAGCGGACCCACCGGCGCGGGTCGCCGACATCGGCATGGGCGCCGGCTGGTCGAGCATCTCCATCGCGCGGCACTACCCGCGCGTACAGGTCGACGGCTACGACATGGACGCGGCCTCCGTGCGCGAAGCCGACCGGAACCTCCAGGGCTCGGGCGTCGAGGACCGCGTGACGTTCCATTGCCGCGACGCCGGCCACCCGGACGCGCACGGCCAGTACGACCTCGTGACGATCTTCGAGGCGCTGCACGACATCTCCCGGCCCGTGGAGGTGCTGGCGACGGCGCGGCAGCTCCTCGCCGAGGGCGGCCGCGTGCTGATCATGGACGAGCGCGTCGCGGAGACGTTCGCGGCCCCCGGCGACGACACCGAGCGGTTCATGTACGTCTGCAGCGTGCTCCACTGCCTGCCCGCGAGCATGGCCGACCAGCCCTCGGCCGCGACCGGCACGGTCATCCGGCCCGGCACGATCCGTGAGTACGCCGCGGCGGCGGGCTTCCGGTCGGTCGAAATCCTGCCGATCGAGAACGGGTTCTTCCGGTTCTACCTCCTGGAACGCTGAGCCCGGTCCACCCGATACCGTTGAGCCGCCCGTCCCTCGACGCGGGGCGCGGGCGGCTCGCGTCGCCCGCGCCTGACCGCGAATTCGCGCACCGGACCGGGTAACCACCGTGCTACACTATTCGTACACACCCGCGTCCCGTCGCCCGATGCCCGGCAGGACTGAGCGGCTGGCGCTCGCGCCCCATCGATGGGGAAGCCGGGCGCACATGGCAACCGACAGCGTTCCAACCACAGGAGGTGGTATGCCAGCGAACAAAGACGCCCTCGAAGTTGAGGGCATCGTCACCCAGGCCCTCCCGAGCGCACAGTTCAAGGTCGAGCTGGGCAACGGGCACGAAGTCCTCGCCCACATTAGCGGGAAGATGCGCAAGCACTACATCAAGGTGCTGCCCGGCGACCGGGTCCTCGTCGAGCTTTCGCCCTACGACCTGACGCGCGGCCGCCTGACGTTCCGGTTCAAGTAACGGCGCCTTACACCCCTTCGTAGGCGGCCACGCGCGCCAGCGCGGCAGCTGCGCGCTCGAAGCTCTGGTACACCGCGAGGCCCCTGTCCGAGAACTTCGGCTGTACCTGGGCGACGTACTCGGCCTCGTGCGCCGGGTGCAACACCGCGACAAACGGCTTCTGTGACCGTTCGGCGTGGGCCTTCATCAGGTCCAGCGTCTGGTCGAGCGATGCCGGGTCCTTCTTCCACTGGCGCGCCGCGAACATCGCCGACAGCTCCATCGCCATGCCGTCGACGTTCGGGTCGGCATCGACGATCTTGAGGATGCGGTCGAGCGTCTCGACGTTGCCCTGGATCGTGCCGGCCATGTCGAGCGGGTTCTGGAAGCTCCCGCCGACGATGTTGAAGAACTCGCCGAGCGTGGCGTAGGACGCCTCGCTGAGGCGCGGCACCTGGAAGCCGCCCTTCGCGAACGCGTCCGTAATCGAGACCGACTGTCCGCCCGTCTGGGCGAGCAGGGCCATGCCCCGGCCCTTCGGCCGCTTCGCCCGGAGGAGCGCCTTCATCACGTCGACGGTCTCGTCAAGGTTGTTCGTCGTGATGGCGCCGCACTGGCGCATCATCCCTTCCCAGACGGCCTGGGGCGCCGCCAGCGAACCCGTGTGCGACATCGTCGCGCGGGCGCCGGCCTCCGTCTGCCCGCCCTTCCAGACCACGACAGGCTTCCGCTTCGTGGCTTCCTTCAGGGTCTCGAAGAAGCGGCGGCCGTCGCGCACGCCTTCGACGTACATACCGATGACCTCGGTCTCGTCGTCCTGGGCCAGGTAGTCCAGGTAGTCGCTGACGTCGAGGACGATGGCGTTGCCGAAGCTGGCGCAGCGGCTGAGGTGGATGCCGTTCGCGGCGGCCACGAGCGAGAACATGATCCCGTGGGTGCCGGACTGCGAGAGGAACCCGACCCGGCCATCGGCGGCGACCGGGACGTCGCCGCTGAAGCGGACGCCCACCTTGGGCATGTAGAGGCCCATGCAGTTCGGGCCGACGAGGTTGAAGTCCGCCGCGCTCGCCATCTCTTTGAGCTGGGCCTGCAGCTTCACGCCGAGCTCTTCGCCCGTTTCGGCGAAGCCGCTCGTGAAGAAGCCGGCGCCGTGCGCGCCCGCGGCGATCAGGTCCTTGAGGACGTACGGCGAGACCTGGCGCGGCACCGCGACCAGCGCGTAGTCGATCTTCTCGGGGATGTCGGCGAGCGACTTGAAGTTCTGGACGCCGAGCGCTTCGATCCCCGGGATCTCCTTCTCGTCGAGCTGGACGGAGTAGAGCCGGCCGCCCTTCTCCTTGAAGGGCATGTTGTTGTGGAGCCACATGTAGCCGGGGCCCTTGTCCCCGATCACGGCGACCACTTCGGGGTTGAACATGCGGTCGAGGCGGTGTCCCGGCACGCTCATCTCAGCTCTCCCTGATCAGGATGCGGGCGTCGACGGCGATCGCGCCGTCGGGGTAGGCGAACATCGGGTTCAGGTCGAGCTCGGCCACGTCCGGGTGCGATTCGACGAAGGCCGAGACCTTGAGCAGCGCATCTTCGAGCGCGCTCGTGTCGGCCGCAGGCTGGCCGCGAACGCCGTCGAGGATCGGCTTCCCCTTGATCTCGCCGATCATCTGGCGGGCGTCCTTCGCTTCGAGCGGCACGAGCCGGAAGGAGACGTCCTTCAGCACTTCGACCATGATGCCGCCGAGGCCGAACATCATCACCGGGCCGAACTGCGGGTCCGTCGTCATGCCGACGATTACCTCGGTGCCCTGTGGCGCCATGTGCTGGACCGCGACGCCGACGATCTTCGCGCCGGGGACGTGCTTCTGGCAGCTCTCGATGATGGCCGTGTAGGCGCTGCGGACATCGTCGGCGGACTTGAGGTTCAGCTTCACGCCGCCGGCATCGCTCTTGTGGGAGATGTCGGGCGACACCACCTTGAGCACGACCGGGTAGCCGGCGGCCTCGGCCTGACTGACTGCCTCATCGGCGCTGGTGGCGAGCGTGGTCTTCGTCACGGGCACCCCCGCTTCGCGCAGGACATCCTTCGCTTCGACCTCGCTCAGCAGGGTGCGGCCTTCTGAACGCGCCTTCGCGACGACAGCTTCGAACGACATCTGGTGCCCCTTCCGGTTCATCTCGTGGTGCGGCGCAGCGGCGCTGCCGCCCGGCGCATTCTACGTGCGCGGCTGCGTGCTGTCAGGCGCACCTCCGGGCAGCGCGGCCGGGAGCCCGGGGGCGTTCGCACCGACGCGCTCGGAAACAGGAAAACCACATCCATACGGAATGGCGGGCCAGCGCCGATGATCATCCTGAGCCCGGCGCACGGTGAGGCGACAGGTTTGCCATGCCCGTTGCCGCACCGAGAACCTTCGCCGGGCACGAGGCTGCTTCATGCCAGGTGGGGATCGCGGGGGAATCGACGTCCAGGCGCTGGATGAGGCGACGGGCAGCGACCCGGAGTTCATGGTCGAGCTGCTGACCGAGTACATCGCCTGCTCGCAGCGCACGCTCGAAGCCATTCGCGCCGGGCTCGCGGCCGGCGACGCCACGGCCGTGCTCGAAGGAGCCCACCAGCTCAAAGGCAGCTCCCGCGCGATCGGCGCGTTCGCCCTCGGTGACACCCTCCAGTCGTTCGAACAGACGGCCCGCGTGGGCCGCCCGCCGGCATCCCTCGTCGCGAAGGTCGAGGAGGCGTTCAGCGCCGTCCGGTCGCATGCGGCGCAGCTGATCTCGGAGGCGACGTGAGCGAGCTCGACGGCCCTGTTGTCAGCGCGCGCATCCTCGTGGTCGAAGACAACCGCGTGAACCGGCTCGTCCTCGAACACGCCCTGCGCCGCGAAGGATACGACGACATCACCGCGGCGGAGTCGGCTGAAGACGGCCTCGATGCGATGGAGCTCGTCCAGCCCGACCTGGTCTTCCTCGACCTGCACATGCCGGGCGTCGATGGGTTCACCTTCCTCGCCGAAGTGCGCGCCGCACAGGCGCCCGGCGAGTTCCTCCCGATCGTGGTCCTCACCGCGGACATCACGGAGGAGGCGCGCCGCCGGGCCTTGTCGCTTGGCGCCACCGACTTCCTGACAAAGCCGTTCGACCGCGTCGAGGTCGTCCTCCGGGCGAAGAACCTGCTCGCCAGCCGGGCGGCCCACCGTGCCGTGGAGCGGGAGCGCGACGCGCTCGAAGAGCGCGTCGCCATGCGTACGCGCCACCTCGCCCTGGCGCAGGCCGAGGTGCTCCACCGGTTCGCCCTCCTGGCGGACTTCCGCGACGACGACACCGGGAGCCACACCCGCCGCGTCGGCGATTATTCCGCTTCGATCGCCAAACGCCTGGGCCTGCCCGCGCGCGATGTCGAGCTGCTTCGGCTCGCCGCGCCGCTGCACGATATCGGCAAGATCGGCGTGCGCGACCACGTGCTGCTCAAGCCGGGCCGCCTCACGCCCGAAGAGTTCGAGGTGATGAAGGAGCACACCCGCATCGGCGGCGAGATGCTCGCGGGGAGTGACTTCCCCGTGCTCCAGCTGGCCGAGCAGGTGGCGCGGACGCACCACGAGTGGTGGGACGGCAACGGCTACACCGGCCTCGCCGGCGAGGCCATCCCCCTCGGCTCACGGATCGTCTCCGTGGCCGACGTCTACGATGCGTTGATCCACGCGCGGCCCTACAAGGAGGCCTGGCCGGTGGACCGCGCCCTCGCCCACATGGCGGGCGCGGCAGGCACGCAGTTCGACCCCGACGTCATGCGCGCTTTCCAGGCTGCCGTCGCTGCGGGCGAGATCGACGAATTCGCGCCGGTGACGCCCGCGGCGGTGACCATCCCGGCCTTCGCGGAGCGGACCGAGAGCGCGCTCCTCGCCCGGCGCGATGCGGGAGCGGCAGCGTGAGCGCCTGGTCGCTCCCCGGCCAACCCCCCGGGGCTGGCGATACCCCGCGGCCGGAGGGGTTCTTCGCCGCGCTCATGGAGAAGTCGCCGAACGGCGTCATGGCGTTGCGTCCTGTCTACGCGAACGGCGGCCAGCTGGTCGACTTCCAGCTTGCCTACATGAACCGCGCCGCCGGAAAGATGCTGGGCCAGGAAGCGGAAGGCCTTCTTGGCGGCCTGTTCTCCGAGCACCTCCTTCACGCCCAGCGGGTGTCCATGTTCCGCAGGCTGCTGCGCGCCTATACCGGTGAAGGCGAGTACCCGAGAAGGTACGAGTCGCAGGACGGCACCGGCCGCCATTTCATGTTCACGGCGTTCCCCTGGCAGGATGAGCTGGTCCTCCTCCTCACCGACATCACCGGGACGACCCGGGCGGAGGCCCGCGCACAAACCATCGAGCGCCAGTACACGGAGCTCATCGACTCCCTGACCGATGCCGTCGTCATCTCGGACGACGCCTGGAACATCCTGGCATGGAACGCCACCGCCGCAGGCCTTTTCGGCTACGACGACGCGGAGCTCGCGGGGATGAGTGCCCGCGACCTGTTCGAGACCGATGCGGCGCTGGAACGCGTCATGACCGAGTGGGTGCCGCAGCCCTCAGAGGTCCGCCTCGTGCAGGTCATGCGGGCCGACGGGAGCTGCTTCGCGGGCGAGCTGAAGTTCGAGACCGTGCTGGCCGAAGGCGTCGGTGGCACGCGCATGCTGCTGATCCGTGACGTTTCCGACCGCTGGCGGATCGAAGAGGAGCTCCGCCACCTCGCCGGGCTGGTCGAGGCAACGACCGACATCGTCGCGAGCTTCGATGTCGCGGGCCGCGGGCTGTACATCAACCGGGCCGGCCGGGCAGCGCTGGGGCTCGGGCCGTCGGAGCCGTTCGACCGCTACGAGATGTGCATCTTCTTCGGCTCGCAGCGGGGCTGCATCGAGGGGCAGGACCTGCTCGCGCGGCTCTGGGCCGGCGAGACGGTGACGATGGAGGTCGAGCTCGGCCCCGAGGATCAGCGCGTCCCCGCGTCCCTGGTCGCCTTCCTCCAGCGCGACGACGACGGCATCCCGACCTGTTTCTCGGTCATCGCTCGCGACATCTCCAGCGCGCGAGCGGCCGAGGAGGAACGGCTCGCACAGGAGTCCCGCTACCGCGAGGTCGTGGAGAGCATCAAGGAAGTCATCTTCCGGACGGACGCCGAAGGGCTCTGGACGTTCCTCAACCCCGCGTGGACCGAGGTCACCGGCTTCCCGGTCGAAGACACCATCGGCAAGTCGTTCCTGGGCTACGTGCACGAAGACGACCGCGAGCGGAACCTGGCGTACTTCGGGCCGCTGCTCCGCCTGGAGAAGCCATACTGCCGCCACGAAGTCCGGTACAACCACGTTGACGGCGGCTTCCGCTGGATCGAGGTCTACGCGCGCGTCGTCTTCAACGAAGCCGGCGAGGTAGTGGGCACGACGGGCACGCTCATGGACGTCACCGAGCGCGTCAAAGGCGAAGAGCAGCTCCGGCTCGCGAAGGAGGCGGCCGAGGCGGCGACTGTCGCGAAATCGCGGTTCCTCGCGAACATGAGCCACGAGATCCGGACGCCGATGAACGCGGTGATCGGGATGACCGAGCTGCTCCTCGATTCGGACCTCTCGCCCGACCAGCGCGAGTTCGCCGAGACGCTGCGCGACAGCGGGCGCGGCCTCCTCGCCATCATCAACGACATCCTCGACCTCTCGAAGGTGGAAGCCGGGAAGATGGACGTGGCGACAACGCCGTTCGACCCGGTGGAGCTGGTCCAGTCGGCGGTCGGGGTCCTCGCCTCCCAGGCGCAAAGCAAGGGCATCCAGCTCAGCCACGAAGCCCCCGAACCGCTCCCGCTGGTCATCGGCGACCCCGGCAAGGTACGGCAGGTGCTCCTGAACCTGGCCGGGAACGCGGTGAAGTTCACCGAACGGGGCTCGGTCGTCTGCGCCATTCGGGGCGTCGAAGAGGGCGGCGGGCTTCGCCTGGAGTTCGAAGTGCGGGACACCGGGATCGGCATCCCGCCCGACAAGATCGACTCCATTTTCGAGAGCTTCACCCAGGTCGACCCGAGCGACACTCGCGTCTTCGGCGGGACGGGACTGGGGCTGGCCATCTGCGAGGGGCTCGTCGCGCTCATGGGCGGCACGATCGCGGTGCAGAGTCAGCTGGGCGAAGGCAGCACGTTCACGGTGGCGCTCGAGCTGCCCCTGGCCGATGGCGACGCCTCCACGCAGCCCACGCCGGCAGCGGCGGCACCAGCCCCGGACCTCGGGCTCCGGATTCTCCTGGCCGAGGACAACGTGACCAACCAGAAGGTGGCGCGCCGGATGCTCGAACGCTGGGGCTGCGAAGTCGACGCGGTCGACTCCGGGCTCGCGGCGGTCGATGCGGTTGAGCGCGGCCGCTACGACCTCGTGCTGATGGACATGCACATGCCGGAGCTCGGCGGGATCGAGGCCACGGAGGCTATCCGCGCCCAGGAGGCCCGCTCGGGCGGACACGTCCCGATCGTGGCGATGACGGCCTCGGCGCTGAGCGAGGACCGCGACGCGTGCATCGCGGCCGGGATGGATGCGTTCATTTCCAAGCCGGTCGACCGCGCCGAGCTGCACACGACGCTGCGGCGCCTGGTGCAGGACCAGGACGCCGCATAGCGTTCGGACTTCCGGCTGGGCCGCTCAGTCGCGGCTGGTCTGTTTCGGCGGGCGCGTCCCACAGTACTTCGCGCCGATGAAGTGCCCGCCCCACATGGGTGCGACCGGGCAGAGGTTGAACACGCCGGTCGCGATGGGCACCAGGCCGAAGGCGGCGACACCGTAGCCGGCGGGCGCGGGGATGGCCGTCAGCCCGAGCCCGATGAGCGTGCTGCCGAGCGCCACCCGAGCGGCCCGGCCCCAGTTCGATGCCATGAACCGGGAGAACGCGCTCCCTTCCGGCTGTGTGGTCGTGGTCGTGGTCATGATCTCCCCCTGTGTTGGTTGCGTGGCTTAGTGGGCGAAGCGGACGTCGGGCAGGAGCCGGTCGGCCCAGCTGGGCAGCCACCAGGCCTTGTCGCCGACGAGGTAGAGGACGGCCGGCACGAGCACGAGGCGGACCAGGAAGGCATCGAACAGGACCGCGAAGCCGAGGATGAGGCCCATCTCCTTCATTGGCAGCGTGCCGGCGATGGCGAAGGTGAAGAACACCGCGACCATGACGCCCGCGGCGGCGACGATCGGCCGGGCGGTGTGCGCCAGCGAGCCCTGGACCGCCTCCGCGGCGTCACGCGACCGTTCGAAGTGTTCGCGAGCGGAGGCGAGCAGGAAGACCGTGTAGTCCATCGAGATGGCGAACACGAGGGCGAAGAAGAAGAGCGGCGCCCACGAGGTGAGGTAGCCCTGGCTGTCGAAGCCCATCGGCCCGGCCGCCCAGCCGTGCTGGAAGGCGAGCGCCCCGACGCCGAAGGCGGCACCGACTGAGAGCAGGTTGAAGATGACGCCGGCGATGGCGATGAAGATGGCCTGCAGCGCGAAGAGCAGCAACAGGAAGCCGAGCACGAGGACAACACCCATGACGATCGGTGCGTAGGTGCTGAGCGTGTGGTCGAGGTCGTAGTTCTCGGCGACGGGGCCGCCGACGAGGACGTTCGCAGGCAGGCGGTCGCGCAGGTCGCTGATGAGCTGCTTCGATTCGCTGCTCGACGGGTCGGTGGTGGCGATGACGTTGATCATCGTGTAGCCGTTGGCGCCGGTTTGGGCGGGGAAGGCCATGGCCACGCCAGGGGTCTCGCCGATTGCCGCGGTGGCGGCGGCGACGTCACCCGAGGGGCCGACGATGACCTGGACCGGGCCGGGGCCGCCGGGGCCGAAGGCCGAGGCGAGCATGTCGTAGCCCTCGCGGGCCTGCCGGTCTTCGGGGAGGACGTTGATGCCGGGCATGCCCGTTTCGAGCTTGAGGAGCGGCGTCGCGAGGAGGATGAGGACGGCGGCCGAGGCGATGGCGAGGATGCCGGCACGCCGCTGGATCTTCGCGGCGAAGTTGGCCCACCACGCCGAGCGATGGTCGCCGACGGAGTGCCAGGGCAGCGCGATGCGGTTGATCCAGGTGCCGAGGACCGCCGGCAGCAGCGTCAGGCCCGCGAGCAGGACCAGGCCGACCGAGAGCATCATGCCCGCGGCGATGGACCGGAATGCCGGGATGGGCACGAGGAGGATGGCGGAGAGGCTGATCAGGACCGTGAGCCCGCTGAAGAGCACGGCCTTGCCCGCCGTGTCCATCGTGACGCCCACGGCTTTGTTGATGTTGTCCGGCGTGGTGTGCATGGCGCCGCGGAAGCGGGTGACGATGAACAGCGCGTAGTCGATGCCGAGGGCCAGCGCGAACATCATCGCGAAGTTCAGCGACCAGATAGAGAGGTCCGTGAACTGGGTGATGCCGAAGAGGATGCCCATCGAGCTGAGCAGCCCGGCGGCGGTGAGGATGAGCGGCAGCCCGGCCGCGGCGAGCGTACCGAAGGCGACGACGAGGATGACCGCCGTCACCGGCCAGGTAAGCAACTCGGCCTTCAGCATGCCCTCGCGGTTGACCGCGTTGAAGTCGGCCCAGAAGGCGGGCGACCCCGTGAGCGCGACCTGGACCTCGCTGGTACCGAGCTCACCGATCTCGTCGGCGACGCGCTCGGCGGCCCGGACCGACTCCGTCGGGTTCACGAGCGAGCCCGCCTGGAGCATGACCGTGCGGCCGTCGGGGCTGGGCTGGGGCGGCGCGGCCGGGCTGAGCGCCTCTTCGGCGGCCAGGATCGCGGTCGCCTCGGCGATGAGCTCCTGGTAGGCGGGCTGGTCGTACGTCAGTGTCTCGCTATGGAAGACCGCGACCGCGGACTGGGACGAGAACCCACCGAATTCGCGCTCCAGCACCTGGCGCGCCTCGAGCGAGTCACTGTTGTTGACTTCCCACATCGCGCCGGAGAGCGCGTGCTCGAGCTTCGGGGCGAACACGCCGAGCCCGACGGTGAGCACGGCCCAGACGGCGATGACGGCGAGCCGGTTGGCGTGGGACCAGCGGCCAAGGGCGGCAAGGGGGGCGTTTGACATCTACTAAACTCCTGAACGATAGAGCGATGAAACGTGGGTGGTGGATTGCCGGGCGGGGCGCGCCGGAGGTGTCAGGCGGTCGTGAAGATCCGCGCCTCCTCGGCCTGTTGCTCGCGGAGGCGGTCGCAGACGACGTCGCAGAGCTGGGTGATGGTGGGGTCGGCGACATCGTAGTAGGCCGCGGTGCCCTGGGGGCGGCGGCTCACCATGCCCGCTTCGTGGAGCAGACGGAGATGCTTGCTCACGTTCGCCTGGCTCAGCTGGAGCCGCTCGACGAGCTCGCCGACGTTGAGCTCGCCGTCCGCGAGGAGGACCTGGAGGATGCGCAGCCGCGTCGGATCGCCCAGGACGCGGAAGCGCTCGGCTACGTGTTCGAGAAGCTGCGGGGAGAGGGAACCTGGCATGTTGGCTACTCTATCGATAAACAACGATGAATGCAAGCAGGCGTAGGCCCGGGACTCAGGGGCCGGCGCGGCTCCCTGCCCCGCCTTCCGCCTCGACGGTTGGCTCGGGCGTGGGCTCCGCGCCCAGCGGGTTGATGATCCGGTCGAACCAGTACCGCGCGTTCTCCTCGTTCCAACGCAACACCGCGGCGCCGTAGGGCGAACGGAAGTCGCTGATCGTCGGGATGCCCGCTACCGGGTCGGCGAGCGAGAAGACGGACATGTTGCCGCGCGTCTGCTTCAACAGGAGTCCGTAGCCGGCCATCTTGCCCGTGGGGACGTTGTTGTGGACGGCGTCGCCGTAGGCGTCCCACATCGCCAGCGGGTCCTTCAGGAAGCCGCCCGCGAACGCCTTCGACACGAACGCCTGCATGACGACCTGCTGGCGGCGGATGCGGTGGAGGTCGTCGTCTGGTTCGCGCACCCGGCTGAAGGCGACCGCGTGATAGCCGTCCAGGTGCTGCGGCCCGGCCGGGAAGTAGAGGTACTCCGGCGTCTTGTCGTCGTTGCTGTACCAGAGGCCGTCCGGGACGGCGATCTCGTAGGGGATGGAGACATCGATCCCGCCCATCGCATCGAAGAGCCGCTCGGCCGAGACGATGTCGACCGCCACATAGTGGTCGATCTCGATCTCGAAGTTGAGTTCGACATCTTTCGCCAGCTGTTCGAGCCCGGCTTCCCAGTCGTTCGTGCTGCCGACGCCCACCCCAAAGGACGCATTGATGCGGTCCTGGTACTCCTCGCCGCTCGGCGCGTGGATGGTCACGTAGAGGTCGCGGGGGATGCTGAGGACGCGGATCTCCTTGGTCACGGGGTGCACGCTCGCCACCATGATCGTGTCGGTGTTGTAGGCCGCGGCGTAGTCCTGGCCTTCGCGCCGGTCGATGCCGACGACCAGGAACTGGATCGGGCGATTGAAGATGCTGGAGGCATCAGGCTCGGTGATGATCACCTGCTTCGGGATCACCTGCTTGGGGAGCTCCGACACGACCGGGATGTTGGTCACGGCATTGGGGACGATGTCGCTGAGTTGCTGGCCGGGGAAGAGCGCGGGCGTCACCCGGGCGAGCGACGCCACGGCCGTGTACGTCGTCGCGAGCGAGGCGCAGATCACCGCCAACGCGAACATCGCCCGGGCGAGGAACGATGCGGTCCGGCCAGTGTCTTCGCGCTCGGTCATGCGGGCCGCCCTTTCATGCGCGGTTCACTTCCATAACGATCGTGATGTTCGGCCGGATTGCGCAACAAACGCATGAACCGGCCGAACGTCTACTCTCAATCCATGTGATGTGAAAACGCAAGCCGGGCGGGTGCCACCGCGGCGCCCGCCCGGCGGATCAGAGCTTGAGCCCGAGCAGCTCCCGCGAGACAACGCCGTCCTTCACGGTGACATTCACCCAGGTGATGCGCATCTTCGTGCGCTTGCCCTTCGTCTCGATCCAGACCTCGTCGCCTTTCTCCCAGCGGTAGTCCGAATCGATGCTGCCGTAGTGCTCGCCCTTGTTCCCGGAGAAGGGGTCGGCTTCGTAGAAGTCGGTCTGCATGCGTTACCCCTGGGCGGCCGCCTTCATCTGCTCACCGAGCAGCCGCATCGCGTTGCTGTAGTTGCCGGACGTGATCCCGCCATCCGGGTAGACGACCGTCCCGTTCATGAAACGCGACTCCGGGCTCGCGAGGAAGACCGCGACGTTCGAGACGTCGTCGGGGTCGCCGATGTAGCCGACGGGCGTGCGGTCTTCGAGCATCTGCCGCACCTCCGGGCTCTCCTGGATGCGCGTGGTCATGTTCGTTTCGATGAAGCCGGGGCCGATGCCGTTGCAGGTAATGCCATAGGGCCCACAGGCCTGCCCAAACGAGCGGACGAGCTGGCGGACGCCGCCCTTGCTCGCGCAGTAGGCCGGCGCCCCCGACGACCCCCATTCCGCCATGATGCTGGCGATGGCGATGAGCCGGCCGCCGGTCCCCTGGGCGCGCATCTGGTTCGCCGCCGCCTGGAGCGTGAAGAACACGCCCTTGAGGTTGATGTCGATCGTCCGGTCCCACTGCGCTTCGGTCATCGTGAAGCAGTCGGTGTCCTGCTCGGCGACGCCGGCGTTCGCGACCGCGATGTCCACGCGCCCGAACTCGGCGACCGTGGCCGCGATCAGTGCGTCGATGTCGTCTTTCTTCGAAACGTCGCAGCGGTGGACCAGGGCGCGGCGCTCCTGCTGCTTCACCAGCCTGGCTGTCTCTTCCATGCCCGCCGGGTCGACGTCGGCGACGACGACATCCGCGCCTTCGCGCGCGTAGGCGATCGCCATGCCGCGCCCGTTCCCCGATGCGGCGCCAGTGACGACCGCGACCTTACCATCCAGCTTGCCCATGGTTCGAACCCCCTTCGGATGTGCGGGCGCAGTCTACACAGGGGCGGGCGTGGTGCGCTAGCCGAAGAGCGGGCCGCCGGGGTCGATCACGTGCCCATCGAGGGCCACGACCGCCGGGCGCTCTTCGCAGTAACCCTCGTTCTCGCACTTGTCGAAGACGAAGGCCTGCCGCTTCTTGTCGAACCCGATCTTCCAGGTGCCGATGGCGGGGCTGGAAAGGCCCTGTTCCTGCATCTCGGTCAGGATCCGGATCAATGCGGCGAGCTCTTCGCGACCCATGTGCGGTGTTCCCCCTCTGCTGGCGCACGGCCCCTAGCGGGTCGTGCCGATGTCGGTCCTGGTAGGCGGCGCCGGCTCCGGCGCCAGGGAGCTGGCGGCCGGCATGGCGGCCGGCCGCGCGGGCAACGCCCGCAGCACGAGCGCGGTGACCACCGTGGTGGCGAGCACCGCGATCCCCATGATCATCATCGTGGGCCGCTCGCCCGCGGCGTCGGCGATGAGCCCGAACGGGTAGCCGGCGATGCCGTTGAGCCCCCACGCGAGCATCGTGATGGACATAACCCGGCCGTAGTACGCCGGGTCCGATTCCTGCATCGTCAGGCTGTTGTTCAGCATCTGGAACGCGCCCGAGCCGGCGCCGACCACGAACATCGCAACGAGCGCCGCGGCGAAGTTGCCCGCGACGGCGGTGGCCATGAGCGCGAGGCCGAGCGCGACACCGCCGCCGATCATGTACCACCAGGCGCGCGGGCTATCGACCTGGGACGCCATCCCGACCGTGACCACGAGCCCGGCGACGGCGCCCACGCCGAGCAGGTAGGTCACGTCCTCCGGCTCCCGGCCGAGCTCGTGTTCGAGAAACCCGGGCAGCACGAACTGGTACGTGAACCCGAACGCGACGAACGCCATGAACGAGAGGCCGAGGACCATCAGCCGGGGCCGCTCCTTCATGTGGCGGACGCCGAGCATGAAATCGCCGGCCACGCTGGCGCCGGCGGCCCGCGGCTTCGTGGGCGTGGCCGGGAGCTGCGCCAGGGTGACGACGACGATCGTGATCATCCCGCCCATGAACAGGTAGGTGCCGCCCGTGCCGCTGAACGGGACCGCCAGCAGCAGCGCTGCCAGGAACGGGCCGAACACGCGCGTGCCGGTCATCGAAACCTGCTGGAGCGCCACCCCGTTGGCGAGGTCCTCCTTCGAGAGCAGGTCGCCGATCCACGCCTGCCGGGCCGGCGCGATGAACGAGAAGACGATGCCCATCACGAACGTGGAGACGATAAGCACCGGCAGGTTGATCGCGTCGGTGATGATGAGCACGCCCACCGCGATAAACGTGGTGGCGATGGTGCCCTGCCCGAAGAGCAGGAGCTTCCGCTTCGAAACCCGGTCCGCGAGGACGCCGCCGAACGGCGCGACCATCATCTGGGCGACGCCCATGCCCAGCGCCACCGCCCCCACGGCGCCGTTCTTCCCGGTCAGGTCGAACGCCACGACGCTCTGGGCGATGCTCGACATCATGTAGGCGAGGAATGCGAGGGTGGTCCCGATCCAGAGGATCCGGTAGTGCGGGTTCGAAAGTGCGGCGAAGGTGCGATTCGCCCAGGCGCCAATCATGCGCCTTCGATTGTAGGCACGGCGGCGCCCATCCCGCGAACGGGCTGATTAGACGAATCCTCGGAGCCGAATGGCCGTCGCTACGCGGTCCAGGGCGATGTCGAAGGCGGCCTGGCGCGGCCGCGTGCCGTCCTTCGCCGCCCGGGCCATGAGCTGCCCGAAGGCGCTCAGCATCCGGTTCTCGAGCTCTTCGTTTACCCGTTCCAGCGGCCAGCGGAAGACCTGGATGTTCTGCGTCCATTCGAAGTACGAAACGGTGACGCCGCCCGCGTTGACGATGATGTCGGGCAGGACGGTGATGCCCCGGCGCGCGAGGATCTCGTCCGCATCGGGCGTGACCGGGTGGTTCGCGGCTTCGACCACGACCCGCGCGCGGATGTTCGCCGCGTTACGGCCGGTGATGACCTCGCCGATCGCGGCGGGCACCAGGTAGTCGCAATCCAGCTCGAGGATCTGGTCGTTCGTGATCGGCTCGGCGCCTTCGAAGCCCGCAACCGAGCGCGCGATCGCGAAGTGCCGGTCGAGCTGGGCGATGTCGATGCCGTCCGGGTTGCAGATGCCGCCCTTCACGTCGCTGACGGCGATGACCATGAACCCGTATTCGCTCGCGATGCGGGCCGTCCAGCTGCCCACATTGCCGTAGCCCTGGATGACGACGCGGATGTCGCGCGGGTCGATGCGCTCCGAGCGGGCGTGTTCGCGCATGCAGACGGCGGTGCCGCGGCCCGTCGCCTGGTCGCGCCCGTAGCTGCCGCCGAGCTCCACGGGCTTCCCGGTGACGATGCCGGGCGTGTGCCCGTGCAGCTGGCCGTAAGCATCCATGAGCCAGGCCATCGTCTGGGCGTTCGTGCCCATGTCGGGCGCGGGGATGTCCCGGTTCAGGCCGAGGATCATGTGGATGTGCTGCATGTACGTGCGCGAGAGGCGGTTCAACTCGGTGTCGCTCATGCGCGCCGGGTCGCACATCACGCCGCCCTTGGCCCCGCCATAGGGCAGCTCCATGAGAGCGCACTTGTAGGTCATGAGCATCGCCAGCGCGCGCACTTCGTCGATGTCGGCGCTGAGGTGGAAGCGGATGCCGCCCTTGTAGGGCCCGCGCGCGCCGTTGTGCTGCACGCGGTAGCCCTCGAAGATCTGGATCTTGCGGTTGTCCATCCGCACGGGGAGCTGGGCGCGCAGCTCGCGCCACGATGTGGAGAGCAGGTCCACAATCTCGGGCTCGGTCCCCAGCCGGGCCGCTGCGTCCCGCACCGACCCGAGCACTGATGCGCTCGGCGATACCCGTGCTGGCGTCCCGATTGCGGTCTCCGTGGGTGCGGTCATGCTCTCCTCCTGGTCGATCCATTCTCGCCCGCGGGGGCCGGGCCCGCTATGGCTCGCTTCTTAGGCATCGGGCACACTCCGCCAATGGCGCATGTCTACGTCACCCGCGAACTGCCCGGCCGCCCCCTGGAATTGCTGCGAAGCGCCGGCCACACCGTCGACACCTGGCCGGGCGAGCTCCCGCCGCCCGCCGACGTCCTCCGCGAGCGGCTGCGCGACGCCGATGCCGCGATCACGCTCCTGACCGACCGGATCACCGGCGAGTTGCTCGACGACTGTCCCAACCTGCGCGTCGTCGCGAACGTGGCCGTGGGCTACGACAACGTCGACCCGGCGGTCGCGGCGGAGCACGGCGTCTGGCTGACGAACACGCCGGGCGTGCTCGCCGAGACCACGGCCGACTTCGCCTTCGCGCTGCTCCTGGCCGCGGCCAGGCGCGTGGTCGAAAGCGACCGCGACACGCGCGCCGGCGGCTGGAAGACCTGGTCGCCGACCGGGTTCCTCGGGCCCGACGTGCACGGCGCGACGCTCGGCATCGTTGGCCTCGGCGAGATCGGGCAGGCGGTCGCCCGCCGGGCGCTGGGCTTCGACATGCGCGTGCTCGCGTACACCCGCACGCCGCGGGACGTGCCCGGCGTGAGCCGCGTCGCGGGCCTGCGCGAGCTCCTCGCGGCCTCCGACTTCGTCTCGGTGCACGTCCCGCTGACCGGCCAGACCCAACACATGTTTGGCCGGGATGCGTTCGCGGCGATGAAGCCCGGCGCCGTCTTCGTGAACACGGCCCGGGGCGGAGTTGTGGACCAGGAGGCGCTCGTCGCCGCGCTGCGGGAGCGGCGCATCGCGGGGGCCGCGCTCGATGTGACCGACCCGGAGCCGCTGCCGCTCGACCACGCGCTCTACACGCTCCCGAACGTCATCATCACACCCCACATCGCCAGCGCGAGCGTGGCCACGCGGTCGCGCATGGCGGAGATGGCCGCGCGGAACGTGATCGCGGTGCTGGACGGCAAGGAGCCGCCCAATGCGGTGAACCGCCCGGCAGAGCCCCGCGGTCGCTAGCGTGGAAGCGGGTTTCTTGACATCTTGACGTACCACGGCAGCGCGCTCGATGTATCGTGCGGCTGCCGGGCGCCCGACAGCTGTTTCCCGGAGAATGCATTGCCCAAGTCGAAGCCTGCCGGCAACCTCTGGCTCGCGGAAGAGCTCTGGAAGTTGAACGCCATCGAGTTCGGCGACTTCACGCTCGGCCGGACCGCTGTCCACTCCCCCGTCTACATCAACCTGCGCCGGCTGATCAGCAACCCCAAGGCCCTCGCGCGCTGCGCCCGGATCATCCGGGAGGAGCTCGAGACGCTGATGTCGATGCGGAACCCGCACGTGCAGCCGTTCTCGCTCGTCGCCGGCGTGCCGTTCGGTGGCCTCCACGTGGCGACGGCGTTCTCGCTGGCGATCACCACGCCGATGATCTACATCCACCCGCCGGCGACCGATAAGGCCGACGTCATCGAAGGCATCTACGTCCGCGGGCAGACCTGCCTCATCATCGACGACCTGATCACCGGCGGCGGCAGCATCCTCCAGACGGCTGCGACGCTCTCCGAGGCCGGCCTCGTCGTCCGCGACGCGGTGACGCTGATCGACCGGCTCGAAGGCGGCCGCAGCGCCCTCAAGGCAGCCGGCATCAACCTCGTCAGCATCCTCACGATCGAACAGATCGTCACCTACCTCATGTCCGCCGGGCACATCCAGGAAGAGGTCTACCGTCGCTCCATGGAGTACATCGAGTCCCGCTCGGCGCGCTGAACTCCAGCTCCGAAATGATGAAGGCCGCTCAGTGAGCGGCCTTCGTGCTTGTGTGGGCGTCGTGGTCAGGCGACGACGGCGGGGGTGCGAAAGCCACCGGGTGCCGGCGCCGCCGCCGTCCCCCGGCCTGCGTAGAGGTGCAGGTTGTCGCGGTCGCAGAGCAGCCGCACACCGTGGTGCGTGCGGGCCAGGATGGCCTCGTTCCGGATCCAGACGAGCAGGTCGCCGGTTGCCACCTGGAACGCGCCCTGCGCAATCATGCGCACGGCCCCGAGCCGCACCCCGCGGAAGAGCAGGACGTCATCCCCGACCCGGGGGTGCCCATCCGGTCCGCAAGTATCGAGTTCCTCAGTAGCATTGCTGTTCATGCGGGGATTCTCTGTCCCCGCGCTCGAAAAAAGCGCCGCACGCGTGCCCTTCCGGTATCAATTCCATGCATCGGGTAGCCGGAATACGGCGGTCAGTTCGTGAACACGATGACGTAGAGCCACGCCTTGCCGGCCAGGACCGCGGCCACCCCGACGGTGCTGAATCGCGGCTCGAGGATGTTCGCGCGGTGGCCCGGGCTCGCCATCAGCGCGTCGTAAGCGGCTTCGACCGTGCGCCCTTCGGGGTAGTTGTTCCGGGCCAGGTTCTCCCCGGCGAGGCGGTAGCGGATGCCGCGGACGGCCAGCTCGGAGAACGCGCTCTGGCCTTCGGGCCCGTAGTGGTCGAAGTAGCCGTTCTTCACCAGGTCCTGCGCGCGGGCCATCGCCACGCCGTCGAGCGCCGCGTCCCGTTCGAGGATGGTGAGCCCCTCTTCGAGCCGGGCGCCGTTCATCAGGTCGACCAGGCCGCCGGCCTTGCCCTCGTCCTGGACGAGGATCGCGTTCGGGTTGGCGACGAGCTGGGGCACGACGAGCGTGGGAGCCACCGTGGGAGCGGCGGGCGTCGCGGCCGGTGCTTCCGGTGTCGCCGCCGGGGCCGTCTGCTGCACCTGTGCCACCTCGGCGGCCGGTGTCGGCTCGGTGACAGCCGGGGTCGGTTCGGTGACGGTGTCGCCGCCGGGCGCCGGTTCTGCCGATTCTTCGATCGTGAGGGGCGTGGCGCCCGCGGCCGTGAGGTCTGCGAACCGCATCCCCACGACGCCCAGCGAGCAGCAGGCTCCGACGGTGAGCAGGGTCGCGAACGACAGGGTTCGGCGCATACCCTAGCTTTCGGACGGACGTGCCTTGCTCGACATCGGGGAATCGCCGAAAACGAGGGGGCCGCCGCGTGCACACCGATGCTCCGTTCCCCGGCCTCGCCGATCTTCCGCCACTGGTGGGGATGCGCCTCCTCGTCGTCAGCCACTCGCTCGAACGTGCGGCCGACCGCGCCCGGCGGCTCGAATCCTCCGGCTACCGCGTGGTCATCTGCGGCGAGCCGCCCCAGGCCCGGCTCGTCCTGTCCGCCGCGAACCCCGAGGCGGTCATCGTGGACCTCGGGCGGGAGCTCGGGTTCCCCGCCGATGTCGTCACGTCGCTGCGGAGCGCCACACCGGTGCCCGTGCTCGTCGTCGCCTGCGCCGGCACGCTCGCCGAGATGGTGCGCGTCTTCGAAGCCGGCGCGGATGCGTACTGCCGCCAGGATTGCCCGGCCGAGGAGATCGACCTGCGCCTGCGGGCGCTCTGGCGGCGGCTCCGGTTCGAGGGCGCGGTCCCGGCGCACGAACCCCCGGCCGAAGTGGTGCACGTCGGCGACATCGAGATCGACCTCGGCGCACAGGTGGTCCGCAAGCACGGCGAGCTCGTCGCGCTCAGCCCGACCGAGTACCGGCTGCTGGTGTCGCTGGCGGAGCGCCCGGGCGAAGTCGTGCCCTCGCGGGCGCTGATCGCGCGCGTCTGGGGCGACCAGTACGCCGGGGAATCGCACTACCTGCGCCTCTACGTGCGCTACCTGCGTCAGAAGCTCGAAGATGACCCATCCCGCCCGCGGTACATCGTGAACCGCTGGGGCGCCGGCTACACGCTCGCCACGCCGCCGCGCGCGGCCTGACCCCTCACACCGGCCGGCAGTACGAGACGAGCTCGTAGGCGTGTTCGAAGCCCATCGCCCGGTAGAGCGCCGCGCCCTCCGGCGTCGCCTGGAGCCCGAAGATGCGCGCGCCCCGGGACCGGCCAGCCGCCATCGCGGCCAGGGTCATCGCCCTGCCGAGGCCCAGGCGGCGGTGCTCGGGCCGGACGTAGACGTTGTAGATGCCCGCGGCCTCGCCGGTAACGAAGACCATCGCCCGCGCCACCGCGACGCCGTCCAGGCGGCCGACGAACAGGTCGCAGCCGCTCGCGCCCGCAGCTGCCCGGGCGATGGTCTCGGCGACGGCCGTGTCCTCCGGGCGGCCCGGCTCGATGCGCGCGTACTCGGCCGCGCCCTCCGCGCTGTCGACCCGGTGCACGTCGAGCAGCGCAGGCACCGGCAGCAGCTCGCCTTCGAACACGAGCCCGGGCTCGCGGAACCACTCCTGGTAGCCGGCTTCGAGGGCGGCCTGCGCGAGCTCCTGGTCGAGCCCCTCGCGGGCGATGACGCGGATCGGCTGGCGGCGGGCCGCGAACCAGCGCTCCGCCATCGCCAGGTAGAAGGCGGCATTGGCCGCGCCGGGCACCAGCACCGCGGTGTTGAGGGACGGTTCGTCCATGCCGGCGTCGATGAGCAGCAGGTCGCCGTAGCGCGCCAGCTCCGAGTGCGGGCCGACCGCAGCCACCAGGGCGAGCGCCGCGATGTAGTTCTCGTGGATGGCGTCGGCGGTGGTCCCCGGCATGCGTAAACACTGCCACGCCGGGCGATCAGCCGCGAACGAGCGGAAAAGCGCGCGACGGATTAAGCTCTGGCGACTCAATCACCAACCTCGGAGGCATCATGGGACCACTCGAAGGGATCAAGGTCATCGAAATCGCCGGCATCGGGCCCGGGCCGTTCTGCGCCATGGTGCTCGCAGACCTCGGCGCCGACGTCATCCGCGTCGACCGCGCCGAGCGCGTGCCCGCGTCGTTCCCCGACCGGCCGGCCGGTGACCTGCTGACCCGCAACCGCCCGAACATCGGCGTGGACCTGAAGAACCCGGACGGCATCGAGCTTGTCCTGAAGATGGTCGAAAGCGCCGACGCGATCATCGAAGGCTTCCGCCCGGGCGTCATGGAGCGCCTCGGCCTCGGCCCGGACGTCTGCCTGAAGCGCAACCCGAAGCTCGTCTATGGCCGGATGACCGGCTGGGGCCAGGAAGGCCCGATGGCGAAGGCCTCCGGCCACGACATCAACTACATCGCGCTCTCGGGCGCGCTGCACGCCATCGGCCGCGAAGGCGAAGCCCCGGTCCCGCCGCTCAACCTCGTCGGCGACTTCGGTGGCGGGGGCATGCTGCTCGCGCTCGGCGTCGTGGCAGCGCTCGTGGAGCGCGGCAAGTCGGGCCAGGGCCAGGTCGTGGACGCCGCGATGGTCGACGGCGCGGCGCTGCTCATGGCGATGTTCTACGGCTCGTTCGCGGCCGGCGCGCAGATCGACGACCGCGGCCTGAACATGCTCGACACGGGCACCCACTTCTACAACACGTACGAGACGAAGGACGGGAAGTACATCTCCCTCGGCTCGATCGAACCGCAATTCTACGCCGAGCTGATGGAGAAGACGGGGCTCGACAAGGAGCAGATCCCGGCCCAGATGGACCGCAACGGCTGGCGCGACCTGAAGAAGAAGTTCGCCGAGCTGTTCAAGACGAAGACGCGCGACGAATGGGACGCGATCATGCTCGGCTCGGACATCTGCTACGCGCCCGTGCTCTCGCTCGCCGAAGCGCCGGACCACCCGCACAACAAGCACCGCAGCACCTTCGTCGAAGTCGGCGGCGTGAAGCAGCCGGCCCCGGCGCCGCGTTTCAGCCGCACGCCCGGGACCATCCACAAGGCGCCCTCGCACGCGGGCCAGGACACCAACACCGCCCTCAAGGCGTGGGGCTGGTCCGACGCCGAGGTCGCGAAGCTACGCGAGGCCGGCGCGATCAAGTAGCGCCGCCCGGTCACCGGGACAGGTCCGAGATGGGAGGCGCGGAGCCTCCCATCTCGCCGTGCGGGCCTACCGCGCGGCAGGCGCACCGGCGGGACGCGGCCACGGCCGCACCGACACTCCTGGAGGGACAACCATGGCCACACCCCCGCTCGCGGGCATCCGCGTGCTCGAAGTCGCGAACTGGCTCGCCGGGCCGAGCTGCGCCGCCCTGCTCGCCGACCTCGGCGCCGATGTCGTGAAGGTGGAGCCGCCCCAGGGCGATGCGTTCCGCTACCTGCTGATGAGCAGCGCGGGATACCAGACGCCGTTCGAGCACAGCCCCGCGTTCGAGCTCGACAACCGCGGCAAGCGCTCGATTTCGCTCGACATCGACAAGCCCGAGGGGCGCGAAATCCTGATGAAGCTGGCCGCGAAGGCAGACATCGTGGTGACGAACCTGGTGCCGGCCCGCCGGGCGAAGTACGGGTTCACCCCCGAGGACGTGCACGCCATCAACCCCACGGCCATCTTCGCCTCGGTGACGGGGTATGGTTCCGTGGGGCCGGATGCGAATCGGGCGGGATACGACCATACGAGCTTCTGGGCGCGCTCCGGGATCATGGCCCTCATGGGCGAAGCGGGCGCAGCGCCGTCGAGCTGCCGCGGCGGCATGGGCGACCACACGACCGGGCTGAACATGCTCGCCGCGATCATGGTCGCCCTCCGCCTGCGCGACCAGACCGGTGAGGGCCAGTTCGTCGACATCGCCCTGCAGCAGACCGGCATGTGGACGCTCGGGCTCGACATCGAAGCCGCGGCTGCCGCGAACGAGGTCCCACTGAAGCGCACGCGCAAGGAAGCGCGCAACCCCACCGCGAACATCTACATGACGCGCGACGGGCGCTACATCTTCCTGATGATGCCGACCGCGGACTACTGGCCGAAGCTCTGCACGATGCTCGGCCACGAGGAGTGGCTCGCCGACGAGCGGTACGCGACGGTCGAGAGCCGCGGTGACCACAACGAGGTCCTCATCCCGGCGGTCGAGGCGCTCTTCGCGGAGAAGGACTACGCCGACTGGATGCGGATCCTCGACGAGCACGGGATGATCTACGCGCCCATCCCGACCGTCACCGAGGTCATCGCCGACCCCCAGCCGCGCGCCATGGGCGTGTTCACGACGATCCAGGACCACCCGCGGTTCGGCGATTTCGAGATCCTCGACACGCCGTTCAACATCCGCGGCGCGGACATCGGCGTGCGCGGCCCGGCGCCCGCCCCCGGCGAGCACACCTACGACGTCCTCGCCGAGCTCGGCATCGAAGGCGACGACCTCGCCAACTACGCAGCCACGGGAGTCTTCGGATAGCGGCCGCCGGCACCCGTGGTTGGTCGATGCAAAGAGGCCCCGGAGCACAGCTCCGGGGCCTCACTCGCCTCTGGGAACGGGGAACTGGGAACCTCGGCCCCCTACCGCCCCTGCCAGTTCGGCGTGCGCTTCTCGGCGAAGGCGCGCGGGCCCTCGATGCTGTCCTCGCTCGTGCGGCGCTTGAGCTCCCACTCGTACTTGCCCTTCTCCGCCTCGGGGAGGGAGACCTCGAGCCCGCGGAGCGCCGCTTCCTTCGTGGCGCGGACCGAGATAGGGGCGCACTTCAGGATGTCCTCGACGTACGCGTCGACGGTCGCGTCGAGCTGCTCGTACGGCACCACTTCGTTCACGAGGCCGAGCTCGTAGGCGCGCTTCGCCGGGATGTGGCGGCCGGTGAGCATGAACCCGAGCGCCGTGTGCAGCGGGATCTGCCGCGGCAGGCGGTGCACGCCGTTCGCGCCCGCGATCAGCCCACGGCGCGGCTCCGGCAGGCCGAGCTCGGCGTGTTCGGCGGCGATGATGATGTCGCAGGCCAGCGCCATTTCGAGGCCGCCGCCCAGGGCGAAGCCGTTGACGCGGGCGATGATCGGCTTGAAAAGGTCGTGCCGGCTGGTGATGCCGCCGAAACCCGATGCCGGGAAGAACATCTTCGGCCGCTGGTCGGCGGGCAGCTTCGACATCTCGGCGGTGTACTTGAGGTCGTTGCCGGCGCTGAAGGCGCGCTGGCCTTCGCCGGTGAGCACCGCCACCCAGGCGTCGTCGTCGGCCGCGAAGTCGTTCCAGACCTGGTCGAGCTCCTGGCTCGCGGGCGGGTGGATCGCGTTCATCACCTCGGGCCGGGTGATCGTGACGTAGGCGACGTGGCCCTTCTTCTCGTAGCGGCAGAACTCCATGTGCGACACCTCGGTGGGGTTGGGTGAGCGAATCCTACGTTCCGCCGCCCCAGCGCGCACCACGCCGCGCCGTCAGCCCAGCTGCGCGGCCAGCTCCTCCGGCGTCCGCGCGGGCAACCCGCAGACCATGTCCTCGCACACGTAGGCGAGCGTTTCGCCCGTTGCCGCGCGCCCTTCGAACACCGGCAGCCCCGTACCCGTCGAGGACGACGCGACCGCCGTCCAGGGCAGGTAGGTCATGCCGGCGACGCGCTCGAACGGGCGCCGGCCCGCGTCGTCGCCGATAATCGCGACCTCGCGGTGCGGCGCGAGCAGGAATTCGAGGCACTGCCAGAGCGCGCCGAACCCCGTGGGTGCCTGGCGCATGAGCTCCTGCGCCTGTCCGAGCACCTCGGCCGCGACCTGCTCCCACTCCGGCTTCGCGTAGTACCGCCCGAGCCAGAGCGCGAGCAGCGCGGTCGCGCCGTTGCCGCTGGGCGTAGCCTCGTCGAAGTACGACTTCTGCCGCAGGAGGAGTTGCTCGCCCCCGGCGCCCGTTTCGAAGAACCCGCCGGCCGGGTCGCGAAAGTCGCGGAGGAGGACGCCGAGCAGCTCCGCCGCCCATTCGAGGTGGGCCAGGTCGCCCGTCGCCCGGTAGAGCTCGACGAGCCCGAGGCCGTAGTAGCTGTAGTCCTCGATCATGCCGTCGATGCGGGCGACGCCGCCCTTGTAGGTGTGGAGCAGGCGCCCGTCGCGCCACATGCGCGCCCGCACGAACGCCGCGTTGGCGAGCGCCACGTCGCGGTAGTGCCGGTCGTCGAACACGCGCGACGCCTCGGCGAAAGCGGCGAGCGCGAGCCCGTTCCAGGAGACGAGTACCTTGTCGTCGAGGCCCGGCTTCACGCGCTTCTCGCGCTCCGCGAGCATGCGGGCGCGGAGGTCCGCTATCTTCGTGGCGAGCGCCGCGGTGGTGATGCCGAACTGCTCGGCGACGCGCCCGGCCGGCTGCCAACTCGTCAGGACGTTCCTGGTGCCGAACTCGGGGTGGTGCGGGTCGCGGAAGTTCCCCTCCTCGGTGACCGCAAACCAGGCGTTGAACATGGCGCCGTCCTCCGCCCCCAGCACCTCGACCACCTCGGACGGGAGCCAGACGAAGAACTTGCCCTCGATGCCCTCGCTGTCGGCATCCTGGGCGCTGTAGAAGCCGCCTTCGGGATCCAGCATCTCCCGCTCGAGGTAGGCAAGCGTCTCGCGGGCGATGCGCTCGTAGTACTCGTCGCCGGTGAGCTGGTAGGCGTGCATATAGAGCCGGGCCAGCTGGGCGTTGTCGTAGAGCATCTTCTCGAAGTGCGGCACCAGCCAGTAGCGGTCCACGCTGTAGCGGGCGAAGCCGCCGCCGAGCTGGTCGTACATGCCGCCGGAGGCCATCCGCACCATCGTCAGCAGCGCCATCTGCGCCGCCGAGGGCTCGGCTGTGTCCTCCGGCGCGCGGGCGGCGTAGGCGAGCAGAAACTCCAGGTTTCCCGGCGCCGGGAACTTCGGCGCGTGCCCGAAGCCTCCCCACTCCTCGTCGAACGCGTTTCGGAAGGTCTCGAGTGCGGCCTGGGTGCGTTCGGGCGAGATGTCCGCCGGCCCGCTGGCGCCGGTGCGGTTCGCCAGCGCCTGGAGGTGCTCGGTGATGCCCTCGGCGGAGCTGAGGAGCTGCGCGCGCTCGTTCGTCCACGCCTCGTGCAGCGCTTCGAGCACGCGCGGGAACCCGGGCCGGCCGTGGCCGTCGCTCGGCGGGAAGTACGTGCCCGCATAGAACGGCCGCCCGTCCGGCGTCATGAACACGGTCATCGGCCAGCCGCCCTGGCCGGTGATGGCCTGCACCGCCGTCATGTAGACGCCGTCCACGTCGGGGCGCTCTTCGCGGTCGACCTTCACGTTCACGAACCAGCGGTTCATCATCGCGGCGGTCGCCTCGTCCTCGAACGACTCATGGGCCATGACGTGGCACCAGTGGCACGAGCTGTACCCGACCGAGAGCAGGATCGGCTTGTCCTCGTCGCGCGCCCTGGCGAATGCCTCGTCGCCCCAGGGGTACCAGTCCACGGGGTTGTCCGCGTGCTGGAGCAGGTAGGGGCTGGTCTCGTTGGCGAGGCGATTGGGCATGGGGGACACCTCCGGGTGGTCGATCCACCGTAGCGGCCCGGGTGCGAACCCGAAAGCAGCTCCCCGCCGTGCCACAGAAGGCCGCGGCCCCGGCTTTGACGCGCCGCGGCGGGCGACCTACGCTCCCGCGCACCACAGGGGGTGGCGCCGATGCCCGCCGATATCACGTTCCGCAACGTCCGCGTCATCGATGGCTCCGGGTCGCCGGCCTTCGCGGCCGATGTTGCCGTCGAAGGCCGGCGCATCGTCGCCGTGGGCGAAGCGCCCGGCGGGCGCCGCGAAGTCGACGGGCGGGGCATGGTCCTCTCGCCCGGCTTCGTGGACGTGCACTCGCACGACGACGGGGCGTTCGTCCGCTACCCGGGGATGCAGTTCAAGCTCGCCCAGGGCGTGACCAGCGAGATCAGCGGCAACTGCGGGTCGAGCGCCATCCCCAACGACCCGGGCCGGACGTTCCCGAACGATATCGCGGGCGGTGCGGCCGAGTGGACCGATTTGGACGGCTACTTCGCCGCCTGCATGGCGCAGCGCCCCGCGATCAACAACGCGATGCTGGTCGGGCACAACCGGGTCCGCGGGCTGGCGATGGGGTACGAAGACCGCGCGCCGGCCGCCGCCGAGCTGGCCCGGATGCGCGCGGACGTCGCGCGAGCGATGGAGCAGGGCGCCGTGGGCTTCTCGACGGGCCTCATCTACCAGCCCGGGCGCTTCGCGGAGACGGACGAGATCGTCGCCCTGGCGCGCGAAGCCGGCGTCCGCGGCGGCATCTACGCGACCCATTTGCGGAACGAGGCCGACAAGCTGCTCGAGGCGGTCGAGGAGGCGCTGCTGATCGGCCGCGAGTCGGGCTGCAAGGTGCACATCTCGCACCACAAGGCCGCGGGCCCACGGAACTGGGGCAAGGTGGGCGAGTCGCTGGCGCTGATCGATCGGGCAGCTGCCGCGGGCCAGGACGTGACCCTCGACGTCTACCCGTACACCGCCGGGAGTGGGCCCATGTGGCAGTACGTGAACCTGGACCGGATCGACACCGCCTGGGCTGCGAACGTCATGCTCGCCACATGCCCGGACCACACGGAGTGGGAGGGCCGGATGCTCCCGGCGATCGCCGAGGAGCTGGGCTGGTCGCTCGACGAGGCCGTGCGCCAGGTGCTCACCTCACCGCGCGGGAAGGAGGTCCTCTGCATCCACTTCATCATCGACGAGAAGGACATCGAGACGAACCTCCGCCATCCCCAGATGATGATCGGGTCCGACGGGATACCGGACCTGCGCGGGCGGCCGCACCCGCGGCTCTACGGGACCATGCCGCGCGTGCTCGGCGAGTACGTCAGGGAGCGCGGCGTGCTGTCGCTCGAAGAGGCCGTGCGCCGCATGACGAGCCTGCCCTGCGAGCGCTTCGGACTGGCCGGCCGCGGGCTGGTGCGGGAGGGCTACTATGCCGACCTCGTCCTGTTCGACCCCGCCATGGTCCGCGACACGGCAACGTACGAGGACCCGCAGCAGGAGCCCGAGGGCATCGCCATGGTGCTGGTCAACGGCGAGGTGGCGCTGGAGGCGGGGCGGCACACCGGCGTGGGCAGCGGGCGAATGCTGCGCTACGGCGTGGCGTAGACTGGAAGGGACAACTTCGAGGGTGGGGGCTCCATGGCAACCGGCATCAAAGAAGACGCGTTGAAGCTCGTCCACAACCTCCCGGACGGCGCCACCTGGGACGACCTCTTCCAGAAGGTCTACGAACGGATCATCGTCGAAAAGAGCCTTGCCGAGCTCCGCGAGGGGCGGTCCTACACGACCGCTGAGGTTCGCCAGAGGTTGGGTCTCTAACGGGTATACTGGCCGAACCGGCCGGCCGCCGGGGGAGCAATCCGTGACTGTCGTAACGAAAGACCAGATTCGCGAGATCGTCGACCAGCTGCCCGACGAAATAAGCTGGGACGACCTGCTGCGCCGGCTCTATATCCGATCCCGGATCGAACAGGGGCTCAAGGACATTCGCGAAGGGCGGGTCTACACCGACGAGGAGTTCTGGGCGCACTTCGGCCTGACCGGTGAGGATTGAGTGGCCGAGGGCAGCCGCGAGGATGTGGAGCGGATCTCCGACTGGCTCCTGCGCTTTCGCGGCGACCCGCGTGCGGCCCATCGTCGTATACGGTCGGCGGCGGGGCGGTTGCGCCGATTCCCCTTCTCCGGTCGAGTGGTGGACGAGTTCCAGCTCGAGGGTTTCCGCGAAGTCGTGGCCGGCTCCTACCGAATCCTCTACCTGGTCGAACCCGACGTTGTCCGAATCGTCGCGGTCTTCCATGGGGCGATGAGCCTGGACGACGAAAGCGCTTCTGAGTAGCGCCCCGTCATCCCGCGCGCGGCGCACTCGTCTACGCGCGCGAGGAGGTCGTCATCGAGCTCGATCTGGATCGTCGTCATCCGCTCCATCCTACCACCGGGCCTACTGGTGCAGGCTGGTGTCCGGGATGTCGGAGGTGACGCCGGTGGCGTAGAGCGACGCGATCGCGCCCTCATCGAGGCCGAGCAGGTCGCGGAGGACGTAGCTGTTGTGCTGGCCGAACGCGGGCGCGGGCATGCGCACATGCGAGGGCGTGCGCGGCAGCTTCCAGACTGGTGCCTCGACCTCCCACGTGCCGGCGTAGGGGTGCGTGTGCGACACCCAGGCGCCGCGCGAGCGCAGCTGCGGGTCGGACATCACTTCGGGCGTGGTCAGGACGGCGCCGGCGGCCACGCCGAACCGCTGGAGCACGTGCATGGCCTCGTAGTGGCCGCGGGCGGTAGTCCATTCGGCGATGATCGCGTCGAGCTCCTCTTCGTTCGCCTTGCGCAGGGCGTTGGTCGTGAAGCGCGGGTCCGAGAGCAGGTCGGGCCGCTGCATGGCGTTGCAGAGGCCCGCAAACTGCGCGTCGTCTTCGCAGGCGAGGACGACCCAGCGGTCGTCGCCGCCGCTGGGGTAGCGGTTGTGCGGCGCGACGTGGGGGTGGCGGTTGCCGATGGGCTGGCGGAGCTCGCCGTTCATGCTGTAGTCGACGACGAATTCGCCGACGAACATGCCCAGGTTCTCGCGCTGGGCGAGCTCGACGTACGACCCCTCGCCGGTGCGGTTGCGGTGGCGCAGGGCCATGGCGACGGCGCCGATGAGGGCCGTGCCGGCCATCGGGTCGCCGTAGCTGAACCCTGTCTTGAGCGGCTCGCCGCCTTCGTAGCCGGAGACGCTGACCAGCCCGGCGAGCTGCTCCACGTTCGAGCCATAGGCGATGTACTGCGCCTCCGGGCCAGTCTTGCCGTGGCCGGGCATGGAGACGTAAACGATGCGCGGGTTCACCGCCTTCAGCTCCTCGTAGCCAAGGCCAAGGTTCTCCATCACGTCCGAGCGGTAGTTCTCGATGATGACGTCGCTGACGGCGGCGAGCTTCAGGAGCACGTCGCGCCCTTCGGGCTGGCGCAGGTCGAGCGCCAGTCCGTACTTGTTGCGGTTGTTGTGGTTGAAGTAGGCGGACATGTCGTACCAGTGGTCGATCTCGCGCGGGATGAGCCCGAGGCTGCGCAGCATGTCCCACTGGGTTGGCGATTCGACTTTGATGACCTCGGCGCCGAAGTCGCCGAGGCCGCGCGTGCCGAAGGGGCCCGCCCAGACCATGGTCAGGTCGATGACTCGCGTTCCGGCCAGCGGTGGCGTCATGGCGCACCCCCTTCGAGGCGGGCGAGGCTGGGCGGGCCGTTCCAGGTCTCGCCGTTGTCGAGCCGCACCTGCAGCGATGTCCCGGTGGCCTCGACCTCGCCGGCCAGCTCCGCGCCCCGCCGGGGGTAGCGTCCCTCGGCCGGGACGATGACCCGCGCGCCTTCCGGGAACTCCGCGGAGGCGGTGATCTCGATGGTCTCGATGCGCCGGCCGATGGTGCGGGCGAGCATCTGGAGCAGGGGGAAGTCGCTCACGGCCTTGAGCGTCTTGAGCGCCTCGGCCTTGGTTGCCGGCGTGCGGGCCGGGCGCAGGTCCGAGGGGCCGGGGATGGCGTCCTCCTCGCCGCGGCTGACGTAGGCTGCCACCATCCGCTTCGCCCGTGGCGCGATCTCCTCGACGACCTGGTGGAGCAGCTCGATGTCGTCGCTGGCTTCGAAAAAGGCGGCCGCGCGGGCCACATCCTCCCGGTTCATGCCGTCACCTCCGCGCCGCGCAGGCGCCGCATGTCAGCATCCGAAAGGCCGGCCAGGTCGCGCAACACCGCGTCCGTGTGCTCGCCGAGCAGCGGCGCGCGGCCGGCGGACCACGCGTCCGGGCCCATCCACCACGGCGGGCCGACGTACACCGCCTCGCCGGCGACGGGGTGGTCGATGCGCTGGAGGAAGCCGCGGGCGTTGAGCTGGGGGCTCTCGATGATGTCGGCCATCGTGTGCACGAAAGCGATGGGAGCGCGCATCCGGCCGGCGCGTTCGTAGATTTCGCGCTTCTTCACGGTGGCGGCCCAGCCGTAGAGCTCGGCCAGCAGGTCGTCGTTGTTCAGCGTGCGCTCGACCTGGGTGACGAAGCGGGGGTCGTCGCGCAGGTCGGGGCGTTCGATGCAGTCGAGGAACGGGTCCCAGTTCCGGGCCATGACGTGGACGCCGACGTGTCCATCGATGCAGGGGTAGATGCCGATGTAGCTGGCCATGTGGTTGCCGCGCCGGAGCCCGAGCCACTGGCCCATGTAGCTGTAGTACGGGATCGCGGCCTCGAGGATCGGGGCCATGCACTGCTGCACCGAGATGTCGACGTGCTGGCCGATACCGTCGCGTTCGGCCGCGAGGATGGCGACGCTCGCGGCGGAGAACGCATTCAGCCCGCCCTGGTAGTCCGCCTGGTAGCCGCCGTTCTTCACGGGGCCGTCCTCGACCGTCCCGGTGATGAACATCTGGCCGCCCATGGCGAAGGCGACGAGGTTGTTCGCGCGGTAGTCCGCGTAGGGGCCGTCCTGGCCGAAGGCGGTGATCGACACCAGGGTGAGGCGCGGGTTCACCTCGCGCAGCCGTTCGTAGGTGAGGCCCAGCGCCCGCATGTCCGACGGGCGGAAGTTGTCGATCACGACATCCGCGGTGGCGGCAAGCTGGAGGAAGGCATCGAGCCCGGCGGGGGTGCGGAGGTCGAGCTCGACCGACTTCTTGCCCGTGTTCAGGTAGAGGAAGAGGGCGCTGGTCTCCGGGTCCGGCTTGCCGTGGCGGAAGGGGCCGTGGTGCCGGGCGATGTCGCCGCCCGGCGGTTCGACCTTGATGACCTCGGCGCCGTACCCGGCGAAGAGCTTGCCGCAGAACGGCGCCGACACGAACGTGCCGATTTCGAGCACGCGCAACCCGGAGAGTGGCTGGGACATGCCGCGGATTCTACGGGTGTGGCGGTGTCGCACAAACCCGCGTTATCGAATCGATCAATCGTGCGCTAACCGCGCGACGGCATCCGCAGGACCACGTTCCCGCGCACGGAGGGCTGGCCATCAGCGATGGTGACGACTTCGAGCTCCGCGATGGGCTCGCCGTCCTCCTCCCGCTTGTCGACGACGCGCCCGGAGAGCACGAGCGGCTTGCCTGCGAGGTCGGGGCGGCGGTAGGCGACACGCACGCTCTTGACGAAGCATTCGGGCCCGGCCCAGTCGGAGACGTACTGCGTCATCCAGGCGATCTTCATCATGCCGGGGACGAGCGCGCCCCCGAGACCGAGCCGCTTGCCCGCCTCGGCGTCGGCGAATGCGGGATTGAACGGGTTGTCGCGGCCGAAGAAGTCGACGGCCATCTCGGCGGTCGGCGTGCGCTCGAGCGGCGCGATCTCGTCGTCGACGGAGACGTCCTCGAAGTACTTCTGGCTCATTCCTCGTCCTTCTTCGCGCCCTTCGGGTCGAACTGGGTGTAGGTGGCGAAGATGCTCGCGACCAGGTCCTCGTTGGCGTCGTACCAGTAGGTAGCGGTGGTCACGAGGACGCTGTGCCCGTAGCGCCCGCCGAGCCGCTCGCGGATGTCGACGATCTCGTTGTAGCCGGAGAGCTTCTCGCCGATGCGGAAGGCGCGGGTGAACTTCCACTCCTGGGTGGTGAGCAGGCCGCCGGGGAGGATGCGCGGCATGTCCGGGCGGCGGCCGGCGAGGCCGGCGACGATGTAGGGCGGCGCCATGCCGGTGCCGTCGGCCCAGCGGGGGTCGGTGTCGCCGAGGATGTCGCGCATGCGGCGGGCGTCCTTTTCGTGCACCGTCGCGTGGTGGCCGGCACTGCGCCGGCCGATGGTGGCGCGGTGTTCGTCCGTGATGAGGCTCTGTGCTTCTTCGGTCACGTCCAGCTCCTGTTGTGGGCGGAAGCATAGCACCGGGCCCGGCGTGGCCGCGCGGCGCGCTGAGCGAATGACCGTTCGCTCGTCTGCTGGCAGCCGGTACAATCCGGGCAATACGGGGCGGTGGAGGCAGGCATGGAGTATCAGCGGCTGGGTGTGATCGGCTCGGGGCTCATGGGCAGCGGCATCGCCCAGGTGGCCGCCTACAACGGCTTCGATACCGTGCTCGTCGACATCGACCAGCCCCGCGTGGACGCGTCCATCGCTAGCATCTCCAAACGCCTCGAACGCGAGGCCGAGCGCGGCCGCATCTCCAAGGGCGACGCCGAGAACGCCATCCAGCGCCTCTCCGGCAAGGGCGACATCGACACGCTGAAGTCGATCGCGAACTGCGACCTGGTCATCGAGGCGGTCGTCGAGGACGTGGACGTGAAGGTCGGGCTGTTCCGGCGGCTGGGGGAGCTGGCGAAGCCCGAGGCGCTGCTCGCGAGCAACACGAGCTCGCTGCCGCTGAGCGACCTCGCCGCTGCCAGCGGCCGGCCGGACCGCGTCATCGGGCTGCACTTCTTCAACCCGCCGTGGGCGCTCAAGCTGGTCGAAATCGTCTCGACGGCGAGCACGAGCGACGAAACGCTGCGGGACGCGCTCCGGATCTGCGAGCGGCTCGGCCGCGTGCCGGTGCAGGTGAAGGACACGCCGGGGTTCATCGCAAACCGGCTGCTCGTGCCCTTCATCTTCGATGCGATCCGGCTGCTCGATAGTGGCGTCGCGACGGCGGAGGACATCGACAACGCCTGCAAGGTGGGCCTGAACCACACGATGGGCCCGCTCGCGACCGCGGACCTGATCGGCCTCGATACGCTGCACTTCATCGCGGAGAGCATGTTCGAGGAGTACGGGGAGCCGCGGTTCAAGTCGCCGACGCTGCTGCGGCGGCTGGTGTCGCTGGGGCACCTGGGGCGGAAGACGGGGCGGGGCTTCTTCAAGTACGAGTAAGCGTCTGGGCAGGCGCGCGGGGTGACTCAGGGGCTGTGCGCGTCCCGGTCGGCCCTGTCAGCCAGCTGCGTGGTGGTCCGGAAGAGCTGTGCGAGCTCGACTTCCAGTTCGCGCGCGGAGCCGAAGGCTGTCGCCATCGAGCGGCTGAACGCCTCATCGGACCATGATCCGGGGAGCGTGGTCCGTGCGGACGTTCCTCCCGCCGCGCTGGAGACCCGGTCCACGAGCCGCGCGACCAATGCGAGCTGACCGAGTGCGACCGAGCGGGCATCGAGACTGTCCAGCACCCCGGCGGCGACGGCCTGCAGCTGCCACTCACTGGCGGGCACGAAGATCCGAGGGAACGGCGACCAGGCGAACCGGCGCCGCCGCCCCAGCCTCCCCGAGCTCACGAGATCGCCGCGGAGGCGCGCTGTCAGCCGGGGGATGGAGGCGGCTTTCCACAGCCAGCGCTCAACGCCGACGCTGTTCGATGTCCGCAACCGGTACAGGATGGAATCGAAGCCCGGACGGCCGGTCGGCCACACGTCAAACGGCGCGAAGCGGTCACCGGTGCACCGGACCCGGCCCGTTGCGACCAGCTCCGCGAGCAGCGCACCGGCCAGGACGTAGGGCAGCCGGACTTCCACGTCCCCGGGGATTCGCCCCGGGGCGCCGAGTGCAATCAGCAGGAGTTCATCTGCGAGCAAGAGGTCCATCGCGCCCTGCACGAACTTCGACTCCGCCCGCGCCTACCCTCCCAGCATCCGCAGCGAATACTCCATGTTGGTTTGGGCGGAGGGGCCGATGTCTTCCCAGTGGGGGTCGTGGCGCTTGCCCCGGCGGTGGAGCATCAGGTTGAAGCCGGTGATGATGCCGAACTTGTAGGTCGCGAGCGCCTTGAACCAGCGGATGTCGCCGGGGTCGCCGCCCCAGGCTTCGCGATACATCGCCTCCAGCTCGTCCGCCTGGGGCATGCCGCCGGAGATGCGCGTCTCGGGGTTCGTCCAGGCGGTGGGGTCGTTGAAGGCGCAGATCCAGCCGACATCGTTCAGGGTCGCGCCGATGCCGCAGAGCTCCCAGTCGATGACGGCGAGGAGCTTCGCGTCTTCGCCGAACATCATGTTCGCCCACTGGAAGTCGCCGTGATAGATGCCGATGCGGGTGCCCTGGGGGATGTTCTCCAGCAGCAGCTCGCGGACGCGCGGCTGGAGCGCGAGCCGCTCCGGCTCGGCGGCTCGCTCGTAGAAGCGGTCCCAGCGGGTGACGTCGAATTCGAAGCCCCAGAAGTCGCCGAGGTAGCTGGCCTTCGCCGGGTCCACCTTGTGGATGCCGGCGAGGGCGGTCATCCCCTGGCGGGCCATGTCGCGCTTCTGGGCTTCGTTGAACCGCAGGAGCCAGTCGCCACGGAGCACATCGCCCTCCACCCGGGGCTGGATGAAGTAGGGCACGCCGAACCACTTCTCGTCGGCGCCGCTCCAGACGACGGGCGCGTGCGGCACGCTGGTGCCTTCGAGCGCGTTGAGGGCCGCGACCTGCCGGAGGACGTCGGCGGTGCCTTCGAGCTTCACGCCCGGCGGAGGGAGGCGCATGAAGTAGCGCGTCAGCTTCCCTTCGCTGAGGACGTCGAACAGGTAGGAGAAGCCGGCGTGGCCGGGCCCCCGCTCCACGTTCATGACCTTCGCGAACGGGTCCTCCAGGTGGGTGCGGACGAACGGCACCAGCCGGTCTTCGATCTCCTCGAGCTCCATGACCAACCTCCAGCAGGCCGCGGCGAACCGCGATTCAGAGACCGCCGACCCCGAACTCCCAGCCGTTGCCGGCCTTGAAGCTCTGGAGGATGCGGCGGGAGACGACCATCCGGTGCGTCTCGTCCGGGCCGTCGTAGATGCGGGCGGCGCGGGCGTTGCGGTACATCGCCTCGAGCGGCGTATCGCCGGACACGCCGCGGGCGCCGTGCACCTGGATGGCGCGGTCGATGACGTTGTGCAGGATCGAGGCGCCGAAGAACTTGATCGCGGAGATCTCGACGCGCGCCTCGTCGCCGGTGTCGATCTTGCGGGCGGCGTCGAGCGTGAGCAGGCGGGAGGCCTGGATCTCGACGTAACTATCGGCGATCCAGTTCTGGACGGTCTGCTTCTCGCTCAGGGTCGAACCGAAGACCTCGCGGTGGAGCGAGTAGTCGACCATGAGCTCGAAGGCGCGCTGCATCTGGCCGAGCCAGCGCATGCAGTGGTGGATGCGGCCGGGGCCGAGGCGCTTCTGGGCGATGCGGAAGCCGCCGCCGGATTCGCCGAGCACGTTCGTCAGCGGCACGCGGACGTTGTCGTACACGACCTCAGCGTGGGAGCCGTCGGTTTCGCCCATGACGGGCACGGGCCGGACGATGTTGAATCCGGGGGTGTCGCAGGGTACGACGATCTGGGAGAAGCGCTTGTGGGGCGGCTGGTCGAGCTCGGTGGCGACCATGGCGATGGCGAAGGTGGCGCCTTCGCCCTGGCTGGTGAACCACTTGCGCCCGTTGATGACCCACTCGTCGCCGTCGCGGGTGGCGGTGGTCTGGAGGCCGGTGGGGTCGGCGCCGGAGACGGCGGGCTCGGTCATGGAGTAGGAGGACCAGATGTCGCCGTTGACGAGCGGCTTCATGTAACGGTCCTGCAGGTCCTTCGTGCCGAACTGGAAGAGGATCTCGGCGTTGCCGGAATCGGGGGCCTGCGAGCCGAAGGCGAGCGGGGCGATGCCACTGCGGCCGAGGATCTCGTTCATGTAGACATAGGGCATGAAGCCGATGCCCATGCCGCCGGCTTCCTTCGGCAGGTGCGGCGCCCACATGCCCATGGCCTTCGTCTTGGCCTGGAGGTCCTTCATCCGCTCCTGGCCGGCCTTCGTGCGGCGGGCGTGGTTCTCGTGGAAGAAGGCCTCGTTGGGGTAGATGTCGAAGGCCATGAACGCCTTCACGCGGTTGCGAAGGTCGTTGATCTCCTCATTGGTAAGCTTGCGGTCGCTGGCGTGCGCGTGCGGCGCGGTCATAGGTTCCTCACGGGCTGGAATTGCACCGGGAACTCTACGCCTGGGCCGGAGCGCAGTCACGGCGGGGTAGGCGACTATGGCGCGATGCCGTGTGGAGGGCGCGGAAAGGCACCGGCTGGTTCGCGAATTAGATCGATAGATCTCAAGCTCTGGTCTATCTCTGTCCTGTGCGGTAGTGTTATTCATAGCCCATTTCTATGGCTTACGGGTCTGCCATCGTGGAACTCGCCCAACTGGATGCCTTCATCGCCGCCGCCGATTGCGGCAGCTTCAGCCGCGCGGCGGAGCTGCTGAACGTCGCCCAGCCGTCGCTCTCGAACCGCATCCAGTCGCTGGAACGGGAGGTCGGGCAGCCGCTTTTCGAACGCATGGGCCGGGGCGTGAAGCTGACGGACGCGGGGCGCGCGTTCCTGCCCTACGCCCAGCGCGTCCTCCGCACCCTGAACGATGGGCTGATGGTGCTCGAAGGCACGCGCGAGGGCACGGCCGGGCGGCTCAGCATCGGCACCGCGCCCGCGGTGGGCACCTACGTGCTGCCGCAGCTCCTCAAGATCTTCTGCGACAACCGCGAGGGCGTGGACGTGGTCGTGCGCACGGGCCACTCGGACGAAGTGCTGCAGCTCGTGCTCGACGACGACGTGCAGATCGGGTTCGGGCGGCCAATAAACCACCCGGACATCCGCACGATCCAGCTGTACCAGGACGAGCTCGTGCTCGTGGTGTCGTCGCAGCACCGGTACGCAAAGCGCGGGTCCGTGAAGGTGGAGGAGCTCTCGGACGAGTCGCTCATCCTCTTCGACCGCGACTCCGGCTACTACGGCATGATCATGAACCTCTTCCGGGACCTGGGCGTGGTGCCGCACCAGCAGATGCAGCTCGACTCGATCGAAGCCACGAAGAAGATGGTCGAAGCCAACCTTGGCATCGCCCTGCTGCCCGAGCTCTCGGTCGACCGGGAGATCCGGCTGGGGACGCTGAACAAGGTGCACATCGAATCGGCCGAGCCGGTGGTGCGGGAGATCGCGGTGATGTACCGGCGGAACAAGCCGCAGTCGGGGCCGATGTCCGCGTTCCTGGACCTGCTCGGCGAGATCTACGGGACGCGGCTGCCGCGGTAGATGCTGATCGACCTCCACTGCCACGCCCTGCCGCGGTCGCAGTGCAGCTCGCTGCGGCCGGAAGAGCTCGTGGACCTCGCGCGGGAGCGCGGCCTCGACGGGATCTGCCTCGCCGAGCACGACGCGGCCTGGCCGGCGGACGAGCTGGCGGACCTGCGCCGCCGCACCGGCTTCGTGGTGCTCGCCGCGGTCGAACTGACCACGGACCGCGGACACATCCTCGCGTTTGGCCTGCCGGCGGGCACGGGGCCGTTGCCGACGCTCGCCGCCGCGGCGGCTGCCGCGAAGCCCGCAGGCGCGCTGCTCTACCTGGCGCACCCGGCGCGGGACGGCCTCTTTCGCATCGACCACGAGCTGGTCACCGCGTGCTCCTCGGTGGAGGCGATCAACGGCAGCGACTCGCGGCTGCAGAACGTCGCGGCGAAGGGCCTGGCGCACGGATTCCCGCTGCCGGGAATCGGCGGCTCGGACGCCCATACCGCGGCGGAAGTGGGCCGCGCCGCGACACGATTCGAGGCGCGGATCGAGGACGAGGAGGGCCTGCTGGCGGCCCTCAGGTCCGGGGCGTATGAGGCGGTCGCGCTGGGGTAGGGGTCAGGGGCCTTCAGCCATCCAGCGGCGGGCCTGGAGCGGCTCCATGTCGCCGTGCAGCGTGAGCAATATGACGAAGTGGTCCAGCGCGTGGGCGAGGACGTGCTCGGCTACCCAGCCGAGGTCCACTTCGCGCCCGTCGGGCCAGAGCCCCGTGCGGAGCCATTGCTCGGGGGTCAGGGCCTTCAGCGTCTCGACGGTCTTCGCGCGTTCGGACATGAACTGCTCGGCGAGCTCGGTGATGTCGCGCCGCACCGGATAGTCGTCGCCGAACTCGGCGTCGTTGCGCCAGCGGGCGAAGGTGGGCCGGTCCTCGCGGAGGATCCGCTCGATCCGTGGCTGGAACACGAGCGTCTCGACTTCGACCAGGTGCCAGAGGTTCTGGTGGGCGGACCACTGGCCCAGGTGCTGCTCGTGCTGGCGGTGGGCGACCAGCGATGCCGCCCAGTCCACGCCCTTCACGCTCAACTGCAAACGCGCCATCAACGTCGGGTCGGGGACGCGCGATTCAGGCATTGTTGCCACCTCGAATGGGGGTTTTCGCCCCTCACACCCGGCAGAGGCCGGATACGGAGGATGCGGTTCACCGTACTAGGCTGGTTTCGGAATGGCTATCGACCCGGCCGCCTCTGGCCTGCCGTCCACCGCGCACGTATCGCTGCACCAGGCGCGCGAGCTCGCCGTCCGCGGGCGTATCGCCGAAGTGTCGAACGCAGCGAACTTCACCGTGCCGTCGCCGGTGCCGGAGTTCCGGGCTACGGCGCGTGCGAACAGCGCGATCCAGCGCAAGCCGGCCGCGCAAGCATCCGCCCGCACCACGACGCCGCACACGCCGGTGGTTTCGAGCGGGATGGCGAGCCCGGACCAGTGGGACGGGATGCTGAACCGGCTGGGGCAGAAGTACAACGTGCCGCCGCTCTTCCTGAAGGCGGTCATGATCGGCGAGAGCGGCGGGAACCCGGACGCGATCGGCGATAGCGGGCACTCCGTGGGCCTCTTCCAGCTGCACGACCAGGGCTACGGCCACGGGATGGGCGATGCGCGCTTCGACCCCGAGGTCAACGCGGACCGAGCGGCCCGGGGCCTCGCGGAGGCATGGCACGCGGGCGAACGCGCGGGCTACACGGGCGAATACGCGGTGCGCGCGGCCTATGACTACTCGTTCAACCCGGGCGGGGGCTTCGCGTACCAGGGCGACGGGATCGTGCGGATCTATAACGAGCTGCTTGCGGAACAGGGCTTGCCGGGGCTTTCGTAGCTTTCATCACAGCGCCACCGGGCAGGTCGGCTGCGGGCGTCCCTCTGGGCGCGGCAATGCTATCATCGCCGGTACCCCTGAGCGCCCCCACGGCGCCAGCCGCGAGGTGCCCACTATGACGTACGGCTACGTGGAACGCGACGCCCACGTGCGCAACCTGAAGCTGCACTACCAGGAATGGGGCGATGCGAACGCGCCCGCGATCGTGATGCTCCACGGCTTCGGCGTGAGCGGCCACATGTTCGACGAGTTCGCCCAGCGCATGCAGGACCGCTTCCGCCTGATCGCGCTCGACCAGCGCGGCCACGGCGACAGCGAGTGGTCCGAAGAGGGCGACTACACGCGCCAGTCGTTTGTGGATGACCTGGAGGCATTCCGGGAGGAGCTCGGGCTCAAGACGTTCCTCCTGGTGGGGCACTCGATGGGCGGCCTGAACTCCGTGGCATACACGGTCCAGCACCCGGACCGCGTGCGCGCGCTCGTCCTCGTCGACGTGGGCCCCGAGGCAGCGAAGGAAGGCGTCGACAACATCGTCCGCTTCACGCGCGGGCCGGACGAGCTCGAGTTCGAAGAGTTCGTGGAGATGGCGCACCGCTTCAACCCGCGCCGCAGCATCGACAACATCCGCGAGCGGATGAGCCACAGGCTGCGCCAGCTCGAGAACGGCAAGTGGACGTGGAAGTTCGACCGCCGCTTCCGGGAGCAGGACAGCGGCCTGCGGATCGGGAGCGAGCTCTCCAACGACGAGATGTGGCAGATCTACCGGCAGATCCCGGTGCCGACGCTGCTCGTCCGCGGCACCGAGAGCGACGTGCTCACGCAGGACACGGCGGAGCGGGCCGCGCGCGAGATGCAGCGCTGCCGCCTGGTCGTCGTGCCCGGCGCCGGCCACAGCGTGCCGGGCGACAACCCGGACGACTTCACGGCCGCGGTCAACGAGTTCCTCGAAGATGTCGCAGCGGGCCGCTTCGAAGCAGCCGCCGAAGACGAACCCCCGCCGCTAATCGAGCTGGTCGGCGCGCAGGACGGCGCCCGCCGTAAGCGGCCCGGCGTGCTCACGCTCGTCGCGGTTGGCCTTGGCGCGACGCTCGCCCTCGCCGGTGTATTCGCGGCAACGAAGGGCGCAAAGTCGCGGAAAGCACGCCGCCGCCAGGAAGCGGAGGCGCGCCGCGCAGCCGAAGCGCACGCCGCCCGCCGGATCGCGGGCGTGCCGGTGGGTGCGCTGCATGCGCCTTCGAACGCGGACCTGGAGCGCACGCGGCAGCGCGCCCTTGAGCTCCTGAACGACCTTTCGGTGGTCGGGCGAGACGGCGTGGCCCGTGCCCGGACGGCGGCTTCGAACGTGGACCTCGAACGGGCGCGCGCGACAGCCACGGACATCGCGCACCAGCTCGGCGAGCAGGCCCGCCACGCCCCGGCGACGGTGCGCGAAGCGGCCGCCCACGTCGACCGCGAGGAGCTCAAGTCGAGCGGAAAGAAGGCGGCGAAGCGGGGCCGCTCGGTCGCGGGCCTCGCGCTGGTTGCGGCCCGCAAGGCACCGGCGCTCCTCGGCAAGCAGGCGCCGCCAAAGAAGAAGAAGCGATTCGGATGGCGGAGCTGACGCTCAACGGTGCCCGGATCACGTTCGACGATGCGGGCACCGGGACACCGGCAATCGTGTTCATCCACGGCTGGGCGTGCGACCGGCGCGCGTGGGCGCCGCAGTTCGAGGACATAACGCGCGACCACCGGGCCATCTCGGTGGACCTGCGGGGGCGGGGCGAGTCGGAGGCGGTGCCGCCGTTCGACACCACCCAGGCAGCCGATGACGTGGCCGCGCTGATCCGGGAGCTCGGGCTCGGGCCGTCGGTCATCGTGGGGCATAGCCTCGGGGGCCTGGTTGCGCTCCTGCTGAACGACCGCCACCCGGAGCTCGTCCTCGGAACGGTCATGGGGGATTCGCCGCTGACCGGGGCCTCCGGCGGCGGGTTTGCTGAATCGGTGCGGCGCATCCGCGAGGCGGGCTCGATGGAGCCGATGCGCGGCTACCTCGAGGGCACGTTCTTCACCGAATCCACCCCGCCGGAGGTCCGCAGCTTCGTCCTGGACATGATGCTGAGCTGCCCGGCCGATATCGGGTCGGGCATGCTCTCGAACGCCGAGCTGTTCACGACGCGGATGGGCGAACTGCTCAAGAAGGCGGACGAGAAGCCGTTCATGGCGATCTGGGCGGCGAAACCGCTCGGCAACCCGGAGCGGCTGCGCAACACGCTGATGTTCGTGCGCCAGGAGCCGATCGCGGGCGCCGGGCACTTCTTCCAGCTCGAGCAGCCTGCCGTGACCAACGCGCTGCTCCGCGCGTTCCTCGACGAGGTGGAGCGCGACCCGCGCGTGCGGCATCTGCGGGAGGCGGGCGGAGCGTAACGGCAGCGTAAGAACTTCGTACGCGAGGTAGGCATCAAGCGAGCCTGCCCGTAAGGTGAAGGCATGGAGCAAGGCGCCACGGCCCGCACCGCCGAGGACGACACGACCGCTGCCAACGCATGGCACCCCTGGTTCATCGCCTCGGTTGTGGCGCTCGGCGCGGCGATACTGGTGTTCGCGTTCGTGATCGTCTCGCTCGCCCGCGACGGCGGGGGGACGACGGACGCAGCGGCACCGGGCGGCCAGCCGACGCAGCCGGCGGGCGGCGACGCCACGAACGAGCCTTCCACGGCAACGAACACGGCGAGCACCACCGCCTCGGCGACGCAGACGCGGGAGACGACGACGGCCACACCATCCACCGGCCGGCTGCTCACCTGCGGCGACATCCTCGCGCCGATCAACAAGCAGAACTACCTGGACGCGGGGTGTGTCCCCGGCGACCTCGAAGCGATCCCGGCGGCAATGTCGCGGCAGGGCGAGCAGCTCATGCGCGCCGATGCGCGGACCGCGTTCGTCGCGCTGATCAACGCGGCGGCGGTCGATGGCTTCGATCTGTACGCGATTAGCGCATACCGGAGCTACCAGGGGCAGGTTGCCGCGTACAACGCGAATCTGAGCGGCTGCGGCGGCGATGTCGCCTGCGCCGACCGGATCAGCGCGCACCCGGGCCACAGCGAGCACCAGCTCGGCACCACGGTCGATGTCTCGAGCGAGAGCGCCGGGTTCGGGCTCGAAAGCTTCATCGGGACGGCTGAGGCGGGGTGGGTCGCGGAGAATGCCTGGAAGCACGGGTTCGTGGTGAGCTACCCCGACGGCAAGGAGCAGATCACGGGCTACTCCTACGAGCCGTGGCACATTCGCTACATCGGCAAGGACGAGGCGAAGAAGGTGCGCGACAGCGGGCTGACGCTGCACGAGTACCTGGCGCGGCGCTGACGCCAGTCCCGAGCGCCGTTCGACACGCCCGTCCCCAGCGCCGACAATGCCTCCGCATTTGAACCGGAGGCTGCAATGTATACCTCACCGACGGACGAGCTCCTCGTCGATTTCACCGACCACATCCTGACGGTCACGCTCAACCGGCCGGACCGCCTGAACGCGATCAGCGGCACGATGCTGGATGGCCTTTCGAAGGTGCTCCAGGAAGCGAACATCGACCCGGAGGTCCGGGTGGTGGTGTTCACCGGCGCGGGGCGCGGGTTCTGCTCTGGCCTGGACCTGAAAGACCAGATGGAGGGCGGCAACAACCTCAGCGGCGGGCGCCGCGGCTACCGGCTGTTCGACCTGCACAACTCGCCGCCGATCGTCATCAACCGGATGGACAAGCCGATGATCTGCGCGCTGAACGGCGCGGCGGCAGGCTACGGCATGGACATGGCCCTGGGCTGTGACATCCGCATCGCGAGCGAAAACGCGAAGCTCGGCGCGGTGTTCGCGAAGCGGGGCGTGCTCCCGGAGTCGGGCGGCTGCTGGTACCTGCCGCGCCTGCTCGGCTGGGCGAAGGCGGCGGAAGTCGCGTTCCTCGGCGACGTGCTGGATGCGCAGCGGTCGCTGGAGCTCGGGCTGGTGAACCGCGTGGTCCCGCACGACCAGCTCATGGACGAAACCATGAAGTGGGCGCGCCAGATCGCGAACAACGCGCCGCTGAGCGTCCAGTCGACCAAGCGGATGATGCGCCTCGGGCAGGAAGAGACGTTCGAGGCGGCGGTCGACCACATCTACCTGCAGCTCCTGCCGCTCTTCCAGAGCGACGACTTCAAGGAAGGGCTGAGCGCGTTCGCGGAGCGCCGCGAGCCGGCGTTCAAGGGCCGCTGAGCCTGCTTCTTCGGCCGAAGAAAACGAGCCCCGGGCGCTTTGCCCGGGGCTCGTGGTTTGTGTGCGAACCGGCCCGGACTACGCCCGGCGGCCGCCCTTGTGCGCGCCACCGCCGATGCCGGCGGCCTCGCGGGCCTGCTGCTTCGCTCCCTCGAGGTCGTACTCCCGCATCGTCACGATCCGCTGCGCCGCCAGGCCACCGCCCGCCGCCAGCGTCGTCACGAGCTCCCAGCCGCCGTAGCTATCGGCGGTGAGGTCGCGGATCAGGTTGTACACCCGCATCCGGTCTTCGACCGCGACGTCGTTCTTGGTGTGGAGATACTTGTTCAGCGTCTTGGTCAGCTCTTCGTTGCGGTAGTCCGCTTCCGTCGGCAGCGTCAGGACGAGTGCGCCCGACATGTCGTGGAGCTTCTGCACCATCGCGTGGTAGTTGCTGGCGCCATAGAACTTACCGACGTTCACGGCCAGCGGGTCCGGGTAGACCATGCCGGTCTCGGTCGTCTTGTAGTTCTTCACGGCGTACTCGAGCGACATGCGCAGCATCTCGGCGTAGAAGACCAGGTCCGAGATCTTCTCCTGGATGTGCGACGCCTTGTGGATGCCGTTCATCTCGCAGAGGAGCTGCGCCGTGCCCACGAAGAGGCGGGACTGCTTGACCATGCCGATGAGCCCGCCGACGCGCTCCCAGAGGCCGAGGGAGTGCGCGAGCACACCCGCGAGCTGGTACTCACCCGCAAGGAACACGCGGTCCCACGGGACGAACACATCGTCGAAGACGACGAATCCTTCCGGCGCGTTGTGGTGCGACGAGAGCGGGTAGTCCATCTCGCTCAGGCCCGGCTTCGCGTAAGCCCGGTTGATGATCTTCACGCCCGGCGCGTTCGTCGGGATCGAGAACGAGAGCGACCACTCTTCCTCGCCCGGGCCCATCGCCTTCGTCGGCATGACCGTCTGCTCGTGCACCAGGCTGGCGCCGGTGATGTGGAGCTTCGCCCCCCGGACCACGATGCCGTCCTTCTGGCGGTCGATGATCCGCATGTAGAGGTCGGGGTCGTCCTGGTCCTTGGGGTGCCGCGAACGGTCGCCCTTGGCATCGGTGATGCACTGGTCGGCGCGCATATCGTTGTCGCGGCAATATTTGTAGATGCGCTCGATGTTCTCGGCGTACTGGCCGTTCACCTTCGCGACCTGGTCCTTGATGTTGTAGAGGGCCATCAGGACGGCGGTCACGCCGGTGGCAATGCCGGTGACGCTGGACATCGCGATGCGCTTCTCGAGGTCGTCGACCGAGGTCGGGATCTTGAAGATGCGGTGCGCTTCGGTCCCGTCCTCGGTCTCGTAGACGCGGAGGTCGCGGGTGGCGGGGTCGGTGTAGTTGTAGTCCTCGGCGCAGACGTCGATGACCGTCGAGAACCATTCGTTCTGGGTGATGTCGGGGACGGACTCACCGGCGATGTAGGTGACGCGGCCGTCGCGAAGGCTTTCGCGATACCATTCAGGATTCTTCAGACCCAAGCGTGGAGCTCCTGCAGGTTCGTCGCCGGGCGTGCCGTTGGGGGACCGCATGGGCCGGGAGGACGCGCGCCGAACGATCGTTCGTAATCGCTTGTACATCGCGGGGTACCGGCTGTCAACCGCGGCCGCGGGCTGCCGTGGGAACGCCCGGCCCCGGCCCCCTCGCCCGGTCCGGGGGCTCCCGCCGGTTGTGCGGGCAAGCGGTAGCGTTTATTTTTCTCGTCCGGCGGTTAGTGTCGCGTAGACCAATCTCAAGCCGCAGGGTGCTCACATGGAAATTCCCGCGCCGATGCCCGCGAATGTCATCGAAGTTCTCGTTTCCGTTGGTGACAAGGTTGAAGTGGACCAGGAGCTGGTGATCCTGGAATCGATGAAGATGGAAGTCCCGGTTCCCGCTCCTGAAGCGGGCCGTGTCACGGAAGTCCTCGTCGAAGTTGGCCAGGCTGTCTCGGAAGGAGACATCATTCTTCGCATCGAATAGTGCGGACTGGTACGCGGCGGGAGTGCCACCTGGCTTCCCGCCGGTTCGGTTTACCGCCCCCGCAACGCCGACAGGCTCAAGTCGGCGTAGATGTCGGCCACCTCTTCTTCGGTCAGCCGCCCGCCCGTTCGGAACCACCGGCTGATGTCCCGCCCGGCGCTCAGGAGCATGCGCACGCGGGTCTGGGTCTCCTTCTCGGTAAAGCAGCCCTCCTGCACCAGTGCCTCGGCGAGCTTGTAGTAGCGCCGTTCGTAGACGCCGCGGAGCTCCACCACCCGGTCGCGGATGAGCGGCGGCATGTGCTCCCGCTCGAGCTCGAAGACCGTGGTCTCCCGGATCCCGTGGACGTGCTGGAGCGCGTGCAGGCGCAGGGCGGCGCGGAAGAGGTCGACGCTCGGTGGCCCGGATTCGAACACGGGGCGCACGGCGGCGTCGACGAGCTCGAAGCTGCGCTCCATGACGGCGAGGCTGAGCGCCTCCTTCGTGGCGAAGTGGTTGTAGAGCGAGCTTTGCGCCATGCCCACCCGGCCGGCGATGTCCCGCATCGAGCTGGCCGACATGCCCTTCTCGTAGAAGAGGTCGCGCGCGGCGTCGAGGATGGATTCCCTGGTCGGATGTGTCATAGGCGTTACGCTCCGGATGGCTGGCTGCATTGACAAGCTTACGGGACGCTCGGTATAAACGGCGAGCGAACGGCCGTTCGTTTAGCACGAGGGGACAGCAACTTGCAAGAGTCGCTGCGTAAGAACGGCCGGAAGTTCTCCATGGGAGGGGCTATGTCTGACTACTGGTCCAGGGTGAATGCCCGCCTTTCGCGCCGGCGGATGCTCGGCGGCGCAACGGGCGCCATCGCCGGCGGTTTCGCGCTTGCGGCCGTCGGTTGCGGCGACGATGACGACGACGATACCGGCGACGAGGTCACGGCGACGCAGACGATCGTCAGCGGCGAGGCGCCCGTGCAGTCCGCCTCCGCCACCACCACGCGCACCACGAAGGAAGGCGAGCGGGTCCGCGTCGCCCTCGGTTCCGAGCCGACCGTCGCCGACCCGCACCAGTCGACCGGCGGCGTCGACAACTTCTACCTGTTCCAGCTGTTCAACCAGCTCTACGAGTGGGACAACAAGGGTGCTTCGACCCCGGCCCTCGCCGAAAGCTACGAAGTCACGCCCGACGGCACGCAGATCACGTTCAAGATCCGCAGCGGCGTCAAGTTCCACAACGGCGACCCACTCACCTCGAAGGACGTCGCCTACAGCTTCACCCGGCTGCTGAGCCCCGATAACAAGGGCACCAAGACCGCGTTCGCGAACGTCGACAAGGTCGAAACGCCGGACGACAACACCTTCATCTACAAGATGAAGAAGCCCGACGCCGGGTTCATCCTTGGCGGCTTCGGCGGCCTCTTCATCGTGCCCCAGGCGTACACGGAATCGACGGGCGCCGACGGCTTCGGCAAGGCACCGATCGGCACGGGCGCCTACAAGCTCAAGGACCGCACCGTCGGTACGGGCGCGAACTTCGAGCGCAACGACGAGTACTTCCGCGGCAAGGGCGGCTTCAAGACCGCCGAGATGAAGATCGTCCCGGACGGCACCTCCCGCCTGCAGATGGTGCAGGTCGGCGATGTCGACGTGATGCAGGCGGTCGCCGCCGAGCAGCTCCGCGTCCTGAGGGGCGTTTCGGGCGTCAAGACGATCATCCAGAACTCGAACATCGACACGCACTACGCGCTCGCGATTAAGGACTACCCGGACGTCACTGCGAGCGAAATGACGAAGCTCATTCGCGACAAGCGGGTGCGCCAGGCGCTCAACTATGCCGTCGACAAGAAGGCACTTGCGGAAAACGTCTACACGTCGGAAATGGCGCAGCCATATGCCGTCACCAATCCGACGCAGCCGTGGGACATCAAGAAGAGCTACGACTTCGACCTGAAGAAGGCGAAGGACCTGCTGGCGGCGGCCGGTGCGAGCAACCTGTCGCTCATCCAGTACAATCTCGGCGGTGGCCGGCTCCCGGGCCTCGCGTCGCTCAGCGCCGCGGTCGCCAGCAACCTCCGCGACGCGGGCGTGCAGGTGGACGAGCGGACGGAGGAGTACAACGCGTGGCTTGCGCGGCTTCGCAACGACACCCCTCCGTTCCCGGACGGGGGCATGATCTTCTCCTGGGCATCGACGGCCGGGTACCCGGACCCGTTCCAGGGCGTTGATTCGAAGTGGACGTGCGCGGCCCGGTACGGCCAGTACTGCGCCAGCGAGTTCGACACGCTGATCAACCAGGCCCGGACGATGTTCAATCCGGAAGAGCGCACGACCACGCTCAAGAAGGCCTTCGACCTGATGTACGACGAAGCGCCCGCGCTCTGGCTGGTCCTCCTCCAGGAGGCCTACGCCATCCGCACGGGCGTCGTGGCGAACTGGACCCCGCGGGCCGGCTCGAACCCGGTGCTGCGCCTGGAGGACCTGATCCCCGCATGACCGCACACGGACCACTTTCCGGCGTGACCGTCCTCGAAGTGGGCGATGGGGTGCCCGTGGGATACGCGGGCCGCGTCCTGCGATCCCTCGGCGCCCACGTCCTCAAGCTCGAAGACGCCGCTGCGCCGGACTGGGTCCGCGGTTATGGCTCACCGTTCGGCGGCCACCGGGCGGCCGCGAGCTGGTACCACCTGAACGGCGCAAAGCACCGCGCCGTGCTGGGTGGCGGACCGGCGGCGGCGCTCGCCCGGCTCATGGCCGCCTCCGACCTCACCCTGGTGGGCGATGGCACCCTCGCCCACCTGATCGAACCAGCCCTCGCCCTCGATGGGGCAGGACTGCCGTCGGTCGTGCGCATCGTGCCCGCGGTAACCCCTCCCACCGGCATGATGTTGCGCGCCGACGAATCCGCCGGGGCGGCCACGGGCCTCCGGGATGTGTACGGCATGGGCCGTCCACCCGAGGGCCTCCGCTTCGACATCGCCGAGGTCAACGCGGGGGCGCACGCTGCAGCCGTGGGCGCCCTCGCGTTGTACCGGCGGACCGTCACCGGCGAACCCGTACGCGTCGACGTCGGCGTGTACGAAGCCACCTTCAGCATGATCGAGATTGCCGTGCAGACGCTGCTGCTCTCGCAGGCGTTCGACAGCTCGTCACCGGACATGGTCGGCAGTCCGCTCGCCGCGCCGTACTACTGCGCCGATGGCGGCGCGGTGGTCATCAACATCTATGGCCGCGGCGTGTGGCAGCGGACCTGTGCCGCGATCGGCCGGCCGGACCTCGAAGACGACCCGCGCTTCATCGAGACGTTCGCCCGCTACGAGTTCGGCCAGGAGCTGCGCGACCTGCTCGACGCGTTCTGCCTGGCGCACCCGCGCGACGAGGCCATGCGGCGGCTCTGGGGCCAGCGCATCCCGTCGGCGCCGGTGCTCGAACCGGCCGAGCTCGTCCAGAACGAGCAGGTCGCGTCGCGGGGGATCGTCGCCGGCAACCGGCTCGCCTCGCCGTACGTCATCAACGGCGAGCGCGACCCGCTCGAACCGGTGGGCGCGGCACAGGCGTGCGCCCTGTTCGAGACGCTGTGCGCCGGCTGGGCCACGACAGACTACCGGGAGGACCTCGATGCCGTTCACATCGCTGTTCGCTGAGTGGCTGAAGGGCGTCCAGGTCCTCGACTTCACGGCGGTGCTGGCGGGCCCGCACATGAGCCGGGTGCTCGCCCAGGCCGGCGCCGACGTCGTCAAGGTCGAGGCGATCCCGGTCGGCGACACCACGCGCGGCCTCCCATACCGGTTCACGGGCGGGCAGTCGGGCTACTTCAAGCAACAGAACCTCGGTAAACGCGGCATCGGCGTCAACCTCGCGAGCGAGGCGGGCCACCGGATCGCGATGCAGCTCGCGGCGCAGTCGCAGGTGGTGCTCGAAAACTTCCGCCCGGGCGTCGTCGACAAGCTCGGCCTTGGTTACGAGCACATCCGCGCGGTGCGGCCCGACGTCGTGTACGTGTCCATCTCCGGGTGGGGCCAGACGGGCCCGTTCTCGCGGATGACCGGCGAAGTGCGCAGCACCACCTCGCTCAGCGGGCTCATGGCCGCCGACCACGACGGCGAGGTGCCCGGGTGGGAGCGCTGCTCCTTCGGCGACACCAACGCATCGATCCACTGCGTCGCCGCCATCGCGGCAGGGCTGCTCAAGGCGCGCAACACGGGTGCCTCGACCCATGTAGACTTCTCCATCCTCGAAGGGCTCATGGCCACGAACGTGCTCGAGCTGCCCGAAGTGCTCAGCGGCGCGGGCGCGATCGATGGCCGCGAAAAGCGCACGAGCGGCGACCACGCACGCGTCGCGTCCGGCAACTTCGTCTGCGCCGACGGCGAGTGGGTGTACATCCGCGCGGTCTCACCGGCGGCCTGGCGCGCGCTCTGCGAGATCGTCGAGCTCAAGGGCATCGCCGGGCTCGGGTTCATCGAGCGCATGGCTCATGCCGGGCAGGTGTACGCCATCATCGAGGCGTGGTGCGCGTCGCGCGGGAGCGGCCAAGTGCTCGACGAGCTCGGCGCTGCCGGGATCGGCGTCGCGCCGGTGCGCTCCGTCCGCGAGGCGATCGCGGACCCGGCGACGCGCGAAGCCGGCCTCGTCCAGGACGTGCCCGATGCGTTCGCCGGGAAGGTGCCGGTCCCGACGGGGCTGTTCGCATCCACGGCGTTCGGCCGGGCCCCGCAGCGCCCCGAGCCGCTCCACGGGCAACACACGCGCGAGGTCCTCACCGGGCTTCTCGGCTACAGCGACGCCGCGGTCGACGAGCTCGTGGCGGCGGGGGTCGTGCAGGAGCACCCGCTCCCGGCGGTCGCGCCATGACGGCGACAGTCATCCGGCGATTCGGCGGCGCGATCCTGACGATCCTGGCGGTCCTGACGTTCGTCTTCTTCGTCATCCGCATCACCGGTGACCCGACGTCGTACCTGCTCCCGTTCGACTACACGGACGAGCAGAAGGCGGCCCTCGAAGCCGAGCTCGGGGTGGACAAGCCGCTGCCGCAGCAATACGTCGCCTTCCTCGGTGACCTCATGCGCGGCGACCTCGGCTTTTCGCACCGCTGGAGCGAGGGCGCGCTGGGCATGGTGTTCGACCGGCTCCCGGCGACCTTCCGGCTCGCGAGCGTGGCCTTCCTCCTGACGGTGAGCGTGTCCCTGCCGCTCGGTATCCTCGCGGCGGCGCGCCGGGGCAGCGCGCTGGACGGCATCATCGGCGGCGCGACGACGACAGGGCAGGCGATGCCGAACTTCGTGCTCGCGGTGCTGCTGGTGTGGCTGTTCGCGGTCAAGCTGCAGTGGCTCCCGGTCGGCGGCGAAGGGGGGTGGAAGTCGTACATCCTGCCGGCGGTCACGCTTGCGGCCTTCCCGATCGCGTCGCAGACGCGCATCGTCCGGGCGGCCGTTTCGGACGTGCTGACGCAGGACTACATCCGCACAGCGCGGGCGAAGGGCCTGAGCTCGCGGACGGTGCTGACGACGCACGCGTTGCGCGCGGCGGCGGTGCCGATCCTCACGATCATCGGGCTCCAGTGGCAGTACTTCCTCGGCGGCACGGTGATCATTGAGACGGTGTTCGCGTGGCCCGGCATCGGCCGGCTCATGGTCGACGCGGTCCAGGCGCGCGACTTCGCGGTGGTCCAGAGCGGCGTGTTCGTACTGTCGAGCATCTTCATCGCGATCAACGCGCTGACCGACATCGCCTATTCGTGGGCTGACCCGCGCTACCGGGCCGGTGGCCGCGCATGAGCGCCGCGACCGCTACCACCGCCGGCGCGCCCGACGCGGACGCAGCCCGCCCGCCGCGGCGTGTGCCTCGCTTCCGGATCCGGACGCTCGTCGCGCTCGCGGTGCTCGCGATCGCGGCACTGGTGGCCGTGCTCGCGAACGTCCTCGCGCCGAAGGACCCGGCCCAGGCGGTCGTGGTCGACGCGCTGCTGGGGCCGTCGTGGTCGAGCTCGCCCATCATCGGCACGGACCAGATCGGCCGGGACTTGCTGAGCCGGCTGCTCTTTGGCCTGCGCACCTCGCTCATGGTCGGGTTCCTGGCGGTGCTCGTCAGCGCGAGCATCGGCATCACGCTCGGGATGATGGCGGGCTATGCCGGGTCCATCGCCGAGTGGGTCATCATGCGGCTTGTCGACTTCCAGATGTCGGTGCCGGGCATCCTGCTCGTGCTCGTGCTGGCGTTCGTGATTGGCCCCGGCCTCGGGACCACGATCATCGTGCTTGGCATCGGCGGCTGGGTGCAGTACGCGCGCATGTCCCGGGCGGAGATCCGTGTCGTGAGCCAGCAGCAGTACATCCTCGCGGCGCGCTCCGTCGGGGTTGGGACGCTGCGGATCGCGCTGCGCCACACGTTCCCGAACATCGCGAACACGCTCGTCGTGCTTGCGGTGCTGCAGTTCGGCCAGGCGATCATTTTGGAGGCATCGATCAGCTTCCTGGGATTCGGCGTGCAGTCGCCGAACACCTCGCTTGGCCTGATGGTCAAGGACGGCCGCGACTTCATGGCCATCGCCTGGTGGATGCTGGTCTTCCCCGCGGCCGCCATCTTCATCCTCGTCCTCGCAATCAACATCGTCGGCGACTCGCTCCAGGACTGGTTCGACCCGGTCCGGCGGCGCCGCTAACCCCACGCCCCTGGAGGTCACCATGACGACAACCGAAGGACCATCGCGCCTCGAGCTCGAGCGCAGTTTCGCGCGGAAGGACGGCTCGCCGGACACACGCGCCCGCGACCGCGTGCTCGAGCTGCTCGACCCGGGTTCGTTCCTCGAAGTGGGCATGCTCGCCCGGGACATGAACCACGGCCGCGCGGAGAAGAGCCCTTCGGACGCGGTGATCGCGGGCTACGGCACGGTCGGCGGCCACCGCGTCGGCGTGATGTCGCTCGATGGCAAGGTGCTCGCCGGCAGCGGCGGCCACGCGGCCGGGGCGAAGCAGATGCGCGTGCTGGACGAGGCGGCGAAGTGCGGCTTCCCGATCATCACCTTCGGCGAAGGCGGCGGCGGCCGCATCCCCGACATGATGGGCTCGTCGCTCGGGTACGCCGGCGCCATCGCCAACGAGTCGTTCCTTTACAAGCTCGCGAAGCGCGACCGGCCGTTCACGCTCATCGCCTGCTGCATGGGCGAGATGTACGGCGACCCGTCGTTCAAGCTCGGGCTCTCGGACTTCTCGTTCATGGCGCGGGATGCCTGCTTCGCGGTCTCCGGCCCGCCGCTGATCAAGGCCGCGCTCGGCGAGGAGATCACCGGCAAGGAGCTCGGCGGCCCCCACGTGCACGAGGCGAACGGCCAGGTATCGCGGGTCGAGGACTCCGAGGCGGACGTCATCGCCACGGTGCGCACGCTGCTCGATTTCATCCTCGAACCGTGCCGGCCGACGGCGGACCCGGATGACCGCGCGACCGGCGAGATCGCGACCATCCTCCCCGCTTCCTACAACCGGGCCTACGACGTGAAGCGCGTCATCCGGGCGATCGTCGACGCCGACTGCGAGCCGCTCTACCTCTGGCAGGGATACGGGACGACGGCGGTGGGCTGTTTCGCGCGCATCGGCGGCCAGGCGGTCGCGGTCTTCGCGAACCAGCCGATGGTGCGCGGCGGCGTGCTCGACGCCGAGTCCGCCCGCAAGGGGATGAAGTTCATCCAGCAGTGCGACCGCCTGCGCATCCCGATGCTGTTCCTGCACGACGTGCCCGGGTTCCTGATCGGGCGCCAGGCGGAGGCGGATGCGCTGCTCGTGAACGCGATGGAGTACATCCGGACGCTCGCTTCGGCCACGATCCCCAAGGTCTCGGTGGTGCTGCGGAAGTCGTATGGGCTGGCGTACTTCGCGATGTCGGGCCCGGGCTGGGGCGCCGACTACGTGGCCGCGCTGCCGAGCGCGCGGATTGCGTTCATGGGGCCCGAAGCGGGGATCAACCTGGTCTACGCGAAGAAGCTGGCGAAAGCGGCGAACGACCAGGAACGCGAGGAGCTGCTCGCCACCCTGAACGCGGAGTGGAGCGAGCGGGCCGAGCCCTGGGAAGCGGCCAACCTCGCCTCCGTGGACGACGTCATCGAGCCCGCGGAGACGCGCGCGACGGTCATTCGCGCGCTCCGCGCGGTCGCACGCCGATGACCGCGCCAGCCATGCCCCGCGAGCGACACGAATTCCCGGTGGCCCCGCCGCTGCAAGTACTGCCCGAATGGAGCGAGCGCTGGCACCAGCTGGGCGACCTCCTCGCCGCCGCGGCCCACGGGCGCGGCGAGACCACGCGGCTGCGCGAGGTGCTCTACCGCGAGCCCGACCCGACGCTGCGGATGCTGGCCGCGAAGGCGCTGCTGGTGCTCGGCTCGCGCACGTCCGGGTCGCTGGAGGGCTCGCTCCACGAGCTGCGCCGCCTCGCCCCGCGCGCCGTGCACCGCGGCACGCTCGACGCGGTCCTGCTGGCGGCGTGCTTCTCGCTCGGCGATGACCGGCTGACCATCCCGGCGGCGCAGGCGATCTGGCCGGCGCTGCCCGCCGAGGGCCGCGCCCTCGTGACCCGGCTCGTCCCCGATGTGCGCGCGGCCGGCGCGGCGCTCGGGATGATCCGCTGCGCCGAGCTCGATGCGGGCCGCTCCGGCCCCACGGCGACACTGGTGCGGCGGTGGCTCATTGACGCCTTCGATCGCTCCCGCGGCTTCATCCCGGGCCGGCGGTGGGCGGTGCCGGCGGCCTCGGGGCTCGCGCCGATGCCGGTGGAGTCCACGCCTGCGGTCGCGGCGGGGGACATGCGGGAAGTGCTCGGCGAGATCATGGCGTTTCGCGGCAAGCAGCGCGGGATGGCCCGGCCGTGATGCTCACCTGGCACACGCTCCCGGCCGGGCACGTCTTCGAACCCGTGACCTACCGGGTGACCGCCGAAGCCGTGGCGGCGTACTGCGATGCGGTGGGCATCGACCACCCGTGGTACACGGGCGCGTCGCCCTTCGACGGGCCTATTGTGCCGCCCACGATCATCACGTCCGACTACTCGGCGCTGCTGGCGCAGGTGCTGCCGCCGTTCACCGGCATGCACGCGAAGCACCGCCTCGAGCTCTTCGCGCCGATCCCGGTCGACGCGCCCGTGCATGTCACCGGGGTGCTCGAAGAGAAGTACCTGAAGCGCGGCCGCCACTACCTGGTGGTCGCCTACGAAGCGCGCGGGGAGGACGGCACGCTGTTCGCACGCAACCACATCGCCACGACCGTAGACATCCCGCCCGGGGAGCCCTGCGATGACCTCTGAGCCGAAGCGCGACGCCATCACACGGGTGATCGACCAGGCGTCGATGACCACGTTCGCGGGGATGTTGAGCTACCGCTACCCGCAGTTCGAACGGCACCCGCGGAACCACCACACGGACCCGGAGATCGCGCGCTCCATCGGGCTGCCGGGCACGGTGGCGCAGGCGCTGCACTACTGCGGCGCGCTCTCGCACCTCATGCTCGAGAAGTACGGCGAACAGTGGCTCGTTGGCGGCGGCTTCGACATGAAGTTCCTCCGGCCCGTCATCGCGGGCGACGAGATCACGGTCGAGGTCGCGGCCGAGGGAGACACCCACCGCGTGGAGTGCTACAACCAGCGCCGCGAGCTGGTCGCCATCGGGATCGCGACCACGGGGGAGTGACATGGCCGGGGCGCTCGACGGTGTAGGGGTGGTGCAGGTGGGCGAATGGGCCGCCGTGGCCTTCGCCGGGCGCACGCTGGCCCAGTACGGCGCCGCGGTGACGCAGTTCCGCGTGCCGCCCGGCCACCTGGTCGAGCCGCCCGCCGGTGACCCGCGGGTCGCGGAATCCCTCGCCGCGGGGAAGGCGGTCGTGGATGTGGAGGCGGGCGCGACCGGCCGCGAGCTGGTGGCCCGGGCGATGTCGGGCGCGACCATCGTGCTGACCTCGCGGACGCCGCCTGAAGTCGAGGGGGACCTCGCCGAGTTCGGGCTCGCGCCACCGGCCGTGCTCGTCTGTGTGACGGCATGGGGCGGCGACGGCCCGCCCGCGATGCGGACGGCGACCGACCTGTTGCAGTACCACGGCGGCGGGCTCGGCTCGATCACGCCGCGCTACGCGAACAACCCGGGCGAGCCACCGCTCCGCCTCGGCTTCCCCATCGCCGAATTCGTGACGGGGCTGAACGCGGTGACGTCCGCGCTGGCCGCGCTGAACCGCTGGCGCGAAACGGGCGAGCCCGCGGCCGTCGACGTCTCCGGGCAGCAGGCGGTGGCCTACGCGATGGGCATGTACTCGGCGTTCCCGTCGTTCGAAGACCGCGCCGTATCTCGCGTGAGCCGGCCGGAGCTGGCGCCGTACCACTTCCTGCCCTGTCGCGACGGCTGGATCATGGTCATCTGCCCCGAGCAGCACCAGTGGCAGTCGCTCGTCGACCTCATGGGGAACCCGGACTGGGCGGACTCGCCCGTGTTCGAGACATCCGGGGGCCGGGCCGAGAACTGGGACGCGATCGAGCCCTTCCTGGTCGAGTGGCTCGCGGACAAGGCCGCCGATGACGTCTACCGCGCGGCCCAGGCGCGGCGCATCCCGCTGGCGCCGGTCAGCACGATGCAGGCGGTGCTCGCATCGCCGCAGCTCCGCCACCGCGGGTTCTTCCGCGAGCAGGAGCTCGGTGGCCGACGCGTGGAGGTGCCCGGCCTGCCGTTCCGCTCCACGCCCTCGCTGGCAGCCGAGTAGGCGGCGTGGCGTGGTGACGTGCGCTTCGCTAGTTCAGCACGCCCGCACGCGTGAGCTCCGCGACCGCGTCCGCTTCCATGCCGAGGACTTCGTGGAGGACATCGGCGGTGTGCTCCCCGAGACGCGGCGCGCGGCCAGGCAGGGTGGCCGGCAGATACGAGAACAGCGCCTGCCGCCCGGTGATGCTGCGCGGCCGGTCGCCTTCGATGGTGACGTCCGCGAAGAAGCCGCGGGCGGACAGCGTCTCGTCGGTGCGCAGCCCATTGCCATCGAGCACGACCGTGGCGGGCACGCCGGCGGCGCGCAGCTGCTCCTGCAGCGCGCCGGGCTCGATGGCGCGCGTGGCGGCACGGATCGCGGCATCGATCGCGTCTTCGTGCGCCTTGCGGCTCGCGGCATCGTCCAGCGCGGCGAGGTCCAGGGTCGCGCCGAGGCCGAGCACCTCCGCCAGCGCGCGCCACTCGGCCGTGTCCGTGACGGATATCGCGACCCAGGCGTCGTCGCCCTTCGCCGGGTAGCAGCCGTGGGGCGCGAGCAGGCTGTCGCGATTGCCGGCGGGCATCCGGACGACGTCATCGAGCTGGTACTCGATCGGCCCGGCGGGCATGAGCGCAAGCAGCGCTTCGACCATCGAGAGGTCGATGTGGCACCCGCGCCCATCGGCCGTCTCGCGCCGGTAGTAGGCGGCGAGGATGGCCGAGGCGGCGGTCATGCCGCCCACGTGGTCGGCGATGGGCGCGCCGCAGGCCATGGGCTCGTCGCCGCCGTACCCGGTCGCGGCGTCCAGCCCGGCAACGGCCTCGATGGTCTGCCCGTAGGCCACGTACGCCGACTCCGGGCCTTCGGCGCCGTAGCCGCTGATCGAGGCGACGATCAGCCCGGGCGCCTCGGGCGAGAGCGAGGCGTAGTCGAGCCCGAGGCGCTGCATCACGCCCGGCGAAAAGTTCTCGACCACGACGTCGGCGCGGAGGCAGAGCTGGCGGGCGAGATCCTTGCCGCCCGGCGTCCGCAGGTCGATGGCGATGCTGCGCTTGCCGCGGTTGAGCGTCTGGAAGTAGCCGCTGCGTTCGAGGCCGGGCTCGCCGTTGGCCCAGGGGCCGAGGCGGCGAGTCACGTCGGGCCGGGTCGAGCTTTCGACCTTGACCACGTCCCAGCCCTGGTCGGCGAGGACGGACGTGCACTGCGGCCCGGACCACGCGGACGTGAGATCGATGACGAGCGGCCGGCGGCGGCCAGCCGGGGGGAAGCCGGTCATGTGTGCACCTCGCGGGTGGTTTCGCAGCCGCCCGCCTCAGTTCTAACCACCTTCGCCCGTTCGGGCCAGACCACCCAGGAGGACGACCATGCGCGACATCGTTGAGGAGATGCGGGCCCGCCGCGAAAAGATCCGCACCGAGATGGGCGGCATCGACAAGATCGAACGGCAGCACGCCCGCGGCCGGCTCACCGTGCGCGAGCGGATCGACCGGCTCGTGGACGCGGGCAGCTTCTTCGAGTTTGGCACGTTTGCGCGCTCGGAGCGGCCCGAGGCGAAGGACATCAGCCCCGGCGACGGCAAGGTCAGCGGGCTCGCGACCGTGGCCGGGCGGCCGATCTCCGTGGCGGGCGATGATGTGACGGTGTTTCGCGGCAGCTCGGCCTACGTGGCGAGCAAGCGCACCCACAAGGCGCTCGAGCTCGCCGTCGACAACGGGCACCCGTTTGTCTACCTGGGCGAGACGGGAGGCGCGCGGCTGCCGGACACACTCGGCGCCGAGGGCTTCACGCGGATCCACCCGTCGGTGCAGACGGCCCGCCGCCAGCGAGCGGTGCCAATGGTGACCGCGATCCTTGGCGACTCGTTCGGCGGCTCGTCGTTCGAAGCGGCGTTCTCGGACGTGGTGATCCAGGCGCGGGGCGCGTGCCTCGCCGTGTCGTCGCCGCGCGTGATCGAGATCGCGACGACGGAGAAGGTGAGCCTGGAGGATCTCGGCGGCGTCGACGTGCATCTGCGCAAGACCGGGCAGATCGACATCGCCGCCGACGACGAGGACCACGCGCTCGCGCTCATCCGGGATGTGCTGTCGTACCTGCCGCAGAACCGCTGGTCGAAGCCGGAACTCCTGCCCTGCCCGCCGCCCGCAGCCGACGAGAAGCTGTACGACGTCGTCCCGACCGCTCGGAACCGCGCGTACGACACGCACCGCGTGCTTGCGCGCCTTGTCGATCCGCGCCCGGACGGCTCGCCGGCGCTGCTCGAGCTCAAGCCGGAGTTCGGCCGCTCGCTGATCACCGCGTTCGCGCGGCTGGGCGGGCGTTCGGTCGGCATCCTTGCCTCGAACCCGATGTACTTCGCCGGTGCCCTGGACCCGGACTGCTGCGACAAGGGCGCGCGGTTCATCGCGCTCTGCGACACGTTCAACCTGCCGCTGGTGTTCCTCCAGGATGTGCCCGGCTACATCGTGGGCAAGCAGCCGGAGCACGAGCGGCTGTTGAACAAGGCGATCATGTTCTTCGAAGCGCTGGCCCTGGCCGAGGTGCCGAAGGTCACGGTGGTGCTGCGGAAGGCGTTCGGGCTGGCGTACTACGCGCTCGCCGGGAACGCCATGGGCGGGGACTTCCTCTTCGCCTGGCCCGGCGCCGAGATCTCGTTCATGGACCCCGCGGTGGGCGTCAACGTGGTCCACGCAGGCAAGCTCGACGGCGTCGAGGACCCGGCGGCGGAGCGCGCCCGGCTCATCGCCGAATGGAGCAAGGACACGACGCCTTACGGCGCCGCCGGGATCATGAACCTCGACGAGATCATCGATCCGGCGGAGACGCGGCCGATCCTGGTGCGCGCGCTGGCGGAATGCGACCGTCCGGCGCCGGGGCGGGAGTATCGCAAGCCGCTGGCGTCTTGGCCGACGTGTCTATGACCGTTCGTTCGTACGGTGTCAAACGATAACGAATATGCCAGTTGACACTGTGGATCTGCGCGCGTATAAGCGCTGAAACGAACGACCGTTCGTGCCTCGCGTGAGTGCGCCCGCGAGCAGGCGGTAACAGCGTTCGGAGGGAAGGGAACATGGAACGGGACAACTACTGGACCAGGCTGAGCACGCGCCGGCTGGGCCGCCGCCGTCTCATTGGTGGCGCGAGCTTCGCCGCGCTCGGGCTGGCCGCCGCGGCCACCGTGGGCTGTGGCGACGACGATGACGACGACACGAGCGATGGCGGCGCCACCTCCACCGGTACGACCGCGGCGACCGGCACCAGCGCGGCTTCCCCGACGAGCCAGGCGAAGAAGGGCGGCAAGCTCGTCGTCGGCGGCGGCACCATGCTCGGCCAGTTCGAACCGAACGCCAGCACCTCTGCGGCCGACTGGGCGCTGCTCTTCGCGCTCTACGACACCCTCTTCGTGACCGACAACACCGGCGCCGTGAAGCCGAACCTTGCGACTTCCTACGAAGCGAAGGACGGCCAGGTTTCGCTGAAGCTGCGCTCCGACGTGAAGTTCCACGACGGGACGCCGTTCAACGCCACGGCGGTGAAGCGGAACGTCGAGCGGACGCTCGGGCTCGGCACCAAGAGCCGCGTCTATAGCCAGTGGTCGCAGGTCGAGACGGTCACCGTACCGGACGAGACGACGGTCGTCTTCAAGCTGAAGCAGCCGCAGTACGGCCCGATCGTCGCGAACATGGCCACGATCGCGGGCGCGATGCCGTCGCCGGACGCGATCGAGAAGCTCGGTCAGGACTTCAACAGCAAGCCGGTCGGCACGGGCCCCTACAAGATCGACCAGGTGGCGCTCGACAGCCGCATCACGACGACCGCGAACAAGGAGTACTGGGGCACGGCCGCGGGCAAGGGCCCGCACATGGACGGCATCGAGTACAAGATCGTCGCCACCGGTGCCGCGCTCGTGACCGCGATGCAGGCGGGCGAAGTCGACATCATCCACTACAGCATCAGCGCGCCGGCGGGCGAGATCATCCAGCTCAAGGCGATCTCGGGCGTGGAAGTGCTCCAGCTGCCGAGCCACTCGTTCACCGAGTTCCGGCTCAACCGCGGCAAGGCGCCGTTCGACAACGCGGACCTGCTCAAGGCGCTGGGCTACGCACTCGACCGCGACGCGATCCTCGCTGGCAACCACGGCGGCTTCGGCAAGCCGGCCGGCGGCCCGATCAACCCGGCGACCTGGGCATACAACCCGAACTTCAAGGGCTTCAACCTGCCGAAGGCCGAGCGCGAGGCCAAGGTGAAGGAGCACCTCCAGAAGGGTGGCAGCCCGAGCGGCTTCGCCTTCACCTTCAAGCTCGCCGGCTCCACGGAACGCGCCGAGACGATCAAGCAGATGGTCAAGCCGTACGGGATCGACGTCACGATCGAGGTGCTGCCGGCGACCGCGGGCACCCAGTACCTGTACGACGGCGACTTCCAGGCGACGCCGTCGTTCACGCCCCAGTACAGCCCGGATCCGGACAGCATCTTCCGCCCGAACTTCCATTCGGCCGGCCAGTTCAACTACCACCGCTTCAAGAGCGATGCGCTGGACCAGCTCATCGACCAGGCGGCGGCGGAGACGGACCAGGCGAAGCGCAAGGACCTGTACTGGCAGGCGCAGGACATGATCTTCGACCTCGGCATCCCCCGGATCCCGAACGTCCACGTCGACATCCTTGTCCCGATGAAGACGAAGGTGAAGAACCTGCAGGTCGGCTGGGACACCTACATGCGCGTCGGCGACGTCTGGCTCGACGGCTAGTCCGCAACTCGGGAGGGCACGTCCGGTGACCGCGTATATCTTGAGGCGTGTCCTCCTGATCGTGCCCCTGCTCCTCCTGCTCACGATCTTCGCGTTCGTGTTGAACTCCGTGGTGCCCGGCGACCCGACGGGCGCCATCCTCGGGGAGAACGCGAACCCGGAGGCGAAACGGCAGGTGGAACAGGAGCTCGGTCTCGACCGCCCGATGGTCGTCCGCTATCTCGACTGGCTCGGCAACGCCGCGCAGGGCGACTTCGGCCGCTCCTACGTAAACCGCCAGCCGATCACCCAGCAGCTCCAGGATCGGTTCCCGGTCACGCTGGAGCTCGCGCTCGTGGCGCTCGTCGTGGCGACGCTGCTCGGCATCCCGCTGGGGGTCATCGCTGCGGTGCGGCCGGGCAGCATCGTCGACCGCCTGGCCATGGTGTTCGCCGTGGCCGGCGTAGCACTGCCGAACTTCTTCCTCGCCACGCTGCTCGTGCTGTTCTTCTCGGTGAAGCTGCACTGGCTGCCGGCGACTGGCTGGATCCCGTTCAGCGAGGACCCGGTCGAGCACATCCGGCACGTCATCCTGCCGGCCGCGACGCTGGTGCTGACGCCGACCGCGATCATCGCGCGGATGATGCGCACCAGCATGGTCGGCGTCCTCGCCGAGGACTACGTGCGCACGGCCCGGGCGAAGGGCCTGCGCAAGTTCACCGTGGTGGTGCGGCACGCGCTGCGCAACGCGATGATCCCGACGCTGACGGTGCTGGGCCTCCAGCTCAGCGCGTTGCTCGGCGGCACGATCATCATCGAATCCGTGTTCGGCCTGCCGGGGCTGGGCCGCCTCGCGCTCACGGCCGTCACGGGGCACGACAGCCCGACGATCCAGGCGGTGGTGTTGCTCATCGGCACCGGCGTCCTGACCATCAGCCTGCTGGTGGACCTGCTCTATGCCTACGTCAACCCGAGGATCCGGTATGCCTGACGCCGTGCGGGAGAACCAGCTGTGAGTGCGCAGGGGAGCAAGGCCGCGGATTCGCTTTCCGGCGCCGGGCTGCGCGCGCCGCAACGCCGCCGCATCCCACCCGTCCTGGGGCGCGTCCTGCGCGACCCCACGATCCGCATCGCGGGCTCCGTCATCATCCTGCTCGTGCTGCTCGCGGCGACGGCGCCGATCCTGCCGCTCGACGACCCGGATGTGCAGGACCTCTACGCCGTCCGGGCGAATCCTTCCGCCGACCACTGGCTCGGGACCGACCCGATCGGCCGGGACGTGTTCAGCCGCGTCATCTATGGGGCGCGGATCTCGATGTTCGTCGGCCTGGTCTCGGTGACGATGGCGTTCATCGTGGGCGTCCCAATCGGCCTCGCCGCCGGCTTCCGCGGCGGGCTCACGGACACGCTGCTCATGCGCATGGTCGATGTCGTCATCGCTGTGCCGCCGCTGTTGCTGGCGATCGCGCTGATCTCGGCCCTGGGGGCGGGCATCTGGAACGCGATGTTCGCGATCGGGCTGATCGCGGCCCCGGGCTATGCCCGGCTGGTCCGCGGCGAAGCGCTGGCCGCACGGGAGCTCGACTACGTGCTCGCGGCGCGGAGCCTCGGCGCGAGCAACCTGCGCCTCATGGCCGTACACGTGTTCCCGGCGACGATCCCCGCGGTCATCGTGCAGTGCTCGCTCGGCCTGGCGTTCGCCATCCTCACGGAGGCGTCGCTGAGCTTCCTCGGGCTCGGCGTGCAGCCGCCGACGCCCGCCTGGGGCTCGATGCTTCAGAACGGTTTCCCGTACCTGCAACAGCAGATGTGGATGGCGGTGGGCCCGGGGGTCGCGATCTTCCTCGCGGTGCTCGCGTTCAATGTCCTTGGCGACGCCCTGCGAGATATCCTCGACCCGCGATTGCGCAACCGGAGGGCGAACCTGTGACATCCGTCTCCGAGGGCGTTACCTCGGGCATCACCGTCATCGAGCTCGGCGACACGATCGGCGCGGGCTACTGCGGCAAGCTCCTCGCCGACTACGGCGCCACCGTGATCAAGGTGGAGCGCCCGGGCGGCGACGCGCTCCGCCAGCACCCGCCTGCGCCGGCCGGCGGGGCGTGGTCCGACGCGGGCGGGCTGTTCGCCTTCCTCAACACGTCCAAGCAGAGCGTCACGCTGGACTGGACGACCGCGGACGGCGCGGCCATCCTCCATCGCCTGCTCGAAACCGCGGACGTGTTCGTCCACTCGCTCGATGCCGCGGGGCGCGAGGCACTGGGCATGCCGGCGGACGGCGAGCACGAGCAGCTCGTCGAGGTGTGCATCACGCCGTGCGGGCTCACCGGGCCATACGCCGGCGACGTTCACGTGCCGCTGACGATGGCCGCGCTCGGCGGCTGGACCTACCCTATGGGCGACCCGGACAAGGCGCCGCTCTACCCGGGCGCGCCCTACATCAGCTATCTCGCCGGCACCTCGGCGGCGATCGGCGCGCTGGTGGGCCTCGAAGCGAAGGAACGGCACGGCTTCGGGCAGCTCATCGAGGTGAGCGAGCTCGAGACCGCGGCCGGGACGATCCCGCTGGATACGCTGCACTTCAGCTACGCCGGTTCGCACCGCCACCGCTGCGGCGACCTCTACGGCGACAATCCGCTGGCCGCGATCTATCCCTGCGCCGATGGCTACGTGCAGTTCCAGGTCGGCTTCCGGCCGATCGAGTTCTTCCGCGTCATCGGCGGAGACGAACTGGCGAACGACCCGCGCTTCCAGACGCCGGACCTCCGTGTCCAGAACCGCGTCGTCCTCAAGGAGCTCATCACCGGTTGGCTTAAGGACAAGCCGCGCTGGGAGCTGTTCGAAGCCTGCGCGAAGGAGCGGCTCGTGTTCGCAGCCGTGCCGGACATGGCCGAAATCCTCGAACTGCCGCCCCACCGCGAGCGCGACTTCTACGTCGAACAGACGGAGGGGCCGTTCGCCGGGCTTCGCTTCCCCGGGCCGGCCATCCGGTTCGGCGAGGGCGCGTGGCGTGCCGAAGCTGCGCCCGATACCGGGTCTGCCAACGCGGAGCTGTTCGCGGCGATCGGGCTCGAACCCGGGGCAGTCACGGCGCTGCGCGAACAGGGGGTGCTGTGATGGCGGCTCCGCGCGCGGCACTCGAAGGGGTCAAGGTCGTCGACATCTCGCAGGGCTGGGCCGGGCCGATGGCCGGCGTGCTCCTCGGTGACTTCGGCGCGGACGTCGTGAAGGTCGAGTCAATCCAGCGGCTGGACTGGTGGCGCGGCTCCGCGGCCGGCGTCGACGACGGGCTCACCCACGAGCGCTCCTGGTTCTTCAACGGCATCAACCGCAACAAGAAGGACGTCACGCTCGATCTCGCCTCCGAGCAGGGGCGGGAGCTGCTCCTGCGGCTGGTCGCGGAAGCGGACGTGTTCATCGAGAACTTCACGGCGCATGTCGTGAAGCAGCTCCGCCTCGAGCACGCCGACCTCGCGGCCGTGAACCCGCGAATCATCAGTGTGTCGATGCCCGCGTATGGGAGTGACACCTCGTGGAGCGACCTGCCGGCGCTCGGCACGACGGTGGAGTCGATGTGCGGCGTCCAGGGGCTCACCGGGTACGAGGGTGGGCCGCCCCGCATCCAGGGCACGTCCTGGGACCCCGTGATCGGGCTGCACGCGACGTACGCGCTGCTCGCTGCCCTGCGTATGCGGCGCCGCACCGGCCGCGGCCAGCACATCGAGGTCTCGCACATCGAAGCCGGCACGCAGCTCGTCGCACCGGCGCTGATCGAGACGCAGGTGACCGGCACGCCGCCCCCGCGGATGGGCAACGCCAGTCGCACCGTCGCGCCCCACGGGTGCTATCGCACGGATGCCGAAGACGACTGGGTCACCATCGCCGCCGTGACGGACGAGCAGTGGCAGGCGCTGGTGGACGCGCTGGGCAGCGAGGCGCTGCGCGCGCCGCAATACGTGACGCTGGCGTCCCGGCTCGCGCACCGTCAGGAACTCGACGCCGCGATCGAGGCGGTGACAGCCGGCTGCAACCGTGCCGAGCTCGTCCAGCGGCTCCAGGCGGCGAAGGTGCCGGCGGCGCCGGTGGCATCGCCCGCGGACCTGCTCGCCGACCCGCACCTCGCCGAGCGGGAGTTCTTCGTCGGGCTGGACCGGGAGTACGTGGGATTCCATCTCTACCCCGGGCCGTGGATCCGGGCGTCGCGCACGCCCGCGCGGGTGGAGGCGCCTGCGCCGACGCTGGGGCAACATAACGAAGAGGTGCTCGCCGGCCGGCTTGGGCTCACAGCTTCGGAGATGGAGAAGCTGCGCGAAGCCCGCGTCATCGGGGACCGGCCGCTCCGCTAGCCTTCGCCGCGAAGGCACGCTACGAACGAAACCGTGGCCGCGGGCAACCGCGCCGCGTGTGCGACCGCGGCTCGCCGCGAGAACCTGGGATGAGGTGACATCGATGGGATGGGAAAAGGCGATTGAGGAGATCCGCCGCCGGCAGGAGCTGGCGCTGCACATGGGCGGCCCCGAGCGGGTCCAGCAACAGCACGACGCCGGCCGGCTGACCATCCGCGAGCGGGTCGACCTGCTTGTCGACCCGGGGTCGTTCCTCGAAGTCGGCGGCCTCGCGGGCAAGTCCACCTACATCGACGGCATCCTCGAGGACTTCAAGCCCTCGGGGTACATCATAGGCCTGGCGCAGATCGACGGGCGCGATGTGGTCATCGGCGGCGAGGACCGCACGGTCCGGGGGACCGGTGGCCGCCCGAAGCAGCGCTTCGCCGAGAAGATGGCGCGGCACTATCGAGTGCCGCTGATCCGATTCCTCGAAGGCGCCGGCGCCGACATCCAGCAGGTCGAGGAGCTCGGCCACACCTACCTGGCGAACTCGTCCGACTGGTCGCTTCCCATCGACCTGCTCTCGGAAGTCCCGGTGGTCGGGGCGTGCGTTGGGCCCGCGGCCGGGGCGCCCGCGGTCGACGCGATGCTGTCGCACTTCCTCTGCATGGTCCGCGGGCAGGGGCAGCTCTTCGCCGCGGGACCGCCGGTCGTGAAGCGCGCGATTGGGCTCGACATCAGCAAGGAAGACCTGGGCGGTGCAGCGATCCACGTCGACCAGAGCGGCGTCGCGCATAACGACGCGCCGACGGAGGCGGACTGCTTCGCGCAGGTGCGCCGGTTCCTGAGCTTCCTTCCCGCGAACGCGTGCGAGCTGCCGCCGTACAAGGAGCCCACGGATTCGCCGGACCGCCGCGCCGAGGAGCTGGCGTCGATCGTGCCCGAATCGCGCAACCGCCCGTACGACGTGCGCAAGCTGATCGCGCACGTCGTCGACGACGGCGATTTCTTCGAAATCCAGCCGCGGTACGGGCGCTCGGCGGTCGTCGGGTTCGCCCGGATGAACGGCCACGCGGTCGGTGTGCTGGCGAACGACCCGAAGTGGATTGGCGGCGCGATCGATGGCCCGGCAGCGGACAAGCAGACGCACTTCATCGAGATGTGCGACTTCTTCAACCTGCCGCTGATCAACTTCGCCGACGTACCGGGCGTGATGATTGGGCCCGGCGCCGAGAAGAGCGGGGCGCTGCGCCGGGGCGTCCGCGCCTTCTGGATGGCCTACAAGGCGACGGTGCCGATGGTCACCGTGGTCGTCCGGAAGTGCTACGGGCTCGCCGGCAATGCCACGAGCCGCGCTTCGGGGCTGAACCTGCGCCTCGCCTGGCCCTCCGGCGAGTGGGGCTCGCTGCCGATCGAAGGCGGCGTGGATGCGGCCTTCCGGCGCGAAATCGAGAACGCACCCGACCCGGCGGCCCGCCGCAAGGAGCTCGAGGAGCGGCTGCTCCGGCTGCGCTCGCCGTTCGCGACGGCGGACGCGTTCGGGGTCGAGGAGATCATCGACCCGCGCGATACGCGCCGCCTGATCATCCGGCACCTCGAGGTGGCGATCCGGAACATGCCGCGCCCGGCGGGTCCGAAGTCGTACCCGGGCGTGCGGCCCTAGTAGCCCCGGCCACCTCCCTGCCTTGAACATGCGCTCTGGCGGGATCGCCAGAGCGCGTTTTCATCCCTCGTGCGGCCTACGGCCGCGCAATCTCTCCCTCTGGGAGAGGGTCGGGGTGAGGGACGGCGCGCCCCCAGCGACCGGACTTGCCAAGCCGCCACGCACCCTCACCCCTAACCCCTCTCCCCGAGGGAGAGGGGAACTGCTGCTTCGTGTCCGAGACAGAGTCAGCTCGTCGCCGTCAGAGCGTGCGGCGGACCGCTTCGACCAGGCCTTCGGCGATGCTCGGGTGCCAGGCGACGAGCGAGGCGAGGTTCTCGGCGGGGATCTCGGCCTGCATGACCGTGGCTGCGACCGCGAGGAGCTCGGCGGCGTCGGGGCCGGCTGCGTGGACCCCGGCGAGCTCGCCGGTGGCGCGGTCCACGACGACCTTGACCAGCCCTTCGCGCGCCCCAAGGGTGATCGCGCGGGCGTTGTAGCCGAGGTCGAAGGTGCCGGTCGCGATGTCGCGACCCTGCGCACGGGCCCGCTCCTCCGTGAGCCCGATCCAGGCCACTTCGGGGACGGTGTGGAGCAGGTGGGGCACGTATTTCAGCGCCGTGCGCTCGTCGCCGCCAGCCGCGTTCGCGCCCGCGACTTCGCCCATGTGCGAGGCGGCGTTCGTGAGCATCGCCCCGCCCGTGACGTCGCCGGCGGCGAAGATGTGCGCCACGTTCGTTCGGCAGGAGCCGTCGACCGCGATGGTCGTGCCGGACTGGACGCCCGCCGCGGCGAGGTTCAGCGACGCGAGCGCCGGTACGCGCGGGTCGGCGGCGACGATGACCTCCGCCGCGACCACGGCCTCGCCGGCGGCTGAGCGCACGGTCGCGAGCTGCCAGTCCCGGCCCTCGACGGTCGCGCCGGTGTGCACCGCCACGCCGAGGTCAGTGAGCGACTGGACGGCGATGGCTTCGATCAGCGGGTCCAGGCCGGGGAGCAGGCGTTCGCGCGCGGTCGCGACGGTGACCTCCGTGTCGCCGAGCGCGAGCAGCGTGGCGTATTCGACGCCGAACGCGGTATCGGCGGGGCCGTCGGCCAGCACGAGCGCGGAGGCCGGCGGTTCGGGCAAGGCCTGCACCTGGTCGACCGTGAGCACGCGGTCGGCGTGGACGCCCGGGATGGACGGGACCTCCCAGCGGGAGCCGGTGGCAACGATGATCGCGTCGGCCCAGGCCTCGCCGGCGCCGGTCACGGCGAGCGTGTGTGCGCCCAGGAACGAGGCGCGGCCGCCGATGAGGACGACCTTCCGCATCCGGAGGGCCGCGGCGATGCCGTCGGCCATCTTCCGGACGAGCGCGTCCTTGCGGGCTGCGCTGCGGGCGAGGTTGAACTTCTCGCCGGCCTGGAACACGCCCATCACGTCGAGCTCGCGCGCCTCCATGTGGGTGTGGGCGGCGCCGAGCATGATGTTCGTCGGGATGCACGTGTGGTGGACGCAGGCGCCACCCGGCTTCTCCGCTTCGACCAGGGCCACGCGGGCGCCGAGCGCGGCGGCGCGCAGCGCGGCCGCGTAACCGGCCGGGCCGCCGCCGATTACCGCGACGTCGTAGCTCTCCATCAGACGAGCAGCCGGTAGGGAGCCTGGAGCAGGTCGCGCACTTCCGCGAGGAACATCGCCCCCGGGGCACCGTCGACCGCGCGATGGTCGATCGTCAGGCTCAGGGTGAGCACGCGGCGCCGCACCGGGCGGTCACCGTCCCAGCCGACCCCGTCGCGGATCTGACCGACGCCGAGGATCGCGACGTTGGGTGGGTTGATGATCGGCGTGAAGAAGTCGACGCCGGACGCACCGAGCGCGGTGATCGTGAAGGTGCTGCCGCTCATCTCATCCATCCCGAGCTTGCCTTCGCGTGCGGCGGCGGCCACGCGCGAGGACTCGCGGGAGATCTCCTTGAGCGGCAGGACGCCGGCGTTGCGGATCACGGGCACGACGAGCCCGTCGTCGAGGGCGACCGCCATGCCCATGTGCACATCGGCTTCGAGCGTGATCGCTTCGGGGCTGTAGCGGGCGTTCAGGTTGGGGTGGCGTTGCAGTGCCTTCGCGGCCGCCCGGATCACGAGGTCGGTGTAGGTGACGCGCACGCCATCGGACGACCATTCCTCGACGAGCTGGGTGCGCAGCCTGATGGCCTCGTCCATCTCGACGTCCATGCCCATGGTGAGCTGCGCCGACTCCTGGAGGCTGGCGTACATGCGGGTGGCGATGGCCTTGCGCATCCCGCGCACCGGGATGACCTGGCCAGGTGCCGGCGCGGGCGCCCAGTCGCCGCCCGCCGGCGGAGCGGTCACGCGCGGCGCCGCCGGAGCAGGGACTGGAGCGGGTGCGGAATGCGCCGCCTCTACGTCTTCGACCGTGATGCGGCCACCCGGGCCGGTCCCGGTGACGGTGGCAAGGTCCACGCCGAGCGCTTCCGCGCGCTTGCGGGCGAGCGGCGAGGCGGGAGCTTCGCGGCCGGGCGCGGCCTGTGGCGCGGGGCGCGGAGCCACGGCGGGCTTCGGCGCGGCGATGGCCGCGCGCACGTCGGCTTCGACGATCCGGCCGCCCGGGCCGGTTCCCTGGATCGCGGCGAGCTCGATACCGGCCTCGCGGGCGAGGCGCCGCGCGATCGGCGTGGCGGAGAGCTCGCCGCTGGTCGGTGCCGCCGCCTGGGGCGTGGCTGCGGTGGCAGGCGGCGGAGCGGCTGCCGCGGGAGCAGCTGCTGGCGCAGCGCCGGCGCCCGCCGGGAGCGCCTCGCCCTCGGCGAGGATGTAAGCCACGACCGTGCCGGGTTCGAGCGTGGTGCCCGCGGGCACCAGGTGACGCACCGTGCCGGCGGCCTCGGCCTCGACCTGGAACTCGATCTTCTCCGTTTCGAGCCGGAAGACGATTTCGCCGGCCTCGGCGTGGCCGCCATCCGGGATGAGCCACTCCGCGACCGTGCCTTCGGTCATCGTCATCCCGAGCTTCGGGATCAACACCTCAGTCGCCATCCGACGCCCCTTCGTTGCGAATCATGAACACGCCGCGGCAGGCCCCGAGCCGAAGCGTCGCGGGCACAGCGATGACGCAGGGCCCGTCGCGCAGCACGCGGAGCTCGGCCGTCTCGCCCGGCTTGAGCACCACTTCCCGCTCGCCGTCGAGCGCGATCGTTCCAGGGCCGGGCACCGTGACCGGCTCGCCGAGCGCGAGCACAGCGCTGCGCCGGATCGGCACATCCGAGTAGAGCCCCGGGGCGATGGGCGCCCGCACACCACCGCCGCCCTCGCCGGCTTCGACCAGCAGCCCCTCGTCCGCGTCGTCGCTGACCGGGTGGAGCAGCCCGCCGACGGCCGAGAGGCCGACCACGTCCGGCTCCGCGCGCGCCAGGACGAACGTGCGGATCGTCTCCGCGACCCAGACGGCGCGCGCGCCGATGAACCGCTCGTCAAGGTGGACCGCGTCGATGAGCGCGACATCCTCGCGGCCGTCCGCGAGGCGCACCTGGATCCGCTTCGACGGGCGGCTCACTTCGTCCGCCGCCACCGCGCCGGTCGCGATGAGCCCCGCGGCGGCTCCGGCGACCGTGGCCTCCATCATCCGGGGGAAGACATTGTTCGTGCCGGTGGAGACAGGGATGAGCGGCGCGCCGAGCCAGCCCTTCGCGAACGCCCGGTTCGTGCCGTCGCCGCCGAAGGTGAGCACGACCGCGCAGCTGGCGTCGCGCATCTGCATCGCTGCGCGGGTGGTGTCGAGCTGGCTGGCGGTGCCGGGCACCTCCGCCAGGCGGAGCGTAGCGCGGTCCTCCAGCCCTTCGAACGCGTCCTCGACCAGGCGCGCCGGCGTGGGCATGCCGATGAACTCGGTCGCGCCCGCGCCGATCGCCCCGAGCAGCGCGCGGCGGACCATGTTCCGCTTCTCGTTGTTGTCGAAGACGGAGGCGTGCGCGACCAGCCGGCGGATGTCCTTGCCGGACGCCGGGTTCGCGACGATGCCGATGAGGCCGATCCCCACCGCCGTCAGCCCTGCTTCCCGAGCAGGCGCCGCACCTCGGCCGCGATTGTGTCCGCCGTCGGGATGTAGTGCTTTTCGAGCGCGGGGCTGAACGGCACGGGGGCGAACGGCGCACCGACGCGGCCGACCGGCGCGTCGAGGTAGTCGAACGCCTCCTCCTGGATCTGGGCGGCGAACTCGGCGCCGATGCCACCGAAGCGCACCGCTTCGTGGGCCACGAGGGCGCGGTGCGTCTTCCGCACCGACTCGACGCACGTCTCGGTGTCGAACGGCTGCAGGGTCCGCGGGTCGATGACCTCGACATCGAGGCCGTCGGCGGTGAGCATCTCGGCGGCGCGGACGCTCTCGTGGACCATGCGGCCGGTGGCGACGATGGTGAAGTTCGTGCCCGGCCGGACGATGTTGGCCTTGCCGAGCGGGATCTCGTAGAGCTCCTCCGGCACGTGCGCCTTCATGCCGAGCGAGAGCTTGTTGTTCACGACGATCACGGGGTTGTCATCCCGGACGGCCGCGACCATGAGGCCCTTGGCTTCGTAGGCACCGGAGGGCATGACCACCTTGAGCCCGGGGATGTGGCAGAACCACGCCTCGAGGCACTGGCTGTGCTGGGCGGCCATGTTCATGCCGCCGCCGGCCATGGTGTGGAGCGTCAGCGGCAGGCGTGCCTTGCCGCCGAACATGTAGCGCATCTTCGCCATCTGGTTCACGACTTCGTCCATGCAGACGCCCATGAAGTCCATGAACATAATGTCGATGATGGGCCGCAGCCCGGCCGCGGCGGCGCCCACGCCGAGCCCGACGATGGCGGACTCGCTGATGGGTGTGTCGACCACGCGCCGTTCGCCGAACTCCCCGAGGAGCCCGCGCGAGACGCCGAAGACGCCGCCATAGCCGGCAACGTCCTCACCGGCTATGAAGACATCGGGGTCGGCTTCCATGAGCTGGCGGATGGCCTCGTTCACCGCCGAGACGTAGGGGATTTCGCGCGCCGCTGGGGCTTCCGCGGTCGTCATCGCACACCTCCGGACACCGCATACACGTCTTCGAGGAGCTGGCTCTCGTCCGGGAACGGGCTCTCCTGGGCGAACGTGATCGCCTCGTTGATTTCGAACAGGACGCGCTCGCGCAGGGCGTTGATCGAGCCCTGGTCGGTCACGCCGGTCTCGACGAGCTTCTGTTCGAAGCTGAGGAGCGGGTCGCGCTTCCGCCATTCGAGCACTTCTTCGTCGGCGCGGTAGCTCACGCCCATGCCGCGCACGCCGACGTGGTCGAAGAAGCGGTAAGTCTTGGCTTCGAGCAGGGTTGGGCCTTCGCCCCGGCGGGCACGCTCGATCGCTTCGCCGGCGCTTTCGTACACGGCCACGGCGTCCATGCCATCGACGATGAGCCCGGGCATGCCGTATGAGGTCGCGCGGTCGGCGACATCGCGGATGGCCTGGTGCTTGGCCTGCGGGGTGAACTCCCCGAAGCCGTTGTTCTCGCATACGAAGACGACCGGCAGCCGGTAGAGCGCGGCCATGTTCGCCGCTTCGTGGAAGGTGCCCTCGTTGCTGGCGCCGTCGCCGAAGAAGCACACGGTCACGTTGCGCGTGCCGCGGTACTTGTTCGCGAAGGCGGCGCCGATGGCGATGGGTGGCCCGCCTCCGACGATGCCGTTCGCGCCGAGCATGCCGAGGTCGACATCGGCGATGTGCATGCTGCCGCCCTTGCCCTTGCAGTAGCCGGTGGAGCGGCCGAACAGCTCGGCGTACATCTTCTTGAAGTCGCCGCCCTTGGCGACCAGGTGCCCGTGGCCGCGATGGGTGCTCGTGAGCTGGTCGGCGTCGGTGAGGTGGGCCATGACGCCCGCGGCGACGGCTTCTTCGCCGACGTAGAGGTGGAGCGCGCCCGGGATGCGCCCGGCCTCGCTCAGCTTCCCGGCTTCCTCTTCGAACAGCCGGATCCGCAACATGCGATAGTGGAGGTCCAGCAGGACCTCCCGGTTGACGTCCATATCCGAGCGCCTCCAGGGAATGCTGTCCACGGCCGCGGGCGCCGTGAGGCAGCCCGGCAGGCGGCGGGCGTATTCTGCCACAACCGGCGCCACTGTCTCGGCCACGGGGTACGTTCCCTTGCGACCATCGGCCATAGTCCGTAGATTCGGCGCCGCGCGCTGGCGTCTGCGCCCGCCGCGAGGAGGTCCCCATGCCCGGCAATCGCCAGGTCGTCATCGCAAACGTGCCCACCGGCCCGCTGGAGCCGTCGAACTTCGAGGTCCGCGAGGGCGATGCCCTGGCGCCCGGCGAAGGGCAGGTGCTCTGCCGCACGCTCGCGCTCACCATCGGCGCGGGGCAGCGGGCGGGGCTCCAGGGCAGCGCGAGCTACGCCGGCGCGCCCGTCTCGGGCGTCGTCATGGGCGGCACCGGCATCGCCCGGGTCGAGGAATCGCGGGCGCCCGGGCTCGCGGCCGGCGACATCGTCGTCGCGCCCACGGGCTGGCAGGAACTCTCCGTGCACGACGGCGCGGGGCTCCAGCGCGTCGAGGCGGGCATCGACCCGGCGCTGCAGCTCGGCGTCCTCGGCACGAACGGCCTCACGGCGTACTTCGGGCTGCTCGAAGTGGGACGGCCGAAGGCGGGCGAGACGGTGGTCGTTTCCGCGGCGGCCGGCTCCGTCGGGCACATCGTGGGGCAGGTCGCGAAGCGCCAGGGCTGCCGCGTCGTCGGGGTCGCCGGGTCGGACGAGAAGTGCCAGCTCCTCGTGAAGGAGCTCGGCTTCGACGAGGCAGTGAACTACAAGGATCCCGGCTTCCGCGCCGCCTTCAAGGCCGTGACGCCGGACCGCATCGACGTGTACTTCGACAACACCGGCGGCGACATCCTCGAGAGCGCGCTCTTCCGGATGAACCTGCGCGGCCGGATCGTCTGCTGCGGCGTGGTCAGCCAGTACGACACATCGAACCCGGGCCCGGGGCCGCGCGGGGTGCCCGGCCTCCTGGTGAACAACCGGGTCCGGATGGAGGGGTTCCTCGTGTTCGATTTCGCGGCGCGCTACGGCGAGGCCCGGCGCGAGCTCGCGAGCTGGATCGAGCGGGGCGAGCTGGCGCCGCGGGTCACGGAGTTCAAGGGCCTGGAGGCCGCGCCGCGTGCCTTCGTGGAGTTGCTCCACGGCGGCACGATCGGCACGACCATCGTCCGGCTGTAGCCGGGCGGCGCGGGGTTACTTGCCGAGCACCGCGCGCACGGCCTTCTCGATACGGGCTTCGCCCGGGAGGGCGGCCCGTGCGGCGAGCCCGGCCGGGACGGGCATGTCCCGCGCCGCCACACGCTTCACCGGCGCGCGCAGGCTCGCGTAGGCGTCGTCGGCGAGCACCGCCGCGACCTCCGCACCGAAGCCACCGGTCTGCGAGGCTTCGTGCGTGACCACCACACGGCCGGTCTTGCGCACGGATGCGACCAGGGTCTCGCGGTCCAGTGGCACGAGCGTCCGCGGGTCCACGACCTCGACGGAAACGCCTTCGCCCGCCAGCTTCTCGGCGACGGCCAGCGAGAGGCCGACCATGGCGCCGGTGGCGACAATCGTGGCGTCGGTGCCTTCGCGGCGGACGGCGGCCTTGCCGATGGGCACGATGTGGTCCTCGCCGTCTTCCGGCACCTCGCCCGAAAGGGTGTAGTAGAGGCCCTTTTGCTCGAAGTAGATGACGGGGTCGTTATCGCGAATCGCCGCCTTGAGCAGCCCGAGGGCGTCCGCGGGGGAGCTCGGCATCACGACCTTCAGGCCCGGGCAGTGGCAGAACCACGCCTCGGGGCTCTGCGAGTGGTGCGGGCCCGCGCCCGTCATGTAGCCCTCGCCACTGACGTTCACGCCGTACGGCAGGCGCACGACGATTGGTACGTTCTTTCCGCCGCCGGTCATGTAGTGCATCTTCGCGGCGACCGTGACGATCTGGTCGAAGGCGACGGTCACGAAGTCGGCGAACTGGATTTCCACGACCGGGCGTACGCCCTCCATGGCCATGCCGATGGCGGCGCCCATGTAGCCGGCCTCGGAGATCGGCGTGTCCATGACGCGGGAGGGCCCGAAGCGTTCGAACAGCCCGCGCGTGACGCCGAAGAGGCCACCCTGTCGCCCAATGTCGAGGCCGATCGCGACGACCTCGTTGTCGCGGGCCATCTCCTCGTGGAGCGCCCGGTTGATCGCATTGATGTAGAGCGTAGAGCCCATCTCGTCCTCCCGGGTCTCAGTTGGCGTAGGTCAGGCGCCAGGCGTCGGCGGCGTCCATCGGCGGCGGTACGGTCATGTCGAACCCGGCGGTGCGGCCTTCTTCGACGGCGGCATCGACTTCCGCGCGGGCGGCGTCGTCGATCGCATCGGCGTCCGCCTCGGAGAGGATGCCCTGGCCGATGAGGGCATCGCGCAGCTGGCGGACGCCGTCGCGGCGGTGCGCCTCCTCGATCTCCTCCGGGGTGCGCAGGTCGGCGATGCCGTTGGCGTGCGATTCCCAGCGGATGAGCTTCGCTTCGATGAGGGTCGGGCCCTGGCCGCGGCGCGCGCGGGCGACCGCTTCTTCCGCGACCTCGTGGAGCGCGACGGGGTCGTGGCCGTCGACCAGCACGCCGGGCATGCCGTAGCCGGCGGCGCGGGCCGCGAAGTCGGATGCGGCGGTCGCCTCGCTCGTGGGCATGCTTACGGCCATGCCGTTGTTCTCGATGAGGAAGACCATCGGCAGGCGGCGGGCGCCGGCGAGGTTCATCGCCTCGTGGACGGCGCCTTCGTTGGCGGCGCCATCGCCGAAGAACGTGACGGTGACCGTGTCCTTGCCGCGCAGGCGGTCGGCCATGGAGATGCCGACGGACATCGGGACCCACGTACCGACGAGGCCGACGATCGTGAGGGTGCGCGGCCGCCCGGGCAGGCTGGCGTAATGGCTCGGCGCGCGGCCGAACTGGCTCAGCACCGCTTCGCGCAGGGAGTACCCACCGCGCGCGTGCGAGAGCATCATGCCCGACCGGTGGCTCATCTGGACGCAGTCGTCCGGGCGGACGGCCATGCCGACGGCGACGCCGACAGCCTCGTGGCCAAGTCCGGAGTGGTGTCCGCGCAGGACCCCGCTCTTGTTCAGGTCTGTAATCGTCTGTTCCGCGATGCGTGTGCCGGAAAGCGCGCGGTACATAGCGACGAGCTGTTCGTGATCAAGCGGCACGATGCCCTCCTTCGCCGCCCGCGATGAAGTACACGCGACGACGGCGCGCGCACTCTAGCACCCCTGCGCAAGGTGGTTTCAGCCCGTCCGGCCGCCTTTTCGCGGCCCGAAAGCCCGTCGATCCCGAAGCAGGCTCATGGGACGCGGACGTAGACCGCGGCGTTCACCATCGTGATCGTGTCGTCTTCGCGCCCCCCGCCCGGGGCGGAGAGGCCGCCGTCCTGGACGCTGACGGACACGCGGCCGAAGGGGAAGTTCGCGGCGACCTTGTTGAGGTCCACGGGCGGGACGCCGGCGGGCACGCCGAGGATGACCTCGACCTCCATCTCGTTCGGGTCCTTGAGCCCGGCGACCGAGAAGAGGCCGGGGAGCGAAACGTGGTTGAAGCAGTCCTGCACGGCGCGCAGAGCGGCCGTCGTGGCGTCTCCGCCGTGCAGGTCGGCGCCGGTCCCGAGCTCGACGATGAACGTGCGCACGTGCGCCTCCCGGGGGAGATGTCCCCGGCGCCGTACTTTACGCCGGCTCAGCGTCCGCGAAAGGTGGGGTCGTTGCGGTCGATCCAGGTGTCGGCGAAGCGGTGCTGGTAGCCGTCGGCCGTGTCGAGCGGGAAGCCCTTCACGTAGGGCCAGGTCAGCGAGATGAGGCGCTCGCTGCAGAAGCTCACGCCGGCGTGCAGGCCGAGCAGCTTCCGCTGGACATCGAACCCGATGGCGCGGCGGTTCTCCTCGTTCAGCTCGGTGCGCTGCGATTCGATGAGCTTGTCCAGCTCCTCATCCCGCATGGGGAAGCTGTTGTTCGTGCCAGTGCTGTGGAAGTACGGGTAGAGCCAGTCGTCGAGGTCGACCCAGCCGGTATCGGGCCCCGCGACCCAGGGCGCCTCGCCCGCGAACATGCGCCGGATCAGCTCGCCGATCGGCACGGCGTAGACGGTGACCTTGAGCCCGAGGTTGCGGGCGAGCTGCTCGCTTATCAGCGACCCAAGCCCCAGGTTCGCCTCGGCGACGGACTCGACGAAGATCGGGATGTCCGCGGGGACGGTCTTCTCGGCGGCGAACGCCGCGAGCAGCGCCTTCGCCTCGGCGATGTCGGCGTCGCGGCCGCCGGTGCCCGGCCGGTAGCCCGCGAAGGTGGTCAGCTCGGATTGCGGCAGCGTCCAGCGCTTGATCGGCCAGCTCACCCAGGGGTTGATGTCGCCGGAGCCTTCGAAGAAGCGCTGCACCATTTCGCGGCGGTCGACGGCGATCGAGAGCGCGGCCCGGAACCGCAGGTCGTCGTAGGGCACCTGCCGCAGGAAGAAGCGCATGCCAAACGAGAGCGAGTGGCCGACCTGCTGCTCCTGGAGCTGCTCGATGTTCTCGCGCAGGCGGTCCGCGACCTTCCGGCCCACGAAGGCGGCGTCGAGCTGCTTCGTGCGCAGGCCCGCTTCGATCGCGTCGGTGTTCTTCGGCTGGATGACGCTGATGCCCTCGAGGTAGGGCCGGGCCCCGCCGCCGTGCCAGGCCGGGTTCCGGCGCACGCTCGCGAAGTTCGCATCCTGCCATTCGACCCAGCTGAACGGCCCGCTGCCGACCTGATTGCCCGCGGTGAACCCGGCGTCGGCGATTTCGCGTGGCACGATGAACGCGTTCACGTCGGCGAACATGCCCTCGGCGTTGGCGAACGGCGTCTTGAGCTTGAAGGTGATGTGGTCCGGCGAGGCCGACTCGATGGTATCGATGACCGACCAGCGCGCCCGCCGCACGAAGCTGAGGTCGCCCGCCATCTGCCGCTCGATGCTGAACTTCACGTCCTCGGCGGTGACGGAGCGGCCATCGAGGGGCGCCCGCTCGTGCCAGCGCGCCGACGGGTTGAGCCGGAAGACGACGGTCTGGGCGTCCGGGCGCTCCGGGCGGGCCGCGGCCAGGTCGGGGACGATGGTGCCGTCGGCCTGGTCGGCGTAGCAGAGGAGCCGAGAGAAGGCGAGCGCCTGCTGTCCATAGAACGGCCCGGCCTGCGTCCGGTGCGGGTCCCAGACGCCGTCGCTGCTGACGAAGCCGCTGTAGCGCAGCGTCTCGCCGTGGCGGTCGCTGAGCCCCGGCAGCCGGGTGGGCTGCGAAGTCGCGGCGCGCGTGGCGGAGCTGCCGGGCGCGGTCCCGGTGCTGGTACCGGGCGTCGCGGTCCCCTTTGAGCCACCGCCTCCACTGCATGCGGCCGCGGCGAGGCCAGGGATCGCCGCCGCGCCGCCAAGGACGGCACGCCGCGTGAACCGCCGGGGAGACGGCCGTTTTCCTTCCATACCGGTCATACTATCGGGTCACCCGGTTCATGCACCGGCAATCGGGAGGTTTACGATGCCCACGAAGTTCACCGAGGCCCAGGTCGCCGAAGCCGTGGCCGCGCTCGACGGCTGGGCCGCCGATGGCGACAGCCTCGTCCGCAGGTTCGAATTCGCAGACCACATCACGGCGATGGGGTTTGTCGTCCGCGTGGCGATGGCCGCGGAAGCGATGGACCACCACCCGGACCTGCGGATCGTCTACAACCGCGTCGAGCTGCGCCTGAGCTCGCACGACGCCGGCGGCGTGACCGCGCGCGATGTGCGACTCGCGGAGCGGGTGAACGCGCTCGTATAGACGCGCTTGCCGGTTCATTCGTCGTTTGTGGTGGGGGCCGTACAATCGTGCGATGCGTGCACGTATCCCGGTCGTCCTCGGCCTCGTCGTGGGCCTCGGCGTGGCCGCGGCAGCCTATTACTTCCTCCACAGCAAGGGCATCGCGGGCGGGCTCGGGCTCGTAGCCGGCTACTTCGCCTGGGGCGAGCTCGGCGACCTCTTCGCCGGGCCCGACCGCAACCGGGTCGAGCCAGGCACGCCGATCTTCCTGAACCCGGTCATCCGGCGGCGGCTGCTGGGCATCCTGGCGCTTGCCGGCGCGAGCGGCCTCGTGGTCCTCGAGCTCATGATCGGCGAGATCGACTCGGCCGACATCCGCGAACAGGTGAACGACCTCGGCGCGTGGGGGCCCATCCTTCTTATCACCGTCCTCGCGGTGGCGATGGTGGTCGCGCCGATCCCGAACCCGCCGTTCATGATCGCCGCCGGGATCGTCTGGGGCACCTTCTGGGGCGTCATCTACTCCGTGGCGGGCCAGCTCATCGGCTCGGCGATCATCTTCTTCGTCAGCCGAAAGTTCGGCCGTCAGTTCATCCCGAAGCTCGTCGGCGAAGAGGCGACAGCGACGATCGACCGCATCGCGAAGGACATGGGCCCGCAGATCGTGTTCTGGTGGCGGATGATGCCCGTGTCGTTCGACTTCGCGGCCTATGCGGCGGGCCTGACGACGATGTCGTTCCGGCTGTTCATCGTGCTCGTGTTCCTCGGGTCGATCGTGCCGACGACGGTGGTGGTTAGCTTCGGGGACTCGTTCGATAGCTCGTGGACGGCGCGCGGGATCACGCTCGTGCTGATCGCGCTCGGCGTGAGCGTCCCGGCGACCATCTTCTACCTGCGCAACCGCTCGTCGATGCCGCCGCTGAGCGAGCTCGTCCGCGGCGCGCTCGGCGACACGGAAACGAAGACGGAGCCGGCGGAGACGCAGGCGCGGGGCTAGCGGCCGCGGTTCAGCCAGGCCCGGGCGAGCCGGAGCTCGTCGTAGGTCACGCTGTCGCCGAGCGCCTCCTTGATCGGCCCGAGCGGTCCCACCGGCACCCCGCCGGCGGCGTCCCGGACGCGGCGGATCGTCAGCTCATCGACCCACTGGGCGACATCGTCGATTTCGCCGCGGGCGACGAGCTCCTCGATGTGGCCCATGATCGTGGCCCGGGCCAGGCCGCGCTTTTCGCCGATGCCCTGTATATCGAACCCCTGGCGATAGAGGTCGAGGGTGCGCTTCACAGTGCTGCCGCCATCGAGGATGCCCTGGCCCCGCTGGGCCGGCACGAGGCCGGCCGGGCCCGTCCGGCCTCGGTCTGCGGCGGCGGCCTTCGTCACCGCCAGGAAGGCCTCGCCGTAGCGCTCGAACTTCACCTGGCCCACGCCGCTGACCGCGAGCATCTCCGTCTTGTTGCGCGGGAGCAGCCGGATCATGTCGTGCAGGGTGGCGTCGCTGAAGATGGTGAACGGCGGGACGTTCGCCTCGTCGGCGAACACGCGGCGGACGGCGCGGAGGGCCTGGAACAGCTCGTCTTCGGCCGCGTTCGTCGCGCGGGCGGACGGCGGCGCGACGCAGGGCCCGCAGTTGCCGCAGGCGAGCTCGTGCTGCTCGTCGCCGAAGTAGTCGAGGATGCGCGCGCGGAGGCAGGTCACGGAAGTGGCGAAGGCCTGCATCGCGTCCAGCTTCGCGACCGCGTGGGCGCGGTGCGCCTCCAGCCCGGCGGTATCGATCTCGGAGTCGCCGTCGGGGCGCGTGGCCCACACCATCTGGCCCTGGCGCCCGGCGAGGCCGGAGTCCTTCAGGACGTCGATGGCGGCATTGACGCCCGGCTCATCGTCGCTGGTCATGACCTCGCGGATGTGCACGCGGCGGCCCTCGTACGAACAGAGCGCGTGGTAGACCTCCACCACCGTCCGCGCCTCCGGGTGCGAGAGGTCGATGAAGAACTCTCGCAGGTTGCGGTCGCGGGCGCTGTAATAAAGGACGCACTCGGCCGGTTCGCCGTCGCGGCCCGCGCGGCCCGCTTCCTGGTAGTACGACTCGAGCGAGTCGGGCATGTCGTGGTGCAACACCATGCGGACATCGGGCTTGTCGATGCCCATGCCGAAGGCGTTGGTCGCCACGATGATGCGCACGCTGTCGCGGGCGAACGCCTCCTGGATGCGCTTGCGGTCGTCGTCAGTCATACCGGCGTGGTAGCGCGCGCACTTGATCCGCTGTCGCTGGAGGAAGTCGGTCACTTCCTCGACCTTCTTGCGCGTCCCGCAGTAGACGATCGCAGACTCTTCGCCCAGGCCCTTCAGCCGTTCGGCGATCTGTTCGGACTTCTCCTTCTGGTTCTTCACGCGGACCACGTCAAAACGGAGATTCGGGCGGTCGAAGCCGGCCACATGTACGACCGGGTCGCGCATCTTCAGCCGCGCGAGGATGTCTTCGCGGACGAGCGGGTCGGCGGTGGCGGTGAGGGCGACGATCGGCGGGTTGCCCACCTTCGGCCGGACATCGCCCAGCTCGCGGTAGCTCGGACGGAAGTCGTGCCCCCACTGGGAGATGCAGTGCGCTTCGTCAATGGCGAGCAGCGCCACGTTCGCGCGGCGCAGAGCGGACATGAACTGCCCGTCGCCGAAGCGCTCGGGCGCCACGTAGAGCAGCCGGAGCCGGTTCGCCACGGCAGCGTCGAGGATGCGCGCCTGCTCGTCGCGGGGGATCGTCGAGTTCACGGCCGCGACCGGCACGCCGGCCTGGCGGAGGCCGTCGACCTGGTCCTTCATCAGCGCGAGGAGCGGCGAGACCACCACCGTGATGCCGTCCTTGGCGAGCAGGGCCGGGACCTGGTAGCAGATGCTCTTGCCGCCGCCGGTGGGCATCACGGCCAGGGTGTCGCGCTTGCCGAGCACGGCCGCGATCACCTCCGCCTGCCCGGGCCGGAAGTCGTGGTAGCCGAAGACCTGGGCGAGCGCCTTGCGCGCGGTTTCCAGCTCGGGCCCGCCCGCATTGGGGCGCCGGACGATGGAGGGAGGTGTGGCGGTCGACATTGGCGGCAGTGTAGAACATTTGAGCGATACGCCGAAACACCCCGGCGCCACTTCGCTGCGCCGAACGGCTCCGCACGTCCGCCCGTTGGGCCCTCCGCAGCCCGGGCGCGGCTGCGACACGATGGAACGGCCACTTCGCGCCGAGGCCGCCCCCATGACCACGTTCTCCGCCCACCCGTCCCACGTCGCTACCTCCGGCCAGCCGCTCTTCCCGGCCGATGCCCCGGTCGAGGAGCAGCTCCGGTTCCTCGTCGAATTCGCAACGCTCGCCCCTTCGAGCCACAACAGCCAGCCGTGGCTGTTCGGCATCGACGATGGCGCGATCGAGCTCTTCGCCGACCGCTCACGCTCGCTGCCCGTGGTCGACCCCGACGACCGGGCGCTGGTCATGAGCTGCGCGGCGGCGCTGTACCATCTGCGCGTTGCGGCCACGCATTTCGGGTTCGTGCCGCTGGTCCAGGTGCTGCCGAACGGCCCCGAGAGCGACCTGCTCGCGCGCTTCAAGCGCGGCGACCGCATCCGTTCCGTCGCCCCGACGCGCGACCTCTTCGGCGTGCTCCGCGAACGGCACACCGACCGCCAGCCGTTCGACGACCGCCCCGTGGACCCGGACATCACCCAGCGGCTCGTGTTCGGGGCTGCGGAAGAAGGCGCGTGGCTCATCCCCATCGCCTTCGAAGACGAAAAGGAGCGCCTCGCCGACCTCATCGCGGAAGGAGACGAGGCGCAGTTCGCCGACCCGGAGTTCCGGAAGGAGCTCAGCGCCTGGCTGCGGTCGAACCACTCCCACCAGCCCGACGGGATGCCTGGCTACGCTCGCGGGATGGGCGATGCCATGTCGATGGCTGCGGCGTGGGTCGTCCGAACGTTCGACATCGGACATAACCAGGCGAATGCGGACTCCGAGCTCGCCCGCCACGCGCCGCTGCTGGTGGTGCTCGGCACCGACGGCAACACGGTGGCGGACTGGCTCAACGCGGGGCAGGCGCTCGACCGCATCCTGCTCACGGCCGCCGCCGAGGGGCTGCACGCTTCATTCCTGAACCAGCCGATCGAGGTGCCGTCGCTCCGGCCGAAGGTGATGCGGCTAATCCAGCGCACACAGGGGCACCCGCAGCTCATCCTCCGGTTCGGCTACGGACACGCCGAGCGGCCGACGCCGCGCCGCGCCGCGGACGACGTGATCCTGCACTGAGCTGCGGCGCCGGGGCGAGGCTTACTCGCGCGCCATCTTCGAGCCGGGCACGTAGTACCGGTCGTGCCAGATGCCGCGATACTCCTCGCCGGGCACCGGCATGCGCCAGGTCTGCACCTTCGACCCTTCGAGCGGGACCGCGATGAGCGCCCGCGGCTGGTCGATGGTCTCCTGGATGTAGTGTTCGGCCCCCTCGGGCGGCACGTAGCGGCGGGCGATGCGGCGGTACTGGTCGCGCCACTCGTCGTCGTGGCCGAGGTCGTAGGCGAGTTGCGCCACGCCTTCGATCACGACCTTCCGGTAGGGGTGGGCCTCTTCGTCGATGGTGATCGCGACGCGCGGGTCGCGCTTCAGGTTCCAGAGCCAGGCCGACTCGCGCCGCGGGGTCACGAACACCTTGCCGTCTTCGTAGATGTACCAGATGGGGGTGACCGCCGGTGCGCCATCCTCCTTAAGGGTGGCGATCCGGCAGAGGATGCCGGGCGTGGCGAGGAACGCTTCGCGCTCTTCGGGGGTGAGTCGTGGCATGGCTGAGCTCCTCCTACTGGCCGCCGCCTGGCTGCGGCCCGGTCAGTGGCGCAACGGCGCCCTCGGTCTTGTTCGAAACCCGGGCGGCGGCGATGGCGAACAGCACCATCGCGCCCGAGACGATCGCGCCCATCGCGACGAGCACCGACCGCTCGCCCCAGTGGTCAGCCGCGAGGCCCACGGGCAGGGCGATGAGCCCGAAGGCGGCGAACGCGAGGAACGTCAGCGACAGCACCCGCCCGAAGTACTCGGGGTCGGAGGCCTGCGCCACGAGCGCGCCGTTCAGGGTCTGGAACCCGCCACTGCCGATTCCGAGCACGAACATCACGATGATGACCGCCAGGTAGTTCGGCGACAGGCCGGTCGCGATGAGGGTGACACCGAAGAGCAGCGCCATCGCCGGGTAGACGATCGACGCCAGCTTCGAATCCGCGAGCGAGGCGACCGCGAGGCTGGCGACGAGACCGCCCGCGGCCGTGGCGGTATAGACGATCGTGAGCGCGCCCTCGTCCTGGCCGAGCTCGTTTTCGAGCAGGCCCGGCAGCACGGCGACGTAGGGGAAGCCGCACATGATCACGACCACGTAGGACAGCACGAACAGGCGCAGCCGCGGGATCTGCCAGACGTAGCGCATGCCGACTGCCATGTCGGTGAACACGTTCCGGCCGGCGCTGCGGAAGCCGTCGCGCGGCGAGGGCGGGAGTATCCACGTCGTCACGAGCGAGGCCGCGTAGAGGCCGGCCATCACGAGGTAGGCACCGGCTTCGCGGACGAAGAAGATCGCGATCAGGCCGCCGACGATCGCCGGGCCGACGACGCGCGATGCGTTGAGCGCGACCTGCGAGAGAGCGACCGCGTTGCCCCGCTTTTCCGGGCCGACGTACTCGACCATCAGGCTGGTGCGGGCCGGCCCGAGGAAGCCGAACGCCGAGCCGACGATGAACGACGACAGGGCGAGCAGCCACACGGTCAGCCAGTCGAAAACCAGCAGGACGCCGACAGCTCCGAAGGCGAACGTGATCGCGGCCTGGCAGACCATCACGACCATGCGCTTGGAGAACCGGTCGGCCGCGGCGCCGCCAATGGGCCCGAAGATCATCTGGCCGAGGCCCTGCCCGAACACGACAACGCCCACGGCGCTGTTCTTGCCCGTGAGGTCGAATGCGACGATGGCCTGCGCCACCGTCGACATAAAGAAGGAGATGAATGCGAGGAGCGTGCCCACCCAGACCGTGCGGAATTGCTGATTGCTGAGCGCACTGAAGGTAGCCGAAAACCAGGAGCCCATCGGGCCGAGCTTACGCCCCTCGGGTGCAACTGTCTCAGTCCCGAACCGCGCTCGGAGTGCTGCAAGGCGGGGTCTTCGACGGCTCTGGTACACTGCCGCAATGCGCGTCACGAAGATGCACGGCCTCGGCAACGACTACGTCTACGTCCTCCCGAACGAAGAGCGGGATTGGCCCGAGCTCGCCCGGAAGGTGAGCGACCGGCACTTCGGCGTCGGCAGCGACGGGCTCATCCTCGCGCTGCCGTCCACGGTCGCCGACATGCGGATGCGCATGTTCAACGCCGACGGCTCCGAGGCAGAGATGTGCGGGAACGGCATCCGTTGCGTGGCGAAGTTCGCGATGGAAGAGGGCCTCGTCCCGCACGACCGCGAGGTTGTCACGGTCGAGACGCTGGACGGCATCAAGAAGCTGCAGATCTTCCGGGAGGGTAGTGTCATCACAGCTGCGCGCGTCGACATGGGCGCGCCCCGGTTCGACCCCGCGACGCTGCCGGCGAACGTCGAGGGCCCCGGGCCGGTGGTGGACCTGCCGCTCACCGTGGACGGCGTCGACCTCAAGCTCACGCTCGTCAGCATGGGCAACCCGCACGCGATCCACTACATCGACTCGGACCCGGACGACTTCCCGCTCGAACGAGTCGGGCCGCTGGTGGAGCACCACCAGCTCTTCCCCCGCCGGACGAACTTCCAGGTGGTCCAGGTGCTGGACCGCGGCCGTGTGAAGCACCGCGTGTGGGAGCGCGGCTCCGGGATCACCCTCGCCAGCGGCACCTCCGCGAGCGCCGTGTGCGCCGCCTCGCGCCTCCGCGGCTTCACCGGTGACCGCATCGTCGACTCGCTCCCGGGCGGCGACCTGGTGCTCGAGTGGGACGGACAGGGCTCCGTGTTCATGACCGGCCCGGCGACGCGCGTCTTCGAGGCCGACTGGCACGAGGCGTGACCAGCGCGGCCGGGCTCTACGCCGCCCGCGTCGAAGCGATGTCGGCCCAGCGGGCCCGCTGGCGCAAGGTCGAAGGCAACGACCGCTGGAACAGGCGCGCCGCATCCTTCCGTCTCGACCCCCGGCGCGAACCGGACGCCAACCTGGCCGCGCTCGCTGCGCTGGTCGAGCCGGGCGATACCGTGCTCGATGTCGGAGGAGGTGCCGGCCGCGTGTGCCTGCCGCTCGCCCTGCGCTGCCGCGAGGTCACGAACCTCGAGCCCTCGCCGGCGATGCGGGCGCAGTTCGACGAGTCGGCCGCGGGCGCCGGGATCACCAACGCGTGCGCGGTTGACGCCTCCTGGCCCGGCGACGCCGCGCAGTTCGAGGCGGACGTGGTGATCGTCAACAACGTCACGTACTTCATCCACGAGATCGTGCCGTTCCTGGCGGCGCTGGAGCGGGCCGCCCGGCGGCTGGTGGTCATCTCTGTCTGGTCCGTGCCGCCGCCGGACCATCCCGCCGCACTCTACGAGCTGGCCCAGGGGGAGCGCCTGGAACCGGCGCCGTCGTACCGCGAACTCCTGCCCGTGCTCTGGGAGATGGGCATCCTCGCGGACGTTCGCGTCCTTCCGGAGCCGTTCCGCGTGACGCGGGGCTCCACTGCCCGGCCCACGCGCGAGGCCGCGCTCGCCTACGCCGCCGAGACCATCGACGCCGACCCCGCCGACGCCGACCTGCGCGCAACGCTCGACGCCCACTTCGACGAGCTGTTCGCCCTGGAGCCGGGCGGCGGGTTCCGCCCGGCGTGGGTGCCCGTGGCACGCGAGCTGCTGATCAGCTGGCAGCCTTCTCGCTGACCTCCTACGGACCGCAGGTTGCGCCGGTCGCCGGCCTCGACGGGAACGAGATGTCGCCCGCGTAGGTCCCTTCGGGCACGGTCGCGGGGGGCAGCACGAAAAGGTCAAGCCGCGCAGCCTGGCCGGGACACAGCGCCTGGCCGGTCTCCTCGCCGACCCACGCCGTCCGGTCTGCGCTCACTTCGACACACTGCACACCGCCCGCATCGAGCCCGAGGCAGGCGCGGAAGCTGCCCAGCGTGGCCGGCGCGCCGCTGGCGCCGCCCTGTGTCAGGGGTTCGAACCGCACACCGAGGGAGAGCGGCGCGTTGCCGGCGTTCCGCACCGTGGGGCGCGTGTCCCGCGCGCCCCAGGCGAGGTCGCCGGTGATGCCGGTCAGCTGGCCGGGCACAATCCGGCCCCAGGAGAGGGCGTCGAAGTCGAGCTCGAGGGCCACGAAGCAGCGGTTCTCGAAGGCGAGCATCGCCGGGCGTTCGCCGGCCAGGCTCGTCGCCGCTTCGTAGACGCCGCAGGCATCACGGTACGACACCGGGAAGGTGGCGCGGAACAGCGTGAGCGAGTCGCCGCAGGGAGTCGGCGCCGCAGCCGTGGGCGACGGTGTCACCGTGGCGTCGGTGGGCTCGGGTGTGCCGGGAGCGGGGGCGTCCAGCGCGGGGGCGTCCAGCGCGGGCTCGTCCAGCGCGGGTGAGGGCGTCGCCACCGGCGTGGCTGGCAGTGGCGACGGGGCGGCGCAGCGCGTTTCGACGAACGCCGGCGCCAGTGCCAGCTCGCTGCCGTCCGCCCGGCGGAGCGTCGCGACGATATCGCTGTCCCGCGAGCTGTTGCGCACCACCGTCCACAGCGTCACGGACAGCTTGCCGGAGACGTCGCCCGCGTGGGCCTGGACCGACAGGTCCCCCGGGACGGGCGCAGCGCAGCGCTCGTCCCAGGCCGGGTCCGGCCCGGGGGACGCGCTGTCCGTCGCTGTCGCGAGCCACTGGCACGCGAGTTCGGCCGGCTTCGGCGTGGGTGAGAGCGTCGATGTGCCGGTCGGCGTGGGGCTCAGGGTCGCGCTCGGCGTGCCACCGGGCGTTGGCGTCGAGGTGCCGGTTGGCGTGCTCGAGCCGTCTTCGTCAGTTGCCGGGGTTGCGGTCTCGGTGCTCTCCTCCGTCGTTTCGGTCTCGGAGCTGGTCGCGGCCGGGGTACACGGCGTTGCGCTCGGCGCCGCCTCGGTCGAGGCCGTTGCCGTGGGCGAATCGGCCGGCGCCGGGCTGCCGTCGTCCGCCGCCGCGGCAGCGACCGTCGCGGGCGTGTCGGACGGCTCCGGGGAGGGCCCGGGCGATGGCATTGGCGTCGGCGTTGGTACCTCCGTCGGCGTTGGCGTGGGGCTCGGCGGTGGAGTGGGCGTTGGGCTCGGCGTGGCGGACTCCGTCGCATCGGCACCGGGCGTGTCCGTGGGCTCAGCCGTCGAGCTCGCGTCCGCCGTTGCCGCTGGGCTGGGCGTCGCGGATGGGGATGGCGTAGCCGTGGGTGCCGGTTCCTCTGTCGCGGTTGCGGTGGCGGTGGGCGCGGGCGAATCCGTGACCTCGGCGGTGGCGGTGGGCACCGCCGTTTCCGTGTCCGTCGGGTTGGCCGTCGCCGTGTCGTCCGCCAGCGCGGCGATGGTCACCTCGGGTGTCACGCTTGCACATTCCTCCGGCTCGACCGCGCGAGCGCCGCTTCCCGGCCCGGCGATCGACGCCGCGACCAGGAGCACGCCCGCCAGCGCGCTGAGCGACCCGGCGACCACCGGCGTGTTGCCTCGAGTCCTTCGCGTGTTCATGGCGCCCGTCCTCTACCTGCCGCCCGTGTTGACTGGCTGGCGTTTGCGCCGGACGACGAACCAGCCGCTGCTCGCGGCCGCGACCACCACCAGGGCGGCGGCACCGCCGGCGAACCCCCAGACGACCCCGGAGGGCGAGCCGCGCCCTTCGACGACCTCGGGCGCGATGGTGAACAGGAGCTCGCGGACCTCGGTCTCCTTTCCTTCATAGTTGACCTTGCCGCGGAGGACGTAGGTCCCCGTGCCGGGCACCTCGACGAGCGCTTCGAGCTCCTGCGCCTCGTCCTTTCGGACCAGCTTCTGCAGGCTCACGATCGGTTTCACCAGCACGCCATCGCGGTAGAGCTCGCCCGCGAAGACGGCCGTCGATTCGATCTCGCCCGTGTTCCGGAAGGTCGCGATGATCTTGGCCACCCCGCCCGCCGTGGGGTCGTTCACCAGCTCCAGGTTCTCGAATGCGCCGCTGCGCGTAAGCGTGCCACGGGGCAGGACCCGGAACCTCATCGTCCTTTCGCCGAGCTGCATGCCCGGCAGCGTCGCCGAGACCTTGACCGAGTAGTCGCCCGGCGGTGCGGCGTCCGTCGGCCACTGCGTCTCGATCGTGCGCGTCTCGTCGGGGTCGATCGGTGCGTCGACCGTCGCGGCAGTCGCCACCGTGGTCGTCCCGTTCAGGATCGCGACCTGCACATCGGGGACCACGCGGACGTTGCTGCGGTTGGCGACAACCGAGCGGACGCGCAGCGGGACGCCCACCTCCACGTCGGTCACGGCGACGTCGAGCAGGCTGCCGTCGATCTTCTGCACGCCCGTGACCCGCGCTTCGACGTCGATCACGGCGGCCACGGTGACGGCCGAGCCGGACTCATCCTCGTCGCTGCCCTCCCCGCCGAGCGGGACCGTCGTCGTCACGGTGCCGCGGTAGACGCCGTTGCTCGCGGAATCCGGCACCGAGAGCCGCAGGAGGACGTAGCCATCGCGGCCGCGCGGCGCCGTCACCTCGGTGACAGGCATTGTGCGGTCGTCGACGTCGGTGAATGACACCCACGGGGCGATGTCTCCCTCGGCTTCGAAGGCGAAGGTGCGCTCGCCTTCGAGGTTGTTGATCACGCCCAGCGTGCTGAAGTACTGGCCACCCCGAAGCGCGTCATCGAACACAACCTGGGTGGGATAGACGCCGATGCCACCATCGGCACGGGTTGCTTCCCGCGCGCTGGCGGCAGCTGCCCCGGCGACCAGGACGAGCAGGATCATCGTCCGAAAGAAGCGTGTCCGCATTGCATTCGCCTCCATGTCTGGTCTTGCAGAGACCTCACCCGGCCGGGCCGAACGCGACGTTCGAACCCCGGCCGGGTGAGGGGGATGCCCCCATCCCCCTCACCACCAACGCGGGCGTAAGCCCGCGCAGGCTGTTGGCTTACGGTGCCGCGACCGGGTCTTCGACCGTCAGCGGGCTAACGCTGCCGTCGTCGGTCAGGCAGTACGGGGCGCTGCGGGCGACGATCTCGACGTCGCCGGCGTATTGGCCCGCCGGCAGGGTGCTCGGCGGATGGACGGAGAAGTCGATCTTGCCGATCCGGTTCGGGCAGAGGACCCGCGCCGGGTCGTCATCGAATTCCGCCAGCTCGCCGGCGTAGATCGGGTCGATCGTCTGGAGCGTGGACGGGCTGCGCCCGAACCGCGCGTCGAACTGGACGATCTCCTTCGGGCCAGAGACGTCCTGCTGGAGCATCGGGCTGAACCGGACACCGATGCCCATGCCGGAGTTGCCCGTGTTCTGGATGGTCGGCCGGTCGGCCGTGCCCATGACCAGGTCACCGGCGACGATCTTGGTAAGGCCGGGCGAGATGGTCCCGTAGCTCACCGTGGTGAAGTCGGTCACGAGGTTGTAGAACGGCACGACGTAGATGTAGCTCGTCATCATGCTCTGGTTGCCATCGGCAACGGCGTACGTCTCGATGCGGTAGTCGCCGGACGGCTGATGCTTCGAAATATCGAAGGTGGCCGAGTAGATCGCCTTCACGCCCTGCTGGCAGAGCGCGATGATGCCGTTGTTCACATCGTTGATGGCGACGCTGGTTACCTGCCCGGTCGTGGTGGCGGCGCCGAACATGCCCTCCGGTCCTGTGCACTCTTCGCTAACGCCGTGGACCTGCACCTTGAAGCTCCCATCCGGGTGGAAGACCTTCCAGTACACGTCGTCGATGTTGCTGATGCCGTTCTCGTGGTCGACGGCTGCCCAGAGCTCGACGCTCTTTTCGGTCGGCTCATCGTGCGCGTTGGGGAGCACCTGGATCAGGCCCGTCGCGCCATCGGCCATGCCCGGCCGGCCGCTGTCCGCCATGTCGCACGGGTATGACGGGTCCGGACCCGTTGCCGGGTCGTCGTCGTCGCCGTACTGCATGCCGTCCCCGGCGTCATCGTTGATGTCCGGGAGCGCCCAGCTGCATTCGATGTAAGGGGCGACGCCGGAGCTGGTGACCTCGCCTGTCGTCGGCACGGTCGGGTCTGCGAATGCCCTTCCCTGCACGACCAGTGCAGCGAGGACCGCGGCGAGCGCGAGCAAGGTCGCGACGTTGAATCGCCTGGTCAAAGACATGTTCTCCTCCTGTGAGAAGTTGCGAGCCGTCGTAGATGCGGCTTCACAATCGTCTGCCCGCCACAGGGGTATGATTTCCGTGCGGCTAGGCGTTTGAGCGCGGATGCCGTACTCCGGCCCTGGCGGGTGCCCTACGCCCTCCAGGGCTGACTCAATCTCGCTCCATACACACCTCCTCGTTCGATCGCTTCGCAGGCCGGCCCGGTTCCGTTTCTGCCGGCCCCGGCACCCATGCGGGCACCGGATGCCGGGACCGTGTCGCTGCGAGGCCATGGCCTGTAGCAGCCGGATCCCCGTCGCCGCTGGGGCTGGCCCGGCCCTGCAACCCGGGCCAGCCCGCGGCACATCACGGGAGAGTCGTCAGATGGTGGCGAACCTCGCCCGGGCGACGACGCCGGAGCCGGCGGTGGCGCCATCCGGCGTCCCGCCTCCAATCAGCTCGTACCAGGACGGGATGTGGCTCGTGATGCAAGGCACATCGACCAGCAGCTCTGCGGCGTTGTTCGCCTCGTTGGTCTCCGGGATGGTGTCGTTCGGGTCGACCGTCACGCGGTTGATGTACTCGCCGCAGGTGCGCGGCAGCCGCACCGTGATCTCGACCCACCACGTCTGGCCGGGATTGAGCCGGCCGCGGCTACAGTTGACGTATGGCCGGGAGCTGTAGCAGTTGCCGGAGTTCGCTGTCCACGAGGAGAACGAGCCGATCCCCGAGAGGTCGTCGCGCAGCGTCACGTCCGTGGGGGGCGGAGGCGTCGGGTCGGTGCCTTCGTTGGTGACCTGGATGATGAACGAGTACAGCCCGCCCGGCCGCGGCGCCGGCTGGCCCGGCTTCGGCGTCTTGGTGACGACCAGGTCCGGTCCCTCGCCGCTGCCGCAGGCGTTGATGATCTCGCGGATGGCCGTGCCCGTGCCCGAGCCGTCAGGCGCGGTGAGGACGTACCGGCCGCCGCTCGTCGTCGCGTAGTCGTTCATGATGACGGCGGTGGTCCCATCGAACCCACCGGGGACATGGATCGCCGAGATCTTGATGCCCTGCGCCGCCGCGGCGAGGGCCACGTTGTGCGCGTTCACGTCGTCCGTCCCGGCGACGTATTCGTCATCGAAGCCGCCCGGGCGCGCGTCGGTGACCAGCACCGCGATCTTCAGGGCGCCTGCACGGTAGGCCGGCGTGAAGTCGATGTTCTGGGGCCGGCCGGCCGCAGCGAGGGCGTTTACGACGGTGTTCAGCGACTCGTCGGATGCTTCCGGTTCATTGAGTCCGCCGCTTGCGATCATCGCACTGATGTCTGCCGCGGCACTCGCCTGGTTGTTCGGCGCGAAGGTCTCGTCGATGGTGACGTTGTCTTCGAACCGCACCACGGCGAGGCTGTAGTCGTTGCCGGACGCCGCCGCGATGTCGCCAAGGATGGCGCCGAGCTCCGACTTCACGTTGTTGATGGCGCCGCCCATGCTTCCCGTCGAGTCGATGATGAACGCCACATCCATGGGCCCGCATTGAGGAGCCTGTGCCCGGACCACCGGTGTCCCGCCCGTCGCCGGTACGAAGGACGCGAGGACGAGCATCAGGGTGACCAGGGCCGGGGCGATGCCCCACGAGACCGACCTCTCGAGTTTCAAGTGGAACTCCTCCGTGAGTGGCGGCTCAACCCTCGCCGGCAGCGCCAGGAAGGGCGAGCCGGCCATGGCACCTGCACCCCCGGCGGCACGCGCAGCCCGCACACCGGCCATGGCCGGTGTCGCGCGTTACCAGGAGACAAGTGGAGTGCCTGCCCGCAATGCCAGGTTCTACGCCACACTCTCTCTGCGCCGGCGATCTCCTTTCCGGCCGCAGCGGAGACGGGACGGGCCTGCCCGTATAGGGGTCAGGCCCGATGCTCACAATTCCGGCACGGTGTTACCATGCCGAACTGCAAGGGTGCCCGACCGTCATCCTTGCGACCTGCCCCGTCGAGTGCCAGCTCGGCGGGGCCCTCTATGTGTTCCAGTGGTTAGCGGCAACGCCCCGAATGAGGCGGTGTCTCACCTGTGCTCATTCGGCGAATACGGCACCTCCTGGCCCGGTTTCGAACACCCGGCCACCCGGCGATTGGCCGGGAGCTGCTGCACGGGCGGGCTGAGATTGCATCGCAACGCGCCCGCGATGGGGCTCCGTGGTCGAGCCCTCGGGCCGGCCCGGCGTTAGGGGAGCAAGGGGCGGATGGACCAGCATGTCTGTTAGCCCCTCATGAAGGATTGCCGTCTCCTTCGCCTTCGACGTTGACGATTGCCGCGCCGGTATACCCGGCTGGCTGCTATTGTGTCAAGTGCGCTACCGTCCTATTCGCGACATGTTCCGCGTGTAGCGCGAACCCTGTCGAATCCGCGCTACCACATAACAGTTGCCTATCTGTGAAGTTTGTGCGATTTCCCGAAAAGGCATACAGCACGGGCCGAAACGTGATGCCGCTCGCATCCGAATAGTTGCGTCACAGCAAAAGGACGGCTACCTGCGCACTACCGGCCCGGATCGCCCCCAACTCGTGCCGCCGCTACCATGTCTCCAATCCCCTGATTCGCGGTAACCGGCCACCGGCTACCACCCCCGGAGACCACCATGAAGCTCGCCCGTCGCGTCGAGGCCCTGCCTCCGTATCTCTTCGCCGAGATCTCCAAGAAGATCGCCGCCAAGCGCGCCCAGGGCGTCGACATCGTCACCTTCGGCATCGGCGACCCGGACCTGCCCACGCCGCCCAACATCCTCGATGCCCTCCACCGGGCGGCGGACGAGCCGGTCAACCATCGCTATCCCGAGTCCGAGGGGCTCCCGGAGTTGGGCCAGGCCATCTCCGACTGGTACTTCCGCCGCTTCGAGGTGCGCTTCGAGCCGATGAAGGAGACGCTCCCGCTCATCGGTTCGAAAGAGGGCATCGCGCACATCGCCCTCTGCTTCATCGACCCCGGTGACATCGCGCTCGTGCCGGACCCGGGCTACCCGGTCTACGAGATCGGCACGATGTTCGCTGGCGGCGAGTCGTACAAGCTGAACTGCACGCGCGAATCGGGCTGGCTCCCGGACCTCGACGCGATCCCGGCGGATGTCGCCCAGCGTGCGAAGGTGCTCTGGCTCAACTACCCAAACAACCCGACGGGTGCCGTCGCTGACCTGGCGTTCTTCGAGAAGGCCGTCGCGTTCGCGCGGAAGTACGACGTGGCGATCCTCCACGACAATCCCTACTGCGACGTCGCCTACGACGGCTACAAGCCGGTCAGCATCTTCCAGGTGCCCGGCGCGCGCGAGGTGGCGGTCGAGTTCAACAGCTGGTCGAAGATCTACAACATGACCGGCTGGCGCATCGGCATGCTCGTGGGCAACCAGCAGATGGTCGACGCCCTCATGCGCGTCAAGTCGAACATCGACAGTGGCATCCCGCAGGCGATCCAGCGCATGGCCATCGAAGCCGTGTACGGGCCCCAGGAAACGGTCGACGAGCACAACGCGATCTACCAGCGGCGCCGCGACCGCATCGTCGAGGTGCTGCGCCGCGTTGGGCTCGAAGTCGACACGCCGAAAGCATCGCTCTACGTGTGGGCCAAGCTGCCTGAGGGCGTGACCAGCGCGGAGTACGCCGCCCGGCTGATAGAGGACACGGGCGTGGTGGTGACCCCGGGCCGGGGCTACGGCGTGAACGGCGAGGGCTACATCCGCCTGAGCGTGACCACGCCCGACGACCGCCTCGAAGAGGGGATGCGCCGCCTGGAGGCGTGGAAGGGCCTGTAACGGGCCCTGTGGACCGCCGGTGAGCGGCCGGCACGCCCTGCCCGGTCAGCTCCGCCGGTCGACGAGGTAGTCCGCGACTTCGCGGAGCTGTGCGCGGCGGGCCTCGTCCAGCGAGAGCGACTCGAGGAGCGCCTCCGCGGCCTCGGCGTACTGGCGGGCGCGCGCGCGGCAGTCTTCGGCCGCCCCGGCGGCGTCCAGCGCGGCCACGACGGCGGCGATATCGCCTGACGTGAGCTCGCCGGCTTTGGTGTAGGCAGCGGCGACGGCGTCCTTCGATGCCGGGTGCGAGAGGCCGTACACCACGGGCAGCGTCTTCTTCCGGCGGGCGATGTCGTTGACGTTGGACTTGCCGGTCTCGCCGGGGTCGCCCCAGGTGCCGAGGTAGTCGTCCTGGGCCTGGAAGGCGAGGCCCACCTGCACGCCCCACCGCCCGAGGACCGCGGCATCGGTCGGCGCGGCGCCTGCCAGGAGCGCCCCGATCTCGAGCGGCGCGCCGAGCAGGGCGCCGGTCTTGCCGGCGACCATCGCCAGGTACTCGTCGACGCCCACGTCGAGGCGGGATTCGAAGGCGATGTCTTCCCACTGGCCGCGGATCATGCGCTGGATGGCGTCCTGGAGGACGTTGAGGGCGGCGAGACGCAGGCTGGCGTCGCCGGGCCCGGCCGAGAGGGCGGCGATGGCGCGCGTGTAGAGGTAATCACCGGCGTTGATCGCCTGGCCTTCGCCGAGCCGCGCCCAGAGCGTGGGGCGGCCGTGGCGTTCGGCGTCGTGGTCCTGCACCTCGTCGTGCACGAGCGAGAAGTTGTGGACGATCTCGACCGCCACGGCGCCCGGCATGGCGACGGCGGCGTCGGCGCCGAAGAGCTCGGCGGCGAAGAGGCAGAGGGCGGGGCGGATGCGCTTGCCGCCGCCGGCTGCGGGGCGCCCGGCCTCGTCCTCCCAGCCCAGGACATAACGGGCGGCGGCGCTAATCCGCGCGCTGTCGCTGCCGATGGCGGCGCGAAGCGCGGCTTCGATCGCGTCCCGGTGCTTCAGCAGCAGGGGAGGCGGCGCGGATGCGAGGCTGGCCATCGGGTCAGGCCAGGACGGCGGCGGCCGGTTCGCCTGCCGCATGGCCACGCCGGGCAAGCGCGAGCCTCGCACGTTCGGCGATGCCTGCGGCGTCGAGCTGCCAGAGCTTGCGGAAGGTGGACTGGGGGCCGTGGTCGACGATTGCGTCCGGCATGGTGATCGCGTCGAGGAAGCGGTCGCCGAGCCCGTTCCCGGCGAGCAGCGCCATCACGGCCTCGCCGAAGCCGCCCGCGCGGACGTTCTCCTCGGCGGTGACCAGCCCGGCGGTCGCCCGGGCGGCATGGAGGAGCAGGTCCTCATCGAGCGGCTTCGCGAACCGGGCATTGATCACGGTGGCCGCGATGCCATCCTCTTCGAGGATGCGCGCGGCCTTTTCGCACTCGTTCACCGTGACGCCGAAGCCCACGAGCGTGATGTCGGGGCCCTCGCGGAGCACCTCGCCCTTGCCGACCGGGATGCGCTCCATCGGCAGGTCGGTGCGCGCGCCAGGGCCGGCGCCGCGGGGGAACCGGATCGCGAAGGGCGAATCCTGGTTCACGCCGGTGTAGAGCAGGTCGCGCAGCTCCTTCTCGTCTTTCGGCGCCGCCACCACCATGTTCGGCAGGCAGCGCAGGTAGCTGATGTCGAGGAAGCCCTGGTGCGTCTTGCCGTCGTCGCCGACGAAACCGGCGCGGTCTAGCGCGAACACGACCGGGACGTCCTGGACCACCACGTCGTGGACCACCGAATCGAAGCCGCGCTGGAGGAAGGTGCTGTAGATAGCGACGATGGGCCGGATGCCCTGCGTCGCCATGCCGGCGGCGAAGGTCACGGCGTGCTGCTCCGCGATCGCGGTGTCGAAGACGCGGTCGGGGTGCTTCGCGTGCACGGGAGCGAGGCCGGTGCCTTCGAGCATCGCCGCGGTCACGGCCACGACGCGCTCGTCCGACTCGATGAGCTCCTGGGTGGCGTTGGCGAAGACCTGGCTGTAGGTCGGCGCGGGGACCTTGCCGTCGCTCTGCTTGAGCCAGAAGGTGCCGCTGTGGCTCTTGATCGGGTCCGCGGCCGCCTCGGGGATGCCGTGGCCCTTCTCGGTGAGGATGTGGAGGAGGACGGGCTTCGAGCTCACCTTGCGGATCTTCGTCAGCGTCTCTTCGAGCTCGTGGATATCGTGCCCGTCGATCGGGCCGTAGTACTCGAACCCGAACTGCTCCCAGAAGCTCGCGGGCACGAGCATGTCGCGCATGCTCGCCTTGACGCGCTTCGCGCCTTCCCACATCTGGTGGCCGAGGGGGAGGTGCTCGACGATGTTGCCGAGGTCCTTCTTGGCGCGCCGGTAGTGCGGGTCGACGCGCAGCTTGTTCACGTTCCGGCTGAGCGCGCCGACGTTCGGCGAGATCGACATGGCGTTGTCGTTGAGGACGACGATGAGGCGCTGCGTGTTCATGTGGCCGGCGTGGTTCATCGCCTCGAGGGCCATGCCGGCGGTCATCGCGCCATCGCCGACGACTGCGATCACATCGAAGTCTTCGCCCTTCATGTCGCGCGCGACGGCCATGCCGACGGCCGCCGAGATGGCGGTTCCGGCGTGCCCGGCGCCGAACGCGTCGTGGTCGCTCTCGTTGCGGTCGGCGAAGCCGGAGAGGCCTCCGTACTGGCGGATGGTGGACATGCGCTCGCGGCGGCCGGTGAGGATCTTGTGCACGTAGACCTGGTGGCTCACGTCCCAGAGGATCTTGTCCTGCGGGGTATCGAAGAGCCGGTGGAGGACGATGCTCAGCTCGACCACGCCCAGGTTCGAAGCCAGGTGCCCGCCGCCACCGATGCACTCGACCGTGTCGACCAGGAAGCCGCGGATCTCGCCGGCCAGCTGGTGCAACTCATCGTAGGAGAGCCCCCGCAGGTCGGCGGGGCTATGGATGCGGTCGAGCAAAGCCGTCAACGTGGACTCCTTGTGCGCTGGGGACAGTAGGCCACAGGGCGGCGTGTGCCGCCGTGCGGAGGCTTACCAGTCGCGCCTCGGAGCCCTTCCCGTCAACGTAGGATGCCCCCTGCGGAGGGTCAAGAATCGAGGCCCGGCCCTTTTCCGGACGTTGCTGGACAGCTCAGACCAGGAGGGGCGCCGCGACGGGGGCCGGCGCGAGCCGGAGGCGGAACGTCGCCCCCGCGCCGGGCGTCGATTCGACGCTGACGGTGCCATTCATGGTCTGGACGAGCTCGCGGACGATGGCGAGGCCGAGCCCGGTGCCCCCTTCGCGGCGGCTCCGGCCCGCGTCGACGCGGTAGAAGCGCTCGAAGATCGAGGCCTGCTGCTCGGCGCTGATACCCGGGCCATTGTCGGTCACGCTGACGGTGGCCCAGGCCGGTTCCCGCTGCACCGAGATGGTCACCAGCCGGCCGTCGCCCGAGTACTTGATCGCGTTGTCGACGAGGTTGAAGAGGCAGCGGAAGAGCGCATCGGGGTCGGCCTGCGCCTCCACGTCCGGATCGCCCTCGACGCGGAGGACCATCTGGCGCCCGTGGGCGAGCGGGGTGAGCTGGCGGCTCACGTCGTGCGCGAGGCTCACCAGGTTCACGGGCTCGAACTCGGCGCGGCCGTCCCGTTCCGAAGCGGAAAGGAGGAGCAGGTCCTCGCTCAGGCGGGTCAGCCGCTCGGTCTGCGACTTGATCAGCGCGAGCAGGTCGCGGTACTCGTCGTCGCTGAGCTGCGGGTCCATCTCCGCGACCTCGATGTTCGTGCGGATCGCGGCGAGCGGCGTGCGCAGTTCGTGCGAGGCGTCCTGCACGAACTGGCGCTGCTGTTCGAAGGAGTGCTCGAGCCGCTCGATCATGCGGTCGAACGTGTCCGCGAGGGCCTTCATCTCGTCATCGGCGCCCTGGTGGTTGATCCGCCGGCTGAGGTTCGTCGCGCTGATCGTCGAGGCGGCGTCGGTGATGTCGCGGACCGGCTGGAGCATCATCCCGGAGAGCACGTAGCCGCCGATGCCGGAAGCGAGCGCGAGCCCGACGACGGCGAAGATCGACCAGTTGCGCAGCTGGTCCAGGTTCTGCGAGTAGAGGCTGTCCTCCACGTCGCGCCAGGTGACGCGCGGCTGGCTGATGGTACGCCACGTACCGCCCGGTCCCGACGTCTGCACCATCTGGAATTCGACACCCACGGGCTGCACGAGGTTCGGCCGGTCGAGGCGCGCGGCAACATTGAGCGCGACGACGAACGCGATGCCGAACACGAGCATGAGGCTCGAGTACCAGATAGTCAGGCGGAAACGGACGGTTCGAGCGAAAGCCGGGACCCGTACGCTAGAGGACGTAGCCTTTCCCCCGGATCGTTTCTATCAGTTGGTCGTCAAAGCCCTCGTTAAGTTTCCGACGGAGGTTGTTCATGTGCACTTTGACGGTCTGTGTGAATGGGTTCGCGTGCTCGTCCCAGATGTGCTCGAGGAGCTCTTCCTGCGGCACCGCGCGGCCTTCGTTGCGGGCCAGGTAGTAGAGCAGCGAGAACTCCTTCGGCGTCAGGTGGATGTCCTTGCCGTCGCGCTTCACGCGGTTCGTGTTCGGGTCGAGCTCGAGCCCACGGGTGTTCAGCACCGGCTCGCGAAGGCCGCCCTCGCGGCGCGTAACCGCGCGGATGCGGGCGGCCAGCTCGCTGAAGGCGAACGGCTTCACGAGGTAATCGTCGGCGCCCTGGTCGAGGCCCTCGATCCGGTCGCGGATAGCGCTCCGCGCGGTGAGCATGATGATGCCGCCGGCGAAGCGGTCCTCGCGGAGCCGGCGGCACACCTCCATGCCATCCATGCGGGGCAGGTTCAGGTCCAGGCAGATAACGTCGTAGTTGTTGACGCCCGCCTTATCGAGCGCTTCCACGCCGTCGTAGGCCACGTCGACCGCGTACCCGATCTTGATGAGACCGCGTTCGATCGCGCTTGCAATGGGCTCTTCGTCTTCAACGACCAGGACTCTCATGCACTGACCCCGAGCCTTCTTTACCAACCACCGTAGTTGGACTCGTACGAAGCGAAGGTAAAGGCGCCCGCTCTGCGCCGCGGTTGCAATCGAGCTGTGAGCCGGCCTACAGGCTGGGCGGCGCCAGCTCGACCGGCTTCTGCACCACGTGGCGCAGCGTGATGTCCTTCGTGCCGTCGGCCTTCAGCTGGCGGATGAGGAACTCGAACTTCGCCTGGAGCTCGGCGTTGAGCGCGCCGCGGATGTCCTCAGGCAGGCCCCAGGTCTGCGGCTTGAACGGGCCCCAGACCTTCTTCCGCGTCTTGTAGAAGAACTGGGTATCGGTTTCGCCGGACTTGCGCTCGTTCGAGAGCTCGGATTCGCACCAGCGGCGCATCTCGTCGAGCAGGTCCGAAGGGAACCGCTCGTGGCCGAGCATGATGTTCTGGAAGCCGGTCGCGAGGTGGATCTCGGCGGTCTCGACCGAAGGGAAGCGGTGGAACAGCTCGTCCGGGAGGGTGCTGGCGCCGTGCTGGACCGCGCCGGCCATGCCGTAGCGCTCGCGGCTCACGCGGGAGAGCTGCTCCAGGGTGTCGAAGTCGATCGCGACGCTGGCAATCGTGCCGTCCGGCAGTGGGATGCCGCCGTGGCTCGTGCCCGTCTGGACGCTGACCTTGGCGAGGCCGGTGAAGTCGCCACCGACGATCTCGCGGAAGCCGTCGACGTACTCGGTCAGCTCCTCGACGGTGCTGTTTTCCTTGCCGACTTCGCCGATTTCGCCGCCGAGCGAGATGGTCACGCCCTCCGGCTCCAGCTCGCGCACGAGCTTCGAGAGGCGGGCGGTGAGCTTCGAGTTCGGCGCCTGCTGGTCACGCACCTTTTCGAAGCTGAGGTCGACGAGCGTCGAGGCGTCGATGTCGATGCAGTAGAACTGCGCCGCGACCGCCTTGCGGATCAGGTCTTCGAGCGCCTTCGTCTCGCCCTCGGCGTCGGTCGCGAACTTCTTGGCGTTGGCCTGGAAGTGGTCGCCCTGGATGAACACCGGGCCGACGTAGTCCTCGGCGATGGCGGCGGCGAGCACGACGGCGGCGAGCTCGGCCGGCTCCTGGAAGGTGTAGCCCATCTCGGAGCGCGCGAGCTCGAAGATGGTCGCGGTGGCGTCGGTGGACTTGATCGCGCGGAAGAGCGCCCGCGACATGTCGTAGGCCATGCCGCGGATGTTCACCGCCGGGCAGGTGAATCCGTTGACTTCGCCGCGGCCGCGTGCCGAATAGAGGCCCCAGATGGAGGAGGACACCGCGCCCAGCTGCGGGGCCGCGGTGTGGATCGCATAGCGCGCGAGGGCCTTCTCCTGGTCCGACCCGAAGACCGCGAGACGGACCACGTCGTCGATCTGCGCCCGGACGGCCTTTGCGTCGCGGAGCTGGGGGCGGGGACCGCTGAGGTCCAAGATGTCGGCGAGGGTGCTATTCATGCGTGCGATTCTACCATCGCCGTAAAGACGAAGACGGCGCCCATTGGGGCGCCGTCTCAGTCGCTACTGGTCTGAAATCGCGTCAGGCGGCTTCGGTGACGCGCCCGCTTTCAGGCCGCTTCATGAGCCGCCGCTCCAGCATGTAGCCGAAGCCGCGGACGTTGATGATGTAGTTCGGCTCCGCCGGGTCGAGCTCGACCTTCCGCCGGATGCGCCGGATGTAGACCTTCACGATCTCCTGCGCTTCGCGGTCAGAGTAGGTGTAGTCCTGCACGGCGCGGAGGATCTCGACGGGGCTGACGACCTTGCCGGCGTTCTTCGCGAGGTAGGCGAGGATCTTGAACTCAGTCGGCGTGAGCGGGATGAGGTCCTGGTCGCGAACGGCCTGGCAGCGGTCGAAGTCCAGCACGAGGTCGCGGACGGTGATGACGCTGAGCGACTCTTCCTCGGGTTCGACACCGCGTGACTTGCGCCGGGAGAGGGCGGAGAGCTGCGCCCCGAGCATCTCGACGCCGTCGGTGTCGCGCAGGCAGACATCGGCGCCGGCTTCGAGCGCGGCGCTCAGCCCGTTGCCGTGCGGCCCGGGGGCGAGCACCAGCAACGCGCCCTGGCACGTGCGCGCGACCGAGCGGATGAGCGCGAGGTCGCCTTCGTGGCGCGGGTCCACGGCGAGCACGACGAGGTCCGGGTCGAACTGCGCGAGCAGCCGTTCGGTCTCGCGGTCGTGCGGACGTTCCGTGGTCGTGTAGCCGTGGCGCGCGAGCGCGGGCAAGACCTCAGCCGACCGGTAGTCACGCGTATGGGTCACGAACGCAACGGCGTTGCGGTACCCGTCATCATGTCGCTCTGCCATAACTTCCCCCGTTTCGGACTTCTTCTACCCCAGGGGCCACCACCCCACATCCGCCGGCCCTCCACCCCGCTTCGACTTGCGCGGTCTCCTGCCGTTCATTCATATGTTCGGCAGGAATGTCCACGCCACTAGGGGTGGATCGGCACGTTGCCGGCAAGTAGCGGGATCCCCGTACGTCCACTCTCCAACGGTCCCCCTTACTGATTCGACACCGGCGGAGACACAGCACAGCCGCCGCGAGAAACCCGCGGCGGCTGTGCATGGGCGTAGTAGCAAGCGAGGCTACGCGGCTTCGTGCAGCATCGTGCGGCGGAGGCGCTTCACCGCCTGGGCGTGGAGCTGGCTGACCCGCGTCTCGGAGACCTGGAGGACGTTGGCGATGTCCTTCATGGTCAAGTGCTCGACATAATAGAGGGAGACGACCAGGCGCTCCCGCTCGGGCAGCCCCTGGACCGCGCGCGCCAGGTCTTCGTACAACTCTTTCTCCTCGAAGCTGCGGGTGAAGTCGATGTCCTCGTCGGCCGTGGGCATTTCCGCGGCCGGGAACGAGTCCCCGTCGTCGTCCTTCTCGAGCATCCGGTCCAGGGAGACCGTGACCCAGCGCGCGTTGGAGGACGCGTCGCGGTACTGCTCGATCGACAAACCCAGGTGATTTGCCGCTTCGGTTTCGTTGGGCGACCGCCCGAGGATGACCTCGAGCTCGCTCTGGGCGCGCTGCACGTCGCGGGCCTTCTGCCGCATGGTGCGGCTCAGGCGATCCATCCGCCGGAAGGCGTCGATCATCGACCCGCGGATGCGGCGCACGGCGTAGGCGTGGAAGTTCGTGCCCTTCGACGGGTCGTACCTCCGCACCGCCTCGACGAGGCCACAGGTGCCGTAGCCGACGGCGTCCTCAAACTCCAGGAGCCCCGGGATCTCCAGCGGCAGCGACCGTGCGACACGCCGGACCAGTGGCGCGTACTGCATCACGAGCTGCTGCTGCTCCTCCAGCGACAACCGCTGTTGGGGCGCTTCCTCTTCGACGTCTTCTGTTTCTGGCGACAGCCATTCCATCTCTTGTTCCCCCGAACGAACACCTCGACTGCAACGGGTTCCCCTTGGTTGTCGGTCGAGTGGGCCCAGTGTTCAGGTGAGTCCGGTGACAGGACAACGAAATAGTGGTGACGCCTCCGTGGCTCTTCGGTAACAGCGCCGGACATAAGAAAACCGGGACCTGGGGTCGGTGGCCGCCCGGTGGACGGCCGGTGCGTATCGCGGATTGCGGAATCGGAGGTCAGCCGTTAGAGGCGGTAGGTCGTGCCCACGGCGTTGTGCACGTACGCCTCCGGCAGTGCCTGGGCGATGGCCATCTGCGGTTTGTACCCGGTGCAGTGCCCCGGCACGACCAGCGACGGGGCGAACCCGCGCAGCGCCTCGATCGTGGGCGCGATGATGGGTTCGAAGAACGGGCCGCTGAGGTGGAAGCCGCCCAGGACGGCATGCACCTGGTCCACGCCGGTCAGCGCCTGCGCCCGCCGGACGATGTTCACGATGCCCGCGTGGCCGCAGCCGGTGAGCACGACGAGCCCGCGGCCCTTCACGTTCGCGATCACCGCCTGGTCGTCCATGAGGTGCGGCTCGGGGTGCCACTCGCCGCCGGCGTCCTGGGACTGGAAGAACGGAAAGCCCTGCTCGAAGTCCGTTGCACGCGGCACTTCGCCGGTGACCAGGAGCCGGTCTTCGAACAGCAGCGAGGGGTCCGCTGATTCGAGCAGCTCGAAGCCGGCGCCTTCCATCGCAGTGCGCGAGGGCGGCGGCAGGGGCGTGGGCAACCGGCCGGGCGGCACCGACCGCCGCTTCGTATAGGCTCCCGGGTGGATGATCATCGGCATCGCGACCCGGCCGAGCCGGTCGACGAGCCCGGCGAGCCCGCCGGTGTGGTCGAAGTGGCCGTGGGAGAGCACCACCGCCTCGATGTCCTTCGAGTCGAGCTCCAGGCGGTCCATGTTCTCGATGAGTCCGTTCGCCGAGACGCCAGCGTCGAAGAGGATGTGCCGTTTCGCGCCGTCCTGGATGAGCGTGACCAGCGCGGAGAAGCCGTGCTCGGCGTGGAGCGTGGTGGTCACGTCGTCTTCGAGGATGGGGTTGTACACGCGCGGCCCATACGGGTGGCGCACCACCTGCTCATCGCCCGGCAGGAGCATGTCGATCTGGTTGTCCACGAGGATCGTTATTTCGAGCGCGTCAGCTTCGAGGAGCGGCAGTGGCATGGGTTCCCCCGGTGTGGTCGCCGCGCATCATAGCGGCGTAAGCGCGGTTGACGACGGTCACAGGGCCCGCTGATACACTTCGAATCATGAAGCGTGCGAACTCCCGGCCCGTCCGCGCGGGCAGCGTCACCATCGGCGGCGGCCATCCCATCGTCATCCAGTCCATGTGCGCCACCCGCACGCAGGACATCGATGCGACCGTCGCCCAGGCTCGCATGCTTCACGAGGCCGGCGCCGGGCTCGTCCGGATCGCCGTCGACAGCACGAAGGACGTCGAAGCACTGGCCGAAGTGCGCGCGCGCGTGCCGGAAGCGAACCTTGTGGTCGACCTGCAGGAGAACTACCGGCTGGTCACGCAGGTCGCGCCGCATGTGAACAAGGTGCGCTACAACCCGGGGCATCTCTACCACCACGAGAAGCAGAAGCCGGTGCGGGACAAAGTCGCGCTCATCGCCGAGACCGCGGTCCGGCACGACCTGGCGCTGCGCGTCGGCGTGAACTGCGGGTCCGTGGACCCCGAGATGGACGCGAAGTTCGCAGGCGCGGACGAGCCGGGCCTGGAGGGCGTCCGCGCGATGGTCGAGAGCGCGCTCGAACACTGCGGCATCCTCGATTCGCTGGGGTTCACGCGCTACGTCGTCTCGCTCAAGGACAGCGACCCCAAGAAGGTGGTCGCGGGCAACCGGCTGTTCGCGGCCCAGCGGCCGGACGTGCCGCTCCATCTCGGCGTCACGGAGGCGGGGATGCTGCCGGACGGCGCGATCAAGACGCGCATCGCCTTCGAGCAGCTCCTCACCGAGGGGATCGGCGACACGATCCGCGTCTCGCTGACGCTGCCGTTCGCCGAGAAGTGGCGCGAAGTCGAGGTTGGCCGCCAGCTCATCGACGACATCGAGGCCGGCCGGTTCCGCAGCGTGCCGAAGAACTTCGGCGAAGGGCTCAACATCATCAGCTGCCCGAGCTGCAGCCGCGTCGAGAACGAGGCGTTCGTCGACCTCGCCTTCAACGTGAAGGAGATGGCCGCGTACGCGAAGGACTACAACGTCACGATCGCCGTGATGGGCTGCCGCGTGAACGGCCCCGGCGAGACGGACGACGCCGACCTCGGCCTCTGGTGCGCGCCGAACTTCGTGAACCTGAAGCGCGGTGAGGAGGAGCTCGGCGCCTTCCAGTACGACACGGTGCTGGACCGCCTCAAGGCCGAGCTCGACGCGATCATCGAGACGAAGCGCAAGCCCGCCGCCGTCTGAACCGGCTCAGGGCGCGGGCGGGATCATCCGTCGCTCGACGAGCCGCCGGAAGAGCTTCCCGAACATGTCCCCGGTGTCCATGCAGGCCTGGAAGCCGGCCTGGCGCGCCTTGATCGTGCTGTTCAGGAAGGGCACATTCGACCGCCCACCCGGCCCGAGCAGCATGTCGGCGTAGATGATGGAGTTGGCCCCGGCGAACTCCACGATGTCGGGCGCTGCGGCCAGCCGGTGCTTCGCGACGAGCGCGGCCCAGGCGTCCTGGTGTGCCGGGAGCCACGCGCCGAGCGTGACCGGCCGCTGCTCGCCCACGGCCATGCCCAGCGCGTCCGCGATGGCCGGCCAGGTGTGCTCCCACACGTAGACGTCGCCGTTTGTGAGGTTGAACGCCTCGCCGCGCGCCGCCGGCGAAGTCGCCGCCCAGAGCAGCGCATCGGCGACCAGCTCGGCGTCCACGGCCTCACGGATGACGCGCGTCTCTTCGGAGCCGGGGAAGTGCAGCGGCTCGCCGGCTTCGCGCAGCAGTGCGGCGTAGGCCGCGAGCGCCGGGAGCGGGTTGAGGTTGTTCCCCGGCGCCTCGCCGTAGATGACGGTCGGGCGCATGGTGGTGATGCCCCAGCTCCGCCCGGCCTGCTTCGCGCGGAGGTAGTCCTCCTGCACCCAGTAGAAGTTCGGGTGCTCCACGCGGGGCGCCCGCTCCTTGAGCGGGATGGGCACGCGCTCCGGCGGGATCGATGGGTGGTGCAGCCCGTAGGCCTTCGTGCCGTGCAGCAGCGAGACGTGCTCCAGGCCCGCGGCCACCTCGGACAGGGGTTCGAACAGGTTGCGCAGCATGCGTCCGTTGCGCTCGATCTGGTCGTCGTCGATCCAGCCGGCGAACAGCCCGGGCGATTCGTTGACCGCGGCGTAGATGAGGTGCGTGACGTGGCCCATCGCACCGAACGCGCGCTTGCAGGCGGCTTCGTCGAGGAGGTCGACGCTCTGGAGCTGCACCCCGGGCAGGTCCGGCGGGATCCGCCGCGAAACGCCGATCACGTCCCAGTCCGGCTGGCTGGCGAACTTGCGCGCGGCCGCCTCCCCCACGAGGCCAGACGCCCCGGCGATGAGCACCGTCTTCTTCGTCATTGCGAACACCTCCCGGCGCCCGAAACCCTACGTGACGGCGCTCGCTCGCGCCAACGGGTGTGCCCGGCAGCTACGATCGGAGCCCAACCTCAGCGCGTAATCGCTTCAGGCGGTCGACGTTCTCGCGGTCCGGGCCCTTGTCGTCCATGCCCGGCACTTCGAGCAGGAAGGGCACATCGCGGAACGCCGGGTGCGCCATGAGCGTCCGGAAGCCGTCGTAGCCGATGTGGCCGTCGCCGATGTTGGCGTGCCGGTCCCGCACGCCGCCGAAGGGCATCTTGCTGTCGTTGGCATGGACCGCGGCGAGCCGGTCGAGCCCGATTGCGCGGTCGAACTCCTCCATCGCGATCTCGCAGCCTTCGCGGCTCGTGATGTCGTATCCCATGGCGAAGGCGTGGCAGGTATCGATGCAAATCGCCACGCGCGGGTCGTTGTCGAGGCCGCGGACAAGCGCCGCGAGCTCCGTGAAGTCCTTGCCGCAGCAGTTCCCCTGCCCTGCGCTGTTTTCGAGGATGAGGAGCGTGTCGTTTGGTGCGCCGTCGAGGCACTGGCGCAGGAGGCGGCACATCTGCGGGACCATCGCGTCGAACCCGGCGCCGAGGTGGCTGCCGACGTGGAAGATCGTGCCCACCACGCCCAGCTTTGCGGCCCAGTCCAGGTAGGACGTCAGCGAGGCGACCGACTTCTCGAGGATCGCGGGGTCCTGGCTCGCGAAGTTCATCAGGTAGACGCCGTGAAAGAACGCGGGCACGCCCGCAGCGGCGTGGCGCTCCCGGAACGCCGCCACCTGTTCGTCCTTGAGTGCGGGCAGCCGCCACTGCTGCGGCGCCGAGATGAAGAGCTGCACCGCCTCGGCGCCAATCTCCGCCTGCTTCGCCCAGATGTTCTGCGGCCCGCCCGCACTGGAGATGTGAGCACCTATCCGCAACGCATATCCCCCGGGGTCAGGCTTCCGCCGCCACTTCCCGGTCGAGTATATCCGCGCGTCCCGCGGTGTCCCCCGCAACCCGCGCGCGGCCGAAGATCATCGGCATCGGCGGCGCGGTGACGCGCTTGAACTCGGTGTATTCGAAGCCACCGCGCTGGAACGCGACCGCCGTGCGCCGGTTGGGGTTGCAGCCGCCGCCGAGGCGCCGCCAGGCCGGTGCGATCGCGTCCGTGAGCGTGCCCGTGACGCGCCCGCCCGGCCGGACGTGCTCCCAGAAGTGGAGCTCCCCGCCGGGCCTGAGTACTCTCCGCACTTCGGCCAGCGCGGCCGGCACATCCTCGACCGTGCAGAAGGTCAGCGTCGTGAAGACGGCATCGAAGCTCGCGTCGGGGAAGGGCAGCGATTCCGCCCGGGCGTCGACGAGCTGCATCGGCCGCCCGAGCGTCGCCGCGTGCGCCCGGGCCCGTTCGAGCATGTAGGGATCGGGTTCGATGCCGGTGTATTCGACATCTTCGGGAAGGTACTCCCAGTTCGTGCCGAGGCCGAAGCCGATCTCGAGCACGCGTCCGCGGAGCTGCGAGACGACGCGCCGGCGCGCGGCGTGCTGCTGCTCGCCCTCGTGCGCCGTCATCCATGCCCAGAAGCGGGCGAACCCGCGATGCCCTCGTGTGGTTCCCATGGCGCGGACGATACGGCCTGTGCGACCCGTTGACACCCCCGGGGCGTCATTCCCAAGATGACCGCGAAGCAGCGAGGGAGGACCCACTCCATGTTCCCGGATGCCCCGCACAACGGCCTGCCGCTCTCCGGCCTGCGCGTGATCGATTGCACGATCTGGCAGCAGGGCACTTACGCGACGGCGATGCTCGCCGACTTCGGCGCCGACGTGATCAAGGTCGAAGGCCCCGATTCGCCCGACCCCGGCCGGGGGTTCGCTGCGCTGCCAGACGAGCCAAGCGGCTACTTCGAAAGCCACAACCGCAACAAGCGCGGCATCGTCCTGGACCTCAAACACCCGGACGGGCGGGAGACGCTGCTCCGGCTCGTGGAGACCGCCGACGTCTTCGTCCAGAACATGCGCCAGGGCGTGATGGAGAAGCTCGGGCTCGGCTACGAGGCGATGAAGGCGCGCAACCCCGCCATCATCTACGCCTCGGCCAGCGGCTATGGCGCGAAGGGCCCGCACGCGAAGTGGGCGGCGATGGACATCCTCGGGCAGGCGCGCGGCGGGACGATGTCGGCCCAGGGCGCGCCGGGGATGCCGCCGATGTCCGCGTTCGGCGGCATGGCCGACCAGGTGGGCGCGGTCTCGCTCTCCTACGGCATCCTCATCGCGCTCTGGCACCGGGCGCGAACGGGCGAAGGCCAGCAGGTCGACGCGTCGCTGCTCGGCGGTCAGGTCATGCTCCAGTCGTTCAACATAACGACGTCGCTGTTCACGGGGCGCATCCCGGCACCGCGCTCGCGGGACGACGCCGACGCAATGTGGAACGTCTACCGCTGCCGCGACGGCGGCTTCGTCGCCGTCGCCATGGCCCAGGGTGACCGCTGGTGGGAGCCGCTCTGCCGCGCGCTCGACCGCATGGACCTCCACAGTCACCCGAGCTTCTGCGACTTCAAGGGTCGCATCGAGAACCGCCGCGAGCTCATCGCCGAGTTCGACCGCGTCTTCGAACAACGCGACCAGTGGGACTGGGTGAACTACCTGAGCGGCGAGTGCGGCCTGCCGGTCGGGCCGGTGCAGGACTACGCCCAGGTCGCCGAGGACGTGCAGGTCATCGAAAACGGCTACGTCGTGCCCTTCGCGCACCACAGCGGGAAGGAGCTCCGCATCGTCGGCCCGGTGGCCCAGCTCTCGGCGAGCCCGGGCAGCATTCGCCGCGGCGCGCCGGAGTTCGGCGAGCACACGGAGCAGGTGCTGGACGAGTGCGGCTTCACCTGGGACGAGATCTCCGCGCTCGCCGCTGCCGGCGCCATCGGTCCGCGGTAGCGCCCGTCCTATCGGTCGCGCATTTGGCGCCCGACCGGCCGGGGTTGCGCATACCCTCCACCGGTACCGTGGAGGCATGGCCAACGGCACACCGACCGCCACAGGCCCCACTCACCCGTCCCGCGTCCTCGTGGTCGACGACGAGCCGAACATCGTCCGCCTCGTCCGGGGCTACCTGGAGCGCGAAGGGTGGGACATCGCCACCGCCGCCGACGGTCCGGCCGCGCTCGACCTCGCCGCGTCGTGGGAACCCGATGTCATCGTGCTCGACGTGATGCTGCCCGGACTCGACGGTATCGAGGTCTGCCGGCGCATCCGCACGTTTTCCGATGCCTACGTCGTGATGCTCACGGCGCGCGGCGAGGAGGTCGACCGGATTGTGGGGCTCACCGTCGGCGCCGACGACTACCTCGTGAAGCCGTTCAGCCCGAGCGAGCTCGTCGCCCGCATCCGGGCCATGTTGCGTCGTCCGCGGACCGGTGCGGGCACACCCGCCGTCAACGCGAGCGCGCGGCAACTCGGCGACATCCTGATCGACTCCGACCGGCACCTGGTCACGCGCGCCGGCGAGCCGGTCGACCTCACCCCGCGGGAGTTCGCGCTGCTGGCGATGCTGGCGGAACAGCCCGGCCGGGTGTTCACGCGCCAGCAGATCCTCGAGCGCGTCTGGGAGAGCGAGTACTTCGACGACCACGTGGTCGAGGTGCACGTCGCGAACCTGCGCCGGAAGCTCGCGGACGACCCGGGCGCCCCGCGCTACGTCCAGACCGTCCGCGGCGTCGGTTACCGCGCCGGCGCACCGGCATGACCGGACCACGTCTGCCCGGTGCCATCTGGCTGCGCCTGTTCCTGAGCTATCTCGCGGTGTCCTGTGTCGGACTGCTGGCGCTGTTCCTCACGGTCCGGCTGACGGCGCCGAGCTTCTTCGACCAGCACATTGCCGCCGGGATGGGCCTGCGCGGGCAGGGCGGCACGCGCATGGCCGAGCTCGGCGCCGACCTGGACCAGGCGCTTGTCGACACCATCAACCAGGGGTTCCTCCTCGCCTTCGCGATTGCGCTCCCGCTGTCGGTGCTGGCCAGCATCGTGGTCGCGCGGAGCCTTTCCCAACCGCTGAACCGGCTGGCGGCGGCGAGCACGCACATCGCTGCCGGCGACTACAGCCAGCGGCTGCCGGTCGCGGGCGCGGATGAGTACCGGCAGGTCGCAGCCGGGTTCAACTCCATGGCTGCTGCCCTCGAAGATGTCGAGCGTCGCCGGGTCGCGCTCATCGGCGACATCGCCCACGAGCTGCGCACGCCGGTCGCGGTGCTCCGGGGCTACATCGAAGGCCTGGCCGACGGCGTCTTCGCGCCGAACAGCGAGACCTGGGCGCTGCTGGGCGAGGAAACCGGCCGGATCACGCGGCTGCTCGACGAGCTGCGCGAGCTTTCGCGCGCCGAATCCGGGCAGCTCGAGCTTCACCCCACCCGCCTCGAGCCCGCCGACCTGCTGGCCGAGACGGAGTCCCGGTTCGCGCCGGCCGCCCGGGAACGGGGCCTCGCGCTCTCCATCGACGCGCCGGCGGCGCTGCCCGTGGTGGTGGCCGACCGCGACCGCGTGCTCCAGGTGCTCTCGAACCTCACCGCGAACGCCCTCCACTACACGGAGGCCCCGGGTAGCGTGCGGCTCCGCGCGCGGCGGGACGGCGGCCACGTCTGCTTCGCGGTGGAAGACACCGGCATCGGGATCGCCGCCGACGAACTGCCCCTGGTCTTCGAGCGCTTCTACCGCACGGACCCCTCGCGTTCGCGGCGGTCGGGCGGGGCGGGCATCGGGCTCACGATCGCGCACGCACTCGTCGTCGCGATGGGCGGCACGATCGACGCGGCGAGCGACGGCCCCGGGCGGGGTGCGACGTTCACGGTCCGCCTGCCTGCCGCGCCTTGAGCGAACCTTGAGGTTCCCAGGGGCCGTCGCTTGAGGTTCGAGGGCGATGCTGATGGTGCCGGGCCAAGACGCCCGGACGCACAACGCCAGGAGGCGTGAGATGAACAAGCCAAAGTCCATCCTCACCGCAACCCTCGCCGCGGGGCTGCTTGCCCTCGGCACCGTCAGCTTCGCCCTCGCCCAGGCGCCGGAAGGCCCGGGCGCCAACCCAACGCCCGCCGAAGAGCCCGGTGCCCGCCACGACGAGCGCCACGCCGAGATCGCCGGCATCCTCGGGATGACCGTCGAAGAGCTCGACGCCGCCATCGCCGGGGGCCAGACACCACACGAGATCGCCGCCGAGAAGGGCATCGACCTCACCGAACTGCGGCCCGACCGGGCCGGCAACGGCCACGGCCACGGAGCGATGGACGGGACCGGCACCGGCACCGGCGCAGGCCACGGAGCCGGCATGGGACAGGGCATGGGGCGCGGCGCCGGCGCAGGTGCGGGCCACGCCGGGGACTGCCCCAACAACGAGTAAACCAAAACCTTCGTCACGGCAGCGGAACGGAGCCCGGCAATAGCCGGGCTTCGCCGCGTGCCGGCAACCGATACGGAAACGGGCGGCGGCATGTGGCGTGGGCCACTTGCATTTGGCCGCCGGCGGGAGCAGGATAGGGGGGTACCCTATTCAGGCGGCGTTGCAATGACCCCCGACACCCAGCGCCAGGCGCTCCGCCGGCTCAAGATCATCAAGGGACAGGTGGACGCCCTGGAGCGCCAGCTCGAGGACGACCGGTACTGCATCGACATCCTGGACCTGTCCCTGAGCATCCAGAAGGCCCTGCGCAGCCTCGACGGACTCGTCATGGAGGGCCACCTTCGCACCCACGTCGTCGAGATGATGCAGGGCGGCGAAGCCGACCGCGCGATCAGCGAGCTCCTTCGCCTCTATAAGGTGCAGGGGCCGCTCGATGCCGCCGGGCTGGATTCGCTCGGCACCTCACATCAGCACCAAACAGCACATAAGGAGTAACACCATGGCCACCCAGACCCTCGAATTCAACGTCACCGGCATGACCTGCGGGCACTGCGTCCAGTCGGTCACGAACGCCGTCGGCGAGCTCCCGGGCGTCGCCGACGTGAAGGTCAGCCTCGAAGGCAAGTCCGCGACGGTCCAGGGCGAATCGCTCGACGAGAAGGCGATCGTCGCCGCAATCGCGGACGAGGGGTACGAGGCGGCGCTGAAGTAGCTGCCCCGCCCAGCACATCCCCGGAGATCCCCATGGCAACCGAACAATCCGTGACCCTCGACATCAACGGCATGACCTGCGCGTCCTGCGTCCGCCGCGTCGAGCGAGCGCTCAACAAGGTCGAAGGCGTCGAGACGGCGTCGGTGAACTTCGCCGCCGAGACGGCGCAGGTGACGCACGCCGGCACCGTCCCGGTCGAGACGCTCATCGCGGCCATCCAGAAGGCGGGCTACGAGGCCGCCGAACGCCAGCCCGACACGGACCGCGAGGCGGCGCGGGCCCACCACGCCCGTGCCACGCTCTACACGCTCCTCTTCGGCGCTGCCCTGGGGATCCCCACCATCATCCTCGCGATGGGCATGGACATCGCGGACCTGGCGATCAACGACGACCACCAGCTCACTGGGCGTCTCCTGCTCGCCCTGGCCACGCCGATCCAGTTCGGCCTCGGCTGGCGCTTCTACCGCGGGAGCTGGACCAGCCTGCGCCACTTCAACCCGAACATGGACGTCCTGGTCGCGCTGGGCACGTCCGTCGCCTTCGGCTACAGCGCCTGGGTCGTCCTCGCCAACGAAGACCGCCACATGTTCTTCGACGTCAGCGCGGCGGTCCTCGTCTTCATCACCATGGGCAAGTACTTCGAAGAGCGGTCGAAGGGCGAGGCGTCCTCCGCCATCCGCAAGCTGCTCGGCATGTCCGCGAAGTCGGCCGCGGTGCTCCGCGACGGCAACGAGCTCGAGCTTCCGCTCGACCAGGTCCGCCGGGGAGACATCGTCGTCGTCCGGCCCGGACAGCGCGTCCCGGTCGATGGCGTCGTCCGCGAGGGGCTCGGCACGGTCGACGAGTCGATGGTCACCGGCGAATCGATCCCGGTGGAGCGGCGCCCGGGCGATGCCGTCATCGGCGGCACGGTGAACCAGGACGGCGTGATGCGAGTCGAAGCCACGGCCGTGGGCGACAACAGCGCCCTCGCGCGCATGGCCCGCCTCGTCGAAGAGGCACAGGGCTCGAAGGCGCCCATCCAGAAGCTCGTCGACCAGGTCGCGGCGGTGTTTGTGCCGGTCGTCATCGTCATCGCGGCGGCGGTCTTCCTCGCCTGGGGGTTCCTCGGCGGCGATTGGGTCGACGCGATGGTCTACGCCGTGGCGGTGCTCGTGGTGGCGTGCCCCTGCGCGCTTGGGTTAGCCACGCCGACGGCGATCATGGTCGGCACGGGCATGGGCGCCGAGCGCGGCATCCTGATCAAGGACGCCGAGGTGCTCGAACGCATGCGCGGCCTCGACACGATCGTGCTGGACAAGACCGGGACGCTCACCGAAGGCCGCCCGCAGCTCCAGGAGACGGTCACCTTCGGGGCGATCGGGCGCGATGAGCTGCTCCTGCTTGCAGCGACGGCCGAATCGGGCAGCGAACACCCGCTGAGCCGGGCCATCGTCGACGCCGCGGTCGAAGCCGGCATGACCATGGGCTCGCCCGAGGACTTCCACGCGCACACCGCCCGCGGCGTGACCGCATCGGTCGATGGCCGCGCCGTGGTGGCCGGGAACCGGCGCTTGTTCGAAGAGCAGGGCATCGTGGTCACCGCTGCGGCCGCGGAGGCGCTCGACCGGCTGGAGGCGGCAGGACAGACGGTCATCCTCGTCGCAGTCGACGGGACGGTGAACGGCGCGCTGGGCATCGCCGACGCGGTCAAGCAGAACGCGGCGCGCGCGGTCCAGGCGCTCAAGGACCTCGGGTTGCGCGTCATCATGATGACTGGCGACAACGAGCGGGCCGCCGGCGCGGTCGCGCGGCAGGTCGGCATCGCCGAGTTCCGCGCGGGCGCCCGGCCGGAGGACAAGCTCGCGCTCGTCGAGCAGCTCCAGGCGCAGGGGCGCCACGTGGCGATGGTGGGTGACGGCATCAACGATGCGCCGGCGCTGGCCCGCGCCGACATCGGCATCGCCATGGCGACTGGCGCCGACGTGGCGATCGAGGCGGGGCACATCACGCTCCTCCACGGCGACGTCTCGCGCATCGCGGAGGCGGTGATGCTCGGCCGGTCGACGCTGGCGGCTATCCGCCAGAACCTCGCCTGGGCGTTCGGCTACAACGTCATCGCAATCCCGATCGCAGCCGCGGGGCTGCTGAACCCGATCATCGCGGGCGCGGCGATGGCGTTCAGCTCGGTCAGCGTGATGGCCAACAGCCTCCGCCTGCGCACGAAGGGCGGCCGGATCGCCGTGGCATCGGGCAACCCGCGGCCCTCCGGCGGGCGGGGCTTCTTCCGCGCGAACAGGGCGCCGCTGCTGGCGATGGGCGCCGCGGCGGCGGTGCTCGTCCTGCCCCTGGTGGTCTTCACCGGGATCGAGCGCGACTGGTTCGGCGGCGACGAGGCCAGCATTGGCGACCGCGAAGTGCGGGTCGAGCTGACCAGCTGGGAGGTCGCGCCCTCGCGGGAGTCGATCTCCGCGGGCGACGTCACGTTCATCGCGGTCCACCCCGGCAACCACGTGCACGGCGGCGACAGCCACGACGAGGCGGGCACAATCCACGACCTCGCCATACTCCGGAAGCTCCCGGACGGCAGCTACGAGCTGGTGGCACGCTCGCGCGAGCTGGGCGTGGGCGAACAGGAGCGCCTGACCGTCACGCTCGCGCCCGGCGAGTACGAGCTGGTCTGCGACCTCGTCGAGGAGATCCACGAGGACACGATCAGCCACCAGGCGGAGGGCATGGTGGCGACGTTTACCGTTACATAATCGCGGGTGTGTGGGCCGGGCTCCGAACCCGCCAGCACACCCGGCCCCCACCGGCACGACCGCGGCCGCGGGGCAGAGCGCCGCAGGCGTAGCCGCGGAGCATTGCTCCGCGGGACCGAGTGCCAATGCCACAGGCACCGGCGGGCGCGCGCCGAGTGCGACGGTTCGGTGTTGAGCGGCGGGACGCCACCCGAGGAGGTATCCGCGCACGGGAGGCCAATTCCTGCGTCGTCTCAAACATAACTGATATAGTGCGAAGTTCTCCGATTACGAAGAGGCCCCCCAGGTGAGCCTCTCTCCCCACCCTCTGGTAGCCTTCCCCTCCAGACATGGCCGACCAGTTCCCCATCGCGCTCGTGGACCGCTCCGGCGGGCTGCACGCCGGCATCCCCGCGGCCGACGGCGGCTACGATTGGCGTCCGCTCGCACGCGAAGGCCGCTGGCCCGCGTGGTCGCCGTCGCGCGATGTCATCGCCGCATCATCGGTGGTGACCCACGGCGAGCGCGTCCAGAGCCGCGTCGACCTGCACAGCCTCTCCTCCGGGTCGCCGACGCAGCTCTTCGAGAGCGCCGCAGGCGTGGTGCCGGTGATCGCGCCGCGCGTACCGCACTACCTGCTCTGGTCGCCACGCGGCGACGTGATGGCGGTGGTGGGCCAGGGGCCGCTCGGGCTCGAGCTGCAGTTCCACGACCCGTCCGGAGAACACGGGCCCCGCACGGTCGCGACCGGCGCACCTATCTTCAGCAGTTGGAGCCCGGACGGGGCCCGCCTGGCGGTGCACACCGGCACCCAGTTCTGCTTCGTCCGCGCGGATGACCCCGGCTCGCCGCCCTTCATCGTCTCGTCCCAGGCCCTTGGCTTTCGGACGCCGGCCTGGTCGCCGGACGGTGCCAGCGCCTGCTACGCCGAACCCTCGACCGAGGGCGTCGCGATTATGTCGTACGACATCGCCGCGGAAGCCGCCCGTGAGGTCGCGGCCTTCCCCTCGGCCGTCGCGATGGCGTTTCGCCCGGCCAGCCGCGAGCTGGCGGTCGCGGTCACGCGCGAGGCCGAAGCCGGGGTGTTCGACCAGCTCTGGACCATCGACATCGACAGCGGCGCGCGCACGCCGATCGCCCGCGGGCCGTTCGTCGCGTACACGTGGTCGCCCGACGGGACCAAAGTCATCACCGTGGCGCCGGCCCAGACGGGCGACAGCCGCTACACGTTCCGGCTCTACGACGCTGGCGGAAAGCACATTACGTCAACGGAAGCGGTCGTCCCAGGGCAGGATTACCGCGTGCTTCTCGGCTTTTTCGACCAGTACAACCTCTCGCACCGCCTCTGGTCGCCGGATAGCGCGAGCTTCCTCATCTGCGGGCGCTTCGTGAACGACGGCGTTGCCCCGTCGTTCGGCGATTCCGTGGGCGATTTGGTGCTGCGGTGGGACGCCGCGCCGCACACGCCACTCGACGTGCTGCGCCCCGGGGACCTGGCGTTCTACCCACCGTAAACGGCCGGTAAGTCGACAAATTGATGGCGCGTGAGCGTGGCCGGTACACTCGGCCTACCTTCGTACGGCGTGTGCGCCGGAAAGGCCCCCTCCTTGGCGTCGTATCAACCCCCGGCTCAGCCCACCACGGCGGAGCGCGTTGCGCGCTGGGCCGTCGTCGTCCTCCTCCTCGTGGCCAGCCTCACCCTCGCCTTCGGCCTCGGCTTCGCCGTCAAGGACGTCTTCGGCGATGACGACAACGGGACTACCGGCGCGGCTCCCCGTACCACCACGACATCGAACGGCACCGACGACGAGTTCGGCACGGAAGTCCTCGACGAGATCGTCAAGATCCTCCAGGACCAGTACGTGGACCGCGACGAGCTCGACCCCGAACAGCTCAAGGAAGCCGCGATCAGCGGCATCCTCGAGTCGCTGAACGACCGGGAGACGAGCTACATCTCGCAGGACCAGCTCAAGGAATTCACCTTCGATAGCGGCTCCAGCTACGAAGGCATCGGCGCGACCGTGACGGACCGCAACGGTGCCGTCGAAATCGTCGCCCCCTACCGCGACTCCCCGGCCGAGAAGGCGGGCGTCCGCGCCGGCGACGTCATCCTCGCGGTCGAAGGCGAGAGCACCGAGGGCTGGACCGACGACCAGGCCGTCGAGAAGATCCGCGGGCCCAAGGGCAGCCCGGTCGAGATCGAGGTCCGGCACACCGACGGCACGACCGAGACGCTGACCATCGAGCGCGGCGAAATCCCGCTCGAGAGCGTCTTCCGCGAACCGATCCTCGAAGTCATCCCCGGCGAAAGCGACACCGATCTCGTCGACCGCAGCGGCGCGGTGGTGACCGACATCGCCTACGTCAACATCTCGCGCTTCCGGGAGAACACGGCTGACGAACTCCGCGAAAAGGCCCGCGACATCGAGTCGAAGGGCTACAAGGGGCTGATCCTGGACCTGCGTTCCAACCCGGGCGGCTACCTCACGCCGACGGTCCACGTGGCCGACGAGTTCCTCGACGACGGCACGATCATCACCGAGGTGGACGCCGACGGGCAGCAGCAGAGCACCGGCGCCCGCAGCGGCGGCCTCCTGACCGAGATCCCGGTCGTGGTCCTGATGGACGCCGGCAGCGCCAGCGGCGCCGAAGTGCTCGCCGCGGCGATCCGCGACAACGGGCGCGGCAAGATCGTCGGCACCCGGAGCTTCGGCAAGGGCACGGTCAACATCCCGGTCGAGCTCAAGAGCTGTGGCGACCCGAAGGGCTGCGGCGCGCTCTACATCGCCATCGGCCGCTGGCTCACCCCGAGCGGCGACCAGATCGAGGGCCTCGGCGTCACCCCGGACATCGAAGTTCCGATGACCTCCGAGCAGTACATCGCTGAGGGCGACCTGCAGGTCTTCAAGGCGATCGAGGTCCTGCGCGGTCAGTAGCGGTTCGCGCTACACTCGCATGAGCACGCGGCCTCGGCCTTGCGCCGGGGCCGCTTTCGTTTGGCCAGGGACATGAGCGAATCGACCATCGCGCAGAACCGGCGCGCCCGCCACGACTACGAGATCATCGCCCGCTACGAAGCCGGGATTGTCCTCACGGGCTCGGAAATCAAGTCTGTGCGAGCGCACAAGGTGCAGCTCCAGGGCTCGTACGCGCGGGTCCGGGACGGCGAGGTGTGGCTGCAGGACGCGCACATCGCGCCCTACCAGAACGCCGGCTACGCCCCGCACGACCCCACCCGCGACCGCAAGCTCCTGCTCCACAAGAAGGAGATCGCGAAGATCCAGGAGCTCCTCGGCGAAAAGGGCCTCACGCTCATTCCGCTGGCGATGTACTTCAAGCGGGGCAAGGCGAAGGTCGAGGTGGGCGTCGCCCGTGGCCTTCATCGTTATGACAAGCGCGAGAAGGTCAAGGAGCGCGAAGAGAAGCGCGAGATGGACCGCGCCGTCCGCCGTAACGCCTGACCGACCCGGTAAAAGGTAGGCAAATTCGGCGCGGTCACGGCCTTGCGGCGGTATCACGAATCCATTGCGCGGCGTAGCTTGCGGGTATGCGACGCCGCGCATTCCTTGCCCTCGCCGCCGGTGCGCCGCTGCTGGCGGCCCCCGCTGCGATCAAGCTCTCCCGGCAAGACGCACCGCCTCGTTCGGCTGCTGCGGCGATCGCCACGCAGGTCCGGGAACAGCTCACCGGCCCGTCGCTGGTCCGGGTGCCGGCGCTCGCCGCCGACGGCTACCTCCCTGTGGCGAGCATCTCGGCGTTCCAGGCCTACCAGGGCGGTGCGCTCCGGGTCATGGTCGAGAACGCCGTCTCCGGGAACGCGCTGGCGTTCGACCGCGTCTACCCGCTCGGCCAGCTGGGCAACGTGGCCGAAGGCTACGTGGGGTTCGGGACCGAGGACCCGCCCGGGGCGATGACCGTCTCCGTCGATGCGGTCGAGGCATCCGGCCAAGCGTTCCGGTACGACTTCGTGGTCCGCATCCTCGCGACGCAGTGGACGTTTGACGACATCATCATCCCGCCCGCGCCGCCACCGGACCCCAACGCGCCGGAACCGCCGCCGCCACCGCCCGACGAGGGGCCGCTGCTCCCCGGGATCTACGCGGGCATCACGCCGCGGAAGTGGGCGAACCGGTGGCGCCTGCCGCTCGATGGCGAACCGCGGGTGACCGGCTACTTCGGCGAGGAGCGCTCGTTCAACGGCGGCCCGCGCGGCGGCCACCACGGGGGGACTGACTTCGGCGTCGAGGCGGGGACGCCTATCCGAAGCACGAACGACGGCGTGGTCGTGATGAGCGGCCTCTACCGCACGCGTGGCAACATCGTGATCGTCGACCACGGCGCGGGCATCTTCTCGCTCTATGGGCACTTGCAGGAACGCGCGGTCTCCGTCGGCCAGGCGGTGCAGCACTCGGACGTCGTCGGTTATGTCGGTTCCACCGGCCTGTCGACGGGCCCGCACCTCCACTGGGAGCTCAGCGTCTCGGGCGTCCTCGTCGATGGTCTCCGCTGGCTCGACGGGTCGCAGGGCTTCTGATCGGCCCCTCGCCACGCGGCCGCGACAGTAAACCTGTCGAAGCCCTCTCAGTGGCGCGCGTTCGGCCCGCCATGGCACACTGAACGCGGGATGGGGAGAGTTCGCGGGGTATGCGGCCGCGGGCAGAGCACCGCTGCGCGCTCTTGCGCCCCGTGAAAGGCGTCACGTACTCCGGAATGAAGATCGCCCAACGTCTCGCACTCGCAACCGTCGTCATGACGCTCTTCCTCGTCGCCGTCGGCGTCTACGTCCGCGCGACCGGCTCGGGCCTCGGCTGCCCCGACTGGCCAACGTGTTACGGCGATATCGTGCCGCCGGACCAGTACCACGCCTACATCGAGATGTCCCATCGATACACGGCCTCGGTGGTCGGGCTGATGGTGATTGCCGTGGCCTGGCTCGCGTGGAAGCACTACCGGCATTCGCCGTTCGTGCTCTGGACAGCGATCGCGACTGTGCCGCTGGTGGGCTTCCAGGGCATCCTCGGTGCCATCACGGTCGTGCGGGAGCTCCCCCCGGAGATCGTCGCGACGCACCTGCTGACGGCGATGATCGTCCTGAGCTTCCAGGTTGCGGTAGCCATCGGGATGTACCTCGACGACCCTGACACGACCTGGCCGTCGTTCACGACGGGCCCCGCCCGGCGCATCGGCGCCATCGGCCTTGCCGCGACCATCTGGCTGGCGATCACGCTCTGGATCGGCGGCTACATGGCCGAGAGCGGCGCCGCCACGGCTTGCGCCGATTGGCCGTTCTGCAACGGCGGCCCCTTCCCGGCGAACGATGACCACGAGATCACGCACATGGTCCACCGGTATCTTGCCGGTGCGCTGCTCTTCTTCATCGTGCCGTTCACCATCGCGGCCTGGCGGGCGCGGCACGAGGTGTTCTGGGCGGCCCCGGTGGCCATCGCCGCGCCCGTGCTCTACGCCGTGCAGGTCCTGGTGGGCGCGCTGAACGTCTGGTACGTGTTCCCGGACCTGCTCACCGTCTCGCACACCGCGATTGCATCGGCCGTCTGGGTTACGCTGTCGGTCGCTGTGGTGTTTGCGTATTACAAGCCAGTGGTTTCGCGTGCGGGGTATCGTGCTTCGCGGCGCCTTGGGGTGACCGCGTGAGTGCAGATGCGATGGCCATGGCCCGCCCCCAATTCGGTGCCACCGTCCGCGCCTACATCGCGCTGACGAAGCCGCGCATCATCTCGCTCCTGCTCATCACCACCGTCCCCGCGATGGTCGTCGCTGCGAACGGCTGGCCGGGCAGCTGGCTTGTCATCGTCACCCTGATCGGCGGCACGCTCAGTGCCGGCGGCGCCAACGCCATCAACTGCTGGTACGACCGCGACATCGACCAGGTCATGAAGCGCACGCGCTCGCGCCCGCTGGTGACCGGCGAAGTCGAGCCGCGGCACGGGCTCGCGTTCGGCATCTCGCTCGGGGCGATGGCGTTCGTGTTCCTCTGGGCGGCGACGACGCTCGCGGCGGCGATCCTGGCACTCGCGGCGCTCTTGTTTTATGTCTTCATCTACACCATCTGGTTGAAGCGCCGCACGCCGCAGAACATCGTCATCGGCGGCGCAGCTGGCGCCTTCCCGCCGATGGTCGGCTGGGCTGCGGTCACCGGCGACCTCTCGCTCGCGCCGTGGATCATGTTCGCGATCATCTTCATGTGGACGCCGCCCCACTTCTGGGCGCTCGCGCTCAAGCTGAAGGACGACTACGCCGAAGCGGGCGTCCCGATGCTGCCCGTGACCCATGGCCCAGCCCACACGCGGGTGCAGATCCTCGTCTACTCGGTCGTGCTGGTGCTCGTGACGCTCACGCTCGGGCCGGCCGCGGACCTCGGCTGGGTCTACCTCGGCGTGGCCCTCGCGTCGGGCTCGGCGTTCATCTGGTACGCCTGGCGGCTCTTCCGGCACCCGGAGACCGAATCGCCGATGACGCTCTACAAGTACTCGCTGCTGTACCTGGGGGTCGTGTTCGTGGCGATGGGCGTCGACGCAGCGGTTTAGAGGCTAAGGGCTAAAGGCGAAGGGTAACGCCCCGGCGCGACGCTGGCAGGCGACGTTCCACCTTTGACGTTCCGCCTTCGACTGCGATTAGCCTTTGGCCTTAGCCTCCCATGGCGGCACGTTGCCGCGCGAGGGCGCGGTCGGTGCGCTTCGCCTCCCGCTCTTCGTGCTTCACCCAGGCGTAGGCCATGAACGCCAGCGCGACCAGGAACATCATGTCGCCGAACACCCACATCGTGATCCCGGCGAGCTGCTGGTCGAGCAGCACCGATGGCCCCCAGTCGCGCCCCAGCGTCTCGTAGTGGTCGTACATCGGCGAACCGGCGCTGTAGATGGCCAGCGCCAGGAACGAGTTCTGCGGCATCTGCAGGAAGACGTAGAGCATCCGCATCGGGTGGTTCAGCCGCCAGGGCGCCGGGTCGGTCCCGATCGCGGGCCACCAGAAGAGCAGCGCCGCCGACAGATACCAGGCGTGCTCGAGCCGGTGCAGCCACGGGTCTTCGAGCGCGGCATCGAAGATGGGCAAGAAGTGCGATGCCCACATGGTGCCCGCGAAGATCAGCCACGCGAACACCGGGAAGGCGAGGACCTTCACCGGCCAGCTGTGCAGGACCGGCAGGATGATCTGCCGGCGCACCTTCGGCGTCGCCACCCGCAGGAGGAGCGTGATCGGCGTGCCGAGGAGCAACAGCGGCGGCGCCACCATCGTCAGCAGCATGTGCTGCCACATGTGCGCGGCGAACAGGGTCGTGTCGTAGGCGGCGAGGGGCGACGCGATGCCGATGACCAGCGCTGCCAGCCCCAGCCCGAAGAACACGGAGCGCTTGCGCGGCCACGGCGACCCGGGGTGATGCCGGTCCACGTGCCGCACGCCCGCGACGTAGCCCCAGGTGACGAGCCCCAGGGGGATGAGGAACAGCGGGTCGAGCTCCCAGCCGGTGATGAGCGTCGCAGGGGTGGGTTCGCCCTGTCCTCCGCCGTGCGCAAGCGCCGCCGTGGGAAACATTCCCACAGCGAGTCCGGAAAAGAGTATCATGACCCTGCGCGCGTACATTCGCGCCTCCAGTCGCTGGTCCCTGGCGGAGCTCCCCTGCCCCGGCCATCAGTCTCGCACACCCCGCCGAAGGGGGCGAGAAATCAGGGCCATGCGGCCGTTGCCGCTCGCCTTTGACGTTCCTTGACGCCCGAGAGGGCCAAAGCCGATACTTCGTTCACGACGGGCCGCACAACCGCCAAACAGGCCCTCGTGCGCCGTCCAGACGGCCGTCCTTTAGCGGTGGCGGGGTTTGAAGGGGGCGCAGGGAAATGCGAAACGCCGCTCGGCGATTGACTCATCGGTTCGTGCTCATCTTTTCCCTGGTGTTGCTTGGCTCGCTCCTCTCGGTGGGCGCGGCCTCGGCCCAGTTCGGCCAGCCGAAGCCCGTCACCGAAGAGGCCGACAGCCTGCACACGCTCTACCTGCTGGTCACCGTCGCGGGGTTCATCGTCTTCGCGCTCGTGACCGGAGCGCTGCTCTACATGGTCGTCCGCTACCGGCGCCGCAGCGACGAGCTCCCCCCGCAGACGCACGGCAACAACCTGCTTGAAGTGATCTGGACGACGATCCCGATCGTCATCGTCCTCTTCCTCTTCGTTTCGTCCTTCGTCGTGCTCCTTGACGTCGAAGAGGACGCGGAGCCGGAGGACCTCACGGTCAACGTCACCGGCTTCCAGTTCTCGTGGGAGTTCGTGTACGACCTGGCGGACCTCGGTCGCGGCGAGGGCCCGGGCGGCGAAGGCACCGTCTCGGTCATCGGCACCGGTTCGGAGGAACCCCTCCTCGTCATCCCGGTCAACGAGCCGGTCGAGTTCAAGCTCACCTCGAACGACGTGATCCACTCGTTCTACGTCCGGAACTTCCTCTACAAGCTCGACGTGGTCCCCGGGCTGGACAACTCGTTCAAGGTGACGGCGCACGAAACCGGCACCTTCGAAGCCCAGTGCGCGGAGCTCTGCGGCCTGGATCACGCCCTCATGCGCTTCCAGGTGCAGGTGATGGAGCGGCCCGACTTCGACGCGTACATCGCGGGCCTTGCTTCCGAACAGCTCGAACAGGCACGCGTGCCCTGACCCACTCACTACCCGTGCCGCCGTCCTGGCGGCACCTCAACGTCCGGCAGCACGGCCGCGCGGCGGCCACAGGGGGAGGAAGACGATGGCGACGATAGCGGTACCAAGGACGGGCTCGGCCTTTCGCCCGGCGGTGCTCGACTGGCTGACGACGGTCGACCACAAGAAGCTCGGCATCCTCTACCTGTACTTCACGATGTTCTTCTTCGCCGTCGGCGGCATCCTCGCGCTGCTGGTGCGCACGCAGCTGGCCGTCGCGGACAGCACCTTCGTGAGCAACGACGCCTACAACCAGATCTTCACGATGCACGCGTCGGCGATGCTCTTCCTGTTCATCATCCCGATCTGGGCCGCGTTCGGTAACTACATCGTGCCGCTGCAGATCGGCGCGGTCGACATGGCCTTCCCGCGGATCAACGCGCTTTCCTTCTGGCTGCTGCCGCCGGCGGGCATCCTCATGTTCTCCGGGTTCTTCTTCGGCGGATCGGCCGATGCCGGCTGGACCGCCTACAGCCCGCTCGCGCGGAACACCGGCACGGGCATGGACCTCTGGATCATCGCCGTCATCCTGCTCGGCATCTCGTCCACCATCGGCGCGGCGAACTTCCTGGTGACGATGTTCCGGATGCGCGCGCCGGGCATGACGATGTTCCGAATGCCGGTGTTCTGCTGGAACGTCCTGGTCACCTCGATCCTCCAGCTCCTCGCCACGCCCGTCCTTGCCGCCGCGCTCTGCATGCTCTACATCGACCGCAACTTCGGTGGTTCGTTCTTCGACCCCAACGGCGGCGGGAACGTCATCCTCTGGCAGAACGTCTTCTGGTTCTATTCGCACCCGGCCGTCTACATCATGATCCTCCCGGGCATGGGCATCGTGTCCGAGATCCTGCCGGTGTTCGCGCGCAAGCCGCTGTTCGGCTACAAGGCGTTCGTCTTCGCGACGCTCGGCATCGGCGGCCTGGGCTTCAGCGTCTGGGCCCACCACATGTTCACCACGGGCGCGGTGCTCAAGCCGTTCTTCGGCTTCATGACGTTCATGATCGGCGTGCCGACGGGCGTGAAGATCTTCAACTGGCTCGCGACCCTCTGGCGCGGCTCGATCACGTTCGAACCGCCCATGCTCTTCGCCCTCGGCTTCGTGAGCATGTTCCTCATCGGCGGCATCAACGGCACCTACAGCGCCGCCGTCCCGGTCGACTTCGCCATCCACGACACGTACTTCGTGGTCGCGCACATCCACTACGTGCTCTTCGGCGGGTCGGTGTTCGCCGTCTTCGGCGGGCTGTACTACTGGTTCCCGAAGTTCTTCGGGCGGCGGCTAAACGACAAGCTCGGCGTCACGCAGTTCGTGCTGATGATCGTCGGGTTCAACCTGGCCTTCTTCCCGATGCACCTCCTCGGCCTGGACGGCATGCCCCGGCGCATCGCGACTTACAACGAGGCGGACTGGGAAGCGCTCAACATGGCCTCCACCATCGGCGCGTTCCTCATCGGGGTCTCGATGATCCCGTTCCTCATCGCGGTGGTGGCGGCGTTCATGCGGCCGAAGGACCAGCCAGACGACCCGTGGGAGGGGAACACGCTCGAATGGGCGACCACCTCGCCGCCGCCCGTCCACAACTTCGATAGCCTGCCCGAGATCCACTCGGAGCGGCCGCTGTTCGACCAGCGCCACGGCATTGGCGGCCACGGCGTCCATCCCGCGACCGGCGAAGGCCGGGGCTAAGGCAGAGGTACCATGGCCGCACACGGCGCAGTCCAGCATCGACAGGGCCTGAGCAATGGGATGCTCGGCTTCATCCTCTTCGTCGCCTCGGAGGTGATGTTCTTCGGAGGGCTCTTCGCCGCCTACTTCATCGCCCGGGCCGACGCACCGTCGTGGCCGCCGACCGAGTTGCTCACCGAGGAGCAGCTGGCGGCCGGGGTGGAGCTCCACCTCGAATGGGTGCTCCCGACGATCGCGACCGTCCTCCTGGTCCTGAGCTCGGTGACCATTCAGATCGGCGTCATGCAGATCCAGCGCGGGAACCGCACGGCCCTGATGTGGTGGCTCTTCGTCTCCATCGTCCTGGGCCTGATCTTCCTGGCGATGCAGATGTACGACTACGCGCAGCTGCCGTTCCGGGCGGACGACACGATCTTCGGCACGACGTTCTATACATTGACCGGCTTCCACGGCGCCCACGTGGCGGGCGGCGTCATCTTCATGCTCGTTGTCCTCGTGCGCTCCGCGGGGGGCCAGTTCGACGCCGGGAACCACGAAGCGGTGGAGGCGTGCTCTTTCTACTGGCACTTCGTTGACGTTGTGTGGCTGGCCCTGTTCACTACGCTGTACATAGTTGGCCCCCGCAGCTAGTACGGCATTTCAGGAGACCGCACCGCATGAGTTCACAGACCCCCGGACACGACGGCCACGGCGATAGCGAGATCCATCTCCCTGATCCCAGCATTTGGCCGCTCGTGGTGGGCCTCGCCGCGCTACTGGCCGGCGCCGCCCTGATCTTCTGGTCCCGCAACCAGGACAGCGACTTCGCTGGCCCGTTCGTCGGCGCCGCGCTCGTCTTCGTGCTCCTCTCGGCCGCTGGCTGGGCGTGGCAGGACAGCGACATGCGCCGCAAGGCGGCCCAGGGTGCGCTCCACGCCGGCCGCGACGCGCGGTTCACGCAGGTGCTCACCTTCGCGGTCGCCGAAGGCCAGCTCGAAGCGGCTCGCGCTGCGGGCGGCGTCCTCCAGTCCGTCGAGACGTCCGACCTGCGCAGCCTCGCGGGCTTCCAGGACCTCCGCATCATCGTCTCGCCGGCGGCGACGGGCCCTTCGCAGGTGCTCGTCGAGACCACGTGGTCGGGCCGCGACGAACTCGAGGCGTACAACGCCACGCGCCAGTCGCTCCTCGACGTGCTCGCTGCGCACCCGGACCAGGTCGTCCCCGGCTCGGTCCAGGCGTTCGACATGGAAGTGGTCCGCGACACCAAGGACACGGCCGTCCGGTTCGGGCTCAGTGCCGCTGCTTCGATGTTCGGCGCGCTGCTCCTCGGCGGTTTCATGGTGGGAGCAGGCCTCACCGCGTTCCAGGAAGACAACGGCGGCGGTGGCGAAGGCGTGGCTCCTACGCCGACCCAGGCGGCCGACCCGTACACGGTGATCGCCACCGACAACAAGTTCAACGTCGCGAACCTCGTCGCGCCGCCGAACACCGAGGTCACCTACACGCTGAACAACCGCGGCCAGACGGTCCACAACATCAGTTTCTACGAAAGCGAGGGCGGCGCCGAGATCGTCATGGGCCCGCCGATCAAGGGCGGCGAGTCTGGTGAGACGACGTTCACCACTCCCGGCGTGGGCACCTACTTCTTCGTGTGCGACTTCCACCCCGAGGAGATGACGGGCACGCTGACCATCCAGGAGGGTGCAGCTCCTCCCGGTGGCGCCGCGCCTGCGGCGGATGCCGGTGCGGGAGGCGGCGGAGCCGGCGCGAATACCATCGTTGCTACCGACAATAAGTGGGACAAGTCGACCCTCACCGCGACGGCCGGCACCGAGTACTCGATCACGATCGAGAACAAGGGCAAGATCCCGCACAACATCAGCTTCTACGACAAGAAGGGCGGCAAGATCCTGGCCGAAGGGGCCGAGGGCAAGATCATCCAGGGCGGCCAGTCCGAGACGCTCACCTTCACGGTGGCGAACCCCGGAACGTACTACTTCCAATGTGATGTCCACATCACCGAGATGCCCGGGACCTTCACGGTCCAGTAGCGGCGGGCGACCCGAACACACCACGAAGAGAAGGGCCCTCAATGAGGGCCCTTCTCTTCGTTCCACCGCTGTCGCGGCTCGTTACTCCAGCGCGCCGTCGGCGAGGAGCTCGATGAACTCCTCCTCGCTCAGGCCGAGCACTTCGCGGTAGACGTACTCGTTGTCTTCGCCGAGGCAGGGCGCGGCCTTGGTCAGCCGGCCCGGCGTCTTCGAGAGGCGGAAGGCGGGGCCGTCGTACGTACGGTCGCCCATCACCGGGTGCTTCAGGGTCCAGTAGTGGTGACGATGGCGGAGCTGCGGGTCCGCGTGCATCGCCTCGGGCGACTGGACGATGCCCGCGGGCACGCCGAACTTCTGGAAGTGCGCGACGACCTGCTCGGTCGTGAACTGCTGGATCGGCGCCATCTCGGGGCCATCCGGGTCCACCACGTCCGGCCGTTTCGGGTCGACGGTGTGGTCCTCGATCCAGGCCTGGGTGTGGAAGTCGATCTCCTTCTGTTCGTTCAGCCGCTGCCAGACGCGCCGCATCCGCTCGAGGTCGCACCAGTCCGGCCGGCCGAGCGCGGCCTTGAACCCGTCCCACTGCTTCTCGGTGAAACAGGCGATGACGACGTAGCGGCCGTCCTTCGCCCGGTAGCAGCCGTGGGGCGCCGCCTCGGGGTCGCGGTTGCCCATGCGGACCTGCTCGTGGCCGTTCGCGGTCCAGTCGAGCATGGCCGTGCCGAGCCCGTGCACGGCGGCGTCGAGCTGGCCGAAGTCGATGTACTGGCCCTTGCCGGTGCGGCGGCGGTAGTCCAGCGCCGCGATGAGCGCCGCCGCGGCCACGTGTGGGACGAGGAAGTCCGTGTAGGCGACGCCGGTGCCGATGGGCGGGCCATCGGCCCAGCCGGTGAGGTGGTTGTAGCCGGCGGCCGCCTGGAGCACGTGCCCGTAGCCGGACCAGGGAGACCAGGGCCCGGTCTGGCCGTAGAGTGGCATCGAGATCATGAGGACATCCGGACGGACCTCGCGCAGCGCCTCGTAGTCGAGCCCGAACCGCTTCATCGTACCCGGGGTGTAGGACTCGGTGACGACGTCGCACTGCGCGACGAGGCGCTTCGCCAGCTCGGTGCCGCGTGGGTGCTTCAGGTTCACCGACATGCCAAGCTTCGAGCTGTTGAAGTTGGCGTAGTACCCCGACCGGTCGATGCCCGGCTCGTCGTCGACGAACGGCCCGGCGCGGCGGAGCGCCTCCGGGTAGGTGGTGGACTCGATGCGGATGACCTCGGCGCCGTGGTCGGCGAGGTACTTGGAAACGGTCGGGCCGACGCCGACCCAGGCGAAGTCGGCCACGCGGAGCCCTTCGAACGGCAGCTTGAGTTGGTCGCCCATCAGATCACCATCCGCATCTTCAGGCGGCGGAGCTCGGCGGCATCGAGGCCGAGCAACTCGCCGTAGACCTGCTCGTTATGTTCGCCCGCGTGCGGCGCGCGGCCGCGCTGCTTCCACGGCGTCTCGCCGAAGATGATCGGCGCGCCGGGGTAGATGAACGACTCGCCAAGGTCGTCGTGCTGCACGCGGACCCAGTAGTCACGGGCGGCGAGCTGCTCGCAGTCGACGATTTCCCGCGGACTGAGGACGGGCGCCCAGCCGGACTGGCGCCGCTGGGCCTCCTCGACGAGCGCGAGCTTCGGGCGGGTCCGCGCGAAGGCGGCCATGGTCTGCTCCACGTACGCGGTGTCCTCCGGTGAGAGCGGGACGAGCGCGCCGAGCTTCTCGCGCCACTCGGGCGAATCGAGGCCGTTCGCCTCGCCGGCTTCGGAGAGCCAGTCGATGATCGGGCCGCCCTGGGGGCCGATGAGGCCGCCGGCCTGGAGGCAGGCGACCCAGCCGTCAGCCGCTTCGAACAGGTATTGCGGGCCTTTGTCGCCACGGTTGTTGCGCCGCACGCCGGGGCCCTGGAGGTTCACTCGGCGGATGTCCCAGGTCGCCTGGGCGTTGTCCATGGCGTTGGCCATGGCTTCCTGCATAGAGACATCGACGTGCTGGCCGGCGCCGTTGTTAACCCCGCGCGCATAGAGCGCGGTCATCGCGCCGACCGCGGCCTGGAAGCTCCCCTGGGTGTAGGCCTGCGGAGCGAGCGTGCGCACGGGGCCGTGCTCGTCGTCGCCGCTCAGGTGCATCTGCCCGCCCATCGCCGAGCCGACAATATCGGTCGCGAGCCAGTCCTTGTACGGCCCCGTTTGCCCGAAATTGGTGATGCTCACGAGGATGATGCCCGGGTTCACCCGCTCGAGGGTCGCGTAATCGAGCCCGAGCGCCGCGGACGTACCGGGCATGTTGGTCTCGATGACGATGTCGCTCTGTGCCACGAGCTGGTGGAGCAGCGCTCGGCCCGCTTCGAGCTTGAGCTCGCAGGTGATGGAACGCTTGCCGGCGTTCATGGTCCACCAGTAGAGGCTCGTGTCGGGGCCCTTTTCGCCGCGGAAGAACGGCCCGTTCTCGCGCGTGCGGTCGCCGTCGCGCGGCTCGACCTTGATCACGTCGGCGCCGAGCTCGCCGAGGAGCCGCGCGCAGAGCTGTCCCTTTTCGTCGGCAAGGTCCAGCACGCGGTAGCCCGCGAGCGGACCGGTGGGGTGGGGGATGGGCACGGGTGGGGTCATCGCCGTGTTCTACCCCGTTCGCCGCCGAGATTCAAACCACAGCGCGCCCGGGCTCGGCTTCGCGCTCGTCCACGGCCGGTGCGAAGTACTGCGCGCCGCTGAGCCCGGCGCCGAGACTGCCGTCCAGCGCGTCGGCGATCCGCTGCAGGAGCACATCCAGGCCCCACCGCTTCTCGGCGGCGATGAGGACGACGTTCGCGGGCGGCGCGCCGGCCTCGGCGAGCAGGTCCCGCGCTTCGCCGTAGTCCCGCACCGGTTCGCCATCGGCGTGCCGCAACAGGTCGGCCTTGTTCAGCGCGAGCAACGCCGGCCGGTCGCCCACGCCGAGCTCGGCGAGCGTGTCTTCCACGGTGCGGGTGTGCTCCCAGGCGTGCGGGTGGGAGATGTCGACCACGTGCAGGAGCAGGTCGGCCTCCTCGAGCTCTTCGAGCGTGGCCCGGAACGACGCCACGAGGTCGTGCGGGAGCTTCTGGATGAAGCCCACGGTGTCGGTCAGGAGGACGGTCTCGCCCGTGGGGAGGCGCATCCGGCGCGTGACCGGGTCCAGCGTTGCGAACAACTTGTTCTCGGCGAGGACATCGGCGCCTGAGACCGCCCGCATCAGGGTGGACTTGCCGGCGTTGGTGTAGCCGACGAGCGCGACGACGGGGATGCCGTGGCGCGAGCGGTTCCGCCGGTAGAGGGCGCGCTGCTTGCGCACGTCCTCCAGGTCCCGCTTGATCTTCGCGATGCGGCCGCGAACGAGGCGGCGGTCGGTCTCGATCTGGGTTTCGCCGGGGCCGCGAGTGCCGATGGCGCCCTCCATCCGTTCCAGGTGCGACCACTGGCCGGCCAGGCGCGGCAGGAGGTACTGGTGCTGCGCCAGCGCAACCTGGAGACGCCCCTCACGCGTCTGCGCGCGGGTGGCGAAGATGTCGAGGATGAGCGCGGTGCGGTCGATCACCTTCACGCCGAGGGCGCGTTCCAGGTTCCGCTGCTGCGACGGGGCGAGCTCGTCGTCGAAGATGGCGACGTTTGCGCCGGCCTCGCGGATCGCTTCGACCACCTCGTCGACCTTGCCCTTGCCGATATAGGTAGCCACGTTGGGCGATTCCATCTTCTGGTAGGTGCTGCCGACGACCACGGCGCCGGCCGTCTTCGCGAGCTCCGCGAGCTCCTCCAGCGATTCCTGCGCGGGGAGCAGGGCGCCGCGCATGTCGGCGGCCACCAGGTATGCACGGTCGGCCACGGCCGCCGTTGAGTGGGTAGTGCTTCGTGCCATTGCTACCAGCGTACAGGAACCGGGCAATGGCTGGCGCGGCTCAGGGTGCGGGCGACGCGACCCAGCTGGCGGGCAGCCGGAGCTGCGCGCCGTATCCGGGGCAGAGGCGGTCCCAGCGTTCGCCGTTGAACGGCAGCTCGGGCGTGTAGGGCCGGCGGGGCCGGTCGTGGATGGCCATCCAGCGGCGTGTGACCGAGATCCCGTCAGGGCGGTTGCGGAGGCAGCCGCCGATGTTGCCAAAGACCCACTGCCAGGCGGCCCAGCGCTCGGGCGCGACCGCGTACTCGTGGTCCCAGAACTCCGCCGGGTGGGTCTCCCATGCGCCGTTGATAATGCGCGGCCGTTCCACAAGGTGCGTCAGCTCATGCTTGGCGATGAACCGCACGACTTCGATGGGGGTGTCCGGGTGGTTCAGCACCGGGTGGAAGACGACGAGATGCGCGAGCGGCCCCATGCCGTTGGCCCGCACGAAGGCGAGGGGTCCCGCTGCCGCGATGCGCACTTCGATGTCGCCCGCGATCCCGGGGAAATGCACCGCCCGCGCTTCGTTGAGCGTCTCTGTCAACGAGAAACGGGTGCGCGGCTCGAACGGCTGGAAGAGCAGCGGTTGCAGCCGGGGGACGTCAACAGGGCCGCGGCGCCGCCTCATGCGCAGAGGATAGCGTGGCGCGGCCCTGTTGTGGTGTTCCGGACGCCGCTCAGCAGGTGTTCGGCAGGGCCGTGTCGCCCATGAGGTAGCTGTCGACGCCGATGGCGGCCTGGCGGCCTTCGGCGATGGCCCAGACGATGAGCGACTGGCCGCGGGTCATGTCGCCGGCGGTGAAGACGCCCGGGACGGACGTCATCTTGTTCTCGTCGGCGCGCACGTTGCCGCGGGCATCGAGCTCGACGCCGAGCTGTTCGAGCATGCCGCCGCGCTCGGGCCCGGTGAAGCCCATCGCCAGGAGGACGAGGTCGCACTCTTCCTCGAACTCGCTGCCCGGCACCTCGCGCATCTGCTGGCGGCCGTCGTCGCCGGTCACCCACTCGAGGCGGACACCGTGCAGCTTCTTGAGCACGCCGTTCTCGCCCGAGAGGCTCTTCGTGAGAATCGAGTAGTCGCGCTCGCCGCCCTCTTCGTGCGCCGAGCTGACGCGGTAGATCATCGGGTACGTCGGCCAGGGCATCGCTTCGGTGCGCGAGGTCGGTGGCTTCGGCAGGAGCTCGTACTGCAGCACTTCGCGGGCTCCCTGGCGGAGCGACGTGCCGAGGCAGTCCGCACCGGTGTCGCCGCCGCCGAGGACGATAACGCGCTTCCCTTCGGCGCTGATGAACTGGTCCGCGGGGATGGTGTCCCCTGCGTTGCGCTTGTTCTGCAGCGGCAGGAACTCCATCGCGAAGTGCACGCCCGCGAGCTCGCGCCCTGGGACGTCGAGGTTGCGCGCCTGGGTCGCCCCACCCGAAAGCAGCACCGCATCGAACTCGTGCACGAGGTCGGACGCGTCGTTGTCGACGCCGACGTTGACGCCGGGCTTGAAGACAACCCCCTCGGCCTCCATCTGCGCGAGGCGGCGGTCGAGGAAGTGCTTCTCCATCTTGAAGTCGGGGATGCCGTAGCGGAGGAGGCCGCCGATACGGTCGGCGCGTTCGAACACGGTGACGCTGTGGCCGGCGCGGGCGAGCTGCTGGGCGGCGGCGAGGCCGGCCGGCCCGGAGCCGATGACGGCGACGGACTTGCCGGTTCGGATAGCTGGCGGTTGGGGTGCGATCCACCCTTCGGACCAGGCGCGCTCGACGATGGTGAGCTCGACCTGCTTGATGGTCACCGGGTCCTGGTTGATGCCGAGCACGCAGGCGGCCTCGCAGGGCGCCGGGCACAGGCGGCCAGTGAACTCGGGGAAGTTGTTGGTGGCGTGGAGGCGCTCGATCGCCTCGCGCCACTTGTCGCGGTACACCAGGTCGTTCCAGTCGGGGATGATGTTCCCGACGGGGCAGCCCTGGTGGCAGAACGGGATGCCGCAGTCCATGCAGCGCGCGGCCTGGTTGCGCAGCCGCTGCGCCGGGAAGTCCTCGTAGACCTCCAGCCAGTCGTGCAGCCGGTCGGCGACGGGGCGCCGGGTGGGCGTTTCGCGCTTGAACTCGAGGAAACCGGTCGGCTTAGCCACGGGCGGCCCCCACGGTCGCGCCGGCCTGGCCGGCCTGGTGTTGCGCCTGGCGCTGTTCGTTTAGCACGCGGCGGTACTCCCTGGGCATGACTTTGACGAAGCGCGTCGCCTCCGCGGGCCAGCCTTCGAGCAGGCGGGCGGCGACGGTGCTTTCGGTGTATTCGAGATGCCGTTCCATGAGGCCGTGGACGAGCTGCAGGTCCTCGTCCTCGTCGAGCGGCTCCAGGTCGATCATCTCCATGTTGCAGCGCGTCCGGAACGTGCCGTCGGGGTCATACACGTAGGCGATGCCGCCGCTCATGCCGGCGCCGAAGTTGCGGCCGGTGGGCCCGATGATGACGACGCGCCCGCCGGTCATGTACTCGCAGCCGTGGTCACCCGTGCCTTCGACCACCGCCACCGCGCCGGAGTTACGGACGCAGAAGCGCTCGCCGGCGACGCCGCGGAAGAACGCCGCGCCGCTGGTCGCGCCATAGAGCGCAACGTTGCCGATGACGATGTTGTCTTCCGGGGCGAACGTGGCTTCGCGCTGCGGGCGGACGATGATCTTGCCGCCCGAGAGGCCTTTGCCGACGTAGTCGTTGCCATCGCCCCAGAGGCGGAGGGTGATGCCGCCCGGGAGGAAGGCGCCGAAGCTCTGGCCGGCCGAACCGGTGAGCGTTATGTCGACGGTGTCGTCCGGGAGGCCGTTGTTGCCGTACCGGCGCGTCAGCTCGCTCCCGAGCATCGTCCCGACCGTGCGGTTGATGTTGCGCACGGGCAGGTCGATGGTCACGCGCTCGCCGCGCTCGAGGGCGGGCGCGGCGAGCCGGATCAACTCGTTGTCGAGCGCCGCCGCGAGTCCATGGTCCTGCGCGATGACGCAGCGCGTCGCCACGTCCGGGCCGACCTCGGGCCGGTAGAGGATGGCCGAGAAGTCGAGGCCCTGGGCCTTCCAGTGGTCCACCGCCCGGCGCATGTCGATGAGGTCGCTGCGCCCGGTGAGCTCTTCGAGGCTGCGATAGCCCATCTGGGCGAGGAATTCGCGCACCTCTTCGGCGATGAAGCGGAAGAAGTTGACGACGTGCTCCGCCTTGCCGGCGAACCGCTCGCGCAGCGCCGGGTTCTGCGTGGCGATGCCGACCGGGCAGGTGTCCAGGTGGCAGACGCGCATCATGATGCAGCCCATCACGACGAGCGGGGCCGTCGCGAAGCCGAACTCCTCGGCCCCGAGGAGGGCGCCGATGACCACGTCGCGCCCGGTCTTCATCTGGCCGTCGACCTGGACGATGATGCGGTCGCGCAGCTTGTTCAGGACGAGCGTCTGCTGGGTCTCGGCGAGGCCGAGCTCCCAGGGGATGCCCGCGTGCTTGAGCGACGTCAGCGGGCTCGCGCCCGTGCCGCCGTCGTGGCCGCTGATGAGCACCACGTCCGACTTCGCCTTCGCAACACCCGCGGCCACGGTGCCGACGCCGACCTCCGCGACCAGCTTCACGCTGATGCGCGCGCGCGGGTTCGAGTTCTTGAGGTCGTGGATGAGCTGGGCCAGGTC
>JADZEI010000017.1 GCA_020850615.1 Dehalococcoidia bacterium | reverse complement strand
GGCACAGCGCTGGGATGGGTGAGCCTACGCTGGCTCTCACTGCCGGAGCACCTCACTTTTGCCGACATTTTGCCGACCAACTTGCCGACATGGGGTGGTACAGCGCCCCACTCCGCCGGATCGGGTCCCGCGTGATCAGATTCAAACTGGAACATAAGTGACGATTTGGGACGCCTCCAAACAGGGTGGGATTGGCCTGAACGGACTTTTAATCCATTGGTCCAGGGTTCGAATCCCTGCGGGCCTACCACCTTCGTTGCCCGTTGTCCGGGCTCCTCGCCCGTCCCGCCGACGCCGTATCCTCCTCCCGTGGACGCGAACGTGGACCGGGGCCGCGAGCGGGTGGCCGAGAGCACGTGGGACTGGATCCTCTACCGGGAGACAGACGGGCGGCTGGTGTTGTCCGTCGTCTGCGGCACGGTCGCGCTGTGGGAGGTCGAGGTGGAGGTGGGGCCGGGGTTGCGCGCGGCCTACGAGGCCGAGGGACTGAAACCGATCCGCCGGTTCGCGCGGGAGGTCACCGAGCACCCCTCGCGCTACGGCGACGGGGCGGTGTCGCCGTAAGTCCGCGCCAGCGCCGTAGCCCGCGCCAGCAGGTCCAGGGCCGGGCCGGCGTGGGGCGCGACGTAGACCTGGAGGTGCGACACGCCGGCCGCTTCGTACGCCCGAAGCTGCGCCGCGACCTCCTCCGGGGTGCCCCGGAGTGCTCCCGCAGAGATGTCCCAGGGGCCGAACTCGACCGGGCCCGCGCTGGTCGCGAGGCCCACGGTGGCGGTCATGCCGGGCGGCGGCGACCCGCGGCCATGCGCCAGGCACGCGTCTTCGAGCGCGCGCCGTACGCGGCCGGCCTGCTCCGCCGAGCTCTCGCCGAAGGCCTGCCAGAGGTTCACCAGGTCGCCGTACTGGGCGGCCAGGCGCAGCATCCGGGGCCCGGGCTCGATCGTGCCGACCATCAGCGGCGGGCCGTTCGGGCGCGGCCCGCGCGGCAGGATTTCGCAGTTCCGGGCGCGGTGGTGGCGGCCGTCGAAGGTCACGCGCTCGCGGTTGAACAGCCCACGGATGACCTGGAGCGCCTCTTCGAACCGCTGGAACCGCTGGTCCCATTCGAACCCGAAGGCGCGGTGTTCGCCGCGGTCGCCGCCCGCCCCGATCCCGAGGATCAGCCGCCCGCCGGAGATCTCGTCCACCGTGTCGGCCATCTTCGCGAGGAGGGCCGGGTTGCGGAAGTTCGCCGAGACGACGAGCGTGCCCAGCTCGACGCGCTCCGTCGTGGCGGCCAGCGCGGCGAGGCACGACCAGCCCTCCCACATGCCCAGCGTGGCGTTGGCATCGAACCGCAGGAGGAGGTCGTCGCTCACCCAGAGGCTATCGAGTCCCGCGGCCTCGGCATCGCGGGCGATCGCGAGGATGTCGCGCCACGAAGGCGTGCGGCCGGCGAGGCCGCTGGTCCAGTGCGGGAGATGGAGACCGACCTTGAGCACCGCGACACTCCTCCCGCGGGCAGGGTGTCACATCACGTGGCCGGGGCCAAATGGGCTGGCGCATCCAGTCGGCGTGTAGGGCGGGTGTCAGCGGCCCCGGAGCGAGGCCGAGTTATCGGACTGCGGGGCGGGTTGTGCAGTGGGAGTGGCCTCGTTGAGCGACGCGCGCTGGCCGGCGAACGTGACAGCTTCCCGGCGGGCATTGTCCTGCGTTGTGCTGTTCAGCGACGTATCGCCATCCCCGGCGAGTGGGCGACGGCCGCGAGGGGCATCGTCCTCATCCTCGTCGTCTTCCTCGCGGTCCGCACGATCCTGTGGGTCATCGCTGGCCGCCGTGCCGCGCCGCCGGTCGGAGGCCTTCGGCGACGGATCGGTCTGCCCCGGGACGAGCGGCGTGACGCCCTCGTCGCCGTTCGGGCCCTGGTAGCCCGCGACGGACGCGGACGGCTCGGGCGCCGAGGTCGGGGTGGCAACCGGCTGGACGTTCCCGGTGGCGGCAGCTGCCTGCACGGTGGCACTGCGGGCGGCCACGTGGAGCATCACCGCGGCCGGTGTGGCGGTCTCCGCGGCCACAGCGGCGGGCGTTTCGTTCGGGACCGGGGTCTCGTCCGAAACGAGCTCGGGCGGCAGCCCGGTGCCCGGCGCGGCGGCCATGGGCGCATCGAAGACGGCTTCCCGGAAGGCGGGCTGCTGCAGTTGGCGGAGGTTCAGGGGCATGTCCCACGACTGCCAGACGAGCGCGGCAACGACGGTCAGCCCGCTCGCCAGGGCGAGTGGCCAGGGAGGCAGCTGCAGGTTCAATGCACGGCGCACGTTGACCCCTTCTTCCCACACGGTAGTCCGCAGCGCCAGCACGGCACATCGGGGTTTCCCCTGACCGCCGGGTTGCGCGGGAAAGGCCGCGTTTCCTGCCGGTGCCCACTCTACCGCACCGCCGCCACCCAACCCAGCGGCGCGGCAGGGGTCAGCGCCGAAGGCGTAGCCGCGCCCCTCGTGGGCGCTGGCGCCAGCCCAACGGATGCATCGCGGCAGCCCACGACCGAGGGCGGGAGCAGAGCGACCGCCCGGCTCGCGGCGCGATGGGCGTCGCGGGCGACGGCACGCGCTGGCGCGGGGCGGTGGTGCTGGGGGTGCGCCTCCGCTTGCTTACGCGCGCGGCTCGGATGGCGCCCACTGATGGCGCCCCCGGCGGCGATCGGCCCCGATTCCCTGCTGACAACCGCCACACGATCGCCGATAACTACAGCGTGCACGTCGCCCTCTTCGATCCCTGCTATCTCGCCGCCGTCCGCCCCGGCGATGCCGCCCACGCCACGCGCGTCCTCGAGGCGCTGGGCGACACGGTCACGCTCATCGACGGGCGCTGTTGCGGGCAGCCCGCCTACAACAGCGGCTTTCGCGACGAGGCGAAGTCCGTCGGGCGGGAGCTGCTCAAGGCCGCGCGGGGCTTCGATGCGGTGGTCACCACCTCCGGTTCGTGCACGGCCATGGTCCGCCACTACCTGCCGCCCATGTTCCCCGGGGACCGCCGTGCCGGCGCGGAGCGCATCGCCGGAACCTTCCGCGAATTCGGCGACTACGTGGCCCACCACCCCGGCATCGACGACGTGGCCTTCCGGCTCGACGGCACGGTGGCCGTGCACGAGGGCTGCCACACGCAACGCGAGCTCGGCCTCGCCGGGCAAACGCACGAGCTCCTCCGCCGCGTCCAGGGCCTCGAAGTCCGGCCGCTCGCCCACCCGGAGGAGTGCTGCGGGTTCGGCGGCAGCTTCGCCGCCAAGCTGCCCGAGATCTCGGTCGCGATGATGACCGCGAAGCTCGGCGACGTGACCTCCACCGGTGCCCGCGTCCTCGTTTCGCCCGATTTCTCCTGCCTCATGCACCTCGAAGCCGGTGCCCGCGGCATGGGCGTCCGGATCGAGTGCTGGACGCTCGCCGAGCTGCTTTCGAGGGCCATGGGATGAGCAAGTACCGCGAGCGCGCCGCCACCGAGATCCGCACCGAGCGCCCCTCCGAGACCGTGACGCCGATCATGCGCAAGCTCGTCACGGATTCGGCGGCGATGCTGCACCGCGGCGCGCCCGATGCCCGCACCCGCGCCAATGCCGCCCGCCGGTACGCCACCGAGCACCTCGACGAGCTGCATGCGCGCGTCCAGGAGCAGCTCGCCCGCCGCGGCATCGGCTACCACCTCGCCCGCACCCCCGCCGACGCCCGCCGCATCATGACGGAGCTCCTCGGCGACGCGAAGCGGGTCGCGAAATCGAAGTCGATGGTGGGCGAAGAGGTGCACCTCACGAAGCACCTCCGCGACCAGGGCATCGACGTCCTCGAGACGGACATCGGCGAGTACATCGTGGACAAGGAGGGTCGCGGCCCGAGCCACATCACCGCGCCGGCGCTCCACCTCAACCGCACGCGCATCCGGGAGCTCCTCGCCCGCACCGGCGCCGACCTGCCCGACGACGACCCGGTCCGCCTCTCGCGCTACGTCCGCGACGTCGTGGGCGCCTACTTCCGCGATTGCGACGCCGCGATTACCGGTGCGAACCAGGTCGTCGCGAGCACCGGCCGCGTGGTCATCGTCGAAAACGAAGGCAACGTCTCGCTCGGCGTGAGCCACCCGCGCAAGCACATCATCATCACCGGCTACGAAAAGGTCGTCGCCGACGAAGCGGGCGCCCTCGCCGTGCTCGAAGTGCTCGCCGCCAGCGCGACCGCGCAGCCGCTCACGTCGTTCTCACACTTCCTCGGCGACCCGCTGCCCGGGCAGGAGCGCCACATCGTCTTCGTCGACCACGGGCGTTCGGCCATCGCCCGGGACCCGCGCTACCGCGAGCTCCTGCAGTGCATCCGCTGCGGCGCCTGCATGAACAGCTGCCCGGTGTACCGCGCGGCCGGCGGGCTTTCGTACGGCTCGCCCTACATGGGGCCAATCGGCGCGGTGCTCTCGCCGCTGCTCTGGCACGACGGCCGCTACGCCGACCTCCCGTTCGCGTCGAGCCTGTGCGGCCGCTGCACGGAGGTCTGCCCCGTCGGCATCCCGCTGCACCGCATGCTCCTGGACCTGCGCGACGACGCGGTCCGCCAGGGGCACGTCGCCGGGCGCGCCGAGCGGGCCGCCTGGAAGGGCTGGGCGCTCGCGTTTTCCGGCGCCACCCGCGCCCGCGCCGTCTCCGCGCTCGGCCGCGTCGGGCTGCGCGGCGCCGGCCGCATCATCCGTCCGAAGGGCGACGCGAACGACCCGCGCATGCTCCCGGACATCGAGTTCGAACGCGACCCCGAGAACCTCATGCCGCTCGAACGGCGCAACGCCACGCCAACCGCGCCCGCCGGCCTCGACGCCCGCACCGCCATCGTCGGCATTGACGAGGTGGGCATCGACGACCCGGTCGAGCTCTTCCGCGAACGCGCGGCCGCCCTCGGTGCGGTGGTCTGGGATGCCTACGAAGCGCGCAACGGCGACCGCTGCGTGGAGGCCGCGGCCGCGATCGCGAACACCGGCAGCGTCCTGCTCCTGGGCGACGCCGCCGCCCGCCGGCCGCTGCTCGGCTCCCGCCGCATCGTCGTCCGCGTCGACCCCGCGACGGTGGTGCGCTACCCGCACCAGCTGGCCGCAAAGCTCGGCACCGGCGAAGCGCTCATCCTCACCGGCGCCAGCCGCACCGCCGACATCGAAAAGCAGATCGTTCGCGGCATCCACGGCCCCGAAGAGCTGGTCATCGTCGTGGCCGCGGCGCCGCAGGCGTAGCCGCGGCAGGCGTGATGGCGCCGCAGGTGTAGTCGCGGAGCATCGGCTCCGCGGCATTGTCCGTGCCATGCCGCGCGGCAGCCCCGGCCGAGGGCGGGAGCTCCGCGACCGCCCGGCCCCCCGGCGACGGTGTCCCCGCTGGCGCGGGCTGGTCGAGCGCTCACGCGGACCAGCGGCCGGTGCGCTCCGCCGCTTCCTCACCGTCGCGGGTCCGATTGTGGGGCACACCGGGTACCTCTCCCGCCGCAGCGGGAGAGGGCGGGGTGAGGGGCGTACGCCGAATGGGCGTTCGTCGCGGGCTACCGCTGAGCATGATCCTGGGGGCCGCCGAGCCGATGCTCCGCGACTACGCCTGCGGCGCTGCGGCCCCCCAGGCTGCCGCGGGCATCCGTTGGGCTGGCGCCAGCGCCCACGAGGGGCGCGACTACGCCTGCGGCGCCTCCCCTACTCCCGGTTCCCGCGGTTCGCGCCCGTGACCTCGGCCATGAACTCGATCGCTTTGTCGTCGCCGTTCACCGTGAGGCCGGTGGCGATGCTGTCTTCCCAGGCGCGGAAGCGCTCGATGATCCGCGCCTTCGGGCCCACCAGCGAGCCTTCGTCGCAGAACTCGTCCGGCACGGCTTCGATCGCTTCGCCCTTGCGCCCGGCCAGGTAGAGCTCCTGGATCGTCTTCGCGGCGTCGCCATAGCCGCGGCGGACCATCATGTCGTTGTGGAAGTTCTTGGAGCTGTGGCCCATGCCGCCCACGTAGAGCGCGATCCCCGGCTTCATCTTCCGGAAGGCGGTGCGCACGTCGTCGGTGATGTCGACCGTGCAGCTCGCCTGGATTTCGAAGTCCTTCCAGCCCTTGCCGTTGCCGGCGCGCTGGAACCCTTCTTCAATCCAGGGCGTGTACATCGCCGCGGTGGTGGGCACGAACCCGAGCGGGAGGATGCCGTCGGCGATCTCGGCGGCGAGGCGGACGTTCGTCTCGGTGCCGCTGCCGAGCCAGATCGGGATGTTCGGGTTCATGTGGAGGATCGACTTCAGCGGCTTGCCGATGCCCATCGCGCCTTCGCCCTTGTAGGGCAGCGAGATCTCCTTGCCCTCGTGCGTCACGGGCTCTTCGCGGGCGAAGATCTTCTTCATGATCAGGACGTAGTCGCGGATGCGGTAATACGGGCGGCCCCAGGGCTGGCCATACCAGCCTTCGACGATCTGCGGGCCGCTGACCCCGAGCCCGGCGATGAAGCGGCCGCCGCCGGCGAGGGCGTCGACCGTCGCGGCCTGCATCGCGCACATGGCGGGCGGGCGGCCGGCGAGCTGCATGATGCCCGTGCCGAGGCGGATGCGCTCGGTCTGGCCGGCGAGATAGGCCAGCGGGGAAATCGCGTCCGAGCCGTAGGCCTCGGCGGTCCAGACGGAGTCGTAGCCGAGCTCCTCGGCGCGGCGCACTTTTTCGACGGGGAGGCGCAGGTCGGCGCCCGAATAGCCAATGGAGATGCCCAGCTTCACAGGTGTGTCCTTCGAATGGAGTGGCGGCGGAGCCGCGGTGCGAGGCGCATCGTGCCATACCCCGCCGCGTCCCGTCCCCCCGCCCCGCAGTGCTGAGTGCTTAGTGCTGCGGCTGACCCGCACCTGCGGCAACAGTGTGTCGCCTGCCGGGCGCCGGGGATGGACACCAACCGGCTATGCCGGCCGGTGCAGCACGACCTCAGCACTCACCACTCAGCACCCGGTGGCGGGGCGGCGGCGCGGGGTGGCGCGATAAACGCGCCATTTGTCCCGAAATCCGGGGCCCAATGGGTCGCACGCGAGCGAGTTTGCTGCCGCAATCTTCGAAGGTTGCACGGCGGGCGGCGGATCGCGCCCGGGCAGCGGAGGCACCCCTGGAACCAGCGCCAGTCCTCGATACCGGGCACCTGCATGCGCTTTCCGGCGGCGATTCCGCGCTTGGCCGCGAGCTGGCGGCGGCCTTCGAAAGCGAGTGCCACGCGCACCTCTCGCGGCTCTCCCGGGCGATGATCCAGGTGGACTGGGAGGCGATCGAAGCCGTCGCCGCGCGCTTGTCCCACGCCTGCACCACCTTCGGCGCGTTCGCCATGGCGCGGTTGCTGCAGCAGATCCGCGATGGGTTCGCGCATTCGCACGCGCCCTGGCGGGAGTGGGGCAGCCAGCTCCAGGCCGAGTGGGAACGCCTCCGCGACGAGCTCCGCACGGTGCAGTTCGGCTGATCCCCGCCCCTTCCCGCCGCCACCCAGTGCCCAGTGCCCAGTGCCCGGGGTCACCCGCCTCGCGTACCCCACGACGATCACCCCGGGGTGCCCCCCTCGGCGGCGCACGACCTCAGCACGCAGCACTCAGCACTCGGAGCAGCACCCACCACGCGGAGCAGCGCACGGGGCACGGGCGGCACCCCTACCGCCCCGCCGCGAACGAACCGACGTCCTTCCAGACCAGCTCCGCGCCCGAATGGCCGGCCGCCACCATCGTCAGCAGCGCCAGCGCGCCGGGCACCAGGACCACGGCGTAGGCGGCGGTGCCGGTCCAGGGCGGCAGCTTCCAGCGCCTTCCAAAGTGGTGCACCGCGAGGAACGCCAGCACGCCGAGCGCGAAGACGGCCGCGGCGAGGAACGCGGCTTCGCCCTGGTCCGGGTGGTCGCCGAAGCGGGGCCGGGAGAGGCCGGCCCCGCGGGCGGCATCGCGGACATCGTGCTCCAGCGGCTCGCCGCTCTCTTCGGCGAGCCAGGCGAAGACGGCGCCGGCAACCGCCAGCGCCGCCACCGGGATGCCGTAGACGTAGCGCCAGGAGCGCCGCCAGCTCGTCGCCGCGAACCCCACGACCGCGAGCGGGACGAGCACCACCGCGGCGTGGACGACGAGGGCGTGGGCGGGAAGCCCGAACATCGAACTGATTTCAAGGAACACGCGCTACTCGAGGTTGGTCGGGCCCGCGCTCACGCGGCGCCGCGCTCCATGCCGCCTGGGGTGGGGCTCGGACGCGGCGCCTTGCGCACCTGCGCCTGGCGGTAGCCGGTTATGCGGAGCGCGGTCAGCGCAGTCACCGCCGCGGCGGAGAAGACGTAGCCCCAGTAGACGAACGGGAGCTCCGTGTCGCTGCCGGCGAAGATGCCGTGGCCGAGCCCGCCCAGGTAGGCGAGGAACGTCAGGTAGTGCAGCGTCCGCCAGCGCTTCTGGCCGATGCGGGAGCGCACCCAGAAGCTCGCGGTGGTGATAGCGGTGAGCCAGGCGGCGATGATCCCGGCGCTCATGGCCAGCGGTTCGTGCGGATAGAGGAACGGCACGAGCACCGAGAGCGACGTGAACCCGAAGAGGCGATCGAACAGCAGGCTCCCCACGTGCACCGCGATCAGCGCGAGCGACGCGACCGAGAGGAACTGGTGCATGTCGAACACGAACGGGCGGCTGAGGATGCCGTCGCCGGCCTTCGTGCTGATCAGCAGGCCCATCACCATCGAGGCGGTGAGGACGGCGAAGGCGGCGAGCCCAGAGGCGCGGCTCAGAGCCCAGGGCACGGTCCCGAAGTCGGCGCCGCGGAGGGCAACGGCACCGAGCATCGAGGCGAAGAAGAAGAGCACCAGTGCGGTGCGGGAGCTGGCCATTCAGGAACTCCTGGAACGTCGCGCGGTGGTGGCTTGCGGGGCGGCCTGGCCGGGTGTGCCCTGGATCGTGGCGCTCGTGCTGCCTTCGGCGGCCCCGGTGCCCGGCGGGATGGCCGCCTCAGCGAAGTAGACGGTGCCGGCGATCACGCTCGCGGCGAGCACGCCCGCGATCGCGAAGCGCGCGGACTGGTAACGCGGGGCGGCCATCAGTGGTCGTCCTCGTCGTGGTCATCGTCATCGTCATCGTGGTCGTCATCGTCATGGTCGTCGTCGTCGTGGTCCCGCTCCCAGCGGTCGTCGTCGTCATCATCGTCGTCGTGGTCGTCGTCATCGTCGTCGTAGTCCTCGCCCGGCTGCGCGAGCATGTCGACCGAGCTGCCGTCGTTGGTGACGACGGCGGCAGTGTCGCGTTGGTCGTCGTCATCGCCGCGGCCGGGGGCCGCAAGGGCGCCGGCAACGAGAACCCCGGCGAAAACGGTGCCTGTGATGATTGCGATCCTGGCGTCCACGGTGAGCCCTCGTGAGAAGATGACGAGAGCATCGCGCCGCTGGCTAAGACCGCCGTTTGCCGAAAATAAGAAGCGTCAAAGGTGGCCGCGGCGCGGATCTGCTCTGATCGAGGCGCCATGCATCTCCTCCTGGTCGAAGACGACGAACGGCTCGCCAAAGCGGTGCAGCGCATCTTCACCGCCGAAGGCCACGTGGTGGACTGGGTGGCCGATGGCGACGAGGCGCTCATCCAGGCCGACATGGAACCCTACGACGTCTACGTGCTCGACGTGATGCTGCCCTCGCTCGATGGCTTCGAAGTCACGCGGCGGCTGCGCTCGGGCGGCAAGACCTCGCCGATCCTGATGCTCACCGCCCGCGACGCCGTGCGGGACCGCGTGGCCGGGCTGGACGCGGGCGCCGACGACTACCTGGTGAAGCCGTTCGCGCCGGAGGAGCTGCTCGCCCGCGTGCGCGCCCTCGGGCGGCGCCAGGCCGGGGCAAGCGGCGAAACCGACGTCCTCCGCGTCGGTGACCTCGAGCTAAACACGCGCACGCGGGAGGCGGTGCGCGGTGGGCGGCGGATCGAGCTCACCGCGAAGGAATACGTGCTCCTCGAAGCGCTGATGCGGCACGCCGGCCACGTGATGACACGCTCCCGCCTGCTCGACACGGTCTGGAACTACGAAGTGCTCACCGATTCGAACGTGGTCGAGATGTACATCCACTACCTGCGCAACAAGATCGACCGCGACTTCGACGAAAAGCTCATCCGCACCGTGCGCGGCGTGGGCTACTCCATCCGGGCGAACTGATGTTCCAGCGCGCGCGGCTGATGCTCACCGCCTCGTACGCGGCCGCGCTGGCGCTCACGCTCGGGGGGATCGGCGTCGCCAGCTACGTGCTCATCCGCGACGACCTGGAGTCGGAGATCGACCGCAGCCTGCGCGCCGCCCAGGAGCAGCTCGACAGCGTCGACATTCTGCCCACGCCCACCGCCGTGCCCGACCCGACCCCTCCGGGCGGCGACGACCGCGAGGACCACGAGGACGAGGAGCACCACGACGACGATGACGACGCCGCACGCCTCGCCCTGCTTTCGAGCGACGTCTTCTACGTGGCCTTCGCCGCCGATGGCACCGTCATCGCGAACCCGCGGCGCGTGAACCTCGAAGGCGTCGACCTTGCGCGCGTGGCAGCGGAGGCGGACGGCGACGAACTGCAGCGCGCCGACGGAGAGCACGGGCACTTCCGCCTCGCCGTCAGCCAGCTCGACGACGGGTCGTTCCTCGCGGTCGGGCGCTCGCTGCGGCTGGTCGAACACCAGCTCGAGACGCTACGGATGGTGTTCCTGGTGGGCGGCGTCATCGGGCTGGTGGTCTCGCTGGGCGCCGGCTTCGGACTCGCCGGGCGCACGCTCACGCCCATCCGCCGCGCGCTCGAATCGCAGCAACAGTTCGTCTCCGATGCCTCGCACGAGCTGCGCACCCCGCTCACGGTCGCCCGCGCGAACAACGCGCTCCTGCTCGACGAGCCGGAGGCGACGATCGAGTCGCGCCTGGACCAGGCGGAGGCGGTGGCAGCGGAGCTCGACCACCTCTCCGTGCTCGTCGGCGACCTGACGACGCTGGCCCGCGCGGACGAGGGCCGCGCGAACCTGCTGCTCGAACCGCTGGACCTCGCCGCCCTGGTGGACGAAGTGGTGCGCGACATGGGCGCGCTCGCCGACGTGCACGGCGTCTCGCTGGTCAGCGAGATTGCGCCTGCGCGGGTGCGGGGCGACCGTGCGCGGCTTCGGCAGCTGGTCGTGATCCTCGTCGACAACAGCCTGAAGTACGCGGCCGAGCACGGGACCGTGCGCGTCGCGCTCGCCACTGACGGCCGCGGCGCCGAGCTGAGCGTGACCGACGACGGGCCCGGCATCGCCCCCGCGGAGCAGAAGCGCATCTTCGAGCGCTTCTACCGCGTCGACAGCGAGCGCACGCGAAGCAAGGGCGGCACCGGGCTCGGGCTCGCCATCGGCAAGTGGATCACGGAGGCGCACGGCGGGCGGATCGCGGTCGAATCGGCGCCGGGCAGGGGCACGACGTTCCGGGTGCGCCTGCCGCTCGCCTGAGCCGGGCGGATCGACAACCGGCGCCCGGCAATCGACAATCCCCCCGTGTCCGGCGCGTTTTTCGGCAGACCCCAGGCCCAGCCCGTCCCCGGCGGGATGCACGTCACCGTGCACCTCGTCCCCGTATCCGAAGGGCGGCTCGTCGTCTTCGACGTGACCGCAGCGGAGGCCCGCGGCCGCTGGCTCCCGTGGACGACGATGCCGTTCGGCGGCAACCCCTGGGAGGTCGCGGCCACGCTCGCCGACGACTGGCTGGATGGCGCGATCGACGACATCTCGCTGGTGGACGTGCTCTCGCTCTCGCTGTCCGGGTCCGGCTGGGAGCTGGCGATCGTCTTCCGGGCGCGGCTCACGGCGCTCCCGCCGGCCGAACCCGCCCGCCACCGCGCCCCCTACGTCTTCCCCACCGGCGCCTTCGACGCCATCGGCAGCTTCGACCCTGTGGACCTTGAGCGCTGGGTCGCCGCGGGCCCCGCGGCTGCGCCGGGCACGGGCGCCCCCCCGGAGCCGGGCCTGTTGTTCTGAGGGGTACGGCACGGAAACCCGCCGCACCCCGGCACCCCGCACCCGGGATCGGCGACGCACGCCCACCCCGGTGTAGCCGGCGCCCCTTGCGGGCGCGAGCGTCAGCCCAACGGATGCCCCATCGAAGGTCACCGCCGCACCCCGGCACCCCGCCCCCGGGATCGGCGACGCCCGCCCAGCCCGGGTGTAGCCGGCGCCCCTTGTGGGCGCGAGCGTCAGCCCAACGGATGCCGGATCGAAGGCCACCGCCCCAGAATCGGTAGTCAGCCGCTGCCGCAGGCCGAGTCCGCCTCGTCCGTACAGCCCCTCGTCCACCGCCAATCTCCCGAATCCGCGACCAGGCCAGCCGCTACCGGATTGCGGACGACATACGCGATGACGTCATCCAATTCGCCGGGCCGGACCACCCGGTCCCAGAACGACGGTTGCCACAGCGTGCCCCGGAAACCAGCCGCCCGGCACGCCAGCGTGGTGCGAGACTTCCAACCACTGAGCCAGGTCACGAGACTCGTGGTCCGCGTCGCCGTCCGAATCACCAGGTGGACATGGTCGGGCATGATGCAGGCGGCGAGGATGATGAGCGTGTCGTAGCGCGGGTCGAAGAGCTGCCGCCACGCGACATCTGCAAACCGTGCGTCGGCGAAAGGTGCTGAGCCGATTGCTGCCCGGACGGTGACATGGAAGATGTTGTCCGGGTTTGAGTACGCCTCGGGTGCGAGCCGGATGGATTTGCGAAATGGCACGCGGGGGATTGTACGCGGCCTCGGGAGCGGGGTTCCGGGGTGGACGGTGGCCTTCGGTGTGGCACCCGTTGGGCTTAGACGCTCGCGCCCACAAGGGGCGCCGGCTACACCTGGTTCTACACCTGGTTCGGCCGTCCGTCGCCGCCCCGCGCGGATGTCCACGTTCGCGCCGGACGCCACTCCACGCCTTTACGCCTTGAACGTGACCTGGACCGGGCCGGTGATGCGGCCGACTTCGACGGCGACGGTGCCGGCGCCGCGGCGGAAGGTGAGGTCGACGGCGCCGCGGCCCACGCGCAGGTTGCGGATGCGCACTTCGTCCATCGCGCGGGGGAGGAGCGGGCGGGCGATGGTGAGCTGGTCCGGCGCCCCCGGCCGCAGCCCGAGCATCGTCGTCATGAGATACGGGATCGCGGCGGCGGCCCAGGCCTGCGGCCGCGAGGCGACCGGGTAGGGCGTCGGCACGGCGCGGTATTCGCGGCTGTCGCCGGAGAAGAGCTCGGGCAGGCGGTGCTGCGGGAAGGCGAGCGCCGCTTCGAGCAGCGCGTCGGCGAGCTCCATCGCATGGTCGTCGAGCCCGTAGTTGCGCAGCCCGGCGAGGATCAGCGCGTTGTCGTGCGGCCACACCGAGCCGGTGTGGTACCCGAGCGGGTTGAACCCGGCGATGCTGCTGCCCAGCGTGCGCACGCCCCAGCCGCTGAACATGTCGTGTTCGAGCAGCATCTCGCCCACGCGGGCGGCCCGCTCCGGGCGGGCGGCCCCGGCCCAGAGGACGTGCCCCGCGTTCGAAGCAGGTGTAGGCACCGCCTCGCCCTCGCCGTCGACCGCGAGGCAGTAGCCATGCTCGTCATGCCCGAAGGCGGCTTCGAAGGCGAGCTCAAGTCGGCCCGCGGCGTCCCACGCCTCGTCCGGCACGCGCTGCCCGAGGGCCTCGGCCATCGCCGGGTAGGCGCGGAGCGCGGCCGCGAGGTAGGCCTGCACCTCCACCAGCGCGATCGGCGGCCGCGCAAAGGTGCCGCTCGGCCAGACGATCGCGTCGTGCGAGTCCTTCCACCCCTGGTTTTCGAGCCCGGCCGCGGTCTCGCGGGCGTAGGCGAGGAAGCCGCGCGGGCCGCGGGCGGCGGATTCGACGCACCAGCGGTAGGCGGCCTCGATGTTCGGCCAGAGCCCCTGCACGCGCTCGGTGTCGCCGGTCCAGAGCAGGTATTCGTGCGCGGCGACGATGAACAGCGGCGTGGCGTCGACGCTGCCGTAGTAGCGCCCGAAGGGGACCTCGCCCAGGTTCGCGATTTCGCCCCAGCGGAGCTCGTGCGGGATCTTGCCGGGCTCGGACTCGCGCGCGGGGTCGTGGCTGGTGGCCTGGTAGGCAGCGAGCAGCTCGAGCGCGCTGGCGAGCAGCTCCGGCCGGAAGGCCAGCAGCATGATCCCCGAAATCAGGCTGTCACGGCCGAAGAGCGTGTCGAACCAGGGCACGCCGGCGGCCAGGTAGTGCATCCCCTGGTGCGTCCCCTGCAGCGCCTCGACATCGAGCAGCGAGCGGCGGAGCACGTCGTTCACGGCGTCGTCGTCGGTTTCGATGCGGGTCATGCCCTCGAGCCAGGCGCGCTGGCGTCGGCGCACCTCGTTCGCCGCGTCGGCCAGGCGGCGGTCGCCAGGGAGCGTTGCCGTGCTCACGTCGAGCTCAACCATCGCCGTCTGGCGCGGCTCCAGGCGGAGCCGGAACACCGCCACGCGGTCGGAAAGGCGGTGCGGCGGGATGGCGAAGCGGATGACCGTCCGGCGCTGCACGCCATCCAGCCCGGCGTAGCGGAAGCACACGCGCGAGAGCTCGCGTTCGACCGTGATCGCACCGCGCGGGGTGGTCCGCTCGTAGCCGCGCACCTCGAAGATGTCGGCGAAGTCGGCGTCGAACTCGATGCGGAGCTCGACCGTCAGCGGACGCGGGCCGTAGTTCGAAACCGAGAGCGCCTCGAACAGCACATCGACGAGCACGCGGCGGCGGCGGAGGGTGAGTGCCTGGCCGGGCACGGCCTCGCCTTCGCGGCTGATCAGCGGCGGGTTGGTGGCGATGGCGCTAAGCCCGTGCTCGGTCTCGTGCGCGTCGAGTACCAGCGGTTCGAGGCCGCCGAGCGTGACCCGGAGCCGCGAGAGGTGGCGCGTGTCGTGGTGGTAGAGCCCGGCGGCCGGTTCGCTCGCGGCGTCGAGCTGGCCGTCCGCGCGGCTGAGGAGCGAGTGCTCGTCGCTGCGGAGGACGGCCAGGTGCGTGATCGAGCCCGGCGGGTGCGGCTCCTGGCCAATCGGGAGCCACTCCGTCGCGCCGGCCGCCTCGACCGTGGTCATCGGGACAGGGACTCTCCCATCGTGTCAGTATCGCCCCTCGCGCGGGCGGTGTGCGTTGCAATCAGCCGCTCGTAGAGGGCTTCGTGCTTCGCCACGGCGACGGGCGCGGAGAACAGCTCGCGGACGCGCTGGCGCCCGGCCGTGCGGTCCAGCTCGCGGATGCGCGGCACCGCCGCCAGCGCGCCGTCCACGTCATCGACCACGAAGCCGGTCACGCCGTTGTCGACGACTTCGGGCACGGAGCCGCGGCGGAAGCCGATGACGGGCGTCCCGGTGGCCATCGATTCGATCATCACGAGCCCGAACGGCTCCTCCCAGTTGACCGGGCAGAGGGTGGCGTAGGCGCCGGCGAAGAGCTCCTTGAGCGGCTCGCGCGAGACTTCGCCGAGGAATTCGGCCCCCGGGCTGTCTTCGAGCAGCGGCCGGACCATGGCCTCGAAGTACTCGCGCTCCTGCGGCTCGTTGACCTTGCTCGAAATCCGCAGCGGCATCCCGGCCCGCCGGGCGATCTCGATCGCCTGGACGATGCCCTTCTCCGGGTTCATCCGGCCGACGAACAGCAGGTAGTCGCCGGGGGTGTCGCGAAAGGGGTGCTGCTTGAGGTCCAGCGCGTTGCCGATGACATCGGCGTGGACGCCGGGCGGCAGGTACGAACGCTGCCGTTCGCTGATCCCGACGAGGTGGATGCCGGCTTCGACGGCCGCCCGGTAGTAGAGCGCGTACTCGGGCGTGACCTGGCCGTGCATGGTGTGGACGACCGGGACGCGGGCCGAGCACCCGGCCACCACGCCCAGCCGCGTGTGGTCGTGGATGACGTCGAACTCGTCCCAGCGGCTGTACGCCAGGAGCAGGTGGCGCGCCTCCATGAGCGGGTCGCCGAGGGAGGCCGAGGGTGGGTCGTCGAAGTGGACGGCCAGCTCCGCCCGGGTGCACGACCCCCCGGACGCGAAGAGCGTGACCACGTGACCACGGTCGACGAGGCCATCGGCAAGGTAACTGACCACCTGTTCGATGCCGCCATAGCCCTTCGGCGGCACAGCGAACCACGGCGGTGCGACGATCGCGATACGCACGGTGACTCCTTCTGCGGGGGCGCAGGCGGTGTGACGCGTTTGTACGATGCCGCCCATTGCACCGGCCGCACCGTGAGGCCACGCGGCGCAACAGCGGGATAACAGCGCGGGGCGCCGCAGGCGAAGCCGCGGAGCAGTGCTCCGCGGGATTGTCCGTGCCATGCCCCGCGGCAGCCGGCGGAGCGTAGCCGCGCCCCTCGTGGGCGCTGGCGCCAGCCCAACGCATGCCCCGCGGCAGCCCTCGACCGAGGGCGGGAGCTCCGCGACCGGCCGGCCGCGTGCGTGTGGGGCCGCGCATCCCGGGGCGGGCGGTGTCGCGCCCCCGGGTGGGCGGTCGCGCCGCCGGGCGGGCGGGCGCGCGCTGGCGCGGCGGGCGTCTCGCGCGGCGGGCGACCGGCTGTGGCGCCGCAGGCGTAGATGGCATGAGAAGGCCGGTCACCCGGCGCAGTCACGTACTGTGCTGCAAAAAAGAGGAGTGACCGGCAATGACACACGATACCAGCATCCAGACCGTGGGACTCGACCTC
>JADZEI010000016.1 GCA_020850615.1 Dehalococcoidia bacterium | reverse complement strand
TCGAAGATGTCCTTGAAGCGGCCGTCGTAGGCCTTCAGGATCGTGTTCTTCGTGGAGAGGTAGAGCGGGTACTTGCGGGCCAGCGCGTAGTTAAAGCAGGACTGTGCGAAGCCTCGGATCGACTCGTCCGTGTTGAACATGCCCATGGCGATGCCGGGGCCCTCGAACGTTGTGACCTCGCGCACGTCGGGGGCGCTGCCGTCCTCCGGGGTGAAGGTCATGGTGAGCTTGCCGGGGCCGGGCACCTTGAAGTCGGTAGCGCGGTACTGGTCGCCGAAGGCGTGACGGCCGATGACGATGGGCTCTTCCCAACCAGGGATGAGCCGCGGGATGTTCTTGCAGATGATCGGCTCACGGAAGACGGTGCCGCCGAGGATATTGCGGATGGTTCCGTTGGGGGACTTCCACATCTGCTTGAGGTTGAACTCCTCGACGCGCTCTTCGTCGGGCGTGATGGTGGCGCACTTCACGCCGACGCCGTGCTTCTTGATGGCGTTGGCGGCGTCGATGGTGACCTGGTCGTTCGTGGCGTCGCGGTGCTCGATGCCGAGGTCGTAGTACTCGAGCTGGACATCGAGGTAGGGCAGGATCAGGCGGTCCTTGATGAACTGCCAGATGATGCGGGTCATTTCGTCGCCGTCGAGCTCGACGACCGGGTTCACGACTTTGATCTTCGCCAAGGGTTCTCTCCTCCAGTGATGCGGTGGGGATGCGGGGTGCGGCTCAGCCGCGGAGCTTGGTCAATACCCGGCCCGGCCGGCGCAGGAGCCGGTGCCCAGCCAGGTGTGGGGGTTGCCCGCCCAGCACCAACCCAGCTTCGGGCGGTGCTCGCTGGTCCAGACCGCGGGGACGCGGCGGTCGCCGCAGCGGGAGGCGGCGAGGGAGAAGGCGTTTCGCTCTCGCAGGATGCCGGGGAACTGCGTAACGACGGCGACGCCTTCCTCGATGGTCAGCGGCGAGCGGCCGGCCGCGAGGATGCGCGGCAGGGCATCGTTGGGCGTGATGTTGCGGTACTCGGGGCCGGTTTCGATGCCGGTGCAGAGGTAGATGTCGCCTGTGGGCAGGTCCACGCCCTCGATCGGGGCGAACCGGTCGAGCTCGGCGGGTTCGAAGACGGTGACGGCGGGCCGGCCCTTGAGCGTGACCCGCGTGAACGCCTCGCCGGCGGGCACGAACGCGTGCTTCGCGACGATGACGAACGGGATGGGCCCGGCGCCGCCGCCGGGTTCGGGGAGGGCGTCGAGGTGGCGGCGGAGCGGCTCTGCACGGTCGCGGAGCTGCTGCTCGCTGATGCCGGCGAGCGCGGGGTAGCCGAGCTCGACCAGGCGGTCGAGCTGGCGGGCGAATTCGGCCTGGTGCGTCACGGGTGCGGGAGCGGTTGCCAGCATTGGTACGCCTCCATGGTGCGCAGGTGCGCCGTGTGCCACTGGCACACGGCGCGGGGCGGTGGTCTGCGGGTGCGTCAGCTTGCGGTGCCGGCGATGAGCTGGCGCAGGACGTACTGGAGGATGCCGCCGTGGTGGTAGTAGTCGAGCTCGACCGGCGTGTCGATGCGGGCGATGGCTTCGAACGTCTTGGTCGAGCCGTCGTCGGCCGTCGCGGTCACGGCCAGGCGCTTGCCCGGGTGCAGGTTCGCTGCGATGCCACTGATGGCGTAGGTCTCGCGGCCGGTGAGCCCGAGCGACTCGCGGTTCTCGCCGGGCAGGTACTGGAGCGGCAGGATGCCCATGCCGACGAGGTTCGAGCGGTGGATGCGCTCGTAGCTTTCGGCGATGACGGCATGGATGCCGAGCAGGGCCGGGCCCTTCGCCGCCCAGTCGCGGGAGGAGCCGGAGCCGTACTCCTTGCCGGCGAGCACGAGCAGCGGCACGCCCGCTTCGCGGTACTTCACGGAGGCGTCGAAGATGGTCATCTGCTCGTCGGAGGGGAGGTGGCGGGTGACGCCGCCCTCGGTGCCGGGGGCGAGCAGGTTCTTCAGGCGGATGTTGGCGAAGGTGCCGCGCATCATCACTTCGTGGTTGCCGCGGCGGGCGCCGTAGGAGTTGAAGTCCTCGCGCGCGACGCCGCGTTCCTGCAGGTACTTGCCGGCGGGGGAGCTGGCGCCGATGTTGCCGGCGGGCGAGATGTGGTCGGTGGTGACGGAGTCCGCAACCATTACGAGCACGCGCGCCCCGCGGATGTCCTGGGCGGGCGCGGGGGTGGCGGGCATGTCCTGGAAGTAGGGCGGGTTCTTCACGTAGGTCGACGAGGTGTCCCAGGCGTAGAGGTCGCCGGTTGGTACGTCGAGCGAGCGCCAGTTCTCGTCGCCTTCGAAGACGGAGCTGTACTCACGATAGAACTGCTCGGCGAGGACGGAGCTGGCGACGGTGTCGGCGATCTCCTGCTGGGTGGGCCAGATGTCGCGGAGGAAGACGGGGTTGCCGGTGCGGTCGTGGCCCACGGGCTCGGTCGCGAAGTCGATGTCCATGGTGCCGGCGAGCGCGTAGGCGACGACGAGCGGCGGCGAGGCCAGGTAGTTCGCGCGGACGTCGGGGTTGATGCGGCCTTCGAAGTTGCGGTTGCCCGAAAGCACGGAGACCGCGACGAGGTTCGCGTCGTGGACGGCCTGGCTGATCGGCTCGGCGATGGGGCCGCTGTTGCCGATGCAGGTGGTGCAGCCGTAGCCCACGAGCTGGAAGCCGAGGGCGTCGAGGTAGGGCGTCAGCCCGGCCTCCTGGAGGTAGTCGGTGACGACCTTGGAGCCGGGGGCGAGGCTGGTCTTGACCCAGGGGCGGCTGGCGAGGCCCTTTTCGACGGCCTTCTTCGCGACCAGGCCGGCGCCGAGCATGACCTCGGGGTTCGAGGTGTTGGTGCAGCTGGTGATCGCGGCGATGACGACCGAGCCGTGCTTCACGTCGAAGCTCTGGCCGTCCGCGCCGATGGTGACGGCCGGGGCCGCGGCGGCATCGGCGCCGGCGAGCGAGGCGAGGCTCTTCTGCCAGTCGTCCTTGGCAATGCCGAGGGGTACGCGGTCCTGCGGTCGGCGAGGGCCTGCGATGGAGGGCTGGACGTCGCCGAGGTCGACCTCGAGGGTGTCGGAGAAGACGGGGTCGGGCGTCTCGTCGGTGCGGAAGAGGCCCTGGGCCTTGCAGTAGCGCTCGACGAGGTCGGCGAGGTCGTCGCCGCGATTGGTGAAGCGGAGGTAGCGCAGGGTCTCGGCGTCGACGGGGAAGAAGCCCATGGTTGCGCCGTATTCGGGGGCCATGTTGGCGATGGTGGCGCGCGACGCGAGCGGCAGGGTGGAGAGGCCGGGGCCGTAGAACTCGACGAACTTCCCGACGACGCCGCGGGCGCGGAGCATCTGGGTGACCATGAGGACAAGGTCGGTGCCGGTGGCACCTTCGGGCAGCTTGCCGGTGAGCTTGAAGCCGACGACCTCGGGGATGAGCATCGAGACCGGCTGGCCGAGCATGGCGGCCTCGGCTTCGATGCCGCCGACGCCCCAGCCGAGGACGCCGAGGCCGTTGATCATGGTGGTGTGGGAGTCGGTGCCGACCAGGGTGTCCGGGTAGGCCGTGACGGTGCCGTCGGCTTCGTCCTTGCGGAAGATGACGCTGGCGAGGTACTCGAGGTTCACCTGGTGGACGATGCCAGTGCCAGGAGGCACGGCGCGGAAGTTCTGGAACGCCTGCTGGCCCCAGCGCAGGAAGGCGTAGCGCTCCTTGTTGCGGGCGAACTCGATCTCGACGTTCTTCGCGAAGGCGTCGGCCGAGCCGAAGGTGTCGACCTGGACGCTGTGGTCGATAACGAGATCGACGGGCTGGAGCGGGTTGATGCGGTTGGGGTCGCCGCCCATGGTGCGGATGGCGTCGCGCATGGAGGCGAGGTCCACGACGACGGGGACGCCGGTGAAGTCCTGGAGGAGGACGCGAGCCGGGGTGAAGGCGATTTCGCGGTCCTCGCCGGAGTTGGGGCGCCAGCTGGCGAGCGCTTCGACGTCGTCGCGGGTGACTCCGCGGCCGTCTTCGTAGCGCAGGAGGTTTTCGAGCAGGATCTTGAGGGAGAAGGGCAGCCGGCTGACGTTGGTGAGGCCGCCGCTGACGAGCGATTCGAGGCTGAAGTAGGTGAAGGTCTTGTCGCCGCAGGCGAGCTCTGCGCGGGCGCCGAAGCTATTTGGTTGCATCCATCCTGTCCTTGAGCTGGTGGTCGGGGCGTGCCCGGAGTGCGGGCGGCCGTCGGCACTGCGAGGTCAGATGGAGCGGGGCGGACTGGTTCCCATATCCCAAGCCTCATTCCACAGGTGTGGGGGTACTTGGGCCCTTTCCCGGCGCGCCACGCATGGCCCGGGTTCCGTTCCGGCCGGCTTCCCGCGACTTCCTGAAGAGAGGACCGTTGGGCCCGGGAGCGGCGCTGGGTGGGACGAACGGGGGAAGTATAGCACCGCGCGCGTTGCGTCCACGCGGAAGCAGGTCACCCAGGCGCGGGAATGCGGCGAATCAGAACGGGATGCGGGCTTCGCCGGCGCGGATCGTGAGCCGCTTGAGCCAGCGGGGGTGCCGATCGGCCCAGCGTTCGAAGGCGACGGCGAGGGCGAGGGTGATCGTGACGATGAGGGCGCCGAGCACCATGTCGAGGAAGTAGTGGTTCCCGGTGACGACGATGGACCACCACATGAGGCCGGCGAAGGCGATGAACGCGGCGCGGACCAGCCTCGACGACCAGCACCCCCAGGCGCCGTAGGTCATCAGGAGGATCCAGCCGAAGTGGTACGACGGGATGGCCGCGTACCAGTTGGCCAGCGAGCCCGGCCGCGGGCGGCGCGTGTCGATCAGGGTGTCGACGAAGCCGAAGTCGTGGCCGGCATCGGCGAGGAGCCGGGGCGGCGTCACGGGGATGTAGTGGTAGAAGGGCACGCCGATGAACGCGGAGAGGAGGAGGGCGTTCTTGATGATGCGGAACTTGCGGTTGTCGGTGCGGAAAAAGAAGAAGCCCACCACGAGCAGCAGATTGATGTGGAGGTGCATGTAGATCATGTTGGCGATGTCGATCAGCCAGTCGTGGGGGAGGGCGGCCTGCTGCCAGCCGGCTTCGCGGAAGATGCCGAGGGCCTGCTCCAGCTCGATGATCCGGAGGGCGTTATCGGTGGCCTTGTCGACGTCGGTCGGGGCGGCGCCGCGGAGGAGGAAGTAGGCCGCGAAGAAGACCATGAACACGGCCATTTCGAGGGCGTAGAACCCGAGGGAGCGAAGCCACGACGCCGTCGTCGCGAGCGGGGGAGCGATGGTCCGTGTCGAAACCGCCACGGGCTCATCGTACGGAGCGGCACGGCGGCGGGATACGGCCGCACCGCGGTGTTTGTGTAACGGCTGGCTTACAAGCGATGCGGATTACTCCCGTACGCTGAACTCGGCCATGCCGGCGAACGCGCGGACGACGTCGATCGGCCCTTCGGGGTCGCCGCGGAACTGCGCGTAGAGGCGGTGCACGTTCGGGACGAGGCGCTCGGCTTCGCCCCAGCGGGCAAAGGGCCCGATGGCGATGTCGGCAGCGGCGGCGGCTTCGTCCATGCCGGACTCGAAGCGCTTCCAGGCTTCCTGGGTGATCACGTCGAAGTAGGCGCGCAGCTCGGCGACCTGTTCCTTGCCGCCGATGGGCCCGTGGCCGGGGACGATGGTGTCGACCTCGAGCCCTTCGACCAGCTTGAGGGCGTTGACCCAGCCGGCGATGTTGCCTTCGAAGGCGAGCGGGGTGACGTAGAAGAAGCAGACGTCGCCGGCGAAGAGGATGCGGTCTTCGGGCAGGAGGACGAGCACGTCGTCGACGGTGTGCGCGCTGCCGGGGTGGCTGAGCTCGAGGCGCCGCTTGCCCGAGTAGAGGGTGAGGTGGTCGTCGAAGGTCACGTCGGGCGGGCGCACCGCAATGTCCTTCTTCAGGTCCTTCTTGAACCAGGGGGCGAGCCCGAGGAGCCGCTCGCGGGGGAAGCCGTTGCGGATGATGTGGTCGCGCGCCTTCGTTTGGGCGATGACCGTGGCCTTCGGGAAGAGGGCGTTGCCGAGGGTGTGGTCGACGTGGTGGTGGGTGTTGATCAGCCGCCGGACGGGGCCGCCCTTCGTCTTCTTCGCGGCGTCCTGGAAGGCGCGCGTCATCTTCGGCGAGAAGAGCGCGTCGATGGCGATGGCCTCGTCGCCGTCGGTGATGTAGCCGGCGTTGCCGATGCAGAACCCGCCGGTGGCCTGGGTGTAGGCGAAGACGCCGTCGGCGAGCTCGGTGAACTTCGTTTTCCAGCTGGGAATGGCGTGCGCGTCCATGTGGCGCGGAGTCTACGGACAACGCGGGGCGGGCGGCAATCGCTCAGCCGAGGCGGAGGGCGCGCTGCACCTCGACGTTCTGGATTTCGAGGCTGATGGTCCGGTACTGGTAGGGCGCGCCGGTGTTCGGGTCGCGGCCCATGCGCTCGCCGTCGAAGCGGAGGACGCCGATGTCGAGCATGTTGTTGACCAGGTTGCGGACGGAGTAGTCGTCGCGGCCGATGACCGGGCTGAGCAGCGACATGACCTTGTTGAACGTCAGCCAGTCGACGCCGGGGCGGAGGCGCTCGTCGTTGATGGTGAGGACGACTTTGTCCTGCTGGTCGCGGGTGAGGTCGCTGAAGACGAGGCCTTCGTAGCTGTAGCGCGGCTGGGCCGGCGGGAGCGGGGTGTTCGCGGCGATGAGCTCGTCCGGTTCGTCGGCGAGGTAGATCCAGTCGACGAAATCGCGCGAGATGAGCTTGATCGAGCCGTGCTGGGCGAGCGCCTGGGCGACGGTGCGGGCCCGGCCGCGGGCGAGGCGCTGGAAGTCGCTGGGGGCCATGCGCTTCTGCAGCTCCTGGCCGAGCAGCGAGACGGAGAGCTCGCGCTTGTCCTGGCGGTACTCGCGGGCGACGGTGAGGACGAGGTCGAGGGTCTCGGCCATCTTGCGGGGGTCGATCTCGGCGGCCGGCTCCTGCGTCTTGATGTGGTCGATCGCGGTCTGGGCGGTCTGGGCCATCGCGGGGGTGATCTTCTTCGCGGCCGCGGGCGGGGCGGGCTCGGCGGGGGCAGCTGCCGCGGCGGGGCGCTCCACGTCGATGTCGAGGTCGTAGTAGAGGACCTGGTCAGCCTGTTCGACGAGCTGGGCGGCGGTGGTCCAGGAGACGCCGACCACGACGACGCGCTTGCCGTGCGGGCGGAGCGTGTTTACGAGGTGGAGGAAGCCGTGGTCGCCGGAGACGATGATGTAGGTGCCGATGTTCGGGTAGGTGTGGCTCGCTTCGACGCAGTCGGCGGCGAGCTTGACGTCGACGGAGTTCTTGATGCGGACGTCGCCTCCTTCGAAGTAGCGCTTGGTGAGGACGTAGACGGGTTCGAGGCCGGCCATGTAGAGGCTGGCGGCGTCGCCGCCGTGGACCGGCTCCTGCCAGTCGGCGTACGCGCGGGCGTAGACGATGCGGCCGAATTGCTCGGCGGCGAGGCGGAGGGCGGTGACGTTCGGGCGGCGGTCGCGCTGGGCGAGGCTGTACTTGAGGTTCTCCCAGTCGACGAGGAGGGCGACATCGCCGTTCTGACCTGCCGGCTGGCCGTTCGAGGGGTCCACGGGGACATGGTAGCAGCGGTGCCGCGGGGCGTCGCACCGGCGGCGGACGCGCCGCGCAGGTGTAACGGAGGCGTGCCTGCCGGGGACAACAGTAGAGGGCGAGTCGCCCCGGAGGGTTCTCGATGCTAACCACTTCGCTCACGGACAAGCTGGGAATCGAACACCCCATCATCCAGGCTGGCATGGGATCGGACTGCGGTACCACCCTGGCGGCGGCGGTCTCCAACGCCGGGGGACTCGGGACGATCGGCAGCATCGGCCGCAGCCCGGAGGAGCTCGAACAGGAGCTCGCCCGGATGAAGGAACAGACCGCCCGGCCGTGGGCCGTGAACATCGTGAGCTTCGATTGGGCGCCCTTCGCCGCGACGCTGCTCGACGTGGCGATCGCTGCCAGGCCGCCCGCCGTTACGCTCTCCTTCGGTGACACCGTTCCTTCGATCGAAAAGTGCCGTGCTGCCGGCCTGTGGACGGCTGTCCAGGTGCAGGACTTCGCGTCGGCGCGCGCGGTCCTCGCCGCCCACCCGGACGTGCTGATCGTCCAGGGGAACGAAGCTGGCGGGCACACCGGCCACCGGGGGACGCTGAGCTTCGCTGCCCAGGTGATCGACATTGCCGGCGATGTCCCGGTCGTCGTTGCGGGCGGGGTCGCGAACGGGCGAGGGCTCGCGGCCGTCCTCGCGATGGGCGGGGCGGGCGTCGTCATGGGTACTCGATTCAAGGCGACCGCCGAGTTTGGGGGGCCCGGCAGTGCGCATATCGACGCGCAGCGTGCGGCGATCGTTCAGAACGACGGCGACCGGACAGTGTGGGATGAGATCGCCGATCTCGCGCTGGGCATCGAGTGGCCGGGTGGAGTCCTGGGGCGCGTTCTCGCCAATCGCTTCACCGATGCGTGGCTCGGGCGGGGCGACTCGTTGCGGGATGAGGTTTCGAAGCAGGAGCACCCGTTCGCGTGGACGAGCACCCACAACAGCGAGCCGGAGACCGTGCTCAACTGGGCGGGAGAGTCATCCGGGCTCATCCACGAAGTCCTGCCGGCGGCCGAGGTCGTGCAGCGCACCGTCGCGGAGGCCGAACAGCTGCTCCGGAACGTCGCGCGGGTGGTGCGCTGATCATGTTCAACGGGCGGTCCGCAAACGCTCGCAGGGCGATGACCCGGGGCGGTGGAGCGAAAGGTGGGGGGCGTGGTACGCTATGCCTCCGCGAGTCACGCTGGGGACTCGTCTAATGGTAGGACAGCAGATTCTGGATCTGTACGTGGGGGTTCGACTCCTCCGTCCCCAGCCAAATCCCGAACTTCTCCCCCGACGTACAGTGAGCGAAGCCTGAAAGGGCCTGTAAACCCAGCGGCCGTGCCCGCGAACGCAGACGGGCTATGCTGTACAGTAGGCATACGGGGACCGATCCCCGGAGAAGAGGCAGATATGTTCGGTTCCCTTGGCCCCCTTGAAATCGGCCTGATTGTCCTCGCGATCGTGCTCGTCTTCGGCGTTGGCAAGTTCAGCAGCCTCGGCCGCGACCTCGGCACCTCCATCAAGGAGTTCCGGCGGGCGGTGAAGGACGAAGACGACAAGCCGCAGCCGCCGGTCCAGCAGTCGCAGCAGTACACGCCGCCGCAGCAGCAGCCTCCGCAGCAGCAGTACACGCCGCCGCCGGCCCAGCAGCAGGCTCCGCCTCCGGCGCAGGGCGACCAGAAGAACCCGAACGTCTTCTAGCCGGGCGGTTTCGTTCGACGTAGAGAGGGCTCCCGGCAAGGGGGCCCTTTTTTCGTGCCCAGTGCCCAGTGACCCGTGCGCGGCGCCGGAGCTGGTGGGAGGGCGGGTGTGTGCGTTGTGGGGAGGTGGTGCCGGGCGAGCAGGGCGGGCGCTGCGCTGCCGCCCTCGGGTGGGGCTACCGCGGGGCATGCGTTGGGCTTAGACGCTCCGCCGAGGCAGGGCTCGGCGGACTACCCCGCTACCGCGGGTTCGCGCGGAGTACCCCGTTATCGCGGGTTCGGCGAATTACGCCCGCCGTGGCGCAGTGAGGGGATGCGGGGGCCGGTGACGGGGGCGGGGGGTGTGGGGGGCGCGGGGCCGCGGAGCTCGGCGGAGGTTTCGTAGATGGCGAAGGTGCCGCTGCGGAAGACCTCGGTCAGGCCGTCCATGGACTGGAACTTGACGATGCCGGCCGGGGTGCCGTGGATGCGCTCTTCCGTGCCGACGATGACGTAGCGGACGTCGTACTTGCGGATGAAGTCGGCGGCGAAGGTGGTGTCGGGGGTGCGGTAGAAGTTCTGGATCTCGGCCTGGCGCTGCTGGACCAGGTGCGCGTAGGCCATGCGATAGGCGATGGAGTGCCAGTCCCAGCCGCTCACGGTCGGGAGGCCGGTGCTCGCGGAGATGCGGCCGTTCCAGTGGTAGACGGGCCCCACGGCTTCGACGATGACCGGTGAGCCCTTCGCGTTGGCGCGGAGCCAGTCGATGAGCGGCTTATCGTCGGCGAGGGTGATCCAGGAGTCGTCGAGGGGGTCGGTGTTGCCCGCGTCTTCGTAGTACTGGCCGTGGTCGAAGTAGACGAGGCCGTTGAGGGTGTTGGGGGTATCGAGGAAGCGGGCGGCCTGGCGTTCGCGCGTGCCGGAGTAGAGGTAGAGCGAGCTGCCGAAGACCAGTAGTGCGAGCGTGGCGGTCGCGACGCCCGCGGCGAGCCGGTGGTGGGCGCGCGGGCGGGGCTGCCAGCCGCGGAAGGTCCAGAGGGCGCGGCCGCAGTACCAGGTGGCGTAGGCGCTGGCGAGGGCGAAGAGCTGCCACGCCTGGAGCCCGAACTTGAAGACCGTGTTCATGCGGACGATGTCGTTCTTCACGTTGACCACGTCGACGCCGGCGGAGATGCCGAGCGCGGCGACGAACATGCCGGTCACGAGGAACCTCGGGATGTCGGGCTCGCGCGAGCGGATTTCGAGCCAGAGGAGGTTGGCGAAGAAGAGCAGGGCGAGGACGCTGAGCGCGAGCGTGGTGAGCCCGAAGCGCCAGGTGAACGCGGAGAGCCCGAGGATGAACACGGCGAGGGCGCCGAGCTCCCAGGGGCCGGCGACGATGGCGAAGGCGGGGTTGCGGCCGGGGAGGAAGTTGCGGCGGGCGAGCTCCTCGTGCGTGCGGACGACGAGGAAGAGCAGCGCGACCGTGAGGAAGAGCCCGAAGTGGGCGAACTGCTGGTTCGCGGCCGTGGTCTCCCGGGCGAGGACGACGCCGGTTTCGAACGTCTCGAAGCGGGCGGTGTAGGGCAGGAAGGCGACCACGAGCACGCCCGCCGCGAGCACCAGGTGGGCGGCGGCGAGCCAGGTGCGGGTTTGCCAGCGGCCCTTCGCGACCAGTTGCGTGGCGGCGATGCCCCCGGCCACGAGGAGGACGGCAGTCGGGAAGTCCCAGGTGTGGACGGTGCGGACGAGGCCGAGCCCGATGCCGAGGGCGGCGGCGAGCGCCCAGGACTGGGCGCGCAGGGCCCGGCCGACGGAGACCGCGTAGGCGGCGACGAGGGCGATGACGAAGCCGAAGAACGGCAGCCCCATCAGGTGGGGGTGCAGGTCGCCGAAGGTGAGCGACCAGTACGGGTACTCGGTGATGTCGAACTGGGGTGGGTGGGCGCGGCTGGAGCGCCACCAGTCGAACGGGCGGAGGGGTACGTCGTTCACGAGCCACTGGTAGAAGCCGCCGGCCACGCCCACGGCCCCGCCGGCCATACGCGCGGCAAGGCGGAGCGGCTCGCCGAGGACCGGGATGTCCCAGCCGGAGCTGCCGCCGGTGCCCCAGGCGCCGCCCCAGGTGTTGATAGCCTGGAAGCGCTCGATCGCCTGGTGGGCACTGTCCAGGTTCGCCGCGAAGACGAGGAGGAAGACGCCGAAGACGCCACCGATGATGGCGACCCGCGGGCGCGCGCGGAGGGCGGGGGCGTTGGGGCGGTGGATGGGCGAGAGAGCAACGAGGTTGTGCACGGTCGAGAAGCCCACGGCGGCGGTGAGGGCGGCGAAGGTGGGGATGCCGAGGTTGAACGCGACTTCGGGGAGGAGGTGGAGCGCGCGCATGGGAACGGCGACGAAGAACCAGCCCATGTAGTAGTAGTTCATCGTGCCGCCGGCGAACCAGGGGTCGTAGGGCGGGAGGGTGGAGGATTTGGCGACGGCGGTGAGATAGGCGAGCTCGACGAACTTCTCGCCGCCCTGGGGGTGGTACCAGAGGTCGGGGTTGGCGTAACGATAGGCGAGGAAGAGCGTGAAGACGGCGAGGAAGATGGCCTCGGCGGCGAGCCAGGCCGGCCAGCGCAGGCGGGCCTCGGCGAGGAGCTGGCGGCGGCGGACCGCGGCGACCACGCCCCCGAAGGCGGCGATCGCCGCGAAGACCGACCAGGCGACGGTGCCCGAGAAGTGCGGCCCGCCCCAGGCGACGAGCATCCAGGTGCCAAGCGCGACGGAGCTGATCCCGGTGAGCTTGGACAGCCCGAAGCCGCGGTCCGGGAGGGCGCGGAAGAGCCACGAGACCCAGGGGAAGGTGGCGAAGGCGGCGACTTCGAGGAAAAGGAGCCACCAGAGCCAGGGGATGGAGCTCGCCCAGCCGTCGGCGTCGAAGATGGCGGCGAAGGTGCCGCCGGCCTGCTGGGTGGCCCATTCGTCCGGGCGGAACTGGAGGCCGTTGGTGCGGCCCTGCTTCGGCAGAAGGTTGGTCGCGCGTTCCGGGTGCGCTTCGTTCAGGAGCGCGACCGCGCGGAGCGGGTCCCAGGCGTCCGTCTTCCGGTAGATGCGGACCTCGGGGTGGTCGTAAACGGTGAAGGACTCCTCGGCGGCGGAATCGTCGAGCGGGATGCCGAGGAACGAGGGGCGGACCTCGAAGGTGGCGACGCGTTCGAAGCCGAGCTCGCCGGATTCGAGGAGTTCGTAGTAGCGGATGGTGGCGGGGTACTCGCGTTCGAGCTCCTGGACGGAGGTGCGGATGCGGCTGGAGGTGATCGCGACATAATCCGCACCGTCGAGGCCGCCCTTCGCGGGACCGGCGCCCGGGGTGCCGAAGACGAGCGTGCGGACCTTCGCGAGGGAGTCGGGTTCGTAGGGCTCGGTCTCGACGATGACGTAGCGGGCGGCGTCGCGGCCGGGGAGGTAGTAGGGAATGGTGTCGTCCCAGAACTCGCCGGTAATTCGGGTTCCCCAGGGCAGGTTCGCGTAGATCCACTCGCTCGCGGCGATGCGGGGCTGCGTCTCGCGGTAGACGTTCTGGAAGGCGAGCGCGTACCAGGCGGTGACCGCGACGACGGCGACGACGAGGCCCGTGGCGCCGAGGCGGAGGGCGCGGGCGGGCACGTGGAGGCGCCGGGGGGCGGGCGATGCGCCAGCTGCCTCGGCGAGAAGGTGGGCGTCGGTGGCGCGGTGGCGGCGGAACGGGGTGTGGCGGCGGAGCCACGGAACGGCGGCTGCGGGATGCGGCAGGGCCAGCGGTGCGCGGCGCCGGCGTCCCTTCCACACAGCGACCAGTGCCCATGCGGCCAGCAGGCAGAGGGCGGGGTAGACCGGCGCGAAGTAGCGCATGAACGCGACGAAGCGGGGCCCCTGGAACCCCATGACCGCGATGATGAACGCGAGTGGGAGGATGAACGCGAGCTCGCGGCGCTTGAAGACGAGGGCGGTGGCCGCGAACGTCCCGGCGAGCGCAGTCAGCCCCAGGGCGGGGCCGAGCCCCCAGCGGACGAGCTGGATGAGCGGCTCGAGGACGGGTGTCTTGCCGGCGAACTGGACGAACGGCGGGTAGTCGACGTTGCCGTCCTGGAAGTCGCGCTCGCGGTTGATGTCGTCGAGCCAGTAGGAGTTGAAGCCGGTGTCCCAGAAGTCGGGGCCGGAGAAGGCGTAGGGCTGGACGATACGGAAGACGACCAGCCCCGCGGCGAGCGCGAGGCAGAAAGCGGCGCCGTCGGTCATCCACTGGCCGGTGCGGAGGGAGCCGCGGCTGGCGGGATCGGGCTGGGTTCCCTTCCAGGCCAGCCCGAGCACCGGGAGGTCGCGCAGGGCGATGCGGGCGGCCACGGCGAGCGCGAAGACCGGGATGAGCAGCGCGGCGTTCACCTTGCAGGCGACCGCGAGCGCGATGGCGACGCCGGTCGCCAGGGCGTAGACCCACGGCTTCCACGGCCCGCGGGCCTGGACGTAGCGGGCCATGCCGAGCAGCGAAAGGGTCGAGAAGAAGACGAGGAAGGGGTCGGCGGTCCAGAAGTGGGCGAGTTGGGTGGGGAGGACGGCGAGCGCGTAGAGCAGCGCCGCGAGCCCCCCGACGGCGCGGTTGGCCAGTGTCGCACCGAGTGCGAAGAGTACGAGGACGGTGAGGGTGTCGAAGAGGGCAGTGAGGCGGCGACCCCAGACGACGGTCTGTTCGTAGCCGGAGCCGGGCCCTTCGGGGTCGTCGCCGGCGATGGTGCTGACGGCCTTGGCGAGGAAGAGCGGGAACGTGCCGTAGACAAACGACGGCGTCTCGGGCGCGTTGTAGGGGTTGAGCGGCGAGTTCGCGGTGTCGAAGTACTCGGCGACGCTGGACGGCCAGTCGATGCGGTCCCCGACGAGCGACATGAAGCGCTCGTCGGGGTGCATCTGGAGCGGTGCGTTCGCGCCCTCAGGCTGGTCCCAGTCGAGCCCGTGGAAGCGCAGGCCGGCGGCGACGAGGAGGATCGCGACGATGGCGGCGGGCCACGCGAGGCGCGAGCTGCGCACGCGGGCGACGGCGGCGGCGAAGGGCCGCGGCCGCGGTCCGGCGTGGTTCTCGGGGAGCGTGAGGTCGGGGGCTTGGGGGGAATCGGCCACGCGCGCTCCCTGGGTGGCGAGTTCGGGTGATGGTAGCGGACGGGGCGCGCGTGGGCAGGCTCGTCGTGTGATGAGTGTACGTCGGATGGCGCGTTTGGGTTGGGGAGGTGGTGAACGGGGGGTTCAGCTGGGCCGGGGGGGAGTGGGTGGGGGCGGCACGGGTGTTCGCGGCGAGCCGGGCGTGCGCTGCGCTACTGCCCTCGCAGCGCCGGACGTTGGTGGCCTGGCGATGTGGCATCCGGGGGCTGTCGCGCCGCGGAGGCAGGGCTCCGCAGACTACCCCCCGCTGGCGCGGGGGCAGCGCGGCGAGGCGAGGCAGCGCGGCGGGTGGGCGCGAGGGGGTGCGGCGAGCGGGGACTGGGGCGAGCGAAGGCGACGCCCGCGGGGGTGCGGCGAGCGGCGAGCGGGGGTGCGGTGCGCGGGGAGTGCGGTGCGCGGGGAGTGCGGTGCGCGGGGAGTGCGCCGCGCGGTGGGCTGGCGCCAGCCCGGTGAGGAACTGGCGCCAGCTGGTGCGCGGTTGGACTAGATGCCCTTGTCGACGACGAAGGCGCAGAGGTCGGAGAGGCGGCAGGCGTAGCCCCACTCGTTGTCATACCAGGCGGCGACCTTGACCAGGTTGCCGCCGACAACGTTGGTGCAGGCGCCATCGACGATGCTCGAGCGCTCGTCGCCCTTCATGTCCATTGAGACGACGGGGTCGAGGGTAAAGCCGAGGATGCCCTTCATCTTCTCGCCGGCGTAGTCGCGGATGACCTGGTTCACCTCGTCCTTGGTCGTCTCCTTCTCGGTGAGTGCGACGATTTCGACGATGGAGACGGTGGGCGTGGGCACGCGATAGGAGAGGCCGTCGATCTTGCCATCCACTTCGGGGATGACGAGGCGGAGGGCCTTCGCGGCGCCAGTGGAGGTGGGGATGATGTTGAGGGCGCCGGCGCGCATTTCGCGGGGGTCGCTGCCACCGGCCTGGTCGAGGATCTTCTGGCTGTTGGTGTAGCTGTGGATCGTCGTCATCTGGCCCTTGAGCACGCCGAAGTTGTCGACGAGCGCCTTGACCACGGGGGCGAGGCCGTTGGTGGTGCAGCTGGCGTTGGAGATGACGTGGTGGTTCGCCGGGTCGTACTTCTCGGCGTTGACGCCGAGGACGACGGTGACGTCTTCGTTCTTGGCGGGGGCGCTGATGACGACCTTCTTCACGGTGCCGCGCTTGTGCGCGACGGCCTTCGTGGCGTCGGTGAAGAGGCCGGTGGACTCGATGACGAGCTCGACGCCGACGCTTTCCCAGGGGATGGCGCCGGGGTCCCGCTCGGCGAAGACCTTGATGGCGCGGCCGTCGACGACGATGGTGTCGCCTTCGGCGCGGACATCGCGATGCCAGCGGCCGTAGTTGCTGTCGTACTTGAGGAGGTTGGCGTTCGTTTCGGTGGCGACGAGGTCGTTGATGGCGACGACTTCGAGCTTGCCTTCGTAGCGGTCGGAGATGGCTTTGAGGACCTGCCGGCCGATGCGGCCGAACCCGTTAATCCCGATTTTTGTGACCACAGGGACCCCCGTTGCAGTGAGAGGATGCGGGTAAAGGTTACCCGCTCGGCATGAGCGGGGCTATGCCGGGGGCATAGCGGTATCGGGCGTCAGGCGAGCTTCACCGCGGTGCCGGAGGCCGTGATCATGAGCATCTGGCCGCCGACCGTCTCGTAGTCGATCTTCACGCCGACGACGGCGTCGGCGCCGAGTTCGCCGGCGCGGTGGGCCATCTCTTCGATAGCGGTGTCGCGGCCCTTGCGGAGCTCCTCTTCGTACTTGCCGGAGCGGCCGCCGACGATGTTGCGGAAGCCGGCGGCGATGTCCTTGAAGGCGTTGACGCCCATGACGGTCTCGCCGGCGACGATGCCGAGGTAGCCGGCGATGGTGCGGCCTTCGACGCCGCCGGTGGTGGTGATGATTGCCAAGGTAACCTCCAGAGCTGAGATATCGAGGATACGATGGGTCTGACGAGGGGCAATAGGGGAAAGCTATTGATCGCTCGCCCTAACAGATAGCGTGGGACTATGGATATATCGGACAGTATAGAGAGGTTGGCCTACCTCGGCGTCTGGCGGGATCCGATCATGGGTATACCCCACCAAAGGAACTCGACCGATGAACCGCAAGATTGTGGTCTGCCCGACCTGTGAGCTGCACTTCTACTCCGCGCGCGCCCGGACGTATTGCCCGGGCTGCCACGCCGAAGTGGAGCCCCGCGCAGCGAGCTGACCGCGCGAACGGACAAACAGAAACCCCCGCTCCGAAACGAGCGGGGGTTTTCTGTTTGGGGGCTAGGAGTTGGCCGCGGGCTACGTCCCGACCGGCTCGGGGACCATGAAGGCGTAACCGGTGCCGTCGACGTTGTGGATCAGGCGCGGGTTCGCGGGGTCCGGTTCGATCTTCTCCATGAGCCGCGCGACCCAGGCGCGGAGGAAGGGCACATCGTCGCGGTAGTCGGCACCCCACACAGTCGCGAGGATGTCGCTGTTCGGAACGGTGTGGCCCTGCTGCGAGGCGAGGTGGTAGAGCAGCATCCATTCGGTGCGGGAGAGCCGGACGAGGCCGCCCTGGCGGCTGACGAGCCGGCGCTTGAGGTCGATCTCGATGTCGTGCGCGCGGATGATGTCGGCGCTCTGGCCGGTCTTGGCGCGGCGGACGACGGCGTGGACGCGGTCGCTCAGGTCTTCGGGGACGAAGGGTTTTTCAATGTAGTCGTCGGCTCCCATCTCGAGGCCGCGGACCTTGTCCTGGGCGCTGGTCTTGGCGGTGAGCAGGATGACCGGGATAGCGAGCTTCGCCTTGAGGTGGCTCATCAGTTCGAGGCCGGACATGCGGGGCATGACGACATCGACAACGGCGACTTCAGGCTGTTCGCGGAGGGCGATTTCGAGAGCCTCCTCGCCGTCGCGGGCGGTGACGACCTTGAAACCCTGGACCATGAGCTCGAGCTCGACGAGACGTAGCACGCTTGGTTCGTCATCGACGACCAACACGAGGGGCATCTGATCCATCCGAACTCCTCCACGACGGCCAGCCGCCGGGTGGGGGGCGCCGGGGCGCTCCCCACTCGGCCGCATGCTACGGGCCGCCGCCCTTACGTCATGGATCATGTTCGCACCCGGGCCATAACAATGGTCTAACAGCGAGGGCGCACGGCGCACTGCCTAGGAGCAGCGCTCGGCCGCGCCGGAGCCGGGGGCCTGAACCGGCGCTTTCCATCGCACGCTGGCGCTTTATTCGGTTGCGAGACGCCCGTGCCTACGGTCGAGCGATGAAGCGCGGCCGGATGGCGATGGATGGGCGGTATACGGGCGGAGTCGTGGTCGCGCTGGTCGCGGCGCTGGCGCTGGCCGTGCGGGCGCCGTTCTTCGGGTTCGAAAGCTGGGACTACACCGGCTACGTGGGGCCGTGGTACGGCCACATCGAGGCGCGCGGGTTCGCCCGGGCGCTGGGCGAGGAGTTCTCGAACTACACGCCGCCGTACCTGTACCTGCTCGGCGCGGCGGTGGCCGTGCCGGTGCCGCAGCTGCTCGCGGTGAAGCTGATCTCGGTGGCGTTCGACCTCGTGATGGCGGCGGGCGCGGCCGGGCTGGCGGCGCGGTTCCACGGCACGCGTAGCGCGGGTGCCGTCGCGTTCGCGGCGGTGTTGTTCGTGCCGACGGTGGTGCTGAATAGCGCAAAGTGGGGGCAGGTAGACGCGGCCTGGGCGGGGTTCGTCCTGCTGGCGCTGTGGGCGCTGCTCCGAGGGCGGCCAAACGTGGCGGTGCTGCTGCTGGGCGTCGCGTTCGCGTTCAAGGTGCAGGCTGTGTTCGTGTTGCCGGCGTTCGCGGTGTTCACCCTGCGCGGGATGGTGCCGTGGCGGTCGTGGGCGCTCTTCCCGGTGCCGTATCTGCTCGCGATTGTGCCGGCGTGGCTCTTCGGGCGGCCGCTGGTGGACCTGCTCCTCATCTATCGCGACCAGTCGGGGCAGTATCCGCAGCTCACGTTGAACGCGCCGTCGCTGTATGCGTGGCTCCCGGACGAGCCGGGGCTGGCGCGGCCGGGCCTGTACTTCGGCGCCACGGTAATCATGCTCGCGGTGGTGGCGCTCTGGCGGTCGCGGGCGCCGCTGACGGCGGGTGGCGTGGTGGCGGTGGCGACGCTGTTCGCGATCCTTTGCCCGTTCGTGCTGCCGCACATGCACGAGCGGTACTTCTACCTGGCCGACGTGCTGGCCGTGGTCTACGCGATCTGCTTCCCGGCGCGGTGGTACGTGCCGGTGCTGGTGGTCACGGCCTCGTTCTACGGCTACTGGCCGTTCCTGTATGGCGGCGAGCCGGTGCCCATGGCGGCGTTGTCGCTGCTCATGCTGGCGGCGCTGTGCGTGACGGCGTTCGACCTGGTGCGGCTGGGGCGGTCGCCGCGGGCGGGCGAGCGGCCGGCGGTGCGGACGGAGGCAGCACCTGTCCGCGCGTGAGCGGCAGCTGCGGGAGGCCGCGCGGGCGGGGCTGCGGGCTGTGCGGGCGCGGCGGCGGGAGCTGGCGCTGTTCGCGGCGGTCGGGCTGGCGTGCACGGCCGTGTACGCGGTGCTGTTCGCGGCGGTACGTCACGAAGTGGGCCCGCTCTACGCAAACGGGCTGGCGCTGACGCTGACGATGGGGCTCAACTTCGCGGCGAACCGGTGGCTCACGTTCCGGGCGCGCGGGCGTTCGGTGCGGACGGAGGCGGCGCAATACGCGGCGGTCTACCTGCTCGGCCTGGCGGCCTCGACGCTGGCGCTGGACGTCGCGATCGCGGCGCTCGACCCGTCACGGCTGATGGAGACGCCGCTGGCGGTGGCGTGCGGGGCGGTGGCGACGCTCATCCGGTTCGTGCTGCTCTCGACGTGGGTGTTCCCGGGCGAACCGGGGGCGGCGAGGGCGTGACGCGGGTCGCGGGGGGAACTGGTGGGGCGGCCCGGACGTTATCCTCAGTGAGATGAAACGCGTCTTTGCGGGAATACTGGCCGGGGTCCTGCTGGTGGCCTGCTCCGGTGGCGGCAAGGAGCCTTCGCCGGGGCCTGGCACGACCACGCCGCCGGCAAGCCAAACGCCGGCGGTGACGGCCACGCCCACCGTGACCGGGACCGCGACACCCACCGCAGCCCCGGCGCCGTTCGGGGCAAAGCGGATGATGCCCGGGGACCCCGTGCCCTTCCCGGCCGAAGTGGTGATGTACGCCACGGATGCGGTATGGGAAGGGCCGACGGCTGCGCTGCGGCGGTACTACCGTGATACGACCGGCTTGATGCGCGCGGATGTGCTGCTGGAGTCGGCATGGGCGCAGGATGACCAGGCCGCGCCGCGGGCGATCGTTGGTGTTGTGGTGGGTGGCCCGGGCGAGATGGGTGCGACGCTCTGCCACGGGTCGTGCTACGGGACCTCGCAGCCGGTGACCATTGTGCGGTCGAGCGACGGCGGGGTGACCTGGCGGGAGGTCCTGGACCTGCCTGCGGGCGGCTGGGGCACGCTGGTCGCGCTCGACGGCGACGGACTGGTGGTGCGCGGGGTGGACCCACTGGCGTGGTGGGAGATCGCGGCGGTCCGGGCTGACGGCTCGATGGTGCCCGTGCCGGTGCCGGCCGGTGTCGCGAACAATGTCGACCTGGTCGCGGCCGCCGGCGCCACGGGTGCGGTGGTCGTTGGCAAGGGCGAGGACTGGCGGACGTTGTGGCAGATCTACCCGGAGCAGAAGGTGGTCGGCGAGGTGCCGGCGGGCATCGAGGGCCGGTTCGCCAGTCCGTCGTTCGTGGGCAGTGGGAGCGACCGGGTGCTGCAGCTCCGGTGGTGGGACGAGACTTCCGGCGGGGCCCCTGGCGTGGGTTACCTGGGGTTCCTGCGGCCGGGCGCGACGCAGTTCGAAGACGTGTACACGTGGTCGCAGGCCGATGGGCTCGCCGGGTTCACCATCGCGGGCTGGGTGAGCCCGACCGTGGCGATCGGCCGCGCGGAGTTCGATGGGGCGCTGTACGGGGTGAACTCGCCGCCCGACTTCTTCCGCGGGATCCCGGCGCTGATCGACTTCGAGCGTGGGATCGCTTCGCCGATCGCGGAGTTCCTGCCGGCGCTGGCGGCGAAAGCCGGGGGCCCGGTGCCGCACGAGCTGCTCCTCGGGCTGGCGGCGCGGGTGGAGGCGGCGGGTGAGTGCCTGCACGTGCGCGAGGCGCCGGCCACAACGGGCGCATCGCTGGGATGCTTCGCGGATGGCGTGATCCTCGGGCTGCGCGGGGAGGGGCGGGAGGAAGGCGGCCGTTCCTGGTACGCGGTGGAGACACCGGATGGCCGCGAAGGCTGGGCGGCGGGCGAGTTCCTGGAGGAGCTGCGCACCGGCCCATAGGCGCGGTGGGTCAGCGGCGGCGGCGGCGGTCGCGGCCGCCGGCCTGGCTGCGACCGTAGCGGAGCGGGCCGCCGCGGCCGGCAACGGCGGCGAAGGCCTGGAGTTGCTCCTCGTCGGTGCCGACGAGCTGGCGGCGGAGCTCGACGACCTGGTCGCGCAGGCCGGCTGCTTTTTCGAACTCGAGGTTCTTGGCGGCGGCCTTCATCTGGGTCTCGAGCTCCTTCACGACGCGGAGGAGCTCGTCCTTCGGCAGCGTCTTCGGGTCGTAGGTGGCCTTCGTTTCGGCGACCTGCATGCGGACATGGTCTGTGATGTCGCGGATGGCCTTGGCGATGCCGCGGGCCTCGATGCCATGCTCCTGGTTGTACTGCTCCTGGATGGCGCGGCGGCGGTAGGTCTCGTCGATCGCGTTCCGCATCGACTGGGTGACGTTGTCGGCGTACATGATGACGCGGCCGTCGATGTGGCGGGCGGCGCGGCCGATCGTCTGGATGAGCGAGCGGTTCGAGCGCAGGTAGCCCTCTTTGTCCGCGTCGAGGATGCAGACGAGGGAGACCTCCGGCAGGTCAATGCCCTCGCGCAGGAGGTTGATGCCGATGACCACGTCGTACACGCCGAGGCGGAGGTCGCGGAGGATCTCGACGCGGTCGAGGGTCTCGACTTCAGCGTGGATGTAGTGGGTCTTCACGCCCATCTCGATGAGGTAGTCGGAGAGGTCCTCGGCCATCTTCTTCGTGAGCGTGGTGACGAGGACGCGCTGCCCCTTGTCGACAGTGAGCTTGATCTCGTCCATCAGGTCGTCGACCTGGTTCTTCGTGGGGCGGACGGTGATCTCGGGGTCGAGGAGGCCGGTGGGGCGGATGACCTGCTCGACGACCTGGGTCGACCGCTGGATCTCATAGTCGGCCGGGGTGGCGCTGACGAAGATCGCCTGGTTGATGTGGCGGTCGAACTCCTCGAAGGTGAGCGGCCGGTTGTCCATGGCGCTGGGGAGGCGGAAGCCGAAGTCGACGAGGGTTTCCTTGCGGGCGCGGTCCCCGAAGAACTGGCCCTGGACCTGGGGCAACGTCATGTGCGATTCGTCGACGACGAGGAGCCAGTCGTCCGGGAAGTAGTCGAGGAGGCACCAGGGGGTGGAGCCGGGCTCGCGGACCTGGAGGTGGCGCGAGTAGTTCTCGACGCCGGAGCAGTAGCCGGTCTCGCGCAGGGATTCGATGTCGTAGTGGGTGCGCTCTTCGAGGCGGGCGGCTTCGAGGATCTTGCCCTGGCCGCGGAGGAACTCGAGCTGCTCGGCGAGCTCCTTCTCGATGCCCTCGATCGCCTCGGTGATGCGGTCGCGGGTGGTCACGAAGTGCTTCGCCGGGAAGATGTCGATGGCGTCGCGCTCGGCGACGATCTCGCCGGTCAGGGGGTCGAGCTCGACGATGCGCTCGACTTCGTCGCCGAAGAAATCGACGCGGACGGCGAGCTCGTCGTAGCTGGGGATGATGGTCAGGGAGTCGCCGCGGAGGCGGAACTTGCCGCGGGTCATGTTCATGTCGTTCCGCTCGTATTGCATGCTGACCATGCGGCGGATGGCTTCGCCGCGCTGGAAGGGCTGGCCCCGGCGGAAGCTGAGGACGAATTCCTGGTACTGCTCGGGCTCGCCGAGGCCGTAGATGCAGCTCACGCTCGCGACGATGACCACATCGCGCCGGGTGAAGAGCGCGCGTGTGGCGGCGTGGCGCAGCTTGTCGATCTCTTCGTTGATGTCGGCGTCTTTGGCGATGTAGGTGTCGGTGCGGGGGATGTAGGCCTCGGGCTGGTAGTAGTCGTAGTAGGAGACGAAGTACTCGACGGCGTTCTCGGGGAAGAACTCCTTGAGCTCGGAGGCGAGCTGGGCGGCGAGCGTCTTGTTGTGGGCGAGGACGAGCGTGGGCCGGCCGGTCTGCTGGATGACGTTCGCGATGGTGAAGGTCTTGCCGGAGCCGGTGACGCCGAGGAGGGTCTGGTAGCGGTCGCCGCGGCCCATGCCTTCGACGAGCTTCTCGATGGCCTGCGGCTGGTCGCCGGTGGGCTGGAACTCGGCGTGAAGGGTGAACCCGGAGGGGGCGCCGGCGGGCGCGAGAGCAACCATGGGGATCAGTGTAGCAGCGCCGGGGTGGGCCGAACCGGGGGTATCGTGACAGCGGGTGTCAGGAGGGTGGCGGCGAATTCGCGAAGGCGAAACGTGCTGTCCAGCGGCGAGCTCCGGCGTATCGTGAGCCTCGGCCGACCGCCAGGTTCAATGAAGCGGCAGGTGAGCCATGAGGAAGCTCAGATTGGGTGTGCTGACCCGGTTGGGGGCGGCCGCGGTTGCCCTGGCCGTTGCCACGGGTGTGGTAGTCGCAATTGCCTGGTCGCGGGGGGATGGCGGTGAGTCGCCGGCGGCAGCTGCCCCGTCCGTGAGCCGGTGGATCAACCCGGAAACGGGCGCGTTCTGGAATGGCGATGGACCGTGGGACAACCGCACGCTCAGCGACGAGGCGAAGCAGGCGGAGCCGTGGTACGACCCGCGCTGGAAGCCCTTCAGCGACTGCATGGTTGCGCGCGGATACGACGTGCGGGCGAGCAGCTCGCGGCCCTTCGCCCAGGAAGACCTGGACCGGGTCATCGACCAGGCGAACGTGGAGCGTGCGGGCATGGACCACCGGACGCTGAAGCCGGGCGAGGACCCCGGGGGAATCGCCGGAGCGTTCCTGGCCTGCGCGAACCGCTGGCTCACCATCGCGCCCGACGACTACGCGGCGAATGGCATCCGGTGGCTCGAACCGGGGGACCTACCGGCGCCCTGATTGGTGGCGGTGTCGATGCGGGAGGTCGTTCGCGGCTACTCCATGACCTTGAGCGAGGCGGGGACGTTGATGCGGCGGAGCTTGCGGAGGGTGAGCACCGGGGCGAGCGTTACGGCCACCACGCCGAGGAGGATGCTCATCGCCAACGAGACGGGGCTGATGAACGTCTGCACGTCGACCTCGGGGAGGGTGTCGGGGATGCGGGTGGCGAGGATGGCTTCGAGCAACAACCACCCGCCGATGAGCCCCGCGACCGTGGAGATGATGCCGATGACCAGGTTCTCGACCATGGCCATGCGCAGCACCGACCAGACCGGGACACCGAAGGCGAACATCGTGGCGTGTTCGCGGGTGCGTTCGTCGACGTTGATGCTGGCGGCGTTGAAGGCCATGAGCAGGGCGAGCGCGACCATCGCGAATTCGACGACGCGAAGGACGACCACGAACTCGTCGAGGAGGTCCTGGAGGGCGTCGGCGACTTCGCCTACGCCCTCGATGGAGCTGACGCCCTCGGCATCGAAGAGCGCGCGCTTGACGTCGTCGCGGGAGCCGCCCTCGGCGGGGAGGACGCGGAGGAGGTTGACCGCGCCGGCGAGGCCGAACATCGCGGCCTGGCCCTTGTCCATGTAGGCGACGAAGCGGAAGGGGTGCGGGTGGGTGCCCAGGACGGTGACCTCGCTGGTCGCGAAGCCCACACGGCCGGTGCTGGCGTCGACGGCGGGGTGCTGGAGCTGCACGGTGTCGCCGGGGCCCACGCCGAGGTTGCGGGCGGCGAGCTCGGAGATGTAGATGCCGGGGAGCGCCGCATCGAGGCCGGCGGGCGTGAGCGTCGGGCGCCAGAGTTCGCTGTCGAGGGGCATGACCTCGATGCGCAGGCCGATCTGCTCGTTTGCGGGGTCGAGCAGGGCTTCGACGCGCAGCCCGGCTTCAACTTCGGCGACGGCGGGGTCTTCGCGGACGGCCGCGACCTGGGGGCCGTCCTCGGGGTAGTACTGTTCGAGGCCGACTTCGAGGCGGTCGGGTGCTGTGCCGACGGTCTCCTGCTCGCCGCGCTCCACGGTGTTGAGGAACGAGTCGATGAGCCCGACGAAGGCGACGAGCGCGGCGAGCGCGGCGGCGATCCCGAGGCAGGTCAGGAGCGTGCGCCGGGGGGAGCGGACGACGTTGCGGATGGGCATCTGCCAGAAGGTGTTCCCGGGCGGGTGGATGCGCCGGAAGATGCGCGCGAGCCCGCCGCCTTTGCCCGAACGATAGGCCGGCCGGACCGCATCGACCGGTGGGACGGTGACCGCGCGCCAGACGGGCCACGCGGTCGCGAGGAACGGGAGGAGGAAGCCCGCGACCGCGACGACGGCGAAGACGCCCACCTGGAACGAGGTGTCCCAGCTGGGGAGCGGCATCACGTCCTGGAGGACGGAGGCCATCGCGCCGCCGATGACCATGCCGACACCGACGCCGAAGATGACGCCGAGGAGCGCGATCTCGGCGGCGACGAGGAGGGGGCGAACGGCGATGCGGGCGGGCGTGAAGCCGAGCACCATGGCGAGGCCGATTTCGCGGCGCTGGGACTCGACGATGCGGGCGATGAGGTTGAACGCGGCGACGACGGCCCCGGCGAAGATGAGCCCGGCGAAGATGTTGTAGAACTGCTGGTCGCCGTCGATGTCGCGGTCGTTGAGGCGGTAGGCCTCGTCGTCCTCGCGCGTCTCGACGGTGGTGCCGAGCCCGGGGAGGGCGTCCGCCAGGGTGGCGGCGAGCTGCGCCTTCGCGGCGGCGCGGTCGGAGCCTGGTTCGAGCGTGACGACGAGGCTGTTGACCTGCCCGGGGCGGCCGGCGAGCTCCTGTGCCGTCTCGAGCGAGGTGAAGATCGCGGCGAAGCTCGCCTCGGCGAGGAGCGCGCCGGTATCGGTGGTGACGATGAAGTACTCGGGGGTGATGGCGTGGCCGGTGTAGCGGACCTCCGTGCCGCCTGCGAGCTGGACCGTGCCGGTGGGCGGGAGGTCGTAGTAGCTGGCGAAGTGGGCTTCGAGCATGACCACGGGCTGGCCGGCATCCGCGGGGGCGAGCGGGGAGCCGGCTGCGGGGTGGAGCTGGTCGATCGCCGGGCCGCCGGCCGCGACTTCGAGGCCGTAGACGATGCCAGGCACGAGGATGGCCTGGCTTTCCGTGGAGGCGTCGACCTGCGTATCGACGACGAGGCGTTCTTCGGCGGCGATGAGGGTGGCGCCCATGCCCTGGCGCGCCGCGGCGGCGAGGGCGCCGGCATCGACGAACGCGCCCGCGGGAAGGGTGACGCGGATGTCGTGCATGTTCAGTTCGTCGTAGGCGGCGGCGGTGGAGTTTGCTCGCCAGCGCGTGACGCTGGAGAGCCCGGCGTAGCTGCCCGTGCCGAGCGCGATGACGAGCGCGATGGCCGCGACCTGCACCCAGCGGGCGCGCAGGTCCCGCCAGGACCAGCGGAGCAGGAGGAGCGCCGGGTGGCGGCTACCAGTAGAGGTCCGCGACACGGGCTTTGCCGCCTTGTGGTGGGCCATCGCCGACGATGCGGCCGCTGCTGAGCTCGACGACGCGGTCGGCGATGCGGGCGATCTCGCGGTTGTGGGTGACGAGGAGGACGACGCGGCCGGGCCCGACCTGCTCGTTCAGGAGCTCGAGGATGCGGACGCCGGTGTGAAAGTCGAGCTCGCCGGTCGGTTCGTCGGCGAGGAGGATGGGGTTGCCGGTGGCAAGGGCGCGGGCGATGGCCACGCGCTGCTGTTCGCCGCCGGAGAGCTCGTGGGGGAACTGGTGGACGTGGTCGCCGAGGCCAACGCTATCGAGGACCTCGTCGGCGCTGCCACCGGACCGGCCGGCGGCATCCATGCCGAACTGGACGTTTTCGCGGGCGGTCAGGCCGGGGAAGAGGTTGAAGCCCTGGAAGATGAAGCTGATCGTCTTGCGGCGGATGGCGAACTGCTGGCGGCGGGATGCGGCGCTGATGTCGCGGCCGGTGACATGGATTGTGCCGCTGGTGGGCGAATCGAGGGCGCCGATGAGGTTCAGCAGGGTGGTCTTGCCGCTGCCCGAGGGGCCGAGGATGACCACGAATTCGCCCGAGTGAATCGTGAGTGAGACATCGTCGAGCGCTTTGACGCGGCCACCGCCGGCGAGGTATTCGCGGGAGACGCCGCGGAGCTGGACGAGGGGGACGGCGCTGGCGCCGGTCTCCTGCGCTGCCTGTGTCGCAGTCATCCGGCGGATAGTACGCCGCCGTTCGGGGCGGGGCGAGGGCCGTGTGGACGTGGTCTCAGCGGCATGATGCGTCGTTTACGTGGCGTTCATGTTTTTCGCGGCTGTAACACTCTTGTGATGCAGGTCAGCGGTTTGGGGGAAGAGGCGCTGGTAGAGTGGGGGTGCCGAGTCCCGGCCTGGCCGGGAACGGGGGAACCAGCGCCCTTGGGGTGAATTGCGCAGGTGCGCATAGGCGACTTCCGACGCCGAACCCGTCAGCTAACCCCGTAGGCCTTCGGGAGGCGAGCAGCCAAGCTCCCCGCCTCCTCCAGACGTTCTGTGGCGCCTGCGCCACACGAGTGCTCAGCCTGGAGGTCTGACATGAACACAATCCTTGCGACGATAGAGCGGGCCGGTGGCCCGACGGTGTGCCGGTTTTCGGAGCCGGCGCTCGATGCGATCGAGGGTTCGGTCGGGCGGCTGCGGAACTGGGCGGTGGTGCGGGAAGTGGGGTTCTCGGGGAGCCCGTTCCTGCGGCTGAGCAGCGAGGGCCGGTTGATCGTGCACCTGCCGATCGTCGGGTGCGCGGACCCGCGGGCTGAGACGGGGATCATCTCCGGGCGGCTGCAGCCGGGGACGGTCGTCGTCCTCGAAGAGGTCGCGTTCGAAGAGGCCGGGCGGGTGGCTCAGCTGATTGGCAGCTGGCTGGAAGACGAAAGCGGGCTTTCGGGGCCCATTGAGTTCCACGCGGGCCCGGATGGGTTTGCGGTGGGTGCGCTGGTGTTCCCCGTGGTGCACGAACCACGGCAGAGCCGGACGCCGCAATCGGTACTCGCCTAGGGGGCGGGGCCGGGAACTCGTAGCGGACACGCGGCGTTGGTATCGACAACGCCCAGGCAAGCATTGCACGGAGAACCAGATGCATCAGCGGACTGCGGCGTCGCCTGCCGGCGCCGGTTTCAGGCTCCCGGGTGACCCGATCAGCGAGGCGAGCGGCGCGCTACGGCGAGCGGCACTCGTCCCGTTCGAAGCCACGCACGCGCGCGATTGGGCGCACCAGTTCGGGCGCTGCCTTTCGGCGGCGCGGCGGGCACTCTCCTGGCACGGCGACCACGACGACGACGAGGTGCCGGGCCTGTTCCCGGACATGGACGACGAAGCGCCACGCACGGCGGTGAGCTTCCACGAGGCTGACCACGCCGAGCTGCTCCAGCGGTGCGCGGACCTGGTGGACCGCGTTGGCAGCCTGGACGTGCCGGACCTCTGGGACATGGTGGAGCTCGCCGAGGCGGCGAAGCTGCTGGAACGCGACATCGCGGCGTTCCGGGCGCGGGCTGTCGGAGGCGCCGTGCAGGTGCGCGCGAAAGCGAAACAGGGGGTCAAGTAGCGGGCTCGCGGGCGGGTTGTCACCACCTTGATAGCGGCCCAGCTTCGGAAGTGATCCGGAGCGGGCCGCGGGGCGGCTACCTTCGCACCGCGGGCGTGCGCTGCCATGCGCCCGGGGTGGAGGCGAAGGTTGAACGCTGTAGTGAAGCGCCGGTTGCTCCGGAACCGGCATGCCCACCAGCCACGGGCGGCGGTGCCGTGGTGGCTCACGGCGATGTTGATGCTCGGCGCGATGGTCTCGCTGGGGGCGGTGGTCGCGGTGGGGGCGGTGTTTGCGGTCTACAACAGCTACGCGCAGGGGTACGTGCCGATCCAGGACAAGCTGGCGGAACGGTACACAGGGCTCACCGAGATCTACGACCGGAACGGCCCGGGCGACGGGGTGTTCCTCGGTTCGCTGGATAACCCGCACGGGCAGCTCATCAATCCCATCCCCCTGCCGGACATCGCGCCCTTCATGGTCGAAGCGACGATTTCGACGGAGGACAACGGGTTCTGGGACCACTCGGGGGTGAACCCGCGGGGCATCGTCCGGGCGGCGTGGGAGAACTACGCGGGCGGCGGCATCGGGTCCGGGACGGGCGGTTCGTCGATCACCCAGCAGCTGGTCAAGACGGTCTACCTGAGCGACGACTGCGAGATGATCGACGGCGCGCGGGTGTGCGTGGCGCCGCGGACGTTGACGCGGAAGCTCAAGGAGATCGCCTACTCGTTCGAGCTGGAGCGCGACGCCTCGAAGGACGAGATCCTCCAGTGGTACCTGAACTCAATCAGCTACGCCGACCGGTACGTGGGGGTGGAGGCGGCTGCGCAGGGCTACTTCCGGAAGTCCGCGAAGGACCTGACGCTTGGCGAGGCGGCGCTGCTCGCGGGCATCCCGGCGGCGCCGACGGCGTATCACCCGCGGCTGAACTGCCTTCGCGACGATGCGGGCGTGTGCCTGCGCGACGAGCAGGGCCGGACGACGCTGGCGGAGGAGGCGAAGGCGCGCCAGGAGCACGTCCTGGACCTGATGGTGGTGCACCAGCGGGCGACGCCGGAGCAGGCCGCAGCGGCGAAGGCTGAGGACGTGAAGGTGTACCCGGCGGCGGGCAATCAGCTGGCCCAGGCCTGGATCGAATCGCAGGTGGAGCCGCGGCTGGTGCGGATGTGCGAGGCGGGAATGCTGCCGAAGACGCCGGGCGCGGCGAACTGCGCGGAGAGCGTGCACAGCGGCGGCTACAAGGTGACCACGACGCTCGACTGGGAGCTGACCCAGACGGCGATGATCATGATGAACGAGGCGATCAACTCAGGGCTGAGCCTGAAGTGCGATTGCCATAACGCAGCCATCGCGACGATCGAGCCGTCGACCGGGCAGATCCTGGTCTATGCCCCGAATGTCGACCCAACCTGGACATCGGACCCGCGGGTCGCGGGGAATATCGACCAGCTGACGGAGATCAACCAGCCGGGCTCGTCGTTCAAGCCGGCGGTGTACCTCGCCTGGATGGACAGCCTCCAGAAGACGCCGCTTTCGAGCATCTGGGACACGAGCCCGATGCCGATCACGGACCCGAAGACGACCAAGCCCGAAGACCGCGTGACGATCACCAACCCGCGGCCGGGCGGCGGCGGCGAGGGGCTGATCACGATGCGGGCGGCGCTCGGCGGTTCGCAGAACGTCCCGGCGTTCCGGGCGGCGACGGAAGCGAGCGTCGAGACGGTCATCGAATACGCGAAGAAGCTCGGGATCACGACGCTGCAGCAGGAGTTCGACCCGACGTTCCGGATGCACGGGGACGTGATCTACGGGCCATCGATCGCGACCGGCGGCGCGAACGTGCGGCCGATCGACATGGCCTATATGAACGCGACGATCGCGAACATGGGCGTCATGGTCGGCGTGCCGGCGCTCGGGCGGACGCTGGAGATGGACGAGCTCAAGTCCATCCAGGGCGCGGAAGGCGAGCAGTACGAGGAGGCGATCCAGCAGCGGTCGGACTTCCAGAAGGGGCACACGCGGCTGCCGGGCAGCCGGCCGCTGGACCCGGTGGTCGTGCTGACGGTCACGGGGATCAACGGCGAGGTGCTCTACGAGCACGGCGACGACCTGGAGAAGGTCGAGATGATCAACCCGGGGTCCGTTTGGATGCTGCACAGCGTGATGTCGGAGTGCGAAGCGCGGTTCATCATCTGGCAGTGCGGGCGGAGCAACGATGATCTCTCGTTGGACTCGTTCCTCGATGGCGTGAAGATCCCGACAGGCATCAAGACGGGTACGCAGCAGGGCTTCACGAGCGCGAACGACACGCTGGCCACGTGGATGAACGGCTACTCGCGGTACGAGGCGTCGATCGTGTGGGTGGGCAACGCGGACAAGTCGCTGGTGCGGGATGGGCCTGCGGCGAACTACGCGTCGGCAAACACGACAGTGCGGCTGTTCAAGCGGTGGACGGGCCGGTACCACGAGATCCTGCAGGACCGCGGGGTGTTCACGACGCCCGCCGGGTTCGAGGAGCTGCAACCGGCGAACGTGAAGTTCGGGCCCTACCAGACGGCGACGACGGAGCGCGGCAAGCGCGGCGGGTGTTCGCAACGGGTGGATGGCTGGCAGCGCACCGACATCACGTACAAGGGCGACTGCGAAGGGAAGAACTTCGTGCCGCTGCCGGCATACAAGCCGGAGCTGGCGACGCAGCTGGCGTACGCGCGCGGCATTTCGATCCGGCCGGGCCAGGGCTGGGGTAATGCCCCGACGACCGAGTCGACCCGGGCGCCGGCGACGACCACGCCGCCTGCGACCACGACCCCGCCGCCGGCCAACCAGCCGACCCAGCCGCCACCGACCCGGACCGTGACCCAGGCGCCGACAGCCGCGCCGACTACCCGGACGCAGGTGCCGGACACCGTGCCGGATGGAGGCGGGAACGGCGGCGGCGGTGACGGAGACAGCCGCGGCCAGGGTGGCGGCGGCGGTGGTGGCCCCGGCGGGGGTGGCGGGACCGGCGGCGGCGGTGGCGACGAGGACGAGGGCGATGATTAGCGGAAGTGCGCAGGCTCGCCTGCGCACT
>JADZEI010000015.1 GCA_020850615.1 Dehalococcoidia bacterium | reverse complement strand
GCACTCATCGCTGGGTTACCGGACCCCTGTCGAGTACGAAGAGGGCCGTGTCAGCGACGCCGTCGCATCTCTACCGGCCGCGTGAATTCGCGGAAGAAACGTGTCCGCCATATCGGGGCAACCACAAACCGCACCTTTTCACCCCGGCGTGAACCGTGAACCGTGAACCGTGAATCCAACCGCCTCAAACCTTGAACTCTCCGTCACGCTCGTTCCCCCCACCCCCGCCGACCACTGGCTCAGCATCGAGCGCTACGTCCAGGCCATCGCCGGGCACGGCCCCGCTCACGGGCTCACGGTCCATCACGCACCCGTCCCGGACCCGCGCCTGCGTATCGCGCCCATCGGCGCCCGCCACGGCATCTACCCGGAGCTCCTCCGCCGCCACACCTTCGAGACGCAGCTCGCCCACGTCGCCGACGAGCGCCTCGGCCACGTCGTGCCGGTCCTCCGCGAGCTCGGGCTGACCGTCGTCGCCACCTGCCACGACCTCATGGGCATCATCCTCCCCGGCCACTTCGAGGGCGACGCAGCCGAGGCCGCGCGCTATCGCGAAAGCCTCGCCGGCCTCGCGCAGGCCGACCACGTCATCGCCATCACCCGACACACCGCGGGCCAGCTCACGGAGCTCCTCGGCGTCCCCGCCGCCCGCATCTCCGTCGTCCCCAACGTCCTCCGCGAAGAGTTCGAACCCCGCACGGCCTCGGAGGCCTGGCTCGCCGCCGCGGACATCCCACTCCCGCCGGGTCCGCGCGTCCTCAGCGTCGGCCAGGCCCGCGCCTACAAGAACCTCGAGACGCTCGTCGCCGCGATGGCCGGGCCCGCCCTCGCCGGTGCCTCGCTCGTCCGCGTCGGCGCCCCGCTCACCGGCGCCCAACGCGACCTCGCCGCCCGGCTCGGCGTCCTCGGCCGCATCACCGAACTCGGCCACCTCGGCCCGCTGCCCCTTTCCTACATCTACAGCGCCTGCGACATCCTCTGCCAGCCCAGCCTCGGCGAGGGCTTCGGCGTCCCGGTCATCGAGGCCATGGCCTGCGGCCTCCCGGTCGTTTGCAGCGACGGCGGCGCCCTGCCCGAGGTCGCCGGCGGCGCAGCCACAGTCGTGGCGCTCGCCGGCGACATCGCCGCGGACGCCGCCGCCTTCGCCCGCGCGCTCGCCGCGGTGTTGCGGGAACCGGGTCGCGCCGCGATCCTCAAACGCGAGGGGCTCCGCCGCGCCGCCGCCTTCCGGCCCGCCGTCGTCCTTCCCCAGCTCATCGCGGCATATCGCGCCGCCACACGGGAGACAGCATGAGAATCCTCCTCACCGGCGGCGCCGGCTTCATCGGTTCCCACATCGCCGAGGCCTACCTCGCCGCGGGCCACGATGTCCTCATCGTCGACAACCTCGCCACCGGCCGCCGTTCGAACGTCCCCGCCGGCGCCACCCTCCACGAAGTCGACATCCACTCCCGCGAAGTCGAGCGCATCTTCGCCGACTTCCGCCCCGAGATCGTGAACCACCACGCCGCCCAGGCCAGCGTGAAGGTCAGCACCGGCGACCCCGTGCACGACCTCGAGGTCAACGGCGGCGGCACCGCCCGCATCGGACTGCTCGCCGCCCAGAACGGCGCCCGCAAGGTCATCTACGCGTCCTCCGGCGGGACCGTCTACGGCGAACCCACCGAGCTCCCCGTGCCCGAGTCGCACACCCTGGCGCCCGTCTCGCCCTATGGCCTTTCGAAGCTCATCGGCGAACAGTACCTCCAGCTCTGGCACCGCACGCACGGCCTCGACTACACCGTCCTCCGCTATTCCAACGCCTTCGGCCCCCGCCAGGACCCCCACGGCGAAGCCGGCGTCGTCGCCATCTTCACCGGCCTCATGCTCAACAAGCAGCAGTGCACCATCGACGGCGACGGCGAGCAGAAGAAGGACTACTGCTACGTCGGCGACATCGCCCGTGCCAACGTCCTTGCGCTCGAAACGGGCAGTGGCGCCGCCCTGAACATCGGCACCGGCCAGGGCACCACCGTGAACCAGATCTTCGCCGCCCTCCACGAAGCCACCGGCAACGCGATCCCCGCCCGCAACGGCCCCCCGCGCCCCGGCGATGTCCGCAACTTCTGGCTCGACATCCGCGCCGCGAAGGACGTCCTCGGCTGGTCGCCCGAAGTCAGCTTCGACGAAGGCATCCGCCGCACCGTCGCCTCCTACGCCTGATCCCCAACGCGGGCGGGGTAGTCCGCCAAGCCCAGCCCGCCGCCGAGCCATCAGTAGCGCGCGCGTAAGCAAGCGCCCGGCCGCGACCCTGCACCCCGCCCCGCGTCAGCCCGCGCACGCGCACCCCGGGTGTAGCCGGCGCCCCTCGTGGGCGCGAGCGGCAGCCCAACGGCTGCCACACCGACAGGCACGCCCCAACCCGGCCACACGGCCACCCGCGGCACGGGCAGCTCCCCCTCGCCCGCCGCAGCGGGAGAGGGGGCCGGGGGTGAGGGCGCACGCCTGCACCCCCCGCCCACCGTGCGACAATACCCCCGAACCGCCCCCATCGCCGCCGCCACGCGACCACCACGGGAGGCCCACCATGATCCCGTCCCTGCTCCTCCTCGGCCTCGCCCTCGGCGCCGTCACCCCGCGCTTCGTACCACTCCCTGTCACCGCAGCCAGCGTCGCCGTGATCTCGGTCGCCTGGGCGCTCCTCGTCGGCAGCCCCTGGGGCGCACCCGTCGCGGCCCTGAACACCCTCGCCGGCGTCGCCACCGGCGCCGCCCTGTCCGCGCTCGCCCTCAAACTTCTCCACCCCCGCACGTAGCGAACCGCAGCCCGGGGGTCATCATCCCCAACAGCCAACAGCCAACAGCCAACAGCCAACAGCCAACAGCCGCCTCGTGCCTCTATCCCCCACCGCGGCTACCATAACAACCACTTCCCGCTCTCCCGGAGCCTTTCCATGGACGCCTACAACATCACGATCGTCGGCGGCGCCGGCATCGTCGGCCGCGAATTCCTCAAGATCCTCGACCAGCGCCAGGTTCCCGTCGCCCGCCTCCGCCTCCTCGCCACCGCCCGCAGCGCCGGCAAGCAGCTCGAGTTCCGCGGCCAGCAGATCACCATCGAGGAGACCACCCCCGCGGCCTTCACCCCCGACGACCACGTGGTCTTCCTCTCCGCGTCCGGCTCCGCCTCGAAGCAGTACGCCCCCCTTGCCCAGCAGCTCGGCTGCTTCGTCGTCGACGATTCCAGCGCCTATCGCCAGGACCCCGCCGTCCCCCTCGTCATCCCCGAGATCAACCCCGAGGACCTCGAGTGGCACAAGGGCATCGTCAGCCAGCCGAACTGCACCACGACGCCGATGGTGATGGCCCTCAACCCCATCCATAAGGTGAACCCGCTCCGCCGCGTCATCGTCAGCACCTACCAGGCCGTCGCCGGGGCCGGTGGCGCCGCCGTCGATGGCCTCGCCGCCGAGAGCCGCGCCGCGCTCGAAGGCCGCCACGAACCGTCCGGCACTCAGAAGCGCGAGATCGCCTTCAACGCCGTCCCCCAGATCGACCTCTTCTCCGACGACGGCTACACGAAGGAAGAGATCAAGATGGCGAACGAGACGCGCAAGATCCTCCACGCCCCCGACGTAGCCGTCAGCGCCACCTGCGTCCGCATCCCCACGTTCTTCGGCCACGCCATGACCGTCTGGGCCGAATTCGAACGGCCCGTCGCGCCGGAGCAGGCCCGCGAGCTCGTCGCCGCCGCCCCCGGCGTCACGCTCATGGACGACCCCGCGAACGAGCAGTACCCCACGCCCATGGACGCCGCCGGCACCGACAAGGTGCTCGTCGGCCGCCTTCGCGCCGACAGCTCGAACCCCGGCGGCATCACCTTCTGGACCGTGACCGACAGCATCCGCAAGGGCGCCGCCACGAATGTCGTCCAGGTCATCGAAGAAGCCGCGAAGCGCAACCTCATCCGCCGCTAAGTCCGCCGGTTTAGCCGATTCGCGGCTGGTATACTGCCCGGGTGACCGGCCAACCCGTCGACATCGACAGCTTCATCGTGCGCGCCCCGGATGTGCGCGGCGGTGCACCCTGCATCCGCGGAACGGGCATGACCGTCCGTGCCATCGGTGCGCGCTTCCGTCGCGGCGACACCGCCGCCACTATCGCCGCTGACCTGCCGGACATCCCCGAGAGCCACATCTACGCCGCGGTCGCCTACTACCTGGCCAACCGCGCAGCCTTCGATGCCGAGATCGACGCGATGCAAGCAGATGGCGAGCGGCTCTACCAGGAGTGGCTCAAGGATCGGCACCGCCTGACCGCGTAGCCGCTCGCCTCAGTCCGCGAACAACTCCGCCAGCCGCACCTCGACCCCCGGCAGCGACGCCACCGGTACGATGTCCGTCCCGGCGTAGCGCGTCTCCGCGTACTCGCCGGAGGGCTGGCGCCGCCACGTCGTCACCGTCCGCTCGTACGGGTGCACGCGCCAGATCTCCACGTCCCCGCGCCGCCGGTACTCGGGCAGCTTCGTGTCCACGTCGTACTCGCCGGTCGACGGTGACCACACCTCCACTACCAGCGGCAGCGCCTCCGAATACGCCTCCAGGACCGACTGCTCGCCCATGTGCGGCGTCGTCAGCTCCGCCGGCACCACGGCGACATCGGGCACGAACCACGTCCCCGTCGCCACGCGCGCCCGGCTGCCGTCCACCCGCACCCGGTATTGTGAGCGGTCGAGCTGCCGCCGCAGGATGAACGCCAGCTCCGCCGTCACGTCGTTGTGCGCGTGCGTCATGGCCGGCTTCGCTCGCAGTCGTCCACACACCAGCTCCCACGTGGTCTCACCGTCTTCGAGCGACACCGCGCGATAGGTCTCTTCGCTCACCGGCATACCGCCCACTATACCGCGCCGGCCCGCCCCATAATCCCGCCCGCCGCGGCCGCTCTGCTACCCTGCCCACCATGCTCGAACCCCCCATCGAACCGATGCTCGCGAAGCTCACCCCCGAGATCCCCGGCGGCGAAGGCTGGATCTACGAACCCAAGTGGGACGGCTTCCGCTGCATCGTCTACTACGACGGCGCCACCACGCCCTACCTCCAGAGCCGCGACGCCCGCCCCCTCGGCCGCTACTTCCCCGAGCTCGAAACCGGCATTGCCGCCGCCCTCCCCGGCCCCATGGTCCTCGACGGCGAAATCGTCATCATGGGCGCGAAGGGCATCGAATTCGACACCCTCCAGCTCCGCCTCCACCCCGCCGCCTCCCGCGTGAAGATGCTCGCCGCCGCCACACCCGCGGCCTTCGTCGCCTTCGATATCCTCGCTGAGGGCGACACCGACCTCCGCCCGCAGCCCTTTGCCGCCCGCCGTGCCCGCCTCGAACAGCTCCTCGCCGCGCCCCGCCCGCCCGTCTACCTCACCCCCGCCACCACCGACGCCGCCACCGCGCGCGACTGGTTCGACCGGTTCGAAGGTGCCGGGTTCGACGGCGTGATCGCCAAGCCCGCGTCCGGCGCCTACCAGCCCGGCGTCCGCGCGATGGCGAAGATCAAGCACCTCCGCACCGCCGATTGCGTCGTCGGCGGCTTCCGCTGGAACAAGGGCGAGACCGGCCGCTCCGTCGGCTCCCTCCTCCTCGGCCTCTACGACGACGCCGGCATCTTCCACCTCGTCGGCCACACCTCCAGCTTCAAGGCCGCCGAAAAGCAGGCCCTCGTCGACTTCCTCGCCCCCTACCGCACCGAAGACGAGTCCGAGAGCTTCGGCGCCGGGCGCGCACCCGGCGGCCCCAGCCGCTGGAACGCCGGCAAAGATCAGAGCTGGGAGCGGCTCCGCCCCGAGCTCGTCTGCGAAGTCACCTTCGACTACCTCCAGAGCGAACGCTTCCGCCACGCCGCCACCTTCCGCCGCTGGCGCCCCGACAAGCCCCCCCACGACTGCCGCTTCGACCAGCTCGAAGCCACCGTCCCCTACGAGCTCGCCGCCGTCTTCGAACGCTAGTCACGCACCGCGGCAGCGCGAGGCGAAGCCGTAGTCGCGGAGCACCGGCTCCGCGGCCCCCAGGATCATGCCGCGCGGTAGCCCTCGACCAACCCCCACCACCGAGAGGGCGGCAGCGCAGCGCGTTGCCCCTGCGACGGCCGCGCAGCGGTAGTCCGCCGAACCCAGCCTCGGCGGCGCGTCTAAGCCCAACGGATGCCCCGCGGAAGGCAGCTGAACACCGTCGCGCTCGACGTTACGCATCGTCCCGGGGGGCCGGGCGGTCGCTGCGCTTCCGCCCTCGGTCGGGCTGCCGCGCGGCATGATCTTTGGGGCCGCAGAGCCGATGCTCTGCGACTTCCATGAGAAGGCCAGCCTGGATCAAGCCGCGCCTTTAGCGGGCGCACCAGCTGGGATGTCGTTTCGAAGCTCCGCTTCCATCCGCACTCTTGGTCG
>JADZEI010000014.1 GCA_020850615.1 Dehalococcoidia bacterium | reverse complement strand
CGGCTAGCTACGACGCGCCCAGCACCACCATCCCGGCGGCCGGCATCGACCTGGGTTGCGCCGGCTCGGGCACGGTGCGGCGCCGGTTCTTCTTCCAGAAGAACGGCCAGGTCGTCGACGACACCGGTTCGCACGCTCCGTGCGGGGGGTCGTTCTACATCACCAGCAACATGGAAAAAGCGACCTTCGGCGCGAGCGGAGATTCGTCGCTGAACCGCGCGGTCGAGGTCAGCTCGGCGGGCGGGCTGCGCGTGCTGCGATGGGACCAGGACAAGGGCGCCTGGCGTTGAACGAGCGAGGGACGATGGAACTCGTGAGCGTGAAGCGCATTGCGGCGGGGCAGGTGGCGTCCGGTCGGCGCGCGGACGCGGGCTTCACCTTGGTGGAGCTGATGGTCGTCATCTTCCTGATCGGGCTGCTGGTCCTGGTCGCGGTTCCCTTCCTGCAACAGGGGACTCGGGACAGCCAGGCGAACGCGGCGGCCCGCGAGCTGTGGACGGACCTCGTCTACACCAAGACCGAGGCGGTTCGCACCGGCCTGCCACACCTCGTCGAGTTCTGCGACAGTCCGCCCGGTTACGTCGTGGTGCGCTGCTCGACAGGCACACCGCCCACCGGCGACTTCGCGTCGAGCGCGTGCGCCGATGGCGGGCTCGGTGGCATGTGCACGTTGCTCTCGAGCGGCGTCGCCTCGGGCAACGCCGCCGTGGTGCGCCAGGTGACGCTCGGCCGGCGCTCGAGCGCCACCGCCAGCGCCATCCGCCTTGGTCTGGTGGGCTCGCCTGGGCCAACTCCCGGGCGCACCGGCGTGACTCCGCCCTCGAACGGGCTGGACCTCGCCAACTGTGACAGCACGGGCTCCGCGCGCAGGATGTACTTCAACGAACGCGGTCAGGTGGTGACGGATACCTCGGCGCACACGCCGTGCCGGGGCGCGATCTACCTCACCGGGCGCACCAACGAGGACATCGAAGGGAACCGCGCGATCGAGTTCAACACCGTCGGCATGGCGCGGGCCTACCGCTACTCGTCGTCCGCGAGCGCGTGGAAATGAGGGGGGCAGGGATGCTCGTCAGGCTGGAGCCGCGGCGCGCCGCGGCGGGATTCACGCTGGTCGAGGTGCTGGTGGCGTTGTTCGTCCTCGCGGTCGGATTGCTGGGGCTCGCTTCGCTCCAGCTCAGCGCCTCGCGTGGCAACGCGCAGAGCGGCGTCGGTACGCGCGCCGTGCTGATCGCGCAGTCGCGGATGGAGATGCTGAAGAGCGCGCGGTTCACCGACGTCGGCACGGGGACCGACCTCGATACCCAGTGCAACACCGCCGTCCAGATCAAGAACCAGGCCGGCGCGGACCAGGATTTCTTCACGGTCGCGTGCACCTACTCGTTCCAGGACAGCGACGGCGACGGAACCGACGATCTGGTGGACCTCGACGTCCAGGTGAACTACCCGGGCGCGAGCACGCCGATCCACCTGATCTCGAGCAGGACGTCGGCGTGAGGTTCCGGGAAGGAGGTCCGGCGATGCGCGAGTCGAACGGGTTCACGCTACTCGAGGTGCTGATCGCCCTCATGATCCTCGCGATCGGGGTCCTCGCGGTCACCACGCTGCAGCTCAACGCCACCAAGAACAGCGCGGTGGGCGACGTCATCGCCAAGGCGCTGACGGTCGCCGAGACACGCATCGAGCTGCTGCGGAGCTCGCCCCCGGCGAACCTCGTCGACGGCGGCACGCTCGATACCCAGTGCCAGCAGTCGGTGGTGTTCGCCAACGACACCTCGGTGACCGGCGCCTCGAACGCTTCGTTCACGGTCGACTGTGCCTTCTCGACGGTGTGCGAGCTCTCGCCCTGCCCGCCCGGGATCCAGACGCGCCAGTTCATCGTCACGGTGTCGTCGAACCTGCTCACGAACCAGGTTCGACTCACGGGAAAGGTCCCTCTCTCATGAGCACCCTGCGGCGCCGTGACGGCGAGGACCCGCGGCTGGTCGCGAGCGCGGGCTTCACGCTGGTCGAGCTCCTGATCACGCTGCTCCTGTTCAGCCTGCTGATCGCCGGCATCTGGTCGACGTTCTCGGCGCAGAAGCGGACGGCGGCGAGCCAGGATCAGCTCGTGGAGGTCAACAACAACCTCCGCATCGGCATGTGGGGGCTCGGGATCGACGTCATGCAGGCCGGACTCGGGCGGGTCTTCACCGCCGCGAGCGGAACCTGCAGGGACGTCGGCGTGCTCGAGGCCAACCCGTACCAGATCACGTTCCTCTACGACGTCAACGACTCGGCGATGACCAACGCCGGCACGCCCGACGGCGCCTCGTTCCAGTGGTACAGCGCGTCGCTGTGCAGCGCCAGCGACTGCACCGGCACGTGCTCGACCACCGCGGACTCGACGAGCGTCAATCGCCACGCCGAGATCGTGCGGTGGGGGCTCGACAACCCGGCGGTGACCGGTTCCGTGGCGATCGTCCGTGGCGCTTCCACCCCGTTCACGTCGACCTTCAACGCGACGAACGCGGCGAGCGCCAAGGCGAACATCAACTACAACGATCGTGACACCAACGGCGTCAACCCGAACGTGTACGACCTCTGGAAAGAGGTCACCAGCTCGGCGGGCGTCCAGACCTCGGACCCGATCGCGTACGGGATTCGCGTGCTGTCGAGCGGCAACGCCACGCCCACCGACGAGAACGGCAACCCGTTCCTGATGTTCTCGTATTTCCTCGACGTCAACAACGACGGCGTGTGGCAGTGCACCTCGGGCTCGGGCCCCGACGCGATCAAAGGCGACAACGGCGGCGACTGCGCGCTCAGCACCGCGGAGATCAACGTGCTGACGAACTCCGCCACCTCGGCGGGCGCCCTCACGCAGGCCGAGCTCTACCAGGTGCTGCGGGTGTCCGTGACGTTGCGGGGCGAGACGCAGCGCCCGGACGCCCAGTTCGCCGCGAACAACGGCTATCGGTTCCGCATGCTGCGGACCACGTTCAAGCTCAACAACATGGCGTTTGCACCCTGACCGACGTGAACCATCGACGATCGCGCGAGCCCGGGGGCCGTCGGTGACGGGGCGCCCGCGAGGAGGGAGTGGGGGATGAGGCGGGCCAGGGGGGATTCGAGGGGGTTTGTCCGGTTCGCGCCGGCTCCCTCGCGCGGGGGAGCGGCGAGGGCCGGCTTCACCATCGCGGAGCTCTTGATCGCGTTGCTCCTGACCGGGATCCTGATGATCACGGTCTTCGCGGCGATGGACTCGCAGCGGAGCTCGTACGTCGCCTCCGAGCAGGCGTCGGACATCGGCCAGAACCTGCGCGTTGCGGTCGAGGCGGTGACCCGGGAGGTGCGCCTCGCCGGGTTGCGGAACTCGGGAGGCCAGCCAGCCATCGTGCAGGCCGCGCCGTTCCAGCTCGCGTTCTACGCCGACGTCAACCAGAGCTGCCTGTGCAGCGCCAGCGGCGTGCGCGTCGCCGAGGACCAGTGCTGGGGCTACCCGACCAGCTTGGGTGGAGGGATCGACGCCGCCCCGGCGAACTGTGGGCTCAAGGCATCCAACCCGATGGGCGACGCGCCCAACGGAGTGAGCTTCTACGGAACCACCGTTCCGGACGCGCCGGCGACCTCTCCCAGACACGCCGAGCTGATCACCTGGACGTTCGACCGTCCGGCAGACGCCGT
>JADZEI010000013.1 GCA_020850615.1 Dehalococcoidia bacterium | reverse complement strand
GTGGCGCGGGCGGCGAGGGCGCGGTCGTAGCCGGTCCAGTGCGCCTCGCGGAAGCGCTCGGGGACGATGAGGTCGAGGGTCTGGCCGAGGGCGGCCTGGGCGGTGTGGCCGAAGATGCGTTCGGCGGCGCGGTTCCAGACGTGGATGACGCCCTCGCGGTCCGCGACGATCATCGCGTCGGGCGACTCCTCGATGATCTGGCGGGCCTCGATGTCCACGATTGGCGACCTCCGCTGCTGTTGTCCTCCGCCTCGGTTGTACTGCGTTGTAGTTGTACTGCGGCGCGCAAGCGCGCCGGCTACACGAGCACGAGGTTGTCGCGGTGGATGACCTCTTCGCCGTACTCGTAGCCGAGGAGGCCGGCGATGCGGTCGGAGCGCTGGCCCTTGATGCGTTCGATGTCGGACGCGGAGTAGTTGACGCTGCCGGTGGCGAGGTGGCCTCCGTCCTGGGTGAAGACGCGGACGACATCGCCACGCTCGAACGGGCCCTCGGCGCCGGTGACGCCGGCGGGGAGCAGTGACTTGCCGTCGTGGCGAAGGGCGTGCGCCGCTCCGGCGTCGACGACGATGCGGCCGCGGGCCTGGAGGGCGGAGAGGAGGTGACGGCGGCGGCTGACGACGCGGTCGGCCGTCGGCAGGAAGTGGGTGCCGACGTGGTCGCCAGCGGCGACGCGGGTGACGGCGTCCTCGCGGCGGCCGTCGGCGATGACGACGTGGACGCCGGCGTGGGTGGCGACGTCCGCGGCCTGCACCTTGGTGGCCATGCCGCCGATGCCGCGTTCGCCGGGTGCGCCGACGGCGGCGGTGAGGATGGCGTCGTCGATGTGGGCGACGGTCTCGATCAGCCTCGCCGCGGGGTCGTGATGGGGGTCGGCGGTGTAGAGGCCCTCGATGTCGGTGAGGATGAGGAGGAGGTCGGCGTCGACGAGGTTGGCGACCTCGGCGGAGAGGTTGTCGTTGTCGCCGATGACGGTGTCCTTGATCTCCTCGATGGAGACGACGTCGTTCTCGTTGACGATGGGGACGACGCCGCGCTCGATGAGGCCGAGGAGGGTGTTGCGGGCGTTGAGGTAGCCGAGGCGGTCGCTGAGGTCGCGCCTGGTGAGCAGCGCCTGGGCGACGACGATGCCTTCGAGCTCGAAGAGCTCGTCCCAGACGGACATGAGGCGGCTCTGGCCGATGGCGGCGAGGGTCTGGCGGGTGGGGGTGTCGCGCTTCGAGAGGGAGGCGGCGTCGCCGAGGCGGTGACGGCCGGCGGCGATGGCGCCCGAGCTGACGAGGACGACCTGCGCGCCGCCGGCGCGGACGGCGGCGATCTGGCGGACGAGGCCGGACATGGCGTGCGCGTCGAGGCGCGCGCTACCGCCGGTCAGCAGGTTGCTGCCGACCTTGACGACGATGCGGCGGTATGCGGGCGGGTGGCTGCTCACGGCTCGCTGCTCACGGCTCGAAATCCCCGAGGCGCCGTTTGAACGGGGCCTGTGTCTTAGGATGGAGGAGCAGGGGGCCATCGTCGAGCGATCGCCAGGGGAGGGACGCGGCGGATGGCGGCTCCAACACCTCGGGCGGTGCATGCTGGCCGGGTGACGGTGGACTGGCGACTGGTGGCCGGTCTGTTCCGGCGGGCGACGGTGAACTTCGTCGAGGACCGCTGCACGGTCCTCGCGGCGGCGATCTCGTACTTCGCGCTGTTCTCGCTGTTTCCGCTCGTGCTGCTGGCGGCGGCGATCTTCGGCATTGTGCTGCGCGACGCCGGGGTGCGGGAGCAGGTGCTTGACGCGATCGTCGACGCGATCCCGGTGGAGGCGCCGAGCGTGGCGAACTCGCTGCGAGCGCTGGCGGACCTCGGTCCGACGCTGTCGGTGGTGGCGACGATCGCGACGCTGTGGACGGCGAGCGCGCTGGCGGCGGCGATCCGGAACGCGCTCGACATCGTGTTCGAGGTGCGGCAGCCTCGGGCGCTGCTGCAGGCGAAGGTGCTGGACTACGTCGTACTGATGGCGGTGGGGCTGTTGTTCCTCGCGTCGCTGGCGCTGACGACGGCGTGGCGGGTGATCGAGGTGCAGGCGGACGTGCGCTGGGGGCTGTTCGACGGGAACCTGCGGTGGGTGTGGGACGTCGGCGCCGTCGTGATCCCCGCCGCCACGACTTTCGCGATGTTTCTGGTGCTGTACCGGGTGCTGCCGCACCGGCGGACGCGGCTGCTCCACGTGTGGCCGGGGGCGCTGCTGGCGGCGGTGGGGTTCGAGCTGACGAAGATGCTGTTCGCGACATACGTGGCGTACTTCACGAACTACGACGTGATCTATGGATCCCTGGGCGGGGTGATCGCGCTGCTGTTCTGGGTGTATGTGAGCGCGAACATCCTGCTCTTCGGCGCGGAGCTGTCGGCGGAGGTGTCGCACGTGATGCGTGGGGAGCCTCGGCGGGGGCATGCACCGAGCGAGGAGGGGGACTGGCGGTCCTCGTTGTTCACGTTGTTGCGGGGGTTGGTGCTGGCACCGGGGGAGGGCGAGGAGCGCCGTCGCCGACGGTGGTAGCTGGGGGCGTGGGCGGTGAGGTCGGGGCTGCTGTGTTGCCTCGGGGGTGGGGCCGGAGGGGCGGCCCGCTTCGCGGGCCGGTTTGGACGGCCGCTACGCGGCCGGCTGTCCTTTTCGGAAGGCCCGCCCGCCCGCCCAAAGGGGGCTTTGCCCCCTTGACCCCCCGGAACGCGGCACGCTGCGCGTGCGCGAGGGGTGACGGGGGGTGCGTCGGAGGGCGCGGACTGGTGCGTTGGTGGCGGGCTGTTCTCGTTCCGGGCCGCCCGGCCGACCCAGAGGGGGCGCCGCGCAGCCTCCTCGACGCCCTGGAACGCGGCACGCTGCGCGTGCGCGGCCAGATGGGCCGGGTTGCCTCGGACAGGGCGATAGCTACTCGCGCCGATTGCTACGACATCGAGGAGGCGGCGGTATTGCATCGTGGGTGGGTTGGGGGCGGATCGGGGGGCGCGATCGGGGGGTGGGGGCTTATCGTGGGGGCCGGAGGTCTGCGGGCGATGGGTGTGGTGTTCGCGGTGGTGAACCAGAAGGGCGGGGTCGGCAAGACGACGACCACGATCTCGCTGGGCGCGGCGCTGGCGATGCAGGGGCGGCGCACGCTGATCGTGGACGCGGACCCGCAGGCGAACGCGACGACGGCGCTCGGGTTGCGACAGGGGGAGACGGGCGGGCTGTACGACTCGCTCGTCGATGACGCGCCGCTGGTGCAGGCGGTGACGGCGACCGAGGTGCCGGGGCTGTCGCTGGTGCCGACGAACAGCGACCTCGCGGGGGCCGAGGTCGAGCTGGTGCCGGCGATGGCGCGGGAGTTTCGGATGCGGCGCATCCTGGAGCCGGTGCGCGACGACTTCGACGTGATCTTCCTCGACTGTCCGCCGTCGCTGGGGTTGCTGACGGTGAACGCGCTGACCGCGGCGGACGAAGTGATCATCCCGGTGCAGTGTGAGTACCTGGCGCTGGAGGGCCTCGGGCACCTGTCGCAGACGATCCGGCTGGTGCAGTCGAACCTGAACCCCTCGTTGCGGGTGCGGGGGATCGTGCTGACGATGTTCGATGGGCGGACCAACCTCGCGAAGCAGGTGGAGGATGAGGTGCGGAAGCACTTCGAGAACACCTTCCGTGTGGTGATCCCGCGTTCGGTGCGGCTGTCGGAGGCGCCGAGCTTCGGGCAGCCGATCCAGCTGTACGACCCGCGGTCGCCGGGGGCGATCGCGTACAACCACCTGGCCGAGGAAGTCATGGAGTCATTGCCGATGCGGGAGACGCCGCATGTCTAACACGAACCGGCTGGGGCGAGGCCTTGGGGCGCTGATCCCGGGCGGG
>JADZEI010000012.1 GCA_020850615.1 Dehalococcoidia bacterium | reverse complement strand
TCTACAAGGATTCGCGCGAGCAGTTCGAGGTCCGCACCCACAAGCGGCTCATCGACATCCTCGAGCCCACCTCCAAGACCGTCGACACGCTCATGCGGCTCCAGCTGCCGAGCGGCGTGGACATCGAAATCAAGCTGTAGAAACGCCATGAGCATCGAAGGACTTCTTGGCCGCAAGCTCGGCACGGTGCAGGTGTTCGATGAGAAGGGCCGCCTCCGCGGCACCACCGCCATCGAAGTTGGCCCCTGCTTCGTTACCGAGCTGCGGACACCGGAAAAGCACGGCTATAGCGCCGTCCAGGTTGGCTTCGGCGACGCCCGCAAGGTGACGAAGCCCGAAGCGGGGCACCTCCGTGCCTCCGGCGGCAACAAGCTCAAGCACCTCGCCGAGTTCCGCACCGACGGCAGCACCAGCTACGCCCTCGGCGACAGGCTCGGCGCCGAGCTGTTCGACCCCGGCGCCAAGGTCGACGTCACGTCGACCTCGAAGGGTCGCGGCTACCAGGGTGGCGTCCGCCGGCACAACTTCAGCGGCGGCCCCCGCACCCACGGCCAGAGCGACCGCCATCGCGCCCCCGGCTCGATCGGCTCGGGCACCACGCCCGGCCGCGTCTACAAGGGCACGCGCATGGCCGGCCACATGGGCGCCGAGCGCGTCACCGTCCGCAACCTGGACGTGGTCGCCCGCAACGACGACCGCGGCGTCATCTTCGTCGCCGGCTCCGTCCCGGGCCCGGTCGGTTCGCTCGTCCGCGTGCGTACCGCAAGGAAGGTGGCGAAATGAAGCTCGCCGTAATGAACACCAGCGGCTCCCAGCTCCGTGAGCTCGACGCCGCCGATGAGGTCTTCGGCATCGAGCCGAACCGCGCGGTCCTGCACCAGGCCTACGTCACGCAGATGGCGAACCGCCGCGCCGGCAATGCCAGCGTCAAGCGGCGCGGCGAAGTCCAGGGCTCGACCATGAAGATCCGCCGCCAGAAGGGCCTCGGCCGCTCCCGCCAGGGCAGCATCCGGGCGCCGCATCACGTCGGCGGTGGCTCGGCCCACGGCCCGAAGCCGCACAGCTTCGGCAAGGATTTCCCGCGTGCGATGCGCCGGCTGGCCCTCCGCTCGGCCCTGAGCAGCCACGCCGCCTCGGGCACGCTTATGGTCGTCGAAGGCCTTGTGCCGGACGCGCCGAAGACCAAGCAGGTCCAGGCCACGCTCGACACGCTCGGCATCGCCCGCACCGCGCTCGTCGTAACTGGCGAGTTCGAAGCGAACCTGAACCGCGCGGCCCGCAACATCGACAACGTCACCGCCCTCCCGGCGCAGAACCTCAACGTCGTGGACCTCGTCAACGCGCACCACGTGGTGATGACGGAAGACGCGGTCCGCCGCTGCGAGGCGCTCTGGGGCGGCGCGAACGTGAAGATCCGGCGCGGTGGCGCGCCTGCGGTGGAGGTGGCCAGTGCCTAAGGAGCTGCATCCCTACGGCGTCCTCCTTCGCCCCATCATCACCGAGAAGACGACCGTCCTCACCGGCGCGAACAAGTACGTCTTCGAAGTCGATGTGCGTGCCAACAAGAACCAGATCAAGGAAGCCGTCCAGGTCGCCTTCAACGTCCGCGTTTCCGACGTGAACACGATGAACATGCGCGGCAAGCCGAAGCGCTTCGGCCGCCGGGTGGTCAACCGCCCGGACTGGAAGAAGGCCGTCGTCACGCTCGTGCCCGGCGACAAGATCGAACTGTTCGAGGGGATCTAGGCCATGCCACTGAAGCAGTACAAGCCAACGTCCCCCGGCCGGCGCAACGCCAGCGGCTACGCGTTCACCGAGATCACGAAGTCGCGCCCGGAAAAGTCGCTCACCGAGTCGCTCAAGAAGCACTCGGGCCGCAACAACCAGGGCCGCATCACGGTCCGGCAGCGCGGCGGCGGCAGCCGGCGGCTCTACCGCATCATCGACTGGCGGCGTGACAAGGCCGGCGTGCCGGCGCGCGTCGTCGCGATCGAGTACGACCCGAACCGCACGGCGCGCATCGCGCTCCTGCAGTACGTGGACGGCGAGAAGCGCTACATCCTCGCGCCGAACGGCCTGGTCGTCGGGTCCACCGTGGTCAGTGGCCCCACCGCCGAAGTGCGGGTGGGGAACACGCTCCCGCTCGGCTCGATGCCGACCGGTACGCAGATCCACAACATCGAGCTCACCCCCGGGCGCGGCGGCCAGATGGTCCGCAGCGCCGGCACCTCCGCCCAGCTGATGGCGAAGGAGGGCGACTACGCCCTCATCCGCCTCCCCAGCGGCGAGATGCGGCGCGTCCGCATCGAGTGCACCGCGACGGTCGGCCAGGTCGGCAACGTCGAGCACTCGCTCGTCAAGCTCGGTAAGGCGGGCCGGACGCGGCATCGCGGCCGCCGGCCACAGGTCCGCGGCGCGGTGATGAACCCGCGCGACCATCCTCACGGCGGTGGCGAAGGCCGCGCGCCGGTGGGTATGCCGGGCCCGAAGACTCCCTGGGGCAAGCCGACCCTCGGCTATCGCACCCGCAACAACAAGCGCACCGACAAGTTCATCGCCCGGCGTCGGACGCGGTAGGAGCACGGTATGTCACGCTCAATCAAGAAGGGGCCGTACGTTCACCCCTCGCTCGAGAAGAAGGTCCTGGCGATGCGCGGTGCGCAGAACCGCGCCGTCATCAAGACCTGGTCGCGCGCGTCGACCATCCTTCCCGACATGATCGGCCTGACCATCGCCGTGCACGATGGCCGCCGCCATGTGCCGGTGTTCGTCACCGAGAACATGGTCGGCCACAAGCTGGGCGAATTCGCGCTCACGCGCACCTTCCGCGGCCACGTCGCCAAGAGCGACAAGCAGAGCCGGGTGAGGCGCTAGCCATGGAAGTACGCGCATCCGCCCGCGACCTGACCGTGTCCCCGCGGAAGGTCCGTCTCATCCTCGAGCGGCTGCCCGGCCTGTCCGTGGACCAGGCGCTCTCGCTCCTGCGCTACGTCCAGTCGCCGCACGCCCGGTCGGTCTCGAAGGTCGTGCTCTCGGCGGCTTCGAACGCGGAGAACAACTTCGATATGGACGTGGACGAGCTCGTCATCAAGCGCGCCTACGCCGACGAAGGCCGCACCATGAAGCGCTTCCGCCCGCGTTCGCGCGGCCGCGTCAGCCCGATCCTCAAGCGGTCGGCCCACATCACCATCATTCTTGACGAGCGGGGAGCCTAGCATGGGACAGAAAGTACACCCGCACGGGTTCCGGCTCGGGATCATCTACGACTGGGACTCCAAGTGGTTCGCGGACCGTGATTACACGACCCGCCTCCACCAGGACCTGGACCTCCGCCGGTACGTGCTCAACCAGCTCCCCGACGCGTCGATCAGCCGCGTGGAGATCGACCGCAACGCCAACCTGGTCACCGTCACGATTCACACGGCCAAGCCGGGTATCGTGATTGGCCGCCAGGGCGCCAAGGTCGAGGAGCTCCGGAACAACCTGGAGCGCTTCAGCGGCGGACGCGTCCGCGTTAACATCCAGGAGATCCGGACCCCCGAGCTCGACGCCTACCTCGTCGCCCGTTCCGTGGCCGACCAGCTCGAGCGGCGCGTCGCCTTCCGTCGCGCCATCAAGCAGTCGGTCCAGCGCACCATGCAGCGCGGTGCGCTCGGTGTCCGCGTGACCATCTCGGGCCGCCTCGGTGGCGCCGAAATGTCCCGCCGCGAAACCGAGACCGCCGGCCAGGTGCCGCGCCACACGCTCCGCGCCGACATCGACTACGGCATCGCCGAAGCGCACACGACGTTCGGCCGCATCGGCGTGAAGTGCTGGATCTACAAGGGCCTCGTCCTGCCGGAGCGCGGTGAGCCGCAGCGCGCTGCCGTCCAGGAGGAGCCGGTCGTCCCGGCCGCGCCGGAGCCGGTTGCCGCCGCGCCCGTCGCCGCCCCCGAGGCTGCCCCGGCCAGTAGCGCCCCCTTCCACACCGCCATCTCCATGGAGCAGCAGGCGGAAGTCCAGCGGCAGCAGGGAGGCGCGTAAGCCATGCTTCAGCCACGACGCGTCAAGCACCGCAAGCAGCATCGCGGCCGCCGCGAAGGCCTGGCCCTCGCCGGCAACTACATCGCCTTCGGCGAATTCGGCCTCCAGGCTGAAGGCGCCGCCTGGATCGACTCGCGCCACATCGAAAGCGCCCGCCGCGCCATGACCAACTACATGAAGCGCGGTGGCAAGGTCTGGATCCGCATCTTCCCCGACAAGCCGGTCACTTCGAAGCCGGCGGAAACGCGGATGGGCTCCGGCAAGGGTTCCCCCGACAAGTGGGTCGCCGTCGTCAAGCCCAAGCGCGTCCTCTTCGAAGTCGCGGGTGTGCCGGAACCGGTGATGCGCGAAGCGCTGCGCCGCGCCGCCCACAAGCTCCCCATCCCGGTGAAGATCGTCAGCCGGGACGAGGCGTTGGTGTAGCCATGGCCGATAAGAACGCAGCCGACCTTCGCCGCCTCAGCGACGAAAACCTGAACAAAGAAATCAACGAAGCGTACCGCGCGCTCTTCACGCTCCGGTTCCAGCATGCCAGCCGGCAGCTGGAAAACTACCGCGAGCTGCGCACGGCCCGCCGCCGCATTGCCCGGCTGCGGACGCTCAAGCGCGAGCGCGAGCTCGCCGCGGACGCAGGGGAGTAAGCCATGGGAGAGCAACGCGTCATCCAGGGCACCGTCGTGAGCGACAAGATGGATAAGACCGTCGTCGTCACGGTGCTGCGCCGCAAGAAGCACCGCCTCTACCACAAGTTCGTCACTCTCACCCAGCGCTACAAGGCGCACGACGAGACGAACCAGTGCCACCTCGGCGACGTGGTCCGCATCGAAGAGTGCCGGCCCATCTCCAAGGACAAGCGCTGGCGCGTGATCGAAGTGCTCACCCGCGGCGATGTCGCCGATGTCGCGCCGACCTCCATCGGCCAGGACATCGAGCGCACCGCCCAGGTGGCGCCGAAGCACGAGGAGGCCGCGCAGTGATCCAGCAGGAAACGCGCCTCAAGGTTGCCGATAACAGCGGCGCCCGGTCGCTCCTCTGCATCCGTGTCCTTGGCGGCACGCGCCGCCGCTACGCCCGCCCGGGCGACATCATCGTCGCCAGCGTGAAGCAGGCGCAGCCTAACGCGAACGTCAAGAAGGGCGACGTGGTCAAGGCCGTCGTCGTCCGCGTGGCCAAGGAATACGGCCGCCCGGATGGGTCCTACATCCGCTTTGACGAGAACGCGGCGGTGCTCCTGGCGAACGACGGCGAGAACCCGCGCGGCACCCGCATCTTCGGCCCCGTTGCCCGCGAGCTCCGCGACCGCAACTTCATGAAGATCGTCTCGCTCGCGCCGGAGGTGCTCTAGTGCCAGCGAAGATCCGCCGGGGCGACAAGGTCGTCGTCATCGCCGGCAAGGACAAGGGCAAGCGCGGCGAAGTCCGCAGCGTCATCAACAAGACGGACCGCGTCATCGTTGAAGGCGTGAACATCATCAAGAAGCACCAGCGCGCCCGCCAGGCCGGTCAGCAGTCGCAGATCGTCGAGCGGGAAGCGCCGCTCCACATCAGCAACGTCATGCTCATCGACCCGAACACCGACCAGCCCACCCGCGTCACCTTCCGGAAGCGCGAAGACGGCTCCCTGGTCCGGGTGGGCAAGCGCAGCGGAGAGGACATCGAATAATGCCGCCGCGACTGAAGGACAAGTACGACAGCGAAGTGCTGGGCGCCATGCGCGAACAGTACCAGTACCCGAACGTCATGATGGTGCCGAAGCTGACCAAGGTCGTCGTCAACATCGGCATGGGCGAAGCGCTCCAGGACGCCAACGCGCTGGACCGCGCCGCCGACGATGTCGCCGCCATCACGGGCCAGAAGCCCGTGATCAACCGCGCCAAGCGCTCGATCGCGAACTTCCGCCTGCGCGAAGGGAACCCGATCGGCGTCTCGACGACGCTCCGCGGCCAGAAGATGTACGAATTCCTCGACCGCCTGATTGCCGCGGCGCTTCCCCGCATCCGCGACTTCCAGGGGCTCAACCCCAACGCCTTCGACGGCCGCGGGAACTACAGCCTCGGCCTCCGGGAACAGCTCATCTTCCCGGAGATCGACTACGACAAGGTCGACAAGGTGCGTGGCATGCAGGTCACCATCGTGACGACGGCGAAGACCGACGAGGAAGGACGGCGGCTCCTGGAGCTGATGGGCATGCCGTTCAGGAAGAACTAGGGAGGCAGACGTGGCCAAAAAGGGGCTCATCGAAAAGTCGAAGCGGCCGCCCAAGTACCCGGCCCGGCAGCATAACCGCTGCCGCGTGTGTGGCCGGCCGAAGGGCTACATCCGCCGCTTCGCGCTGTGCCGCATCTGCTTCCGCGAACATGCGCTGCGCGGGCTTCTGCCCGGCGTCGTCAAGTCCAGCTGGTAAGTGCGAAAGCAAACGCCAGAGGGGTGCACTAAATGAGTATGAATGACCCGATCGCCGACATGCTGACGCGCATCCGCAACGCGGTTACCGCCCGGCACGACTCGGTGAATATCCCTTCCTCGAAGATGAAGGTCGCCATCGCGAAGGTTCTCAAGGATGAAGGCTTCATCAAGGACTTCACGGTCGTGGCCGAAGACGGGAAGCCGCAGCCCAACCTCCGCGTCGACCTCGGCTATGGCGGGCGCAAGCAACCGGTCCTCACCGGCCTGCAGCGCGTCTCGAAGCCTGGCCTGCGCGTCTACGTCCAGCGCACCGAGATCCCCCGTGTCTACGGCGGCCTCGGCATCGCCATCCTCTCGACGCCTCGCGGCGTCATGACCGGGCAGGAAGCCCGCCGCCAGTCCGTTGGTGGCGAGCTCCTCTGCTACGTCTGGTAGGAGCGAAGCAATGTCGCGTATCGGACGTCAGCCAGTCGCCGTGCCTGCCGGTGTCAACATCGATATCGACAGCACGAACACCGTCCGGGTGAAGGGCCCGAAGGGCGAGCTCGCTCGCCAGTTCCCGCCCACCATCACCCTCGGCCGGGAAGACGGCGCCATCGTCGTCACCCGCCAGAACGACGAAGGCAAGCAGCGCGCGCTCCACGGGCTCTCCCGCACGCTCCTGAACAACATGGTGACCGGTGTCACCACGGGGTTCACGAAGACGCTGGAAGTCCAGGGCGTTGGCTACCGCGCCCAGATCCAGGGTTCGAACCTCCAGCTCGCGCTCGGGTTCTCGCACCCGGTCATCGTCTCGCCGCCGCAGGGCATCACCTTCGCCGTCGAAGGCCCCCGCATCCTCGTGCAGGGCATCGACAAGGAGCTGATCGGCCAGGTCGCGGCCAACATCCGCAAGCTCCGGCCACCCGAGCCGTATAAGGGCAAGGGCATCCGGTATTCCGGCGAACGCGTCCGGCGCAAGGCTGGCAAGGCCGGGAAGGTAGGCAAGTAATGGCGGTCACCACCAGCACGCTCGCCCGCACCCGGCGCCACACCCGCGTCCGCCGCAAGGTCTCCGGCACGCCCGCCCGGCCCCGGCTCAACGTCTTCCGCAGCGCCTCGCACATCTATGCGCAGGTGATCGACGACATTGCCGGCGTCACCCTCGCCGCCGCCAGCGACGCCGAGAAGGATGTCGAGGCGGCCACGAAGGGCCAGAACAAGACCGAACGCGCCCGCGCCGTCGGCAAGCTCGTCGCTGAGCGCGCGAAGGCGAAGGGCGTCGAGCTCGTCGTCTTCGACCGCGGCGGATTCAAGTACCACGGCCGCGTCCAGGCGCTGGCCGACGCCGCGCGCGAAGCGGGATTGGGGTTCTAAATGGCACAGTACGACTCCGCCCCCGAAGAGCTGACCGAAAAGGTCATCTACATCAACCGCGTCGCCAAGGTCGTCAAGGGCGGCCGCCGCTTCAGCTTTAGCGCCCTCGTCGTCGTCGGCGATGGCCACGGCAGCGTCGGCATCGGCCTCGGCAAGGCCAACGAAGTGCCGGAAGCCATCCGCAAGGGCGCGACCCTCGCGCGCAAGCAGATGGTCCGCATCCCGATGAACGGCGGCACGATTGCGCACCCCATCCTGGCTCGCTTCAACGCCGCGCGCGTCCTGATGCAGCCCGCCAGCCATGGTACCGGCGTCATCGCCGGCGGCGCGGTCCGCTCCATCATGGAAGCGGCCGGCGTCACCGACGTGCTGGCCAAGTCGCTCGGCAGCCGCAACGCGATCAACGTCGCCCGCGCGACGATCGCCGGCCTCTCGGAACTGCGCGACCCGAAGGTCGCCCGGCAGCGCCGCCTGGCCATCACCCGGGGCGAGGCGTAACCATGGCCGAACTTCGCATCACCTGGTGCAAGAGCGCCATCGGCTACAAGCAGGACCAGAAAGACACCATCCGGAAGCTTGGCTTCCGCCGCCTCAACCAGACTGTCGTCCATCCCGACTCGCCCGATGTCCGTGGCATGGTCGCGAAGGTGCAGCACCTGGTTGTCGTTGAAGAAGGAGGCGCCGCATGAGCATCGGCGCAGAAGAGCTCGCCCCGCCGCGTGGGGCAACCCACGCCAAGAAGCGCGTCGGCCGCGGTAACGGCAGCGGCCACGGCACCTATTCCGGCAAGGGCCTCAAGGGCCAGAAGTCGCGCAGCGGCAAGAAGCTGCCGTACGACTCCTTCGAAGGCGGCCAGTTCCCGGGCGCGCGGAAGTTCCACGTGCTCCGTGGCTTCAACAATAAGTGGCGCATCCCCTTCCAGCCGGTCAACCTGGCTGACCTGGAGCGCTTCGCCGCGGGTTCCACTGTCACGCCCGAATCGCTCCGCGAAGTCGGTGTGCTGAAGCATCTCCGCCAGCCGGTGAAGATCCTCGGCGACGGCGACATTTCGACGAAGCTGAACGTCTCCGCGCACGGCTTTAGCGCCGCCGCGAAGAGCAAGATCGAAGCTGCCGGCGGGACCACCACCGCCCTCGAATACGACCGCACGGCCAGGCGCCGCTCGTGACCACCCAGCCCGCATCTCGCCCCCGCCTGATGCAGGCCATGGTCGACGCGTTCCGCCAGCCGGACGTGCGCCAGAAGCTCCTGTTCACGATCCTCATGCTGATCGTGTTCCGCTTCGTCGCGCACGTCCCCATCCCCAACGTCGACCGCGATGCCCTCGAGTCGGCGTTCGACGACAACTCCCTGCTCGACTTCCTGAGCATCTTCTCCGGCGGCGCGCTCCAGAACCTGAGCGTCGCCGCCCTCGGCGTGTACCCGTACATCACAGCGTCGATCATCATGCAGATCCTGACGCCCCTGGTGCCGCGCTTCCGCGCCCTCCAGGAAGAAGGCGAACAGGGCCGCCGTCGCATCCAGATGTTCACGCACTGGCTCGCCGTGCCTATGGCGGTGGTCCAGGGCTACGGCCAGATCGTCTTCATCAACAGCCAGAGCCAGGTCGACGTCGTCTCCGACTTCGGCTTCCAGAACGACCTCGTCGGTACGGTCGCGACGCTCATGACGCTCGCCGCCGGCACGATGTTCCTCGTCTGGCTCGGCGAGCTCATCACCGAGCACGGCATCGGCAACGGCATCTCGCTGATCATCTTCGGCGGCATCGTCGCCGTCATGCCCAGCCTCATCCCCAGCATTTCCACCCAGTCGATCATCGGCGTCGCGGTCATCGCCCTCTTCGCCATCGGCCTCGTCTACCTCGTGGTCTTCTTCCAGGAGGCCCAGCGACGGGTTCCCGTGCAGTACGCGCGCTCTGCCTTCCGCGGTGGACGCATGTACCGCCAGCAGGGACAGAGCCATATCCCGCTGCGCGTGAACATGGCCGGCATGATCCCGCTGATCTTCGCCTTCTCGATCATGATCATGCCGCCGATCATCGCCCAGCCGTTCACCGATGCCGGCGGCTTCATCGAGAGCATCGCCGACTTCATCGTGAACCAGTTCCAGGGTGGCCGCGGCGGCTCGGGCACGGGCATCTACTGGCTCATCCTGTTCCTGCTCGTCATCGTCTTCACCTTCTTCTACACGATGGTCCAGTACCAGCAGCAGAACATGGCGAAGACGCTCCAGCGCCAGGGCGCGTTCATCCCCGGCATCCGCCCGGGCCCGCCGACCGAGGCCTATCTCATGCGCGTCGTCACCCGGATCACCTGGGCGGGCGCGTTCTTCCTGGGCTTCGTCGCCATCCTCCCGTTCTTCATAGGCCTCGTCACCGACGTGCAGGCCCTCACCATCTCCAGCACCGGCTTCCTCATCGTGGTCGCCGTCGTGCTCGACACCATGAAGCAGCTCGAAGCTCAGCTTCTGATGCGTAACTACGAAGGGTTCATCCGCTAGTGTTCGTTGTCTTGTTGGGGCCACCCGGTGCCGGTAAGGGCACGCAGGCGCAGCGCATCGCCGTTGCCACGAAGCTCGTCCACATCTCCACGGGCGACATGTTCCGCGAGAACGTGAAGAACGAGACCGAGCTCGGCAAGCTGGCCAAGACCTACATGGACCGTGGCGACCTCGTCCCCGACGAAGTCACCATCAAGATGCTGCTCGAACGGATCGGCCGCGACGACGCACGTGCCGGCGCCATGTTCGATGGCTTCCCGCGCAATGTCGTCCAGGCCCAGGCGCTCGACGAGGCGCTCGCGGCCCAGGGCGGACGGATCGACCACGCCCTCCTCATCTCCGTGCGCGACGACGAGCTCATCGCCCGCCTCGGCGGCCGCTGGATCTGCCGCAACTGCGGCAAGCTCTACCACGAGCGCAACGATCCCCCGAAGGCCGAGGGTGTCTGCGACGCCTGCGGCGGCGAGCTCTACCAGCGCGACGACGACAAGGCCGACGTGGTGGCTGCGCGCCTCGAAAAGCAGAAGCCGCCCGTCGCGCTCATCGACCACTATCGGACGGCCGGTGTCCTCACCGAGATCGACGGCGAGCGCTCGCTCGACGCCGTCACCGCCTCCCTCCTGGAGGCCCTCGGCTAGATGGCTGTCAAGCTCAAGTCCCGCGACGAGATCAGGGTGATGCGCGAGGCTGGCCAGATTGTGGGCCAGACGCTCGAACGCATCCGCGAGATGGTGCGCCCCGGCGTCAACCTCCTCGAGATCGAATCGTTCGTGCGGGACGAGTTTGCGCGGCGGGGCGCAAAGGAGACCTTCCGGAACTACTCGCCGGGGCCGAAGTACCCGCCCTATCCGTCGAACATCTGCATCTCGATCAACGACCAGCTCGTCCACGGCATCCCGCGGGACCGCACGCTCCGTGAGGGTGACATCGCGAGCTTCGACCTCGGTGCCACCTACAAGGGCTACGTCGGCGACGCCGCGATCACGGTGGGCGTCGGCGAGATCAGCGACGACGCGAAGAAGCTCCTCCAGGTGACCGAGGATTCGCTCTGGGCCGGCATTCGCGCGGCTCGCTCGGGCCGCCACCTGAACGACATCTGCGGCGCCATCGAAGATGCCATCAAGCCGAGCGGGTTTTCGATTGTGAAGGGCTACGGCGGGCACGGCGTCGGCCGGGACATGCACGAAGAGCCGCACGTCCAGAACCATCGCATGCGCTTCCGGGGGACGCCGCTGAACCCGGGCCTGGTCCTCGCCCTGGAGCCGATGGTCAACATCGGCGCCCCCGAAGTCTACGAGGAATCGGACCACTGGACTGTAAGGACGAAAGACGGTAGCCTTTGCTGTCATTTCGAGCATACAATTGCTATTCGGGACGGGGAGGAGGCAGAGGTGCTGACACTCCCCTGAGTAGCGTGCGTGTCGCCGTGAATGGGCTAATCTGTTACGGGAAGGTTTATGGCGAAACAGGACGCGACGGAGGCCGAGGGGGCCGTCACGGAAACGTTGCCCAACGCAATGTTCCGCGTGGCACTCCCCGGCGGGCACGATGTGCTCGCCCACGTGGGCGGCGATGCCCGCCTCAGCTTCGTCAAGCTCCTTCCCGGCGACCGGGTCCGCGTGGAGCTCTCGCCCTACGACCCCGGCCGTGGCCGGATTACCTACCGCTACAAGTAGTGCCGCCACCTGATAGAGGAACCAATGAAAGTACGAGCATCCGTTAAGCCACGCTGCGACAAGTGCAAGGTCATCCGCCGGCACGGCCGCGTGATGGTCATTTGCGAAAATCCGAAGCACAAGCAGCGGCAGGGGTAGGCCACTATGGCTCGCATTTCCGGCGTCGACCTTCCGAACGACAAGCGCATCGAAATCGCGCTCACCTATATCTACGGCATCGGCCTCACGCGGTCGCAGCTCATCCTGGCGGAGACGGGGATCAACCCCGACACTCACGCCCGCGACCTCACGGACGATGAGCTCATCAAGATCCGCGAGTACATCGACAAGCACTTCATCGTCGAAGGCGATCTTCGCCGCGAAGTGCGTCAGAACATCGCCCGGCTGATCGAAATCAACTGCTATCGCGGGCAGCGCCACCGCCGCAACCTCCCGGTCCGCGGCCAGCGCACCCGCACCAATGCTCGCCAGAAGCGTGGCGCCCGCAAGACGGTCGCCGGCAAGAAGCGCGCAGGCAAGAAGTAAGAGGTAGGCACCACGCATGGCTGATGCAAAGCGACAGCAGGGGAAGGGCCGCGGCGGCGCCGAGCGCCGCCTGAAGCGCCGCGAACGGAAATCCGTACCGCGCGGGAAGGCGTTCATCAAGGCGACGTTCAACAACACCCTCGTCACGCTCACCGACCAGAACGGGAACGTGATCTCGTGGGCAAGCGCCGGCGGCTCCGGCTTCAAGGGCTCCCGCAAGGGCACCCCCTTCGCCGCCCAGCTCGCCAGCGAAAACGCCGCCCGCCGCGCCATGGAGCACGGCATGCAGACCGTCGAGGTCTACGTGAAGGGCGCCGGCAGCGGCCGCGAGGCAGCCATCCGCTCCCTCCAGGCCTCCGGCCTCACCGTCACCGCCATCCGCGACGTTACCCCCATCCCGCACAACGGTTGCCGCCCGCCCAAGCGGCGCCGCGTGTAGTCCCAGGAGCAGATACCCGCCCATGGCTCGTTACACTGGCCCCGTCTGCCGGCTTTGCCGCCGTCACGGCGAAAAGCTCTTCCTCAAGGGCGAGCGCTGCTTCACCCCCAAGTGCAGCTTCGACCGGCGCCCCAACCCGCCCGGCCCCCGCCCGGCCCGCCGCCGCAAGGTTAGCGACCGCGGCCTCCAGCTGCGCGAAAAGCAGCGCGCCCGCGTTGCCTATGGCGTGCTCGAGAAGCAGTTCCGCCGCTACTACCACGAGGCGATCCGCCGCCCCGGCGTCTCTGGCGAGAACCTCGTCCGCCTGCTCGAAAACCGGCTCGACAACGTCGTCTACCGGCTCGGCCTCGCCGATTCGCGCAACCAGGCCCGCCAGATCATCCGCCACGGCATCGTCGCCGTGAACGGCCGCAAGCTCGACATCCCGTCGGCCCAGGTCTCCGAAGGCGACCAGGTCAGCTTCACGCCGCGCGGCCTCCGCAGCGAGTACTTCAAGATCGTCCAGGACAGCATCAAGTCCAAGCACCAGCCGTCGTGGCTCGCCCTCGACATCGCCAACATGACCGGCCGCGTGGTCGCTCCGCCCTCCGTCCAGCAGGGCGAGTCCCACCTCTTCAACGAGAACGTCATCATCGAGTACTACTCGCGCTAGTTGCCGCCCCCACCGGCTCCCGGAAAGTTTGAGGACACGCGCTACATGATGGACACCAATGAGTTGATCGGGCAGTCGGCCGACGAGGTCGTCCCCCAGCTCACCGTCGAAGACGAAACCGAGACGTACGCCCGGCTCGTGGTCGAACCACTCGAGTCGGGCTACGGCATTACCCTCGGCAATGCCCTCCGCCGCGTCCTCCTGAGCTCCCTGGAAGGTGCCGCCATTACCTCGGTGCGCATCGACCAGGTCCAGCACGAGTTCAGCACGATCGCCGGCGTCCAGGAAGACACCACCGAGCTCCTGCTCAACGTCAAGGAGATCCGTCTCCGCGCCCTGAGCAACCGCTCCGGCACCCTCGCACTCGACGCCGAAGGCCCCGGCGAGGTCACCGCCGGCGACCTCCAGGTCCCGGCCGACTTCGAGATCGTGAACCCCGAGCTCCACATCGCCACGCTCGACAGCCCGAGCGCGCGCCTCAACGTCGAGTTCCATGCCCAGCTCGGCAAGGGCTACGTCCCCGCCGGCTCCGTCGAAGGCATGCCGATCGGCGTCATCCCGGTCGATGCCGTCTTCTCGCCGATCCGCAAGGTCAACTACCGCGTCGAAAAGACGCGCGTCGGCCAGTCGACGAACTACGACCGCCTCCTCCTCGAAGTCTGGACCGACGGCACCATCGGCGCCGTCGACGCCATCGGCCAGAGCGCCGACATCCTCATGGACCAGTTCTCGCTCTTCAGCGTGATGGGCCGCCCGGATGTCCCGGTCCTGCCTTCGGGCGGGCCGACCGCAACCGGCCTCATGATGCCGCCGGACCGCTACAACACGCCGATCGAGGACCTCCAGCTCTCCGTCCGCGCCTACAACTGCCTCAAGCGCAGCGGGCTCATGACGGTCGGCCAGGTGCTCGAAAAGAGCGAGAACGAGCTGCTCGGCCTCCGCAACTTCGGCCGGAAGTCGTACGACGAGCTGCGCGACCGGCTCATCGAGCTCGGCTATATCGACCCCCACGCCGAAGGCCTCCGCCCCATCCTCGATGGTGGCGCCGTCGTGGCGACCGGGGCCATGCGCGCGCGTCCGCGCCCCGGCGCGGGCCGCACGAGCGCGATCATCCTCGACGAAGAGGACGAAGAGCAGAGCCTTGGCGCGCTCGGCAAGGCACTCAAAGAAGCACTGAAGGAAGTCGGCGAGGACGATCTGCTCGGCGCCGACGACGAGGACTAAGACATGCGACACCGCGTTAGCGGCCGCCACCTAGGCCGCGACACAGCCCACCGCACCGCCCTCTACCGCAACCTGGTCACCGACCTGCTGCGCTACGAGCGGATCACCACCACCCAGGCCAAGGCCAAGGAAATCCGCCCCATGGCCGAGAAGATCATCACCCTCGGCCGCCGCGGAGACCTCCACGCGCGCCGCCTCGCCGCCCGGTTCGTCTACGACCCGAAGGTGGTGAAGAAGGTCTTCGACGAAATCGGCCCGCGGATGAAGGAACGCCCCGGTGGCTACCTCCGCATCACCTCGCTCGAAGCCCGCAAGGGCGACGGCGCCGCCATGGCCTCGATCGAGCTCGTCGACTTCGTCGATGCGCCGCCGACGCCGCGCCCGCAGCGCATGACCGCGTCGCCGTCGGCCGCGAACCTCGCCCCGGCTCCGCTCGCACCCGCCCCGGCCGTCGAGCCGGCTGCGGAGGAAGAAGCGCCAACTGACGTGATGGACCGCATGGTCGACGCCCGCGAGGATGTCGCCGAAGTGCCCGAAACCGGAGGCACGGAAGAGCCCCCGGCGCCGCCCGCTGCCGAGGTCACCCCGGACAGCGAGGCATCCGCCGAAGCGGCCATGGAGCGGGAGAACCAGGCGGCAGAAGCCGCCGACGAGGCTGCCGCCGAGGCCCAGGCCAAGCCTGCAAACCAGGGCATGGACCAGGAGTCTCAATCCGATCGGTCCTGACCGGGGTGGACGCGAAGCGATTCGCGGCCACCGTTAGCTACGACGGCACCGCGCTCGTTGGCTCGCAGGTGCAGCCAAACGGCAGGACCGTCCAGGAAGAACTGGAAATCGCGGCGGCCGCCCTCTTCGGGCAGCTCACCCGCGTCGAGCTGGCCGGACGCACCGATTCGGGCGTCCATGCCACTGGCCAGGTAGCGGCGTTCAGCGCGGTCACTCGCCTGGGCTCCGCGACCGTCGGGCGGGCGCTCAACGCCCACCTGCCGGATGATGTAGCGGTACGCGACGTGCGCGAAGTGCCGCCCGGGTTCGACCCGCGGCGCTGGGCGCGCCGGCGCTGGTACCGCTACACCGTGTGGAACGGTGAAGCGCGCGAGCCGCTGCTCCGCCGCACCGCCTGGTTCGTCGAGGGCAACCTCGACTTCGAGGCGATGCAGCGTGCCGCGGACGCGCTGACCGGGCGCCAGGATTTCCTGGCCTGCTCGGGCAAGCTGGAACCGGGCCGGACTTCGGTCCGCACCGTGTTCCGCGCCGGGTGGGATCGCGCAGGCGATACCGCCTGGTGGGACATCGAAGCGGATGCGTTCCTTCCGCAGATGGTGCGCCGCCTCACCGGCGCGCTCATCCGGGTCGGGCGCGGCGCGCTGGAAGTGGAGGAATTCGTCCGCCTGCTCCGGCAGGCAGAGCAAGGCGCTATCGGGCCAACCGCCCCCGCGCACGGTCTCTGCCTCCAGCGCGTGTGGTACGACGAGGGTTACGTGGTATGACTATCAAGACCGTACGCATGAAGGCGTCGCAGATCACCAAGGACTGGCACGTCATCGACGCCGCCAACCGGCCCCTCGGCCGCGTGGCGTCCGAGGCGGCCGTCCTGCTTCGCGGCAAGCACAAGCCCACCTTCGAGCCTCATCTCGACGGCGGTGACTTTGTGATCGTCATCAACGCCTCCCAGGTCCGCCTCAGCGGGCGCAAGGCCGAGCAGATGACGTACTACCGCCACTCGGGCTACCCGGGCGGCCTCAAGGCCCGCTCCTTCCCCGAGCAGCTCGCCCGCTTCCCCGACAAGGTGATCCAGCAGGCCGTCTGGGGCATGCTCCCCGATGGCCCGCTCGGCAAGCAGATGCTGCGCCACCTCAAGGTCTACGGCGGCCCCACGCACCCGCACGCCTCGCAGATCACCGGCACCGAGCGCGCCCAGGCAGCTCGCGAAGCCGCCCTTGCCGAGACGCTGACGCTGCCGCGCAAGGCCCCGCGCCTGCGCCCGCTCGCCGTCCCGCAGGTGCCCGGCGTCGTCGAGGAGTTCCCGGCCGCGCAGGCCGCGGTCGCGGCTCCGCCGCCGGCCGCGAAGCCGTCGCCCGTCGACGAGCCCACGACCCTGCCGGCCGACGCGTCGTCCGCCGGCGCGGATGCGGCGCTCGAACCCGAGGCCGTCGCCGAGGCGAAGCCGAAGCGCACCCGCAAGAAGGCCGAAGCAACCGACGCCGCGGCTGACGATCAGCCCGAAACCAGCGACAGCGAGACCGAGGAGTAACCCATGGCCGACCAGCAGTACTACTACGGCACGGGCCGCCGCAAGACCGCCGTCGCCCGTGTGCGCCTCTATCCCGGCAACGGCGCCGTCGTCATCAACGGCAAGCCGCTCGAGGAAGTCTTCTCGCGCGACCTTCACCGCGCCGGCATCCTCGCCCCCCTCCGCCGCCTCGGCCGCGAAGGAAAGTTCAGCGCCACCATCAAGTGCGAAGGCGGCGGCATCACCGGCTGGGCCGACGCCATCAAGATGGGCATCGCCCGCGCGCTCGTCGCCTCCGACCCGACCCTCAAGCCCGCCCTCAAGCGCGGCGACAACCTCCTCACTCGCGACGCCCGCGAGAAGGAGCGCAAGAAGGCCGGTCTCAAGCGGGCCCGCAAGGCACCGCAGTTCACCAAGCGCTAACCGCGCTTCCCACGTCTCCTGTCGCACGAAGGAGGCCCCTCACATGAGGGGCCTCTTTCCGTTTCCGTTTGCCGCGATGTCGCGCAGCTACCCGCCGCGCCCGAGCGCCGAGACCACGTCCTGGAAGGTGTCCTCCAGCGTCGTCATTACTTCGATCACCGCCGGCTTCCCGGTCGCCAGCGCCTCCGGGATCGCCGCCCGCAGCTCCGCTTCGTTCGTCGCGCGCCAGGCCGGGCACCCGATCGCCGTCGCAATCGCCGCGTGGTCGAAGGGCGCGAACGCTGACGCGATCTGCCGGTTGCCCTGCCCGTGGTACACCCACCCGAGCGCCTGGTTGTTCAGCACCACTGTGACGATCGGCAGGCGCTCCTCGATCGCGGTCATCAGGCCGTGCATCGTCATCGCGAAGCCGCCGTCGCCGCAGACCGCGAACACCGGTGCCGAGGGGAACGCGAACTTCGCGCCCAGCGCGGCCGGGACCGCGTAGCCCATGCCGCCCGTCGCGTTCGGCTGCAGGAACCGCCGCCGCCCGTTCGCGCGGAAGTCGTGGAGCATGAACAGCCGGTTCTCGCCCGCGTCGCAGGTCACGATGGCGTCCCCCGGCAGCGCGTCGCTGAGCACCGCAACCGCGCCCCGGGCCCGGACCGGCGAGCCACCAGCCTCCACGTGCGCCGTCGCGAAGCCCAGCGCCTTCCGCGCCGCGGCCACCCGCTCCGTCCCGCCCCCGGACGCCTCCTCGAGCCGCGTCCGCAGCGCTGCCAGCGTCTGCCGGGCATCGCCGACCAGCGCATGCGCCGCCGGCTGCGTCCAGCTCGCGTTCAGCGGGTCCACGTCGATCTGCACGAGCACCTGCCGCACCGGGTCCAGCAGCTTTGGGCTGTCGTTCACCAGGTCGCTGGCGGAAAGGCGCGTCCCGGCCGCGATGACCAGGTCCGCGTCGCCCATCACGGCGTTCGCCCAGTCGTTCCCGAACGTGCCGACCACGCCCGCGGAGAGCGGGTGGTCCTCCGGGAACACGCTCTTGCCCGCCGCCGTCGTCGCCACCGGGATGTCGAGCGACTCGGCGAACGCGAGCAGTTCTGCCTCCGCCTGGCTCAGCCGCACGCCGTTCCCGGCGATGACCACCGGCCGGCTCGCGCTGCGTACCGCCCGCGCCGCGCTGTCGAGCAGCGCCTCCGCCGGCAGCTGGTTCGCCGGCGCGATGTAGCTCGCGCCCCAGTGGATCGGCGGCCGCGCATCCGGGTCGATCCGCTTGCTCAGCGCCTGGCTTTCGAACAGCACCGCCACCGGGCCGGGCGCGCCCGTCATCGCGTGTTTGTAAGCGAGCTGCGTCAGCTGCACCGCCTGCACCGGGTCCCGCGCGACGAACGTCCGCTTCGTGATCGCCTCGAACCCGCGCTGCGCATCGAAGCTTCCGTAGTGGCCCAGCCCCGATTGGTACGGCCCGTGGTGCGCGAACGCCCCGCCCTCCGTGAAATCAACCAGGATGATCATCGGCGACGAGCCCATCAGCGCCTCAACGATGCCCGCGCCCGCGTTCGTGAGCACCCAGGCGCCCTGGCCCATCACCACCGCCGGCTTGCCGGTCAGCCGCCCGTACGCTTCCGCCATGGCGCTCCCGGTCGATTCCTCGCGCACGAGGAGCACCCGTGTCTCGTCCTGCCGGTCGTAGAGCGCGTCGTAGATCGCGCCCGTGTGCCCGCCGGGCATGCCGGTCACCAGCTCGATGCCCATCTCGCAGAGCGCCCGCGCCACGCCCTGGGCGCCGTTCATCGGCTTCGAATCGTCAGTCATCCTTCCCTCCGCCTGCACAACCGGACGCCCGTGGGCGCCGGCGCTAGTTCATCGTCCCGCCGTCGATCGGGATCAGCGCGCCCGTGACGTAGTTCGAATCCGGCCCCGCCAGGAACCCGACCACGCGCGCGCAATCCTCGGGCGTGCCGATCCGCCGCAGCGCGACCTGCGACGCGATCCGGTCGGATCCCGCCCGCTCGAACATCACGTTCAGCCGCCCCGTGCCGATGAAGCCGGGCGCGATGCAGTTCACGTTGATGCCGAACGGCCCCAGCTCCTGCGCGAGGTAGCGGGTGTACATGATGATCCCCGCCTTCGCCGTCCCGTAGTGCGCATACCCGCCGTCGGTCGAGGCTCGGCGGCCGGCCTGGCTCGACACCGTGATGATCTTCCCCGAGCCCTGCGCCTTCATCCCCGGCGCCACCAGCGAGCAGGTGTTCACCGTGCCGTACAGGTTCCGCTTGAGCACCGCGTCGAACAGCTCGGGGTCCGTCTGGCTCGCCTTCGTATCCGCCGGCGCGCCGAGCCCGCCGCCCGCGTTGCAGACCACGATGTCGAGCCGCCCCCACTGCCCGAGCACCTCGTTGATCGCCGCTTCGAGCGCCGCCCGGTCGCCCACGTCCGCCGCGACCCCGATCGACCGCCGCCCGATCGCGCGGACCTCGTCCATGGTCGAATCCGCGGTCATCAGCGCCTTCTCGGCGTCGAACTCATCGAACGACTGCAGGTTCACGTCGAGCACGGCGACGTCGGCGCCCAGCTTTGCGAGGTGCAGCGCATAGGCACGGCCCAGCCCCCGCCCGGCGCCAGTCACGAGGGCGTTCTTGCCCTCCAACGGTTGGTCCACGTTCGGCCTCCTTGAATGGGCCGGAGTCTACGCCGTGCGGGCTGTTGGCTGTTAGCTATTGGCTCTCAGCCCGCTCCACCCGGGTTCGACACCGGCGCTGTCGTCGCATCGAAGTCCACCGCGTCGACCCCGGGCACCAACAGCCAACAGCCAATAGCTAACAGCACCTCGCTACTGATACTGCACATAATCCGGCTGTGGCACGATCGCCTGCACCTCCGCCGGCTCGAACATGTCGAAGTCCTCGTCGAGGAACAGCTTGATCCCGCCGTGCTCGGCGCCGTCGTCCACCACGTACCACTGGTAATGGCGCAGCTTGATCTCGTGCCCGCCGAAGCCGTCCATGTCGATCACGAGGTCGACCTCCGCCACGTCCTCGATGCTCGCCTTGTTCGTGATCATGCTCGCCGTGAACTGGTGCACCACCAGCATCTTCGAACGCACGCGCGTCTCCTCGACAATCGTGCGGAGCAGCTCCTGTGCTGCGTTGATCTCGCTCGCGTCCATCGTGCCGATCTCGTCGCCCGGGGCAACGCCCGGCGGCATCGTCCACTCGGGGTCGAGCGCCAGGTGCACGCGCGGGTGCCGCAGGTAGGGCAGGATGCGCTCCACCTCCGGCACCACGTCGCTCTGCCCGATCTGCAGGTCGAGGAACACGACGAAGTCCCGCTCCTCCGCCAGCCGGATGTACTGCTCGATGAGCTCGCCCGGCATCCGGCTCAGGTACGTGCCGTCCGGCCCGGCGTCCGCCTGCGCCACCGCCGCGATGAGGTGCAGCCCGCCGACCACATGCCGCGGCCCGTTCAGGGCGTCGTACGCCGCCGCGAGCGACGTGAGCTGCTCGCCGAGCGGGTCCGGGTACGCGAGCTCGCCCAGCACGCCGAGCACCGGACTGCCGGGATACCCGTAGTACGCCACCACCTGGCACGACTGGAAGAACGAGTTCTCCTTCGCCGGGAACAGCACGAACCCGGGGTCGGCCGCGCGCGGCGCGTAGCAGCGTTCCAGGATAGGCGGCGGGGTCGGGGTGGCCGTGGGCCGCGGCGTCGGCGTGGGCAGCCCGTCCCGCGCCACACCCGCGACGACGACGCGGTGCTCGCCGGACGCCCAGGACGTGACCGGGTGCCCGAGGACAGCGGCGATGAGCAGCGCGCAGCCCAGCCCGAAGGCCGCTGCGACCGTACCCGCGGCGAAACTGTTGAGCCGTCCCAGGGGAGCCCTCCGGCCCGCACGAGGTCCGCGCGGGCGCCGCCCGAAACGATACGCGTAAACGCCGATTCGTTCGCCCCCGGTTGCCGGCACAATCGCAACTCTGTACAACGCGCCGTGGAGGGGCGCACATGCAATCGGACTTCGTTTCCATCCCCGGTCTTCGCATGCACTACCTGCAGGAGGGCACGGGCGAGCCGGTCATCTTCATCCACGGCTTCCCCGAGACGTCCTACGAGTGGCGCTACCAGATGCCCCACCTCGCCGGGCAGGGCTTCGCCACCTTCGCACCGGATGTCCGCGGCTTCGGCAAGACCGACAAGCCGGGCGCGCGCATGAGCCGCAGCCTCCTCGCGAGCGACCTCATCGCCTTCATGGACGCCAAGGGCATCGAGAAGGCAACAGTCGTCGGCCACGACTGGGGCGGCATCATCGCCTTCAAGGTCGCCATCGACTGGCCCGAGCGCGTCACCCGCCTCGCGCTTCTCGACACGCTCTGCACGGTCTGGGCGCCCGGCGCGATCCACGGCTACTGGTTCAAGGCCGAGCCCTACCCCGAGGAGTTCTTCGCGAAGCACCACAGCGACTTCATCCGCGCCATCTTCGCCGGCGACACCGAGCTCCCGCCGCGGCCGCTTTCGCCCTGGCAGATCCCCGCCGGCATCCTGCCCCGCTGGGCCGACGACGAGTGCGTCGACCACTACGTGGAAGCGTTCCGCGACCCGATGAGCCAGTTCCACGCCATCTCGCAGTACCGCTACGCGCTGCCGTTCCACGTCGTCCACGAAGACGCGAGTATCGCCGGCGGCGAGCGGTACGAAGCGCTCTCCGAACGCCAGGTCGCCGAGATGTGGCTGCACCCGGAGGGCCTGGAGAAGCACCCGCGCTTCGAGAACTACATGGACTACGGCCCCGAGGACCGCGCCAGGCGCTTCGAAAAGCCGACCCTCTGGATGTACGGCAGCTACCTCGGCCGCTCACCCTCCGGCGAGGCGCCAACGACCGCCACGACGGACGTCCCGAAGGGCAACCCGTTCGTCGACCAGTTCAGCCGCTACTTCCCGGACCTCCGCGGCCAGCACGTCGATGCCGGCCACTTCTTCCCCGAAGAAGCCCCCGACGTCACGAACCGCACCCTCCTCGCCTTCCTCAAAGGCGACCTCGACCGGAAACAGTGAGCCGGGGCGAGCGCCGGGAAAGCGCTTCCCCGCTCCATCGGCGAGCGGCTGGCCAACAGCTAACAGCCAATGGCCAACAGCCCGCCATTGGCCGTAAGCCCGCCTGCGCTATCATTCGAGGGTTAGTCTCCAGAGGAAGCGCTTTCATGGCATACGAACTCGACACCCTGAGCCCGAACCAGGCTCGTGAAATTACCCCTGACTTCGGCTCGGGCGATACTGTCCGCGTCCACGCGAAGGTCGTCGAGGGAGACAAGGAGCGCATCCAGGTCTTCGAAGGCGTCGTCATCCGCAAGCGGATGAAGGGCCTCGTCTCGAACTTCACCGTCCGCAAGATTGCGAGCGGCGTGGGCGTCGAGCGCACCTTTCCCATCAACAGCCCCCGCGTCGACAAGATCGAGGTCATGCGGCGCGGCAAGGTCCGCCGCAAGAACCTGTACTACCTCCGCGGCCTCACCGGCAAGGCTGCCCGCATCAAGGAAAAGCGCGCCGTCTAACCGCGCGCCCCTGGATTCCTTCGTCCCGGCGGCCGGCTAGATGCCGAGCCGCCGGTCGTTTTCTCTCCAGGCGATGTCGTTCAGCAGCATCAGCCCGCCCGAAACGAGCGAGTGACCGCCCAGCAGCACCGGCATCGGCGCTGCGGCCGCCGCCTGCGTGAGCGCGCGCAGGAAGGGATCCGCGATCGCCTCCGCCCAGAACAGGTCGCTGGCAAACCGGTCCTCCCGCGACGGCGCGACCCCCGCGTGCGCCTCCAGCACCCGCGTGTCGAGCACCAGCGCGTCGCCCAGCTCGGCCATTCGCTGGAAGAACCGCTCCGGCCCCACTTCGTCCAGCAGGAACCCCAGGAGCGACCGCGCCCGGTGGTCGCGGCCGGCTGCCGCCATGCCCCGCTCCTCGCTGAACATTCGCACGCGGCAGGCCGTCTCGCGTTCCAGGTGCTGCCAGGCCGCGCTCCCCACCCGCCCCGCGACCACCACCTCCGCGCCACGGTCGCAGAACAGCCGCATGAGCGCGCGATACCGCTCCAGTGGCAGCTCCAGGCCCGCGATCGCTGCCCGAAGCCCCGGCGCGAGCTCCTCCGACAGCGCGAGCACGGCCAGGTCCGCCGGCGTGTCCAGGTCGAACTGCGTCGCCGTCGTCCGCGGCAGGATCACGGGCGATAGCCCGGCATCGTCGCGCAGCCGCCGCGGCAGGCTGTTGTCGCGCTCGAAGGGCGCGGTCGCGAAGACCGCCTCGCCCGGCGTCCACGCCGTCAGGTCCGCCGAGAAGAAGTTGTTCGTGACGAACCGCCCATCGCGTGCATCGAGCTGCTCCACGATCAGCCGGAGCTCGTCGACCCCGAGCAGGGGCACCGAGCCCGACCCCATGACCGCCGGCCGCCGCAGCCCGAACCGTTGCACCAGTCCCCGCAGCCGTCCTGCGAAGTCGAACGGGCTGCCGTCGTCCGGGTCCGTGAGCACCCCGGCCGGGACATCCCCGAACGCGTCCGGCGCGTCGGTCGCGATGATCACCGCCTCGAACCCGGCCGCCAGCGCCGACCGCGCCGTCTCGACCGCCGCCGCCACGCGGGCCCGCGCCATCACCTGCTCGGCCGGGCCATCGCCCGCCGCGCCATGGAAGATCAGCAGCACGGGTCGCTCGTAGGACACGCACCAAGCGTACCCGCGCGCTGCCATTGGGGCGCGGCGCCCCTTCTCGTCGGAACCTATTGACAAACATCCCTCGAGGTGAATACTAAAGCACATGCTTAAGCAAGCGGAACCGCTCGACCTGGTCTTCCAGGCCCTCGCGGACCCCACCCGGCGGGCGATCGTCGAACGGCTCGGCCGCGGCCCGGCCACGGTGAGCGAGCTGGCGATGCCGTTCACCATGTCGCTCGCCGCCGTCGTCCAGCATCTCCAGGTGCTCGAAGCCAGCGGCATCGTCACCTCGGAGAAGACCGGCAGGGTGCGCACCTGCCGCATCGAATCCGCCGCCCTGAAACCGGCCGAACGCTGGCTCGCCGACCGCCGTGCCACCTGGGAGCACCGCTTCGACCGCCTGGGCGAGCTCCTCGCAACCCAGCCCACCGACCCACCGAAAGGAACGACACCATGACCCCCCGCTCCGTCTCCCACGCCACTTTCGTCATCGAACGCACCTACGACGCCCCCGTCGCACGCGTGTTCCACGCCTTCGCCGACCCCGAGACCAAGCGCCGCTGGTTCTCCGGCCCGCCGGAATGGCACACCGTCGAGTCCAGCCTGGACTTCCGCGTCGGCGGCCGCGAAGTGGACCGCGGAGGTCCGGTGGGCGGCGCGGTCCACTCCTTCTACGGCACCTACCAGGACATCATTCCGAACGAGCGCATCGTCTTCACCTACGACATGCTCACGGACGATGTCCGCATCTCGGTCTCGCTGAGCACCGTCGAGCTCCGGCCCGAAGGCACAGGCACGAGGCTCGTGTACACCGAACAGGATGTCTTCCTCGATGGCTACGAAGACGCCGGCGGGCGCGAATACGGCATGGGAGAGGCGCTGAACGCGCTCGGCGCCGAGCTGGCACGGCAGGCGGCGCCGGCGTGACGCGCCGCATCGTCTACGGCTTCAGCGTCTCCGTCGATGGCTACATCGAAGGCCCCAACGGCGACTTTGAATGGGCCACACCCGACGAGGAGGTCCACCGCTACTACAACCGCGCCGAGGACCGCTTCGACACGCACATCTACGGCCGCCGCCTCTGGGAGATGATGTCCGCGTTCTGGCTCACCGCCGACGAGGATCCAGCCACCCCGGCCTGGGCGGCCGAGTACGCGCCGATCTGGCGCAGCAAGCGCAAGGTCGTGTTCTCGTCGACGCTCGACCCGGCGCCCGAGATCGACGATCTCGTGCGCGCGGTCGACCCGGACGCCGTCGCCGCCTGGAAAGCGGAGCCCGGGAAGGACATGTCCATCGGCGGCGCGGAGCTCGCCGCCGCCTTCATGGCCCACGACCTCATCGACGAGTTCCAGCTCGCCATCTGCCCGGTGCTGGTCGGCGCCGGGAGACCGATGTTCCCGGCGCTCTCCGCGCCGCTCGCTCTACGCCTGGTCGAGTCGACGCGCTTCGCATCCGGCACCCACATCCTTCGCTACGAACGCGTCCGCGACGCCTGAGCCCGCGGGCCGACTAGCCGCCTCCCCGGATTCGAAGAAAGGAGATTCGCCATGGCCCGGCTGTTCTGGCAGATGATGGTCACCCTCGACGGGTTCGCCGAGGGCGAGGACGGGAATATCGACTGGCACACGGTTGACGAGGGCTTCACCGAGTACGCGCTTGGCATGCTGAGCTCCATCGACGGCATCGTCCTCGGCCGCCGGACGTACGAACTCTTCGCAGGCTACTGGCCGGGCTCGAACGACCCGGAGGGCCCGCTCATGAACGCGGTCCCGAAGTACGTCGCCTCCACCACGATGGGCGATCCCGGCTGGGCGAACACCACCGTCCTCCGTGACCCGGTCGCCGCCCTCCGCGACCTCAAGGCGGTCTGCCGCCGCGACCTTGGCGTCTTCGGCAGTGCCCGCCTGGCCACCTCGCTCTTCCACGCCGGCCTCATCGACGAGGTCCGCGTCATGGTCAATCCCGTCGTCCTCGGGGCCGGGAAGCCGATGTTCGCCGTCGCCGGCCAGCAGCGGCAGCTCCGCTTCGCCAGCTTGCAGACCTTCCGCTCCGGGCTCGTCCTGCTCACCTACGACGTGTAAGGTTCGCGACCACCGGCGCGGCCCGCCCGCCCGGACGCCAACCACGGAGCACGGCACGATGAACACGCTCGAAGCTATCGCCGCGCGGCGCAACGTCCGCGCCTACACGGATGAGCCGATCCCCGCCGAGGTCCTCCGCGCGGTCCTCGACACCGCCCGGCGCGCGCCCTCAGCCGGTAACCGCCAGGAGTGGGACATGGTCGTCGTCACCGACCGCGCCCAGCTCCAGGCGCTCGCCGGCGTGTGGCGCGGCGCCGGCCACGTCGCCGGCTCCGCCGCGACCGTCGCCCTCATCGCGCCGAAGCATGATGACCCGATGCGGAACCGCTCGCTCGAGTTCGACCTCGGCCAGCTCGCGATGACGCTCATCCTCGCCGCCACCGAGCACGGCATCGGCTGCGGCCACACCGCCGTCTCCGAGCAGGACCTCGCCCGCGAGTTGCTCGGCTTCCCGGACGACCGCTTCTGCGCCTGGCTCGTCGCCATGGGCTACCCCGCCGACCGCCCCATCCGCCCCCTGAAGCGGCACAACCGCCGCCCCTTCGAAGAGGTCGTCCACTTCGGCACGTGGTAGCGCCCGCCCCGCGCGAACTGGTTGCCGAGCAGGGATTCGAACCCCAACCCTGGGCTCCAAAGACCCGTGTGCTACCGTTACACTACTCGGCACCGGCGCGGCAGATACGCTCCCACGAGCGCGCCCCGGCCGGGTTCAGCGTACCGCGCCCCGCCGCTCGCAGTCGAGAAAGTCCACCGGCCGAATTCGCTTGGCTGAACGGCCGCGGGTGCTATACTCAGTTCTCGCGGGCGGAAGTAGCTCAGTGGTAGAGCGCCTCCTTGCCAAGGAGGAGGTCGCGAGTTCGACCCTCGTCTTCCGCTCCATCTCTGCCGACAAAGGCCCGCCACCCGGCGGGCTTTTCGTTCTCCGGTAGAATGGGCCCGGGCCGAAGTGGCGGAATGGCAGACGCGGCGGTCTCAAAAACCGCTGGGGTCACACCCATGTGGGTTCGAATCCCACCTTCGGCACCACCAACCCCACCCGCTGACAGCCCGGCCGGGCATTCAGCCGAGGTGCTCGTCTGCAAGAGCGAGTACCAAGACGACGGTGCTGCCTCCACCGCTTCGTAAAGCCCTACGGAGTTGTTGTTACGCGGTCGAAACCGGTATGTAGGTAACATGGCCGACAGACCGAGCGCCGATCGACCCTTTACGGTATTGACAGGCAGGGTATCGTTGGCCATCTGAAAGGCTCGAGGAGATGGATACGTTGAACCAAGAGACGGCTTCCGCGACTAGGGTAGTCGTTCGAGTGACCGGCCCCAAGGTCATTTCGGATCCTAATGCGAGCGCGTCGCCGCCCGCAATGCCGAGTTCCGTGCAGGCCCAGGCTTCTAAAAGCAGCTAGGGCTCCACGAAGATGGCCTCCGTCCACGCGACGGAAATCACCTTCGAGAGGCGTCGCAGACTCACGGGGAACGCCCGCTCGGATGAGTAATGCGCGCACGTCGGCGGGTTCTCAGACTCCAGCAAGTCGCGCGTGAACGTTTCGGGGGCGCCCTGTGCCCCTGTGTTCTCGAACAGATCTGTATCGATTATCAGGCACGGCGCATGCGTCACGCCAGCCGCTTGGAGCGCGTAGGCGCGGTGGTAACCGTTCCGCAGGTACATTCGCCCCTGGTAACGGGCGACATGAAGCAACGGACACGTCATTCCCATCAAGAGACCGCCCAGCTGGTAGTACTCCATATTCTCCAACTCAAAGAGGCCCCGCCGCACAACACGGAGGTTCAGCGAATCGGAACGGACCGTCACTCCGTTCGCATGGACTAGGGACTGCGGAGTGTAAGTATCCCGTCCCATTGGGAGGCAGACACGGAGGAGGTCGTCCATACTGTGGTTCTCCGTGATGTTGGCGCAAAGGTCCGTGGCCCGTTCTGTCTCCACTTGGAGTTGGAAAGCGAGCAACGAGCCCAGTTCGACGACCGCGAACTCAGGATCTCCGTAGAACTCCTGCAGTTCTGCGAAACCGGGCTGTTTTCGTGTGGCCTCCTGATACTCTTCAAAACCCGCAGGGAACGGCTGGACATCCGGTCGACCTGCCGACCGATTAGGCCCACCCAAACGTTGCTTTGCTTCCCGCCAACGACTTTGCATGGCCCCGACGCTCATATCGTCGGACCAGCATCGAAGAGCCTGATACCGGCAGGCCTCCTCCATTGTTAGGAAGCCCATCAGGGACAGACCGGGAATAGGCATACCGCATCCAGTAGATCGGAGTAGCTTGACGCTCGAACGATCATTAGAGGATGCGGACCGCGAATGCAAGCAACCGCCTACGCGTGCTAGCAGATGTTCGCGAGTCACCTCAGGGAAACCGGCGTCCGGTACGACTCCGGCTCAGGCCGGCTTCATCGCGACCGGCCACGCCGTCACGCCCCGGAACTCGATCGCCGTCCCATGACCATCGCCCGTGGGCGAGCATGCGACGGGCTCCACCAGCGCCGTCCATCCCGGCTCGTCGCACCGCAGCGTGTAGGTCCGGTGCGGCAGCTCCAGCGCCGGGTGCTCGCTCAGTATCCGCCCGCGCCACGTGTCGGCAGGGTTCAGCAGCGCCTCGATCCGTGCCGCCCCGCGCGCCACGAGCCCACCATCGGCATCCACCAGGTCCAGCGTGCCTTCCCAGAGATTTCGGTCCATCGGCATACCTCCGCCGCTTCATCCCTTCGAGGCTACCTGCCCGCGCCCGCCCCCGTGTTTCGCCACGATTAAAGCTCGTCCCCGGTCTAACAACTGCAACTCCCGGATCCGCCCAACCCAAGCGTTCGCGCCTGCGGACCCGATCCGCGAAGCGCACGCCAACACGCCCCCGGCGGCCAATCGAAAATCGAAAATCGAAAATGGGCGGGGCAGGGCGGGGTGGGGCTAGTCTCCCAGGAGCGTCGTGTACCCCAGCCCGATCACGTCCTCCACGTACTGGCTCCGCCAGCCCGGATCCGGGATCGGCCGGTGCCGTTCACGGAACCAGCGGTGCAGCTGCATGTACTCCTCTTCGAGCCGCAGCCGCCAGCTGTCCTCTTCCTTGAAGAGCTCCGGGTCCACCTCGTCGAGGCCCTTGTCCATGTCCTCGTACTCGACGTCCGCGTCTTCCTTCCAGTACGTCGCGAGATAGTCGATCGACTCCTCCAGGTTGCGGCGGCATTCCTCGAGCATCACCGCCATCATCCCGGTCTCGTCCACGCTCTGGCCGTTCACCCGGTACTTCCGGGCGCACGGCTCGCACACCACCACGAGCTTCCGTGCGTCGCACTCGCTCTTATCGACGCAATCCCGGCAGCGCTGGGCGAACTCCGCCGCGTCCGAATTGCGCGTGTAACCAACAATCATCTCATCGCCGAGGGTGCCACAGGCCTGACACGACATCTTCTCCGCGAGGATCTCGTTGATGGCCTTATCCCAGTCGAGCTGCATGAGCTCCTCCGCGTTCCCTGCCCGCCGGCCGCGAAGCCGGCACGTTACAGGTCAACAGTATACCAGCCCGCCTGCCCCGGCATCTCCTCGATCCCGACCGTCAGCTTCCGCATGCTTAACGCGCCTTTCGCCCGGAGCGCCGCCGCCAGCTCGCCCGAAATCCACTCGGCGATCTGCTCCGAAGTCGTGTTCTCCACCGGCAGCGCCACCACGTCCTCCTTCGGGAAGACGTAGCCCTTTTCCCCGAAGCGGATCGCCCAGTTCGTCGGCCGCTCCTCGATCGCGAGGAGCGTGCTGCGTCGCTGGAGCAGGAAGCGGTGGTCGAGCTGCTCGATGATCCCCAGCGTAGTGCGCTTCAGGTCACCGAAGTCCCATACCCATCCGTCCTTGGTGAGGTCGCCCTCCACCTCGACGAACACGTCGTAGTTGTGGCCATGGAGCGGTTCGCACGTGCCCCCGAAGGTGGCCATGTGGGAAGCAGCAAAGCGGAGACGGTTACGTTCGACGGTGACGCGGCGAGTCGGCATGGCGCCCATCGTAGCCGCCCCGGCAGCTGCGGGCAGGCGCCGCCGTCCGCCTGTGCCTGTCCCCCGCCCGCCCGGCCGCGTCGCCGGTTTCATCGCGGCTCCATACCGGTGGTCAACGTCGCTTTGCCGGGCCCTTACCCCGTGCTATAGTTCGCCGCGGACTTAGGGACAGATTTCACAAACGGTTTCCACGTGCTCCACGAATACGGCCATATCGGCATCCTTCTGATTATCGCGCTGCTCTTCCCGATGGGCGCGCTCGTGACCTCGTGGGCGTTCCGCTACGTGGGCGTCCGCCCGTTCGCCTCCCAGGACCCCGTCAAGACCGACATCTACGAATGCGGCGTCCGCACCGAGGGCCCGACCCAGGTGCAGTTCAACTTCCGCTTCTACTACGTCGCCCTGCTCTTCGTCCTGTTCGACGTTGAAATCATCTTCCTCTTCCCCTGGGCGCTCGTCTTCGATGACCTCGGCTGGGCTGCCTACGGCAAGGGCCTCCTCTTCATCGCCACCTTCATCGTGGGCGGCATCTACGCGTGGCGGAAGCGCGCGCTGGAGTGGCGCTGATGACCCGCGAACTGACCGGCGAAGAGCTGGCCGCCGCCGCCGAGCGCCTCGTGCCCGGCTCCGTCGCCCGCACCGAGCCCCACTGCTGCTACATCAAGCCCGAGCACCTGCGCGAGACCATGACGGCCCTCCGCGACGACCCGGAGATGGACCTCGTCTACCTCGCGAACCTCTGCGGCGTCGACTACTGGGACCGCTTCGAAGTTGTCTACCATCTCCACTCGTTCGTGAAGAACCAGATCGGCACCTACAAGTGCGAGACGCACGACCGCGAGAAGCCGGTCATCCCCAGCGTCGTCCCGGTCTGGCACGGCGCCTGGATGCAGGAGGACGAGGCCTACGACCTGCTCGGCATCGTCTTCGAAGGCCACCCGAACCTGTACCGCATCTTCCTCTGGGATGGGTACCCGGGCTGGCCCCTCCGCAAGGACTTCCTTTCGATGCCCGGCGGGCTCCAGCCCGGCCTGAACGAATTTGCAGGCGTCAGCCGCCGCGGTGAGCCGCCCGTGAGGATGACCGAATGAGCACCATCCAGGGCGAACCGTTCATCATCAACATCGGGCCCCAGCACCCCTCCACCCACGGCGTCTTCCGGATCAAGGCCACCGTCGACGGCGAGCGGGTCATCGACGCCGAGATGGTCATGGGCTACCTCCACCGCTCGATGGAGAAGCTCGCCGAAGAGCGCACCTACACCCAGAACATCCCCTTCACTGACCGCACCGACTACCTGTCGTCGATGTCGAACAACCTCGGCTACGTGCTCGCGGTCGAGAAGCTCGCCGGCATCGACGTGCCGGACCGCGGCCAGGCGATCCGCGTCATCATGGCCGAGTTCCAGCGCCTCGCCAGCCACTGCATGGCCGTCGGCGCCTTCACGAACGACACCGGCGCCTGGCAGACGCCGATCATGTGGTGCTTCCGCGAGCGCGAGAAGGTCCTCGACCTCTTCGAGATGACCTCCGGCGCCCGCCTGACCTGCAACTACATGCGCATCGGCGGCGTCGCCTTCGACCTGCCGAAGGGCTTCGAAGAAGCCGCCCGCAAGACCCTCGCCGGGTTCCCGCAGCTCATCGACGAGCTCGACGCCATGCTTTCCGGCAACGAGATCTTCCTCGCCCGGACCAAGGGCGTCGGCGTCCTCACGCCCGAGATGGCGACTAACGCCAGCCTGACCGGCCCCATGCTCCGCGGCAGCGGCATCGCCTGGGACATCCGCAAGGCCGACCCCTACTGCGGCTACGAGCAGTACGACTTCCAGATCCCGATCGGCTACAACGGCGATAGCTACGACCGCTTCAGCGTGCGCCTCGAAGAGATGCGCCAGAGCGTGAAGATCATCCAGCAGGCCCTCGACCGCCTGCCCGGCGGTCCCCACAGCACGCAGGTGCCGCTCGCGCTCCGCCCGCCGAAGGGCGAGGCCTACGCGCGCGTCGAAGGCCCCCGCGGCGAGCTCGGCTACTACCTCGTCAGTGACGAAGGCCCGTCGCCCTTCCGCTTCCACATCCGTCCCCCGTCCTTCATCAACCTGAGCGCGCTCAAGGAGATGACCGTCGGCGGCACTGTCGCCGATGCCATCGTCGTGCTTGGTTCGATCGATATCGTCGTCGGGGAGATTGACCGGTGAAGCAACCGTTCCTGGTTTCCGACAAGTGGTACGACATCCGCGATCTCTCGAACCTCTCGAACGAGATCCTCCACCAGGTGGACCGGGCGCTCCCGGGCGAAGCCGCCTACATCCTGAGCCCGCTCCTCGGGTTCGTGTTCGTCTTCCTCCTCTTCGTCCTCCCGACGCAGCTCTACCTCGGCGTTCTCGGCGAACGGAAGATCATCGGCCGCATGCAGTCCCGCTACGGCCCGAACCGGACGGGCAAGTTCGGCGTGCTCCAGCCCATCGCCGACGCGGCCAAGCTCCTCACCAAGGAAGCCCTCACCCCGCGCTACGCCGACAAGACCATCATGTACCTCGCGCCGGTGCTCTTCGTGATGCCGGCCGTGATGGTCTGGGCCGTCATCCCCTTCGGCCCCGAGATGATCATCGCCGACATCCCCAACTCGCTGGTGTACTACCTCGCGGTCTCCTCGGTGCCCACGCTCGTGATCTTCATGGGTGGCTGGAGCCACAACAACAAGTACTCGCTCTTCGGCGCCATCCGCATCGTCGCCATGGGCGTCAGCTACGAAGTGCCGCTCGTGATGGCCCTGCTCGGCGTCGTTGTCATGACCGGCAGCCTCAGCCTGAACGGCATCGTCTTCTGGCAGGACGCGTTCGACATCTGGCTCGTGGCCCTGCAGCCGCTCGCCTTCGCCATCTTCTTCATCTGCGTCAGCGCCGAGCTCAACCGCACCCCCGTCGACATCGCCGAAGCGGAGTCGGAGCTCGGTTCCGGCTACCTTACCGAGTACTCCGGCATGAAGTGGGGCCTGTTCTACGGCATGGACATCGCCTACGCGCTCGCCGCCTCCGCTCTTGGCGCCACCATCTTCTTCGGCGGCTGGTCCTTCTTCGGTCTCCAGGACTGGGTGCCCTCCTGGCTGTTCTTCATCGGCAAGCTCTACGCCTTCTACTTCCTCTTCATCTGGACGCGCGGCACCCTCCCACGCCTCCGCATCGACCAGCTCATGGCGTTCTGCTGGAAGTACCTCTTCCCCCTCGCGCTCTTCAACCTCTTCATCGTCGCGACCGAACGCGTCATCTGGACCGACGGCCTCGACGGCGAGAAGGGCTTCGTCTACATCTTCGCCGCGGCCAACATCCTTGCCACCATCGTCCTTGTCGTCACCTGGGCCCGGTTCCTCGGCTATCGTCCCGAAAACCAGACGACGAAGCCGCGCCTGGTCAACGAAGCAGGCGGCTACGTGCCCGTGACACCTGCCTCCGGGGAGGGCCGCTAATGGACGGCGCCGGACCGACGCTCGCCTTCTGGGCGCTCTCCGCGGTGACGCTCGTCGCCGCCGGGGGCGTGCTCGTCAGCCGCAACCTGCTGCACGCGGTGCTCTTCCTCATCCTCTCGTTCGTGGGCATCGCGGGCTTCTTCCTCCTGCTCTCGGCCGAATTCCTCGCCATGGCCCAGGTGGTCATCTACGTCGGCGCCATCGCCGTCCTCGTGCTCTTCGCGGTGCTGCTCACGCCCGCCGTGGGCCGCGATAACGGCGAAACCCGGTTCATCGCGCCCGCGCTCCTGCTCTCCGTCGCCCTCGCCGCGGTGTTCATCTTCGTCATCCACGACACGACCTGGAACACCGTCGACGAGGACCCGCGCGCGACCGTCGAGTCGCTTGGCACCGCGCTCCTCGGCCGCTGGGTGCTGCCGTTCGAAATCGCCTCGGTGCTGCTCACCGCCGCCCTTGTCGGCGCCATCATGCTCGTGCGTTCGCCCGAGGAAGAAGCGGAGGACGGGCTCGCATGAACGTAGGCATCGAACACTTCCTCACCGTCGGCGCTCTGCTCTTCTGCCTCGGCCTCGTGGTCGCGCTGAGCAAGCGCAACGCCATCGGCGTGCTCATGGGCGTCGAGCTCATGCTCAACGCCGTCAACCTCACGCTCATAACTTTCTCGCGTTTCTCCGTGAGCGAACAGCCGGTCACCGGCCACGCGTTCACGGTGTTCGTCATCACGGTCGCCGCCGCGGAGGCGGCGGTCGCCCTCGCCCTCGCGGTATCGGTCTACCGGAACCGGCAGACCGTCAACGTCGACCAGATCAACCTGTTGAAGTCGTAAGCGCTATGTGGGTCGAATTCATGTCCGTCCGGAACGCCTATGCGGCGGAAACCTGGCGCGAGCTCTTCGCGGCGGAAGGCCTCTCCGTGCGCGTCATCCCGCCGGTTGGGCGCGGCGAAAAGGTCTCCATGCAGGAGCCGCGCACCCTCTACGTCCCCACCGGCAAAGCCCACGTCGCCCGAGAAATCCTGAGGAAGATCTGACCGATGCCATTCCTCGCCGCCGACCCCGTTGCGCATGGCGTACCAACCATCGATGAGGCCGTCCTCTGGGCGATCCTCGCTGTGCCCTTCGCCGCCTGGCTCGCCATCGTGGTCTACGTGCGCAAGCTGCCGCAGGCCGCCGGCTGGCTCTCGGCCGCCGCGATCGGCGTCGCCATGGTCCTCTCCTACGTCACCCTCTTCAACGTGATAGACGCGGATGGCGGCGTCGCCATCCACACCCACGAGTGGTTCCGCACGGGCCTCGGCGAAGGCCCCGAAGACCTCGTCGTGAACATCGGCCTCCGCATCGACGGCCTTTCCGCCGTCATGCTCGTCGTCGTCACGACCGTGTCGTTCCTGGTCCAGGTCTACTCCACCGGCTACATGTCCGGCGACCACGGCTACGGGCGCTACTTCGCCCACATGTGCCTCTTCACCACCTCCATGCTGGGGCTCGTCCTCGCGGACAACCTCTTCATGATGTTCATGTTCTGGGAGCTCGTCGGCCTCTCGAGCTACCTGCTCATCGGCTTCTGGTTCCACAAGCCCAGCGCCGCCGCCGCCGCCAAGAAGGCGTTCATCGTCACTCGCATCGGCGACCTCGGCCTGCTGGCGGCCATGCTCCTGATCTGGTCCCGCACGGGTGAGCTCGGCGTGGCCGAGATCCAGGAGATCGCCATCGCCGGTACGGTGCCCCAGTGGGTGATCACCTGGTTCGCGCTCGGCATCTTCGCGGGCGCCGCCGGCAAGAGCGCCCAGTTCCCGCTCCACACCTGGCTCCCCGACGCGATGGAGGGTCCGACGCCCGTCTCGGCGCTCATCCACGCGGCCACCATGGTCGCGGCCGGCGTCTACCTCGTCGCCCGCTTCTTCCCCGTGTTCGAACACACCGAGGACGCGAGCACCGTCGTCGCCTACATCGGCGGCCTCACGGCGCTCATGGCCGCTTCCATCGCGCTCGTCCAGACCGACTTCAAGCGCGTGCTCGCCTACTCCACGGTCAGCCAGCTCGGCTACATGATCATGGCCCTCGGCCTCGGCGGGTACGTCGCCGCCATCTTCCACCTCTTCACCCACGCCTTCTTCAAGGCGCTCCTCTTCCTCGGCAGCGGCTCGGTCAACCACTCGACCAACACGTTCGACATGCGCCTGATGGGCGGCCTGCGCAAGTACATGCCCATCACCTACTTCACGTTCCTCATCGGCTCGCTCAGCCTCGCCGGCGTGCCGCCCTTTGCCGGCTTCTTCTCGAAGGACGAGATCCTGCTCGACGCCTGGCGCGAGAACCGCGGCCTCTGGGTCATCGGCGTGGCCGTCGCCTTCATGACCGCGTTCTACATGTTCCGCGCCATCTTCCTGACCTTCCACGGCCAGTACAAAGGCGGCCAGCCAGTCGACCACCATGACGAGGACAGCCACTTCCATGGCGACCCGGCCCACCCGCACGAATCGCCCTGGGTGATGACCGCGCCGCTCATCGTGCTCGCGGTACCCGCGGTCGCCGCCGGGTGGTTCGCCTGGGACCACATGTTCGCCGACTTCATCAACGGCGCCCTCCCCGAGGTCCACGCCCACGGCAGCACCTTCGAATGGGGCATCGCTATCAGCTCCACCGCCGTCGCCCTCGCCGGCATCTTCAGCGCCTGGGCCATCTACGAACGCAAGTGGGTCACCTCCGCCAGCATCCGCGACGGCTTCGCCCCGCTCGCCTTCCTCTTCGAACGCAAGTACTTCTTGGATGAGCTCTACGAGGGCCTCATCGTCAAGACCATCATGCAGCGCGGCTGGAACCGCCTCCTCGAGCTGAACGATAAGTACATCGTCGATGGTGTGGTCAACGGCAGCGGCCAGGTTGTCCGCTGGGGCAGCGGCCGCCTGCGCACCATCCAGACCGGCCAGGTGCAGAGCTACGGGCTCGGCCTCCTCGCCGGCGTCATCGTCATCGTCGTCGCCGTCTACTCGGCGAACCCGCTTTAGGAGGCTGGACCCATGGAGCTCACCATCCTCCTGCTCATCCCAACCGTCGCGGCCGTGGTCGCCGGGCTCCTGCCCCAGCGCCGCGAACAGGATGCGAAGTGGGTCGCCCTCCTCGCCTCCGTCGCCGCTCTCGCACTCTCCATCTGGCTCTTCCTCGACTTCGAGACCGGCAAAGAGGGCTACCAGTTCGTCCAGCGCGAAGACTGGGTCGACATCGGCGCTTTCAACCTCCAGTACGCCGTCGGCGTCGACGGCATCAGCATGCCGCTTGTGGTCCTGACCACCGCGCTCACGGTCGCGGCCGTCCTCGTCTCGTTCAGCGTGACCATGCGCCCGCGCCTCTACTACGCGATGCTCATGCTCCTCTCCGTCTCGGTGCTCGGCGTCTTCATCGCGCTCGACTTCATGCTCTTCTTCCTCTTCTGGGAGCTCGAGCTCTTCCCGATGTTCCTCCTCATCGCCATCTGGGGCTCCGGCCGCCGCGAGTACTCCGCTACGAAGTTCGTGCTCTACACCATCGCCGGCTCCGCGTTCATGCTCGTCGGCATCCTTGTGCTCGCGTTTAGCGCCAACACCTTCGACATCGAACAGCTCGGCCAGGCGGAGTTCCGCGACACGGTCATCCCGCTCGGCTGGGTGTTCTTCCTGCTCTTCGTCGGCTTCGCCGTGAAGCTGCCGATCGTCCCGGTGCACACCTGGCTTCCGGACGCCCACGGCGACGCCCCCACGGCCGTTTCGGTCATGCTCGCCGGCGTGCTCCTGAAGATGGGCGGCTACGGCCTCATCCGCATGTGCGTCACCATGCTTCCCGAGCAGGCCGACGACTACAGCGTCTGGATGGTGGCAATCGGTGCGGGCAGCGTCCTCTACGGCGCCTTCGTCACCCTTCGCCAGACCGACCTCAAGCGGCTCATCGCCTACTCGTCGGTCAGCCACATGGGCCTCGTCCTGCTCGGCATCGGCGCCATGGGCAAGACCGCACTCATGGGCGCGACCTACCAGATGCTCGCCCACGGCGTCATCACCGGCCTGCTCTTCGTCTGCGTCGGTCTGATGTACGAACGCACGCACACGCGCGACATCGCCCGGCTCGGTGGCCTCGCGCGCCAGATGCCGATCATCGCCACGGGGCTGGTCTTCGCGGGCTTCGGCAGCCTCGGCCTCCCCGCCCTCGCCGGCTTCGTCGCCGAGATCACCGTCTTCTTGGGCGCGTTCCAGCGCTACGAATGGGCCGTCCTCATGGCCATCTGGGGCGCCGTCCTCTCCGCCGGCTACATCCTCTGGACCATGCAGCGCGTCGTCTTCGGCCCCGTGAGGCACGAATGGGACGGGCTCAGCGACCAGAAGCACTGGTGGGAACACACCGTCGTCGCCGGGCTTGTCGCAGCGGTCATCCTGCTCGGCGTCTACCCGGCGCTCATGATGGATTACATCGGGCCCGCGCTTGACCCGATCATCGAGAGGGTGGAGTCGTGAGCGATCTCGATATCGTCGGTCCCCAGCTCGCCGTCCTCGTCGCCGCCGCCGCCGTGCTGCTCGTCGATGCCCTCATCCCGCAGCATCGCCGCATCGTGCCCTTCGTCGCCCTCGCCGGCCTCGCCCTCTCCGCGGCCTGGACCCTCTCCTGGGTCGCCCGCGACGACTACCAGACCGCGTTCGAAGGCACGCTCTCGCTCGACAAGTTCTCGGTCTTCTTCTACTTCCTCTTCGCGGGCATCACGGCCACCGTCGTGCTCGCGTCGATCGACTGGGTCAACCGCGCCGGCCGGGGGCAGGGCGAGTACTACGCCCTCGTGCTCACCTCCTGCGCGGGGCTCATGTTCCTCTCCGCCTCGCGGGACCTCATCACCATCTACGTGGCCCTCGAGCTCTCCTCCATCCCGCAGTACATCCTCGCCGGCTGGGGCAAGGACAACCGCTCGAGCGAGGCCGGCCTGAAGTACCTCCTCCTCGGCGCCGTCGCATCCTCGATCCTCCTCTACGGCATGGCCCTGCTCTACGGCCTCACCGGCACGACGATGCTCGACGGCATCGCCGATGCCATCGCCGCGGACGGCGAGTCGCACCGCTCCCTGCTCGTCCTGGCGTCGGTCCTGCTCATCGCCGGGTTCGGCTTCAAGATGGCCGTCGTCCCCTTCCAGATGTGGGTGCCCGACGTCTACCAGGGCGCGCCCACGCCGGTCGCCGCCTACCTCTCTGTCGGCTCAAAGGCTGCGGCGTTCGCCGTGGTCCTCCGCATCTTCTTCGAAGCGCTCGGCGAAGGCTTCCTCAGCGACGATTGGTCGACGGTCTTCGCCGTCCTCGCTGCCGTCTCGATGACCGTCGGCAACGTCATGGCCGTCGTCCAGACGGACATTAAGCGCATGCTCGGCTACTCCTCGATCGCCCAGGCCGGCAACTTCATGGTCGGCCTCGCCGCCATCTCGGTCTCCGGCGAGGAGTTCACCCTCGGCGCGAGCTCCGTGCTCGTGTTCCTCGCCGCCTACGCGTTCACCAACCTGGGCGCCTTCATCGCGGTCATTGCCATCAGCCAGCGCATCGGCAGCGACCAGATCAAGGACTATGCGGGCATGTGGAAGCGCTCGCCGGTGCTCGCCCTCGCGCTCGCCTTCTGCCTGGTCTCGCTCACCGGCATCCCGCCGACCGCGGGCTTCTGGGCGAAGATGTACATCTTCAACGCCGGCATCCGCGCCGACCTCGCCTGGCTGGTCATCATCGGCGTCCTGAACAGCGTCATCTCCGGCTACTACTACCTCAGCGTCGCCCGCCAGATGTTCCTCGGCGATGCCGAGGGTGCGGACCGCGTCCGCGTCTCGCCGTCGATCGGCCTCTCGCTCGGTGTCGCGACGCTCGGCGTACTGGTGTTCGGCATCCTGCCCACGCCGCTCATCTCGGCCGCGAAGGACGCCGCGGAAATCTTCTCGCGGCAGTAGCCATGTACGACCTCTCGCTCGAAGTCGTGGCCGACGCGCCCGATGTCGACCTGGATGCGCTCGAAGAGCTCGCCGCCCGCGTCATGGCCGGCGAGGATGTCCCCGAAGGCACAGGGCTCTCGCTCGTCATCACGGACGACGCCGACATTCGCGACATGAACGACCGCTTCCTCGGCATCGACGAGCCCACCGACGTCCTCAGCTTCCCCGACGAGGCCGGCGACTTCATCGAGGGCATCAGCGACGAGGGCTACCTCGGCGACATCGCGATTTCGATCGACACCGCCCGCCGCCAGGCCGAGCAGATTGGCCACCCGCTCGCCGACGAGCTCGCCCACCTCTTCGTGCACGGCATCCTGCACCTCTGTGGCTACGAACACGAGGAAGGCGGCGAACCCGAAGCCCGCATGCGCGCCCGCGAAGAGCACTACCTCGGCGCCATCCACCACGGCCACGCCCACTGAGCGCTGCGCTCGTCCTTCATCTGGCCGCGAGTTGCTCGCCCACCTCGGCGTCCCGCGCCAGGTCCGCCTCGATGGCGGACCGATTGGCGTAGTAGTACGCCAGCGCCGCGTGGATCAGGCTCGGGTCGAGGTCGTCGTTCTCCGCGCACAGCTCTTCCGCGGTCGCGCCATTCATATGGGCCGCGGCCACTGCGTGCACGGTGATCCCCGTACCGCGAAGGCACGGCCGCCCTTCCCGGTATCCCGGGCGCTGGACCAGCAGCGAATCGAGGGCAACGACGGCAGCCATGGTGCCAGTGTACTGCGGCCACGTCCCCGTGGGGTGACACGGCCCCGCCGCCGCCTGCACATCTGTTCTATACTGGGCCTACGTCCACCCCCGCGAGGCTCGCGTGCTCTACGGCAAATACCGGCCGGCCGGCTTCGATGAAGTCGTCGGGCAGGATCATGTGGTCACCACCCTGCGCAACGCTCTCCGCACCGGCCAGGTCGCCCACGGCTACCTGTTCGCAGGCCCCCGCGGCACCGGCAAGACGACCACCGCCCGCATCCTCGCGAAGGCCGTGAACTGCGCCAACCTGAAGGACGGCGACCCCTGCGGCGCCTGCTCCGGCTGCATCGCCATCGCCAACGGCTCCGCCCTGGACCTCATCGAGATGGACGCCGCCAGCAACCGCGGCATCGACGACATCCGCGAGCTCCGCGAACGCGCCGCCTTCGCCCCCAGCGACCTCGCCCGCAAGGTGTACCTCCTCGACGAAGTTCATATGCTCACCGATGCGGCCTTCAACGCGCTCCTGAAGACGCTCGAAGAGCCGCCGAAGCACCGCAGCCTCGATGGCCGCGACCTCTCGCCCATCTTCATCCTCGCGACCACCGACCTGCACAACGTCCCCGCGACCATCATCTCCCGCTGCCAGCGGTTCGACTTCCATCGCGTGCAGAACGAGGCCATCGTCCGGCGCCTGCAGTTCGTCTGCGAAGGCGAAGGCATCTCCGTCCCGGAGGAGGGCCTGCTCCGCATCGCCATCCGCTCGCGCGGCGGCATGCGCGACGCCATCACCCTGCTCGAACAGGTCGCCGCGCGCTACGGCAGGCAGCCATCGCTCGATGACGTGCTCGAAGCCCTCGGCCTCGTCCACGACCCGCGCAGCGAGCAGCTCGCCCGCGCCCTGGTCGACGACGACCTCGCCACCGGGCTCGACATCGCCCGCTCCGTCGCCGACGACGGCATCGACATCGCCCGGTTCACCCGCGAAACCGTCGATATCCTCCGCGAGATCCTGCCCCAGGTCGTGCGCGGCCGCATCGACGAAACCGGCAGCCACCGCGAGCTCGCCACAACCGCGAAGGAGCTCCCGGGCGTGGTGCCCAAGCTGCTCGGCGCCATCGAGCAGCTCGCGAAGGCCGACTTCCGCCTCGATCCATCGAGTCCGGTGCCGCTGGAAGTCGCGATCGGCGCGGCGATCGTCGGTCCCCTGGTAGCGCCGGTGGCAGCGGCCGGTGCCGTGCCCGCAGGTGCCCCGGCCGGACGCCAGCAGGGCCGCGCAGCCGCCGGCCGCCCGGCCCAGGGCAGCGGCGACTCCGGCGGCACAGCCCCGGCCAGCCAGGAAGAGCGCTTCCTCAAGAACCTCTACGAGCACTGCAAGATGGCGAACGGCCGCCTCGCCGCCTGGCTCAATGGCAGCTGCCGGGTCGTCTCCCTCGCCGAAGGCGAGCTCGAGCTCGGGTTCTTCATGCCCATGCACATGCAGAAGGTCGACACCGACTGCCGCCAGCTCGTCGAACAGCAGGCCGAGACCCTTCTGGGCAGGCCTGTCACACTGAAGGTCAGCCTGCTGGAGAAAGACCAGCCGCAGGCGAGCCGGTCGGCGCGCAAAGGCCACCTCGTGGAGGCCGCCCGCGCCATCCCGGGCGCTATCCCCGTTGGGAAGGAACAGTAAATGGCGAAAAGCAGCGGCCGGAACCGCTATCTCCGGCGCGGTGGTGGAGGCGGCCTCCCCGGCATGGGCGCGGGTGTGCCCGGCGGCGGCGCCGGCAACCCCCTCGCCGCAGCCCAGGAAATGCTCGCGAAGGCCCAGGAGGAGCTCCGCCAGGCCACCGTCGAAGGCTCCGCCGGCGGCGGCGTCGTCAAGGTCACCATGTCCGGCGAACAGAAGATCACCGGCATCACGATCCAGCCCGACGTCGTCGACCCCGACGATGTCGAGATGCTCCAGGAGCTCATCATGGCGGCGATCGCCGACGCCACCGCGAAGTCCGATGAGCTCCAGGCGAAGTCCTATGGCGCCATCACCGGCGGCCTGAACCTCCCCGGCCTCGGGCTCGGGTAGCAGCGCCATGGCCGAACCGATGGCCGGCACGCCGGAGCCGATCACGCGGCTGATCGACGCCTTCCACAAGCTCCCCGGCATCGGCCCGAAGTCGGCCCAGCGCCTCGCCTACCACATCCTCCGGGCCCCCGCCGCCGAGGCGGAGGCCCTCGCGACCGCCCTGCGCGACGTCAAGGAACGCATCGCCCTCTGCTCGCAGTGCTGCAACATCACTGAGCGCGACCCCTGCTCCTACTGCACCGACCCGCGCCGCGACACCACGGTCGTCTGCGTGGTCGAACAGCCGCTCGACATCCTCGCGCTCGAACGGGCCGGCGGCTTCCGCGGGCGCTACCACGTCCTCCACGGCGTCCTGAACCCCATGGACGGCATCGGCCCGGAGCACCTTCACATCCGCGAGCTGCTCAAGCGCCTCGAGTCCGGGGAGGTCACCGAGGTCATCATGGCCACGAACCCCAGCCTCGAAGGCGAAGCCACCGCGATGTACCTCCACCGGCTCACCGGCCCCCTCGGCGTCCGCGTCACCCGCCTCGCCCGCGGCCTCCCCAGCGGCGCCGACCTCGAGTACACCGACGACGTCACCCTCTCCCGCGCGCTCGAAGGCCGCCAGGCCTTCTAGGCCACACCCCACGGCCATGCCCGCCGCCCTAACCCACCGCTGCCCCGCTCCCTCCGAGACGGGCGCGCCGCGAGGCATCGCAGGCCAAGCACTCGCGGCGCCGACAGCCGACAGCCGAAAGCCGAAGGCCGACGGCCGACAGCCGATAGCCACCACCGGCCAACAGCCAACAGCCAATAGCCAACAGCCCCCATGACCTCCCGCACACGCGTCTACAAGACCGAGGGCGTCATCCTTCGCCGCCGCAATCTCGGCGAGGCCGACAGCGTGTTCACCGTCTTCTCGCCCGGCGCCGGTAAGTTCGAAGCCGTGGCCCGGGGCGTCCGCAAGGCGCGCAGCCGCATGCGCGGCCACCTGGAACCGCTCACCCGCACCGAGCTCCTCATCGCCCGCGGCCGCTCGCTCGACGTGTTCACCCAGGCCGAGACCATCGAAGCCTACCGCCCCCTCCGCGAGGACCTGGACCGCTCCGCCCTCGCCATCTACGTCGCCGAGCTCATCGACCGCTTCACCATCGAGCACGCCGAGAACCCCGGGCTCTACGAACTCCTCCTCGCCACCTTCGACGCCCTCGCCGCGGGCGCGCCCGCCCACGTGGTGCGCTTCTTCGAGTTGCACCTCCTCGCCCTGACCGGCTTCGAGCTCCAGGTCGACGCCTGCGCCTCCTGCGGCGACCGCCTCCCCCCCGCCGACACCCTGCTCGCGCCCTCCGCCGGCGGGCTCGTCTGCGTCGCCTGCCGGGCCGCTGCCGGTACGGGGCGCATCGTGCCCGTGGCCGGCATCAAGGTGCTGCGCTACGCCCGTGGCTGCGGCATCGACCAGTTCGCCGCCCTCCGCATCGACCCCGACCTCGCCCGCCTGCTCCAGGGCGCCCTCACCGACGTCATCCAGCACGTGCTCGAACGCGAGGTGGTGAGCCGCCGCCACCTGGACGAGGTAGCACGCCTTTCCCGGGCGTCGATCCCAAACCCCGGGCAGGACGTACAATAGACCGAACCAATCCTCCGAAGGCGACGCCCATGCCCCTGTACGAGTACTACTGCGAACCCTGCAACGGCATCTTCGAAGAGCTGCGCCCCATGCGGGAATCCAGCGACCCCGTGCCCTGCCCCGAATGCTACAAGGACGCGGCGCGCATCATGCCCACCTCGTTCGCCGCGTTCACCTTCCGCGACGGCTACCCCCGCCGCATCCCCGATGACGGCAAGTTCTACCACCTCGGCCACAAGGTCTCGAAGCCGATTACCGGCGGCCGGCCGAACGAGCACCCCGAGGTCAACAAGCCCGAGCCGAAGAAGCGCCGCAGCAAGGGCGAGAAGAAGGACCTCGCCGACATGCGCGAAGCTGCCGCCAAAGGTGGGCTCGTGGACTCCATGGGCAACGCCGTGAAGCCCCAGGAGGTCACCTCCCTCCACGACGCCGGCCGCATCATCAAGCAGGGCACACCCGACCGCGCCTGACGCATCCCGTTCGCCACAACGCGAAAGGACGCCCACGCGGGCGTCCTTTCTGCCTCCGTCGATGTGCGGAGGGGTCAGCTCTTCCGGTTCAGCACGTACTCGCCGAGCTCGACCATGCTCTGCCATGCCTCGTTGTGCGGCAGCGGCTCGATCGCCTCGTTCGCCCGCCGGACATAATCGCGGGCCATCTCCATCGAAACGTCGAGCACCTCCGACGTGCGGATCGCCTCGATCGCGTCCTGCAGCCGCTCGTCCCGCCCGCGCCGCGCCTGGAAGTACTTCTTGACCGCGTTCTCGCGCGGATAGCGCTCCATGTGGAGTAGCGCCGGCAGCGTGATTGTGCCCTCCAGCAGGTCGCTCCCGACCGGCTTCCCCATGAGCTCTTCGTCGCCCGTGAAGTCCAGGATGTCGTCCACGATCTGGAACGCCATCCCGAGGCTGTAGCCGTATGTCCGGAACGCCTCTACGGTCGCCTCGTCGCAGCCGCCCAGCGCTGCCCCGCCTTCGGTCGCGTTCCCGAACAGCGCCGCCGTCTTGCCGCCGATCCGCCAGAGGTACGCCTGGATGTCCTTGCCGACGTCGAACGCGGCCGCATCCTGGTCCAGCTCGCCGCTCGTCATCTTCATCAGCGCCAGCGCGAACAGCCGCGTCACGTGCAGGCTGCCCGTGCGGGTCACCATCTCCGCCGCGTTGGCGAACATGAAATCCCCGAGCAGCACGGTCAGCGCGTTGTCGAACACCGCGTTCGCCGTCGGCCGCCCGCGGCGGCTCATCGCCCCGTCGACCACGTCGTCGTGCACGAGGCTGGCCGTGTGCAGCAGCTCGATCGCCGCGCCCAACGGCACCAGCCGGTTCAGGTTGTAGTCGCCGAAGCTCCCGGCCAACAGCACCAGCCCGGGCCGCATGCGCTTCCCCCGCGCCTGGAGCGCGTGGTCCAGCATCCGCCGCAGCGGCGCCAGCTCGACCTGCTTGATCGACTCCAGCAGATCCTCGACCAGGATCATGTCTTCCGCGACCGGGCCATAGAGCGACTTCGCTGGCGCCTGCATCAGGCCACCTCCGCGAGCGCCAGCGCGCGCACCCCGAACGTCCGCTCGGCGTTTCGGGTCGTGGCTTCGGCGATCTCCGCCGCGGGGACTCCGCGGACAGCGGCGATCGCCTCCACGGCATCGCGCACGAACGCGGGCTCGTTGCGCTTGCCGCGCAGCCGTTGCGGCGGCAGGTACGGGCTGTCCGTCTCGACCAGGATCGCATCGAGCGGCAGGCCTGCTGCCAGCCGGCGCGCCTCATCGTTCTTCGGGTACGTCACCACGCAGGCGATCGACACGAGGAAGCCCAGCTCCGTGTAGCGCTCCGCCTGCTCGAGCGTGCCGCCGAAGCAGTGCATCACCCCCGGCACGGTTCCGGCAGTCCGCGCGCGCCCGGCGTACGGTGCGAGCACCTCAGCCATCGCGTCCTCCGCCGAGCGCGAGTGCAGCGATACCGGCTTGCCAACGCGCAGCGCGATGTCGAGCTGCGCTTCGAGCAGCTCGCGCTGCTCACCCGGGTCGGTCGTGCCCCAGTAGTGGTCCAGGCCAATCTCGCCGACGCACACCACCTCGGGCCGCGCGGCCAGCGATTCTAGCTCGGCCAGCATGCCCGCCGTCACCGTTCCCGCCTCGTGCGGGTGGTATCCGACCGCGGGGAACACCCCGGGGTTCGTGCCGGCGATGGCGAGCGCCTGTTCATTCGAGGCCGCATCGTACCCGCAGAGCAGAATCCCCGCGACGCCCGCTTCCCGGGACCGTGCGATCACCGCCGCCGTCTCGTCACCGAACTTCGCGTCCTGCAGGTGGCTGTGCGAATCGAAGAGCCTCATGACGCCGCCTGCGGTGCCGTGTCGATCTTCGTGTACAGCGGCCGCGCCGGCGCCAGCTGCGTCCCGGGCGCGACCCGCACGTACTGCCACCCCTGGGCGAGCAGCGTCCCCGGCTGCGCGAGGTCTTCATGCAGCTGCGCCGTCGAAAACGGCAGGATCGGGTGGAGCAGCGTCTTGATCCCGTTGATCGCGTCGAGCGCCACGGCGAGCGTCTCGCCGGCGTGCTCGCGGTCCGTCTTGACCGCCTTCCAGGGCGCGCGCTCGTCGAGGTACTTGTTCGCCGCCTGCGCCACCCGCAGCCCCTCCTGGAGCGCGTTCCGGAAGTTGCACGTGTGGTACTCCCGCCCGACCACGTCGAACGCTGCCTGGACTGCGGCGATGAGCTCGCTGCTCTCGGGCGCAAGCGTCCCCGGGTCCGGGACCACGCCCTCGAAGTTGCGGTGGATCATCGAGATAACGCGGTTCGCCAGGTTCCCCCACGTCGCGATCAGGACGTCGTTGTTCGCGCGGATGAGCTCGTCCTCGCGGAACTCCGAATCGCTCGTCTCGGGCATGATCTGCGTGAGGTAGAACCGGATCGTGTCCGGCGCGTAGGTATCGAGCAGGTCCAGCACCCAGGTGCCGGTGCCCTTCGACTTGCTCTGTTTCTGGCCCGCCGAAAAGTTCACGTACTGGTTCGCTGGCACGTTGTAGGGCAGGTTCAGCCCGCCGTAGCCGATGAGCATCCCCGGCCAGATGATCGTGTGGAACGGGATGTTGTCCTTGCCGATGAAGTAGTACGACTTCGTCGACGGGTCTTCCCAGTACCGGCGCCAGCCATCCGGCTCGCCCCGCGTCTGGGCCCATTCGCGCGTCGCCGAAAGATAGCCGATCACCGCATCGAACCAGACATAAATGCGCTTGGAATCGTAGCCTTCCACCGGCACCGGGACGCCCCAGCTGATGTCCCGTGTGATCGCCCGGTCCTTGAGGCCTTCATTCAGCCATCCAAGCGTAGTGTTGAGGACGTTCCGCCTCCAGTGCGCCTGCTTACCGGCCCACTCCGCCAGCGCCCCCTGCAACGTGCTCAGCTTCAGCAGGAAGTGCTCCGACTGGCGCACCACCGGCGTCGCACCGCTCATCCGGCTGCGCGGTTCGATGAGCTCCGTCGCGTCCAGCGTCGAGCCACAGTTGTCGCACTGGTCGCCGCGCGCTTCCTTGTAGCCGCACTTCGGGCACGTCCCCTCCACGTACCGGTCCGGGAGGAAGCGGTCCGCCTGCGGGTCGTAGAGCTGGTCCTGCGTCCCGCGCTCCAGGTAGCCGTGCTCCAGCAGGCGGAGGAAGACCTCCTGCGTCGTCGCGTAGTGGTTCTCCGTCAGCGTCGTCGTGAACGTGTCGAACGAAATCCCGAGCCGCTCCCACGTCTCCAGGATCTTCGGGTGGTACCGGTCGACGATGTCCCTCGGCTGCACGCCCTCGCGCTCCGCGGAGACGGTAATCGGCGTGCCGTGGCAGTCCGAACCAGAGACCATGACCACGTCGTTCCCGGCCATGCGCTCATACCGGGCGAAGATGTCGCTCGGCAGGTAGGCGCCGGCGATCTGGCCGACGTGCAGCAGGTAATTGGCGTAGGGCCACGCCACACAGACGAGAATGCGTTCGGACAAGAGGACGGCTCGCGCGCGGGAGAATGTTGCCTGAGTCTAGCACAGCCCGGCGCTCCGGCGGCCTGCCGTGGCCGTCCGGCGTTTCCCTACTCCTCGTCCGGGGCCGCTTCCTCTCCCGCCTTCCGCCGGGCCGGGACTTCGCGCGCGATCTCTTCGATCACCGAGACAACACCGTTCTGCACCCCGTCCCGCGCGGCCCGGATCGCGTTGAAGATGGCCCGCGCGTTCGACCGGCCGTGCGCGATCACCGTCGTCCCGTTCACGCCGAGAAGCTGCGCACCGCCGTACTCGGCATAGTCCAGGCGCCGCTTCGTCTTGCGCAACTCGCTGTAGAGGATCAGCCCGGCCGCGCGGTTCCACGGGGTCAGCTCTACCGCCCGCCGCACCTCGTCGAACAGCAGGTCGGCGATGCCCTCGACCGTCTTGAGGACGACGTTGCCGGTGAAGCCGTCCATCACGATGACCTCCGCCGCGCCGCGGGCGAGGTCCTTGCCTTCGACGTTGCCGATGAAGTTCAGGCGGCTCTTCGCGAGCTCCTCGTGCACTTCCAGCACGAGCTGGTTCCCCTTCGTCGCCTCTTCGCCGATGGACAGCAACGCCACGCGCGGTCGCTGGATGCCGAACATCCGCTCGATGTAGGCCGCGCCCATGTACGCGAACTGGACCAGGTGGATCGGCCGGCAATCGGCGTTCGCACCCACGTCGAGGTAGATCGTCTGGCCGCCCTGGCCCGTCTGGAACACGGTTGCCAGCGCCGGCCGCCCGATCCCGCGGATGCGCCCCAGTGTGAGCAGCGCCCCCGCCATCGTCGCGCCCGTGTTCCCCGCGGTGACGAACGCGTCCGCCTCGCCCGCCTTCACCAGGCGCAGCCCGACGTTGATCGAGCTGTCCGGCTTCGAACGGATCGCATCCGTGGCATGCTCGTCCATCTCGATGACGTCCCGCGCGTCGACGATCCGCAGGCCGCGGACCTCGCGCGTCCCGGAGAGCTCCTCGCGGATGACCTCTGCCTTGCCGACGAGGATCAGCTCGACGCCGAGACCCCCCGCTGCCATCAGCGCACCAGCGACGACTTCGCCCGGGGCCTGGTCCCCGCCCATGGCGTCCAGCACGATGCGAGCGGTCATCCTTCCGTCCTCCGGGCCGTGACGATCAGGCGGCTGCTGTCGTTCGTGTACGGGCCGAGGTCATAGTCGCCGTAGGCGTCGAGCAGCGCCAGCCCGGACATGCGCAACAGGTACTCCAGCTCGAACCGGTGCACGTAGCGCAGCAGGTGCTCGCTCCGCTGCCGTGTCACCACGCCATCGGGCGATGTCACCTCGTACGTGACCAGCAGGCGGCGTGTCTGCGCGGCGAGATCGTCTTCGTGTACGTGCCACGCGTCCAGCCAGCTCCCATCCTCCATCTCCCCCGCGTACACGAGCAGCGGCTGGCCGTTCGCCGCCGCGTCCAGCCCGAGCGCCGGCCCGGGCACGTCGATCACCAGCGTGCCGCTGAAGTGCAGCGCCCGCGCCGCCGCCTGGAGCCACGCGACCTGCTCGTCGCCGTCCTCCGCGAACAGGAACACATCGTTCGCGAGCAGCACGAGCCCGTACGCCCCCGCCTCCAGCTCCGCATCGCCGAGCGTGCCCTCGCGCAGGTCCACCCGCACACCGGGCGCGCTGGCGGCCTCCCGGGCCCGCGCCAGCATCGCCGGCGACGGGTCGATCCCCGTGACCGTCGCGCCCGCCGCCGCGAGCGGGACCGCGATCCGCCCGCTCCCGCACCCCACTTCGAGCACGGGCCGGTCCGTCCGCCCGGCAAACGCCTGCCAGAGCCCGATGTCCTCATCGAACCCGTCGTGCAGGAGGTCGTAGTACTCAGCGTCGATGCGATAGGGGTCAGCCACGGGCCCGATGCTAGGAACGGCGCCCGTGGCCGTCAAAACCTACACCGGCAGCCAGAAGAGCTGCTCACCCCGCCGCACCTTCGCCAGGCGCCCGGTTTCGAACATGTACTCGAGGTGCGCGATCGTCTCGCCCACCGCCGCCCGCTGCATGAACGGCTCGAAGTCGGCGAGCATCCCCGTCGCCCACTTCACCCGGCCGGCCACGTCCCACGCGGTCGACCCGCCGCGGTCGACGCAGTTGTACATCTCGTCGAGCCGCACCACGTGGTGCTCCTCGATCTCGCGGATGCGCTTCTTAAGGTCCTTGGTGTCGAACTCGTGCGCGGGCAGCACGTACTTCACGTCGAGGTCGATCAGCTTCTCCAGCGACCGCATGTAATCCCCGAGCGGGCTGCCGTGCGTCTGCGCGTGGATCGACACGTTTGGTGTGATCGTCGGCAGGATGTGGTCGCCCGTGAGCAGCACCTTGTAGTTCGGCTCGTACAGGCAGATGTGCCCCGGCGAATGCCCCGGCGTCCAGATGATCTCGAAGTCGAACTTGCCGACCTTGATCGTCTCGCCGCCCTTCACCTGCGTGTCCGGCGGCACCGCCGCGACCTTGTCGATCATCGGCATCGAGCCCTGCGCCATCTGTGGCGTCTCGATCGGCGGGACGCCGTTCAGGTTCATGAACCGGCCCATCTCGTCCGTCAGGCTCTTCGGCGCGAAGTACCGGTCGTTGATGACCGCGGTGTCCTTTTCGTGGATCACCACGTCGCAGTCGGACATGCGCTTGAGGCGGCCCGCCATGCCGTAGTGGTCCGGGTGCACGTGCGTGATGACGAGCTGCGTGATCGCGCCGGGGTGGGAGCCGTGCTCCTTCATCCCCTCTTCCAGCGCCGAAAACGCGCCGTCCGTGTTCCAGCCGCAGTCGACGAGGAGCACGTCGTCGCCGTCCTTGACCATGTAGGGCAGCACGTAGGGCAGCCCCTTGGTGACGCGCGGGTGCTCTTCGAGCTGGTGGCGAAGCGCCTTCGCGTCTTCGAACGTGAACTGCGGGAAGGGCGTGAGAAGCTGGTAGATGCCTTCGAGGATCTGCAACGCTGCGTGGCCTTGAGGAGAGCTCGCCGTCCGGGTGGGGTTAGCGGCAAGTTCGCATCCTACCGGGTTTCCCGCCGAATCTCACCCGCACGTGAAGATGCGCCCCCGGCGCACGAACCCAAGGGCTGCTGGCACGCGTACCCCACACGTGAAGGGCCTCGTTCGCTGACGTGGGTCGACATCCGCCCCGCGGTGGCCGAGACTGCCATCCCCGGGCCTACTGCCCGCACCGCCCGGAGGTCTTCGTATGTGGCGATCGCTATGCCTGCTTCCCGTTGCGCTCGCGCTCCTCGCCATGAGTAGCTGCTCCGATGGCGGCAGCGGCGGCGGCGGCGCGTTCACCGCGGCCCGCTCCGACATCGAACGCGAGACCAGCCCGGAGGTCCCGCGCGCCGACGGGACCGAGCTACAGGCGGGCAACGCCGCCTTCGCGTTCGACCTCTACCACGAGCTTTCCGCCGAGCCCGGCAACCTCTTCCTCTCTCCGCACAGCATCTCGACCGCGCTGGCGATGACCTACGCCGGCGCCCGCGGCGAGACCGCCACCGAGATGGCGGCCACCCTGCACTTCACCCTCCCCCAGGATCGCCTCCACGCCGCCCTTAACGCGCTCGATCTCGAGCTGGAGAAGCGCCCGAAAGTGCGGCTCACGGACGAGGCGAAGGGCGAGCCGCCCGAGCTCACCGTCGCCAACGCCACCTGGGGCGACAGGGAATACCGCTTCCTCGACGAGTACCTGGACCTGCTCGCCCGCAACTACGGCGCCGGCCTCCAGCTCCTCGACTTCCGCGGCGACCCGGACGGCTCTCGCGAGGTCATCAACAGCTGGGTCGAGGAGCAGACCAAGGACCGCATCAAGGACCTCCTTCCGCCGGACGCGATCGACCCCGACACCCGCCTGGTCCTGACCAACGCCATCTACTTCAAGGCATCGTGGGAGACACCTTTCAGCGAAAGCCAGACAAAGCCCGGCCCGTTCCATCTCCTCGACGGCACCGAAACGCAGGTCGACGTCATGCACGAAGGCGTGAATGCCGGCTATGCGCGCGCCGGCGACCTCCAGGCGGTCGAGCTCAGCTACGTCGGCCGCGAAATCGGCATGCTCATCATCGTCCCCGACGAAGGGACGTTCGCCGAAGCCGAGGCCTCGCTCGATGCCGCGTCGTTCGCCGCGCTCGCCGGCGGCCTCTCCGCCGCGCACGTCACGCTTGCGCTCCCGAAGTTCCAGTTCGAGTGGGAGAAGTCGCTGGTCGACCCGCTGAGAGCGCTCGGTATGGTCAGCCCCTTCGAAGGCGCCGACTTCTCCGGTATGGATGGCACCGGCAACCTGGTGATCTCCGACGTGCTGCACAAGTCGTTTATCGCCGTCGACGAAAAGGGCACCGAAGCAGCAGCTGCCACCGCCGTGATCATGCGCGAGACCGCCGCACCCATCGAGGTGGTCGAGCTCACCATCGACCGGCCGTTCATCTTCGCCATCCGCGACCGGCCGACCGGCGCCATCCTCTTCCTCGGCCGCTACACCGGGCCGCAGTAGCGCGCCAGGTCACCGCCCGGCGCCGCGCGCCACCTTGTCCGCGTTCACGAACCAGCCGAGCACCCACGACACCAGCGAGATGATCAGCGCGCCGAAGAACGCGTCCCAGAAGCCGTCGATGCTGAAGTGGATGGAGTCGAACTTCCCGGCGATCCACGCTGTGAGCGCCAGCATCGCCGTGTTCAACACCAGCACGAACAGCCCGAGCGTCAGCACCGTCACCGGCAGCGACACCCAGAACAGGACCGGCCGCAGCACCGCGTTGAGCAGCCCGAGGATCAGTGCCACGACGATCGTGCTCCGCCAGCCCTCCAGGTGGATCCCATCGACGATCGCCGCCGCCACCCACACCGCCACCGTGAGCACCGCCCAGCGGACGAGGAACGCGATGAACCGCTCGGTCTTCGTGGGCTGCCGGACCACACCCATGCTGACGAATACAGCTCGCATACGCCCATTGTGCCACCTCCGCGCCGGCGATCGATGCGGCCAGCATGGTTCCGGCCGCCGCACGGCCGCCCTGTGGCGGCTTCGCGATACCGCACCCTTTTCCCCGTCGCTGCTATCGTGGTCAGGTGACGCAGAGCATGCTTCGAAGGCCCGCCGGCAGGCGTCCGGGTGCTCTCCTCCGCCCGGCGGTGTGCCGCGAAGGCGGGCAGCTGTGACCGGCCGCACCTGGGAAGGTAGCGGCGTCCTCCTGATCGACCACGCCGGCCGCCTCCTCCTCCAGCAGCGCGACGACCACTCCGGACCCGAGGGCTACGGCCGATGGGCCATCCCCGGGGGCGGCCGCGAGGGCGACGAAACGCCGCGCGAGACGGCCGTCCGCGAGATGGAAGAGGAGACCGGTCTCCGCCTCCAGCGCCTCCGCTTCTTCAAGACCTACGGCCAGGGCACGCTCGCCGGCTACGAGCGTCACACCCTCCACCTCTTCTTCGCCGACGACGAGGTCGACCCGGCCGCGATCGTCGTGAACGAGGGCCTCGACTTCCGCTTCTGGTCGCCCGACGACGCCGCCCGCCTGCGCATGAACCCCTCCGGGCGCCAGATGCTCACCGAGTTCCTCGCCAGCGACCACTACCGCGGCACCGTCGCGATGAAGGCGCCCTACCGCAAGGGCGTGTCCATCCTCCAGCTCGACCGCTGGGGCCGCGTCCTCCTCCAGCTCCGCGACGACGACCTGCCGCCCGAGCGCTACCCCGGCCACTGGTCGTTCCCCGGCGGCCTCATGGAGCCCGGCGAATCACCCGACGCGGCTGCCCTCCGCGAGTTCGAAGAAGAGACCGGGCACCTGCTCGAAGACCTCAAGCTCTTCCGCGTCTACCGCCGCGACTTCGACCTCCCGACGGCGCTCGTCGACGTCCAGCACGTCTACTACGTCGATGACGACATCCCGGAGGAGCACATCGACGTGCGCGAAGGCCAGGCCTTCCGCTACTTCGCCCCCGCCGACCTCCCCGCCCTCCGCATGCCCCCGCACGGCCACACCATCCTCCAGCACTTCCTCGAAAGCCCCGCCTACAAAGCCCTCTTCCACTAACACGCACCCAATCGACAATCGGCAATCGTCAATCGGCAATATCACCACCACGCCCCAACACGCCCCAACACGCATCCCGCCTCAAGGCCGCCTGTTAGCATGAGCCCGGGAGGTATCCGTGTCCGATACCCAGGTGCTCATCCTCGGCCTCGTCGGCGTTGTCCTGCTCGTGGCCGTGAACGCCATGTTCGTCATGGCCGAGTTCGCCTTCGTCGGCGTCCGCCGCACCCGGATCGACCAGCTCGCCGCAGAAGGCAACGCCCGCGCGAAGGTCGTCCGCACCGCCCTCGACAACCTCGATAGCTACATCGCGACCACCCAGCTCGGCATCACCATGGCCGGCCTGGCGCTCGGCTGGGTGGGCGAGCCCGCTCTCGCCGGGATCATTGAGCCCCCCGTCGAAGCCGTCTTCAGCGGCTGGGCCGCCGATGCCGTCGGGCGCGCCGTCTCCGTGACCCTCGCCTTCGCGCTCGTCACCACGCTCGTCATCGTCTTCGGCGAGCTCGGCCCCAAGTCGTTCACGCTCGCCCAGACCGAGAAGGTGGCGCTCTGGGTCGCCGCCCCGGTGAGCCTCTTTCGCACCGTCTTCCGCCCGTTCGTCTGGGTGCTGAACGTCCTTGGCCGCATGGTCGTGCGCCCGCTCGGTGTCCGCCCCGAACAGGACAACCAGGACACCCTCGGCCCTGAGGAGCTCGAGCTCGTCCTCAGCGCCAGCGCCCGCGCCGGCCTGCTCTCCACCTCCGAGCTCCTCCTCGCGCGCCGTGCACTCGAGTTCAGCGCCATCCAGGCCGACCAGATCATGGTCCCCCGCACCGAGCTCGTCGCCTTCGACTCCGAGGCGCCGCTCGAAGAGGTGCTCGAACAGGTCAAGCAGTCCCAGCACACCCGCTACCCCGTGTTCGAAGAGGACCTCGACCACATCCTCGGCATCCTCGACGCGAAGGACCTCCTCGCGCTCGTGCACGCGGGTGGCCGCGAATGGCGCCCCTTGGTAAAAGCTGCCGTCGCCATCCCCGAGTCCGTCTCCGTCGAAGTCGCCGTCGCTGCGATGCGCGCGAACCAGGTCCAGATCGTCGTCCTCGTCGATGAGCATGGCGGCACCAGCGGCATCCTCACCGCCGACGAGGTCCTCTACCGGCTGCTCGGGCGCTGGCTCGGCGGCGGCCGCGAAGGCAGCGAAACCGTGCGCACGCTCCCCACCGGCAACCTGCTCCTGAGCGGCCTCGCCCTCATCGCCGACGTCGAGGACGCGACCGGCGAGGAGCTCGCCGACGAGGACTACGACACCGTCGGCGGGTTCATCATGTCGCGCCTCGGCCGCATCCCGCGCGTCGGCGACCGTGTGCCCGTGCCCGGCTACGAGTTCCGCGTCATGGCTATGGACGGCCGCCGCGTGGACCGCGTCCTCGTCGTGAAGAAGAACCCCGGCACCAGCGCCCTCCCGGTCGGCGCACCGGCCTCCCGGGACGCCCGCTAGCCACCGCGCGCCGTGCCAGGCGTACGCATCTCCGGCCCTTCGGAGTTGCAGCGGATGCGAAGTCGAGTAGCATTCGGGGCGCCGATCACGGTATCCAGAGGGGGTTCTCAATGAAAGCAGCCATCTTCCACGGCCCGCAGCAGCCGCTCACCATCGAACAGGTCGAGCTCGACAAGCCCGGTCCCCACGAGATCGTCGTCAAGACCGTCGCCTCCGGTGTTTGCCACAGCGACCTCCACTTCGTCGACGGGTTCTACCCGTACCCCGCGCCCGCCATCCTTGGGCACGAAGCCGCCGGCATCGTGGAGGAAGTCGGCGACCAGGTGGACTACGTGAAGCCCGGCGACCACGTCATCGCCTGCCTCTCCGTCTTCTGCGGCAACTGCAACTTCTGCCTCAGCGGCCGCCCGAGCCTCTGCGCCACCAAGCCCGGCCGCAAGCTCGGCCTCGATAAGCCGCACTTCACCTGGAACGGCTCGCCCGTCTTCCAGTTCCTCAGCATCTCCAGCTACGCCGAGTACATGCTTCTCCACGAAAACGCGGTCGTGAAGATCCGCGAAGACATGCCCCTCGACCGCGCCGCCCTCATCGGCTGCGGCGTCATGACCGGCGTCGGTGCCGTGCTCAACACCGCGAAGGTCGAGCCCGGCTCCTCCGTCGCCGTCTGGGGCGCGGGTGGCGTGGGCCTCGCCGCCATCCAGGGCGCGAAGATCGCCGGCGCCCGCCAGATCATCGCCGTCGACATGGTCGAATCGAAGCTCGCCACCGCGAAGGAGCTCGGCGCCACCCACGTCGTCGATGCTTCCAGCGGCGACGCCGTCGCGAAGGTCAAGGAGATCACCGGCGGCGGCGCCGAGTACACCTTCGAGGCCATTGGCAAAAAGGTCGCCGCCGAGCAGGCCTTCGACAGCCTCGCCAACGGCGGCACGGCCACCATCATCGGCATGATCCCCGTCGGCACCAAGATCGAGCTCGACGGCCCCTCGTTCCTCATGGAAAAGCGCGTCCAGGGCTCGAACATGGGCTCGAACCGCTTCCGCAAGGACATGCCGCGCTACATCGACTTCTACCTGCAGGGCCGGCTCAAGCTCGACGAGATGATCTCGCGCACGGGCAGCCTCGAAGACGTCAACGAAGCCTTCCGCGCGATGAAGGCCGGTGAAGTCGCCCGCACCGTCCTCAAGTTCTGAGACGGCGCCACTCCTCGCGGCCGGGCCGGGCTCGTCCTGGCCCGGCCGCTCTGCGCCCGGCTCGCGCACAGCAAGCTACCAGCGCCCGGCCCGCCGCCCCGGCGCGCCCCCGATGTGTTCGCGGATCCGTCGCGCGTCGCCGGGCGCCAGGTCGGGCGGCAACGCGTCCAGCGGCCAGTACCGGCACTCGGCGATCTCCCACGACGTCGCGCCCGGCGCCTGCTCCGTCTCTGTCGCGAACAGCGCGATGTGGTCGTTCCGTCCGCGCCCCAGGTTCGCGAACAGCCCCACGAATCGCAGCTCGCCCGCCACGATGCCGGCTTCCTCGCGCAGCTCCCTTCGCGCGCACGCCTCCGCCGTCTCACCGCGCTTCAACCCGCCGCCGGGGAGGAACCAGCCCGGCCGGTAGGTGTGCCCAACGAGCAGCACCGCGCCCTCCCGCACCACCAGCACCTTTGCGCCCATCGTCAGATCGCCGGTCGTCCGCAGCCGCCAGTCCTGCAGCCGCCACAGCAGGGGCGCCAGCCGCCGGAGCGCCGCCCGTCGCAGGCCGTCCATCGTCCGCATGCGCCCATGCTACGTCGCCCCTCGACAACCGGGCCCGCGCCCGTAGGATTCGCCCCACAGGAGGTCGCAATGAAGTTCGACGAGGTGCAGCTGGTCGGCGTGCTCGGCGGCGGAGTCATGGGCGGCGGTATCGCGCAGATCTTCGCCACTGCCGGCTACGAGGTGGTGGTCCGCGACATCAACGACGAGGCCGTCGAACGCGCCCGCCATGCCGCTTTCGAAGGCAAGTGGGGGCTCAAGCGCGCGGTCGAAGTCGGCAAGCTCAAGTTCGACGATGCTGTCGCAGCCATGGCACGCGTCCGGTTCACCACCGACCTGGACGCCCTCGCCCCCTGCGACATCGTCAACGAGGCCATCCCAGAGAAGCTCGACCTCAAGCAGCAGGTCTTCGCCGAGCTCGACCGCGTCGTGAAACCGGGCGCCATCTTCGCTTCGAACACCTCCGGCTTCGCCATCGGCGACATCGCCCGGGACGTCTCCGCCGCGCGCAAGCCGCTCTTCGTCGGCATGCACTTCTCCAACCCCGTCACCACCATGCGCATGTGCGAAATCGTCTACACGCCGGAGACATCGGAGGAAACCATCGCCACCGCCCGCGCCCTCGCCCAGGCGACCAACCGCGCCATCTCGATGGTGAAGGACACGCCCGGCACCTACGGCTTCCTGTTGAACCGGATCTTCGCCGCCGCCTACCGCGAGGCCCGCGCGATCGCCGATGCCGGCATCGCCACCGAGGAGGACATCGACAAGGCGATGATCTCCGGGCGCAACTGGCCCGCCGGCTTCTTCGGGCATCGCGGCGGCATCGGCAAGCCGCTGCGAGGCGCCCCGCCGTGCCGTACGATGGCGTGGGCGCCCGGTCCCTGGAGTGCGTTGGCGGCCGCCCGAGGAGGAGAACGTGACCGATAAAGCGACCGCCATCAGCGAGCTCGAAGACAACTACGTCGGCTTCCGCGAGCTCATCGTGAACCTCCCGCACGACGCCTACCACGAGGTCTTCGTCGGCGAGTGGAACCTGAACAAGCTCCTCGCCCACATGGCCGGCTGGTATCGCGAGATGTCCGAGGCCTTCAACCGCGTCGCCCGCGGTGAGCGACCCGCCCCCGAGGGCGTGGACTACAGCGACGAGGACCGCTGGAACGCCCGCTTCGCCTCCCAATCTAAGGACGGCCCGGCCGCGCTCGATGACTTCGACGAGGCGTTCCACATCTACTACGCCGCCGCGAAGGCGCTCGGCGAGGAGTTCTACGGCATGGACGCCGAAAAGGGCCGCCCGAAGATCGGCAACCGGCTCCTCCAGGGCTCCGGCACCGGCCACTTCGCCGAACACCGCCCGCAGCTCGAGGCCTGGCTCGCGAGCCGCGGCGGCTGACGCGCCCCAACTGGCACGCCGGGGTGGCGGAACGGCAGACGCAGCGGCCTTAAAACCCGCAGCCGCAAGGCGTGAGGGTTCGAATCCCTCCCCCGGTACCACAGCTCCTTCGCGACACCCCGTTCGCCCGCGAGAACCGTCCCCGCCGGGGTCACTCGCCGTCGGCCTTACCGGACTGGATTGGGCCGCGCCTTACAATCCCGTATACGTACGATCCCCTGAACCTCCATTCCGGTTTTTGCGGGGTACGATTGCCTCATGAACACCGCTACCAAGCCCGAACTCGCCCTGGTCACCGGGCTCTACCGGACCACGAACGCGATCGTCCGGGAGCTCGATCAGCGGCTCGGCCGCGACCACAATGTCACCTTCATCCAGGCCGTTACCCTGCTCGCCGTCGATTCCTTCGACCGCCCGCAGCCGCACCTGGTGGCCGACTACCTCTCGCAGCAGTCCCAGACCGTGACTGGTGTCCTGGACCGCCTCGAACGGGGCGGCCACATCACCCGCCGCAGGGACTTGAACGACCGCCGCGCCGTCCGCCTCGAGCTCACCGAAACCGGCGCCGAGCTCGTCCGCGGGATCAAGGCCACGCTCCAGCGACACGTCAACGAAGTGGTCGCCGGCGTCGATGAGCCGACCCGCTCCCGCCTGCGCGACGACCTCGAGACGCTCGAGCGCTCCCTGCGCGCGTCCGCGTCCCGCTAACGACGCACTCGCGGCTACACTGGGCGGGTGACCGAGGTCGTCCCCCTGCGCATCGTCCCGGGCGAATCCATCCACCTCCTGGACCAGGTCCAGCTCCCGCACGAGGAGCGCTACCTCCGTATCGCCACCGTGGACGCACTCTGCGAGGCGATTGCCGCCCTGCGCGTCCGCGGCGCGCCCCTGCTCGGGCTCGCGGGCGCCTGTGGCATGGCCATCGCCGCCACCGAGCGCGGCACCACAGACGACGCGCTCCGTCTAGCCGCCACGACCATCGCCGCCACCCGCCCCACCGCCGTCGACCTCCCCGCCGCCGTGACCGCCGCCCTCGAGTTCGCGCTCGCCCTCCCGGAGCCCGAGCGCGAGGCCGCGCTCTGGGCCTACGCCGGCGAGTACGCGGCCCGCCGCGTCCGCGAAGACCGCGCGCTCGCGGCCTACGGCGCCCCGCTGCTGCCTGCCGGCGCCGCGGTGCTCACGCACTGCAACGCCGGCGCCCTCTCGACCGGCGGCATCGGCACCGCGCTCGGCGTCATCCGCGCCGCCTGGGAACAGGGCACGCTCGCACACTGCTACGCCACCGAGACGCGGCCGCTGCTCCAGGGTGCCCGCCTCACCGCGTGGGAGCTCGCCCGCCTCGGCATCCCGGCCACGCTCCTGCCCGACACCGCCGCCGCATCGCTCCTCGCTACCGGCCGCGTGCACGCGGTCATCACCGGCGCCGACCGCATCGCCGCCAACGGCGACAGCGCCAACAAGATCGGCACGTTCCAGCTCGCGCTCGCCGCCGCGCGGCACGGTGTCCCGTTGTACATCGCTGCCCCGCTCACCACCGTCGATTTCGACTGCCCCGGCGGCGCCACCATCCCGATCGAGTTCCGCGACGAGCGCGAAGTCGGCGGCTTCGGCGCCACCCGCTGGGCTCCGGAGGGCCTCGCCGCCTACAACCCCGCGTTCGATGTCACCCCGGACGACCTCATCGCCGCGATCATCACGGAGCGCGGCGTTGCCCGTCCGCCGCTCGGCTCCGCCCTCGCCGCGCTCCGCGGGGGCGCCACCGTGGCATAACGGGTAGACTCTCCGTTAGCACAGAAGGAGCTCCCCCCGCGTGGCCGACGCCATCCCGCTGGCCGTCATTGGTGGTTCCGGGTTCTACGACATGCCCGGGCTCGAATCCGTCGAGGAATGCGCGGTCGATACCCCGTTCGGCGCGCCCAGCGACGTGATCCGCGTCGGCAGCATCGACGGCGTGCGCGTCGCATTCCTCGCCCGGCACGGCCGCGGCCACCGCCTCCTCCCGACGGAGCTCCCCCAGCGCGCGAACTTCTGGGCGCTCAAGTCCCTCGGCGTGCAGCGCGTTCTCGCCGTCTCCGCTGTCGGCAGCCTCCGCGGCGACTACGAGCCCGGCCACATGGTGGTCCCGGACCAGCTCATCGACCGCACCCGCGCCGACCGGCCGGCGACCTTCTTCGGGCGCGGCGTCGTCGCCCACGTCGCCTTCGCGGACCCGTTCTGCGCTGCGCTGCGCGAAGGCGCCCGGGCCGCCGCGGCGGCCGCCGGGGTGCAGGTCCACGGCAGCGGCAGCTACGTCGTGATCGAGGGCCCCGCCTTCGGCACCCGCGCCGAAAGCCACCTCTACCGCGACTGGGGTGCGAGCATCGTTGGCATGACCGCCCTCCCCGAGGCGAAGCTCGCCCGCGAGGCCGAGCTCTGCTACGCCATCCTCGCCGCCGTGACGGACTACGATGCCTGGCACGAACACCACGACGCCGTCGACGCCGCGACGGTGTTCGCCGTGCTCCAGAAGAACGTCGCCGCCGGCCAGGCCGCCGTGCGCAATCTCGTGCGCGCGCTCCCCGCGGGCGGCTGCGGCTGCGCTACCTCTCTGGACGCGGCACTGGTGACACCCCCGGCGATGATCGATGAAGAAAACAGGAAACGGCTGGCGCCCATCCTCCGGCGCCGCCTGGAAGAGGTTGGTGCGTGACTCTACTGGTGACGGGTTGGGTGGCGATCGATGACATCGAGACGCCGTTCGCGAAGGTCGAAGGTTCGCTCGGCGGCTCCGCCACGTGCGCCGCGCTCGCGGCATCGCTGTTCACCGACGTGCGGCTCCTCGCTGCCGTCGGCGAGGACTTCCCCGACACCATGCGCGAGAAGCTCCACCGCCCCCGCATCGATGCCTCCGGTGTCATCACCGTCCCCGGTTCGAAGACCAGCCGCTGGGGCGCGCGCTACAGCTACGACATGAACTCACGCGAGACCTGGTACCCCGAGCTCGGGATCAGCGTCGAATGGAAGCCCGTCATCCCCCCGGGCTGGGAGGATTGCACCGCCGCCTGCCTCGCCGCTGGCCACCCGGTCGACCAGCGGAATCTCATCCGCTCGTTAACCTCCCCCCGGGTCACTCTCGTTGACACGATCAAGATGTTCATCGACGAAGCCGAAGAGGACCTGCGCGAGACCATGCGCACCGCCGACTTCGTCGCCATGAACGAAAGCGAAGCCCGCGAGATGGCGCGCATGCCGAGCATCGCCCGCGCCGGCCGCGCGCTTGTCTCCGGCGGCGCCCGCAACGTCATCGTCAAGCTCGGCGAATACGGCGCCGCCTTTGTCGGCCAGGAGGACTACTTCGTCGCGCCCGGCTACCCGCTCGAAGAGGTGGTGGACCCCACCGGGGCGGGCGATGCGTTCGCCGGCGGCCTCATGGGCTACCTCGATAGCGTCGAAAAAATCACCCCCGCCGAGATCCGGCGTGGCATTATCTATGGGTCGACCACCGCCTCGTTCGCGGTGGAAGGGTTCGGCCCGTCCCGCCTGCTCACGCTCTCGCGGGACGACGTCGAAGCGCGCTACCGCGAGTTCCGCGCCCTCACCCACTTCGACGCGGGAGAGTAGATGGCCGAACGGGAGTTCCGGTGGCACGCCATTGACAGGAGCCAGTACGACTACCTGGTCCAGCCCCTGCACGATCGTGACCACATCCGCTCCCTCCTCCGGCCCCGCGTCGAATACACCGCCTACGCCCTCGGGCAGCTCGAACCCGGCCTCTTCGAGCGCACCAAGTGGTTCTGGGCCCGCGGCGATACCGGCACCGGGCTCGTGCTCCATAGCCGTGGCGGCCTCGGCGATGCCACCTTCGTCACCGGCGACACCGACGCCATCGCCGCCGCCCTCAGCATCCACCCGGGCCCGGCGAACACCTACGCCACCTGCCAGCCGCAACACCTCGACGTCCTCCAGGACGTGTACCGCCTCTCCAACCAGCAGCCGATGATCCGCATGGCCGTCCGCCGCGAGCGCTTCGCGCCGGTCGCCACCACGGCCACGGTCGTCCTCAGCGGTGTCGACATCCGCCGCATCAACGCGCTCTACGGCAGCGAAGGCGGCCCCAGCTACTACGTCCCCGAGCACATCGACGCCGGTGTCTACCGCGGCGTCGTCACCGAGGGCCGCCTGGTCGCCATCGCCGGCACGCACGTCGTTTCCCGCCACGAAGGCGTCGCCGTCGTGGGCAACGTCTTCACGCACCCGGCCTACCGCGGCCACGGCTTTGCCACCGTCGCCACCAGCGCCGTCACCGAGGCCCTCCTCCGTTACTGCGACGACGTCGTCCTCACCGTCGATCCGCGCAACACCCCGGCCGTCCGGGCCTACCAGCGGCTTGGCTACACGGAGGTCTGCCAGCTCGTCGAGGCGAGCGCAGCCCGCCGCGATGCGTCCGGCCTCGCCAGCGTCACCCGGCGTGCCCGCGCGGCTATCCGGGGCCGCAAGTATCATGGTTCTTTCGTGAGCGTCCGTCCGCACTGAGGCGGCTGCACGAACCCCCAACGCCGGGGCCTCGGCGCACCACTTCAGGATGGACCGATGACCGTACCCTCTGATGTCACGAACCTTTCGCTCGCCCCCGCGGGGGTAGACCGTATCCAGTGGGCGGCGCGGGAAATGCCCGTCCTCAAGCTCATCCGCGACCGCTTCCACCGCGAGCAGCCCCTCAAGGGCATCCGCATGACCGCCTGCCTCCATGTCACCACCGAGACGGCGAACCTGGCCATCACGCTCCGCGACGCCGGCGCCGACCTCCGCGTTTGCGCCTCGAACCCGCTCTCGACCCAGGACGACGTCGCCGCCGCCCTCGTCCAGGAGTACGGCATCCCGACCTTCGCCATCTGCGGCGAAGACAACGAGACCTACTACAAGCACATCCACCAGGCCCTCGAACACGGCCCCCAGCTCACCATGGACGACGGCGCCGACGTCGTTGCCGTCCTCCACAAGGACCGCCGCGACCTGCTCAGCGGCGTTGTCGGCGGCACCGAAGAGACCACCACCGGCGTCGTCCGCCTCCGCGCGATGGCCGCCGACGGCGCCCTCGGCTACCCGATCGTCGCGATCAACGAGTCCGACACCAAGCACCTCTTCGACAACCGCTACGGCACCGGCCAGTCCACTCTCGACGGCATCATCCGTGCCACCAACGTCCTGATCGCGGGCAAGACGTTCGTCGTCGCCGGCTACGGCTGGTGCGGGCGCGGTGTCGCCTCGCGCGCCCGGGGCCTCGGCGCCCACGTCATCGTCACCGAAGTCGACCCCGTCAAGGCGCTCGAAGCCGTGATGGATGGCTTCCAGGTCGTGCCCATGGTCGAAGCAGCTCCCGTCGCCGATTTCATCGTCACCCTCACCGGCGACATCAACGTCGTCGACCGCGCGCACCTCGAAACGATGAAGGACGGCGCGATCATCGCCAACAGCGGCCACTTCGATGCCGAGATCAACCTCAAGGCGCTGACCGCGATGTCGGAGACCAGGCGCCGCGTGCGCGATTCCGTCGACGAGTACCACCTGGAGGATGGCCGCAAGCTCTACCTCCTGGGCGAAGGGCGCCTCGTGAACCTCGCCGCCGCCGAAGGCCACCCGGCCGCCGTCATGGACATGTCGTTCGCGAACCAGGCCCTCGGCGCGGAATGGATCGCCGTCAACGCCCACAAGCTCGAGAAGACGGTCTACGAACTCCCCGCCGCCGTCGACCAGGAGATCGCGCACCTCAAGCTCCACGCCATGGGCATCCGCATCGACTACCTGACCGAAGAGCAGCAGCGCTACCTGACGAGCTGGCAGGAAGGCACCTAGCCGCGGCTCACCCCGCCGGCGTCGAGTACTCGTGCCCGAACGGAAGCGCCTCCGCGTCGGAGAGCGCCCGTTCGTAGGCGCCCAGCGCGGAAAGTAGCAGGTCCTCCAGCCGGCCGCGCGTCCACTGCCCGTTCCGGCGCTCCGGGCCCGCGGCCATCACGCCGCCGCCCGGCCCGGACGTGAGCGCGACCGCGATGAACCACCGCGACGTGCCCAACCGCTTCCGCTCCGCCAGGGCGAACGTCACCCGGTGGTGGTCATCGACGATCACCGCGAACCCCGGCGCAGTGTCCGCCGGGCGCGGCGCTTCGCTGACCGCCACCGGAAGCGTTTCGCCATAGACGCTGCGGATGTCGTGCACCGCCTGCACGGCCCACCCATGCAGCGTCGCCAGCAGCTGGAACTGCGAGTCGAAGTCGTGTGAGCTCGCAAGCGCCTTCACCTGCCGCCGCTCGACCCAGGAGTCGCGGAGCGTCTGCACCCGTGTCGCGAACGAATCGGATGTCACGGCCGTGGCCCTCCCCGCCATCCCGCCACAGCCGAAGGTGCGGGCCCGCCTGCGCTCCCGGCCGTCAAGTCAACCGCTCCGGGACACCCGCGTCAGGGGAGCTCTCCGCCGCCCGGACGCCCGGATCGCCATCGAGAACTACCGCCGGGCTGGTCGCATATCCCACGGCGTCACTCTAGGCAGGCGCGGTTTCGAGCGATTTGCGGGCATGTTACGGTCATGTTTCTCGCTCGAACCGCTCGTCCGCGCCAACCCGCAACCCGCCCGGACGCAGCGAAGCCCCCGTTTCCGGGGGCTTTTTCAGGCTTCGAGACTGGAGAGAGGTAGGAGGAGCTGGAAGCCTTGCTGAACTCGCGACTCCGGGACCAGCGGAGTGGGTAGCCCGGGATGACCGCAGCAGCTGCCGGGGAGCAGCAGTGGCGGGATGTTGTCTGCGGTCATCCCGGCCTTCCATAACCAGCTTGGCACGTCAATGTCATGCCGGTCTGTGACAGGCGTAAACAGTCCGCAAAATGGTCATCCGCGTGGTGCAATCGGCAGCGGCCGGTCGTGCCCCCCGCCCGGCTCCACCTCCCCGGGCAGCAGGTAGCCGCAGTCCGCCGGGTGCTGATCGAGGTTGAAGTGGTAGTGGTGCACCTCCACCGCCTCCGGCCAGTCCATCCCCGCGAGCAGCCCCTGCGCGTCCAGGTGCTCCCCCACGCGCAGGAATGCCTCGCCGTACTCCTCGGGGTCGTCCGCCGAGCAATACGCGAACCGCCGCGCCGGGAAGAACGCCACCTGCGCCGGCGACTGCACCTGGTAGTCCGACCGCACCGGCACCCCCGCCCGCAGGATCACCTCGCCCACTTCGTCGCCCGGCTCCGACTGCATGTACCAGCCCACCGCGGCGATATCGATCCGGCCGAGCGCCGGGCGGTGCTGCACCCGCCACTCGTTCACTTCGTCCCACGCCGCCTGCACTTCGCCGTAGCTGCCGCTGCGTTCGAAGTACACCAGCCGCATTTCGGGGAGCGTCGCCATGTAGACCCGCCGGTCGAACGTCACGGGATCGCGCCCGCCTCTTTGAAGGCGATGATCCGGTCCCAGTCGTACCCCAATTCGAGCAGCACCTCCTCCGTGTGCTGACCCAGTTCCGGCGCCCACCCGGATGGCCCTGCGGGCGTCCCGTAGAAGTCCGCCGGCGTCGCCACCTGCGTGACCGGCCCCTCGGGGCTCTCCACCTGCACGAGCGCGCCGGACTGCACCGCCAGCGGGTCGGCGACCGCTTCCATCACGGTGTTCACCGGCGCCCACCACACGTTCTCGCGGTCGAAGATCGGCCCCCACTCGGCGAGCGTGCGCTTCTGGAAGATCGCGTCCATCTCGTTGACCAGCTCCACCGAGTTCGCCAGCCGCGAGGGGATGTCGGCGAAGCGCGGGTCCGTCCCGAGCTCCGGACGCTCCAGCGCCCGCAACAGGTCCGGCCAGTGCCGGTCCGCCTGCAGCAGGAGTAGGTGGAACCACCGCCCGTCGCGGTCCTTGAACAGGTTGATCAGCGGATTCACGGCGTGGTACCGGTCATACGGCGGCGCGAGCGTCCCGAACCGCAGCGCCGTGTTCCAGTCCCAGCCCATCATGTACGCGCCGATCCGGAACAACGACAACGCGACCCGCTGCCCTTTGCCGGTCTTCTCGCGGTTATACAGCGCCGCCGAAATCGCGCCCGCGGCGTTCGCACCGGTCATGTGGTCGCCCATGCCGCCGCGCTGCAGCGGCAGGTCCACCCCCGGCGGCACCAGGCTCGCCGTCACCCCCGCGCGCGACCAGAACGCACCCACGTCGTAGGCCGCTCGGTTCGCGTCGTCCGTCTCCGGCCCATACCCGGAGACCTGGCAGTAGATCAGCCGCGGGTTCCGCACCGCGCACGCGTCGTAGGTGATCCCGTACTTCTCCAGCACCCGCGGCCGCATGTTCGAAACGAACACGTCCGTCCGGTCGAGCAACTGGCACATCAGATCGCGGCCCTGCTCGGTCTCGAGGTCGAGCACGATGCTCCGCTTGCCCCGGTTGTCCAGCTCGAACGGCGGATTCGCCGGCACGTCCAGCAGGCCCGCGAACAGACCCCGGAACGGGTCCCCGTCCGGCGGCTCGACCTTGATAACGCTCGCGCCCCAGTCCGCGAGCACGCCGCCGCACGACGGCCCCGCCACCCATACCCCCATCTCGACGACGCGGATCCCCTCCAGCGGTCCTGCCATGCTTCCCCTCCCGTGTGTGCTCCGGCCGCGCATTCTACCGCGTGGCGCCGCCCTTCAGCGTTTCGCCCTCGCGCCGTACAGTGCCCCGATGGTACTCAGCGACCGCACCATCCGGCGCGAGATCGAAGCCGGCAACATCGTCGTCGAACCCCTCGGCCCGACCGCGATCCAGCCCGCCAGCGTCGACCTCCGCCTCGGCCGGCAGTTCCGCGTCTTCCGCAACTCCCGCATTCCCTACATCGACGTCAAGCGCGAGTACCCTGACCTCACCGAGCTCGTCGAGATCGATGACGACCAGCCGTTCGTCCTCCACCCCGGCGAGTTCGCCCTCGCCGTCACGTACGAGCGTATCCGCCTCCCCGCCGACATCGTTGGCCGCCTCGAAGGCAAGTCATCGCTCGGCCGCCTCGGCCTGCTGGTTCACTCCACCGCCGGCTACGTCGACCCGGGCTGGGACGGCGCCCTCACCCTGGAGCTCTCGAACGTCGCGAACCTGCCCATCGCCCTCTACCACCGGATGAAGGTCTCGCAGCTCTCGTTCCTCCGCCTGAGCGAGCCCGCGGAGTTCCCCTACGGTTCGAAGGAAGCGGGCAGCAAGTACCAGGGCCAGGAAGGCCCCACCCCGAGCAAGTACTACCTCAATTTCGACGCCGCCGAGTAGCAGGCTACTGCGGCTCGCGCCACATCAGCCACGTCCTCGGCCCGCCCTTCGGGATTACGAGCTCCTCCCGCACCCGGAACCCGTTCCGCTCGAAGAGCGGCACGTTGCGCTCTAACGACGTCTCCAGGTAGGCGCCCAGGCCGTCCCGGTCGCAGGTCGCCAGCACGGGGGCCATCAACTGCGTGCCGATGCTCCGGCCCTGCAGCTCGGGCTCCACTCCCAGCGCGATCAGGTAGTAGTGCGGCGCGTGCGGGTGCTTCTTCTCGACCGTATTCAGCCCGGCCATCACCTGCGGGATCCGCCGCCACGTTGTGCACCGGGCGAGCGCCGGCAGGCTGGTGAGCTGCGAGACCAGGCCCATCTTCCACTTCCCCGGCGGTGTCCACAGGGCCGCGCCGGTGTGGTCGTCCGTGGTGTACACGTGGCCGTGCGGGAAGGTCAGCCGCTCGGCCGCGAATGCCATCGAGTCGTAGATCCGCCGCGCCCGCCGGGCGTCCCGGGCACAGACCCAGTTCGCGAAGGGGTCATCGTCGAATGCGCGTGCGAGCATGGCCGAGATCGGCGGCAGGTCGGCCGCAGTCGCCTTGCGGACCACGACCTCCATTGGCGTCCGGTCGCCGGTGAGGACGGGTGATTCCGGGACATCGGGCATCGTGTACAACCTCACGGGAATGGGGGGAGCCGGTCGCGAATCCCATTCTACGCCGGGACGCAACCGCCCCCTCGTTCCGGCGCCGTCCCCTCGCTCCCACCGGTCGTGCCTTGCCCCGCGAGTCCGTACGATACCCCGCATGTCTGCCACCCCCGCGTTCAACCCGCCCCACCGCATCCTCATGGGCCCCGGCCCCAGCGGCGCGCACCCCCAGGTGCTCCGCGCCATGGGCGCCCCCCTCATCGGCCACCTGGACCCCGATTTCCTCAAGATCATGGACCAGGTCCGGGCCATGTGCCGCCAGGTGATGCGCACGGAGAACGCCCACACCCTCGTCACGCCCGGCACCGGCACCAGCGGCATGGAAGCGGCCGTGATGAACCTCGTCGAGCCCGGTAACCGCGTGGTCGTCGGCATCAACGGCTACTTCAGCGACCGTATCGCCCAGATGGCCGAGCGTGCCGGCGGCGAAGTGACCCGCGTCCCGTTCGCCTGGGGCTCTCCGGTCGACCCGGATGCGATGGAGCGCGCGATCAGGGGAGCTGGCGGCCCGGTCAAGCTCGTCGCCGCCGTCCACGCCGAGACCTCGACCGGCGTCGAGACGCCCATCGCCCCCCTCGCGAAGCTCGCGCACGACCACGGCGCGCTCATGCTGGCAGACTGCGTGACCTCGCTCGGCGGCATCCCCGTCGAAGGCGACGCCTGGGGCGCCGACGCCATCTACTCCGGCACCCAGAAATGCCTCTCCGCCCCTCCCGGCGTCGCCCCGCTGACCATCGGGCCCGCCGCCTGGGACGCCATCCGCGCCCGCGAGACGCCCTGCAACACCTGGTACCTCGACCTCAACCTCCTCGAGACCTACTGGGACGAACGCCGCTCCTACCACCACACCGCGCCCATCTCGATGATCTACGCGGTCCACCAGGCGCTTGCGCTCGTGCTCGAAGAGGGCCTCGAAGCGCGCTGGGCCCGCCACGAGCGCAACGGCCGCGCCCTCCAGGCCGGTCTCGAAGCCATGGGCCTCGTCCTCCACGCCGACGAAGGCTACCGCCTGCCCGTCCTCACGACCGTCCGCATCCCCGAGGGCGTGAGCGACGCCGAGGTCCGCGGCGCGCTACTCAATCGTCATAACATCGAGATTGGCGGCGGGCTCGGGGACCTTCGCGGCAAGGCCTGGCGCATCGGCCTCATGGGCGAATCGTCCACGCCGGGCAACGTCCTCCTCGCGCTCTCCAGCCTGGGCAAGATCCTCCGCGAGCAGGGCTACCGCGCCGACCTGCGAGCTGCCCTCGATACCGCCGCCGCCCGGCTTGACCAGCCCTGACGCCCCGCGGCGCTAGGCTCCCCTCACGGGAGCTCGTCCCGGTGGAGCGCGTGTGCCTCGTCCTGCTCTGATCGGTTCCGCTTTCGCCGCCGTCGTCGCCCTCGGCGTGGTCGTCGCCATCCCGTTCGTTGCCCGCGATGGCGATGACGCCGACCCGGCCACGCCAACCGCGACGGCCACGGCAACTGGCACGGGAACGGGCACGGCCACCGCCGGCGCCTCGCGCACCCCGTCCGCCACCGCGACCGGATCGCCCGGCGCCGCGGCCACCAGCGTGCCCTCCACCGCCCACTTCGAGGACGCGTTCCCGGACCTCCCGGACCTGGAGCGGCCGATCGCCATGGTCGAGCTCCCCGGGCAGGACACGATGCTCGTCGCGCTCCAGGAGGGCCGCATCATCGCGTTCCCGAAGGATCCCGGCGCCGCCGATGTCGCCACCGTGCTGGACCAGGTCGCGAAGACCTCCCGCTCCGGCAACGAGGAGGGCCTCCTCAGCATCGCCCTCGATCCCGGCTTCGACGAGAACGGCTACCTCTGGCTCTACTACAGCGCCGAGCCCGGCGAGCGCCGCACCGTCCTCTCTCGCATCACCACCAGTGGCGAGGGCACCGCCCTCCGCGCCGACCCGGCCACGGAGCTGGTCATCCTCACCGTCCCGCAGCCGTTTTCGAACCACAACGGCGGCACCATCGTCTTCGGGCAGGACGGCATGCTCTACCTCTCGCTCGGCGACGGTGGGAGTGGCGGCGACCCCAACGGCAACGGCCAGGACCTCGGCCGCAACCTGCTCGGCAGCGTCATCCGCATTGACGTCCGCGACGTGAGCGCCGGCGTCCCCTACAGCATCCCGGCGGACAACCCCTTCGTGGACGACTCCGGCGCCCGCCCCGAAACCTGGGCCTACGGCTTCCGCAATCCCTGGCGCATGAGCATGGACCGCGAAACCGGCGCCTTCTGGACCGGCGATGTGGGCCAGTCCGCCCGCGAAGAGGTCGACCTCGTCGTCGCCGGAGGGAACTACGGCTGGAACATCACCGAGGGCACCCGCTGCTACCGCCCGGCCTCCGGCTGCGACCGCGAGGGGCTCATCGAGCCCGCGGCCGACTATGCCCGTGACGGCGGCAGCTGCTCCGTGACCGGCGGCTACGTGTACCGCGGCCAGGAGTTCCCGGCCCTCCGCGGCGTCTACTTCTACGCCGACTTCTGCTCCGGCATGCTCTTGGGCCTGCTCGCCGGCGAGGCCGCGGCCGGCCGGGACCCGCAGGCGACCGAGATCCAGCCCGAGGGCCCGCCCATCGCGTCCTTCGCCGAAGACGCCGAAGGCGAGCTCTATGGGCTCGCCTTCGATGGTCGAATCTACCGGCTCGTCCCCTGAGCCGGCTCAGGCATGGTGAGCCTGTTTCGCCGGTTCGTCCTGGTCGGGCCGCCCGCGGATGATGTCCCACGCGCTCTGCACGGTGTGCGGCAGGTCCTTCCGGTGCAGCACTAGCAGCCCGATGCACAGCGCCGCATATGCGAACGCGTAGTACACGCGCGCCTGTTCGTTGGTGATGAAGAGCTGCGTCGCGAACAGCACGAACAGCGCGACCGCTTCCCGCACCCCCATCCTCAGGTTCATGAACACCGCGATCGCGAACGCCGACTGTGCAGCCGTCAGGAAGATCTCCTCGCGCTGCCGGTCATCCAGCGGGAGCCCCTGCGTGAACCCCCAGTCCCCCGACGACGCCATGAACGCCAGCGGCAGCGTGCCGATGAGCAGCGTCCACTGGTTCACCTTCGACGAGATCAGCGCGCCCATGCCGACCGCAGCGCGCCCGCGCCACGCCAGCAGGCCCGCCACCAGCACCTCCGGCGATTCCGAAGCGAGCGGCGCCAGCCACTGGATCAGGAAGAACTCCGAGATCCCGAACTCGCGGCCGATCTCTTCCAGGTTGTGGGCGAACGGCTCTGCCGAGGTGAAGATCACCGTCGCGCTGTAGATCAGGATGATGACGATGAGCGTGCGCCGCCGCGCGTTCGGCAACGAACCGATCGCCTGGGCCGGCCCCACGAGCTCGACGTGGTCCGTCTCCTGTCTCGATGTGAAGATCAGGTAGATGACGAACAGTGACACCAGCACGATCGTGTCGATCAGTGTGACCGCGTGCCGCAGCGGGATCAGGATGACGTAGATCGTCGCGACCGCGAGGAACACCAGCTCCAGCGACCGCTGCCGGTCCACCACCAGCTCCTTGAGCCGTGTGCGGTAGAAGAAGATTGCGAACACCGTGACCCAGCCGACGCCGATGAGCAGCCGGTTCCCGCCGGTCATGTTCGCGATGGCGAGCCCCTTCGCTGCCTCCTCCGGGTCGCTGCCTGCCTCCCAGGCCAGCACGAAGTCGACTGCGTATTCGGGCAGCACGGCGATGAGTGCGATGATCGCCAGCGCGAGGCCCTGCGAGATGTCCATCTCTGCGGTCTCTGCGCCCCAGCTCAGCAGGAACGCCGCCGCCAGGATCGAGATGCCGAACGTCGCCGCCGCGAGCTCTGGCGCCGGGTGGATGTCCCCAAGCCGGAGCACCACGCCCGGCAACCCGAGCAAGACCATCACACCGATGAAGATCCAGTGGTTACGCACAGGTCATCGCCGCTTTCTCCCGGTGGGGGCTCCGGGACTCGCCCCGGTGGCTATTCATAGAACGGGATCGGTTCCGCGGTCTCCCAGTAGTTCTCGAGGCGCCCGTCGGCCAGGCCTCGCCCGGGGTGGAAACGGCCCTTGTGCATCTGTTCGACCATGTGCTCCTGGCTCGTGAGCTCCTCGTCGAACACCGCGCAGAAGTAGCCGATGCCCTGCGTCGAATGCGCGTCCGAGCCGCCAGTGCCCGGCTTGCCGAGGATCTTCGCCACCTGCAGGGCGAAGTAGTTCTCGCGCGGCGTGTTGCAGCCGTTCAGCACTTCGATCCCATGGATGAGCTGGAACACCGGCAGCTTCGCCGCCTCTTCCGGCATAAGCCGGAACGGCTCCTTGCCCTCGCGCTTGAAGTGCACAGGGTCGAAGAAATGTCGGAACGGGTGGGCCACCACCAGGAAGGCGCCTTGCTCGTCGGCAACCTCGCGCAGCTTCTCCAGCCGGCGGATGCCGGGTGCATACCCCTTGAGCCCGATGGCAAGGATGTGCCCCATGTCGGTGGACACTTCCATCCCATTGGAAACGAAGATGTGGTCGTGCTTCTTACGGAAAGGGCCGAGGTCCCAGGACTCCCACATCCGGTCGTGTTCCGTGATGTTCACGCCCGTTAGGCCGACGCGCGTGGCTTCGGCGATGAGGTCGTCCGGATTGAGCATCGAGTCGGAGGCGCCTTTGGTGGTGTGCAGGTGCATATCGATGATGGTGCCCGGCACGCCTTGCCTCCAATGTCATTTGTTCGTGCGTCACGAACCTTCGCAGTATACCAGCCGGTCCGTTTCGGTAATCCCGCGGGAAAGACTGCGCGCGTGGCATTCCGCTAGAGGCGCTCCGCCATCAGCGGCATCGTCCACCCGAACAGGCCCACGAACGCAGCTGCGAACCCCACCCAGACCCACCAGTGCCGTGCCCAGAAGATCATCAGCAGCGGCACCGGCATCGCCGCCACCGCCACCATTGCGATGAGCCACGGCGCGCTCGGGCTCCCCAGTGCCCCCGGCTCGTCCTCCAGCCCTGCCACGTGGTACACCGACCCCAGCAGCAGCCCGACCATCGTCCACCCGAAGAACTGCCCCATCGAAAGCGGCACCGAAAGCAGCAGCGGGTTCACGCCGCCCTCCGTCCACCGTTTCACGAACCGGCTCTCCGTGAACTGCATGACCAGGTACACCGACAGCACCGTCGCGATGATCGAGAGCGCGTAGCCGGCCGTGAACCCCGCGAGGACATCGTTCACAGCGGGCCCGCCGTGCGCGTCTCGATGACCAGGCAGCGCGCGCCCTGGGCGCGGCCGGCCACGCCCGCCGCCGCCTGCACGTCACCGATCCAGAAGAGCGTGGGCCCTGCGCCGGCCAGCCGCACCGGCGCGCCGATCCGCGCCTCCAGCTCCTCCGCGAGCCCGGCCAGCTGCGGGAACACGTCGTAGGCCACGCGTTCGAAGGCGTTGAACACGTCGCCGCTGCCGAACCGCTCCGGCGGGCGCGCCACGAACGCCCGCGCGACCGCCCCGTCGTCGAACGGCAGCTCCGCCAGCGCCGCGAACATCCGCGCCGTCTTGCGCTCGATCGTCCACGGCGGGACGAACAGCACAACGCCGTGCGGCGGCAGCAGCGGCAGCCGGCGCACCACCTCGCCCCGCCCCGTCGCCCGCGCGGTCCCGCCCACGAGGAAGAACGCCTCGTCGCTGCCGACCGCGGCGGCCGCTTCCCGGAGCTGCGCGTCGCTCGCGCGCCACCGCGGTCGCAGCAGCCGCAGCGTCGTCGCCGCATCGGAGGCGCCGCCCCCGAGCCCCCCCGCGGGCGGCACCTGCTTCTCCAGCTCGATCGTGAGCCCCTCGATAGCGTTGCCAGTCAGCCCCGCTAGCACCTCGGCCGCGCGCCACGCCAGGTTCGTCTCGTCGCACGGCGTCCCCGCGGCGAATGGCCCGCTCGCGGTGACGCCTCCCGGCCCATCGAAGCGCACGGTCACCCGGCCAGCGAGCTCGAGCGTCTGCAGCACGGTGTCGATCTCGTGGTAGCCGTCTGCCCGGCGCCCGGTCACCTCCAGCACGAGGTTCACCTTGGCTGGCGCTGGCCCGCTCAGCGAATCAGGAGGCACGGGCACGCACCGCCTCGCAGGCGTCGAGCAGCTCCAGCCACTCCCCGATGGAGAGCGTCTCCGGGCGCCGCATCGGGTCGATCCCCGCCGCCGCGAGCGCCTCGCCCGCACCGTCCGGCGGCAGCCACGTCGCCCGCCCCAGCGCGTTGTGGATCTGCTTCCGCGGGTTCCGGAACGTCTTCGAGACCAGCGTGAAGAACGCCTCGATCCGCTCCGCGGGCACCAGCGGCTCCGCCCGCAGCGTCAGCCGCACGACCGACGACCAGACGTTCGGCGGCGGGTCGAACGCCTCCGGCTTCACGTCGAACAGGTGCTCGGCCTCCGCGTAGAGCTGCACCGAGATGCCCAGCAGCGACATCTCGCCCGGCTTCGCGGCCAGCTCTCGCGCCACTTCTCGCTGGACCATGACCACGAGCTCGGCCGGCTTCGGCTCGCCCTCGAGGAAGTGCCGGATAATCGGGTTTGCGGCGAAGTACGGCAGGTTGCCGGCGACCGAGAACGGCCGCCCCTCCGGCAGCACCTCGCGCAGGTCGATCGTCCGCGCGTCCGCGAGCTCGATCCGCAGCCGCGTCTCGCCCGCGAAGCGCCGCTGCAGGTGGGGGATGAGGCGCTCCTCGACTTCGAGCGCCACGACCTCGTGGCCGGCCGCGAGCAGCGCCGCCGTCAGCTGGCCCGTCCCCGCGCCGATTTCGAGCACGAACCCGCCTTCGGGCACGCGCATCGCGCCCGCGATGTCCGCGAGCACGCCGCTATCGCGCAGGAAGTGCTGCCCGAGCGCCTTGCGGGGCCGCGGGCCGGACGAGCGGTTCCGGGAAGGGGGCACACCTGATGGTAGGCGCGCCGGTGCGCCTCAGTCGAGGACGTAGACGTCGAGATACTGTGTCGCCCACGGGTTGCCTCCGGCGGATTCCGGGAACCCGAGGTCGATGTGGTTGCCCCTCACGCCGCCGCCGATGTCCGCCGCGACGCAGACCCCGTACCCCGGGATGAAGAACCGCGTCCCCATTGGGAAGACGCTCCGGTCGGTCGCGCAGATGCCGTAGTCCACGATCACGCCGGTCCACGTGCGCCCGTAGTTGGGGTCGTCGGGTGCCCAGGCGCCGTGGCTGGCGTTATACCAGGTGGCGTAGACGTTCACCGTGCGGCTGTACGTGCCGGTGTACCCGGCCGCGTTGAGCGTTGGCCGGCTGGCGGCCGCAGGGCCGCTCGTCGTGCCCTTCGTGCCCGTGATGTGGCGCGTCGCCACCGGCTGCACGGTCACGCCGCCGCCCGGTGCCAGTACCCGCGACACCTCTTCGCCGTTCTTGTACGTCACTTCGAAGTTGGTCACGCGCGTTCCCGGCGTGCCCTCGATGATCCGGACCTGCCCGGCCGGCATCGTCGGGTCGTTCTCATACGCCACGCCCGGCGGGATCGGGTCGGTCACCGATTCGATGTCCGTCCGCGTCAGGCCCACCGTCACGGTCATGCCCGGCGTCACCGGCGTCTCTCGCGCGGGTTCGAGTAGCTCGTCCGGCCGCGGGTCCACCCCCAGCAGCGCCAGCACGTCGCCGACCGTCTGCGCCTGCGTGTAGAGCGACTGCTCCTTGCCGTCGATGCGCACCGTGATCGACCGCGCCTTCGCCAGCCGGACCGTCATCCCGGCGTTCACCGGCGCGGCCAGCCCCGGCCGGACCAGGTCGCCCTCGCGCACGGTCATGCCAAGGTCGCCGAGCACGCCTTCGACCGTGGTCGCGGCAGACGCCACCTCCAGCCGGAACGTGTCGATGTAGACCACCAGCGGACGCGCCCGTTCGATGCGCACGGCAATGGGCTCAGCGGCCGAATCCCGCAGGCTGCTGGGGGTGAGCGAAACGGAGCGGTTCGTCGTCGCGAAGAGTGGCCCCCGCGCGGTCGCGAGCGTGCCATCGAGGTAGACGCGGTCGCCGGGACGGAGCTCGATGCCCCCCTCCGCGAGTGCGCCCGCGATCGTCGTCGCCTGGGTGCGCACTTCCAGGGCCTCGCCGTCGACATCGACGCGGACGGGGCGGGCCCGCTGGACCGCGAGGCTCACGTACTTGCCGCCGCTGCCTTCGAAGATGCGGTCGCCAGGGCCAAGCGACACGTCCGCCGCTTCGAGTGCCTGCCGCTCGGCATCGAAGGTCGCGGACACGCGGACCGACTGACCGCCATTGAGGACGGTCACGTCCTTTTCCGGAAAGAGCCGGAACCCGACGACAGCAAGCAGCAGCACCACAAAGATGGTTGCTGCGTGATGCCGACCTCGGAAGTGGCGGGGGTGATGGAAGAGGTCGGACCGGGTGTTGTGCTGTCTGGCGGCTTCCGGACGCCCGCTTGCGCTGGGCGGCCGTAGTGCCTGGGCCAAAAGTCACTCCTCGGTGGCTGGTTTCGCTCCCCGCTGGCTGCGAGGCGGCAAGAGTATTAGCCGTGCACCTGCCTTCGAACTGATCCCCGGGCTTGCTCTACGCCAGCCAGCTCGGACCCGGCGTACCTGCGGCACCCGAAGCATTCCACTTATGGCTGCTTCCTTCCGGACCTGACCAGGTTCATGGCGCCTCGCCGCGCAGGACCAGATCGTCAACGCCGCTTGACAAGGACAGTCCCCGAAAAAGCAGCCCTCGGGCAGGGATTCAACCCCGCTGTAGCGGATTGCGGGTTCAGGGCACCGCTAGCTCCCCGTCTAGCACGGCCATCATCTACGCTACCGCCCGCCCTTACGGGTGGTCAAGACACACGAGCCTGTTATGCAAAATTATGACGCAATGGCTTCCGGCTCGCCGGTCCGGATCGCCACCAGCAGGTCGTTCGCCTTCACCTTCTGCCCGGCGTCCACTTCCACGCCTTCGACGATGCCCTCCGCAGGCGCGCGCAGCTCGTTGTTCATCTTCATCGACTCGATCACGAGCAGCACGTCGCCCTGCTTGACCGCCTGGCCCGCTTCGCAGCGCACCTCCACGATCGAGCCGGTCATCGGCGCGACCACGCGCACCACGCCCTTCGCCTGCGCCGAGGTCCGCTTCCGCGTCGCGCCGGGCCGCCAGGGGCTCACGTCCATGTCCCAGTTGTGGCGGCCGATGTTCACGATCGCGCCGCCCCGCCGCCGCTCCAGATACACCTCGATCGGGCGGTTGTCCACCATCAGCAGGTAGAGCCCCGAGTCGCCGATGCGGTCGAGCTCGACGCACTTCCAGTGGTCCCAGCCTTCGCGGCGGACGTACGTCTCGCCCTGCTCGCGCTTGATTTCGAAGGTCACGTCCTGGTCTTCGAGGTGGATCAGATACTTTTCGGCCATCGCCCCATACCCCTCCCGGCCGGGATCGCCGACATCTGCCGCCGCCAGGGCGAAACCCCGGCGTACTTCCCGTTGCCGTTGCCATTCGCGTTGCCAGCCTCGGCAGTCGTTACGCCCGCGCTCGAGCTGCTGTCCGTGTGGTGCACCGAGCCCGTGACCAGGAGCAACGCCGCCAGCTCCGCTGCTTCCTGCTGCTCCGTCAGCGGCTCGTGCGCCGTCACCACGTGCTTGTCCAGGAACCCGGTGTCCATCTTGCCGTGGATGAAGTCCGGCAGGTCCAGGATCTCCTGGAGGTACGGGATGTTCGTCGCCACGCCCACCACGCGGAACTCCGCCAGCGCGCGCTTCATGCGCGTCCGCGCGCCTTCGCGCGTGCGGCCCCACGCCGTCACCTTCGCCAGTAGCGAGTCGTAGTACGGGCTCACTTCGAACCCGTCGTACAGCGCCGATTCGACCCGGATGCCCGGGCCGGCGGGCTCGCGCGCGAACACCACCTTGCCGACGGACGGCAGGAAGTTGTTGAACGGGTCTTCCGCCACGATCCGGCACTCGATCGCCCAGCCGCGGGTGAGCAGCTCGTACTCGTCGTACGCCAGCTCCTCGCCCGCCGCCACGAGGATCTGGTCCTTCACCAGGTCCGTGCCGCTCACGAGCTCGGTCACCGGGTGCTCCACCTGGAGGCGGGTGTTCATCTCCAGGAAGTAGTAGTCGCCCTGCTCCGTCAGCAGGAACTCCACCGTCCCGACGTTGTGGTAGTTCGCCGCCCGCGCCAGCCGCACCGCCGCGCGGCCCAGCGCCCGCCGCAGGTCCGGCGTCACCGCCACGCTGGGGCACTCCTCGATGATCTTCTGGTGCCGCCGCTGGATCGAGCACTCGCGCTCGCCGATCGGCACGATGTTCCCGTGCTTGTCGGCGATGACCTGCACTTCGATGTGCCGCACCGGCGAGAGGTTCTTTTCGACATAGATCGTCGGGTTCCCGAACGCCGTCTGCGCTTCCTGCATCGCCCGTTCGGCTGCGTCGCGCAGCTTCTCCCGCGCATCGACCAGCCGGATGCCACGGCCGCCGCCGCCCGCCGCCGCCTTGATCATGATCGGGAAACCGATCTTCGCCGCCAGCTCCTCCGCTTCCTCGATCGAGTGCACCTCCGGGCTGCCCGGAACCACCGGGAGCCCTGCGGCGATCGCGATTTCGCGCGCGGCGATCTTGTCGCCCAGCTTCCGCATCGAATCCGGCGACGGCCCGATGAACGTCAGCCCGGCCGCCTCCACCGCCTCCGCGAAGTCCGCGTTCTCGGCGAGGAAGCCGTAGCCTGGGTGGATCGCCTCCGCCCCGCACGCCTTCGCCACCTCGATGATCCGGTCCCCATTGAGGTAGCTCTCCCGCGCGCTCGCCGGCCCGATGAGGTGCGCCTCATCCGCATACCGCACGTGCTGCGACATCCGGTCGATCTCGGAATAGACCGCGACGCTCGTGATGTCGAGGTCACGTAAGGCACGCACAATCCGCAGGGCAATCTCCCCGCGATTGGCTACCAGCACTTTCTTGAACATGGGCTGCCCCTGTCGGTCGTCGACCCGACAGCATACGTGGTCGAACCCCCATCGGGTAATGGATTTGGCGAATCGCTGGTATGCCCGTCCCGGGAGTCATACGCTTGTTTCCGATGGACGCCCACACGATCCGCGTGCTCGAATTCGAAAAGGTGCTCGGCCTCCTCGCCGCCGAGACCGCCTTCAGCATCGGCCGCGAGCTTGCGCTCCAGGTCCGCCCCGCCACGGACTTCGGCGACATCGTCCTCCTTCAGCAGCAGACCGCCGAGGTCCGCCTCCTCGACCAGCTCGGCATCGACATCCCCTTTGCCGGCGCGAAGGACGTGCGCCCGCTCGTCCACGCCGCCGGCATCGGCCAGGCCCTCGACCCCTCCGAGCTCCTCGATGCCGCCCAGACCTTGCGCACGGCCTGGCGCGCGAAGCAGGTCATCGAGCGCGTCCGCGACCGCATACCCCACCTCGGCGAGATCGCCGACTGGGTCTCGGACTTCCGTCGCTTCACCGACGCTGTCGACGAGGCCATCACGCCGCGCGGCGAGGTCGCCGACAGCGCCAGCGAGCAGCTCGCCACCACCCGCCGCGAGCTCCGCACCGCCCAGGACCGCCTCGAACGGAGCGCCCAGTCCGCCCTCGCCGACGCGATCCGCCGCAACATCGCCCAGGAGGGGCTCCTCACCGAGCGCAACGGCCGCAAGGTGATCCCGATCAAGGCCGAGAACCGCGGCATGCTCGCCGGCATCGTCCACGACGTCTCCTCGAGTGGCGCCACCGTCTTCATCGAACCCATGGGCGTCGTCGATGCCGGCAACCAGGTGCGCGAGCTGCAGCTCGCCGAAGAGCGCGAAATCCGCCGCGTCCTCCAGCGCCTGACCGCCCTCCTCGGCGACCGCGAGCAGGAAGCCATTGACACCGTCACCACGCTCGGCCGGCTCGACGTCCTGAACGCGAAGGTCCGCCTTGGCCGCCGCCAGAAGGCCGAGCTCCCCCCGCCCGGGGATGGCACCAGCTGGCTGCGCGAGTCGGGTGCCAGCCTCCTCGTCAAAGGCCGCCACCCGCTCCTCCGCGGCGATGTCGTCCCCACCGATTTCGAAGTCGGCGGCGCCTACCAGGGCGTCCTCATCACGGGCCCGAACACCGGCGGCAAGACCGTCGCGCTCAAGACCCTCGGCCTCCTCACGCTCATGGCCCAGGCCGGGATGATGGTGCCCTGCGCCGACACCAGCCGCATCGCCGTCTACGAGCGCATCTACGCTGACATCGGCGACGAGCAGTCCATCGAGCAGTCGCTCTCGACCTTTTCGTCGCACATGCGGAACATCACCGACATCCTCGGCAAGGCCGCCCCCGGCACGCTCGTCCTGCTCGATGAGCTCGGCGCCGGCACCGACCCCACGGAGGGCGCCGCCCTTGCCCGCGCTGTGCTCGAGACGCTGCTCGAACGCGGCTGCACGCTTGTCGCCACCACGCACCACGGCGAGCTCAAGGCATTCGCCCACAACGACTCACGCCTCCGCAACGCCTCGGTCGAATTCAACCTCGAGACCCTGAGCCCGACCTACCACCTCACGATCGGCCTCCCCGGCCAGTCCAACGCCATCGCCATCGCCCGCCGCCTTGGGCTCGAAGAGGAAGTGCTGCAACGCGCCGAAGGGCAGCTCTCCCCGGAGCACTTCGAGCTCGAACAGCTCCTCGGCGAGATCCGCGACGAGCGCGCATCCGCCGCCGAGGCCCGCCGCCGCGAGGAGCTCGCCCGCCAGGAATCCGAGGAGCTCCGCGTCACCCTCGCCGAGCGCCGCGACACCATCGAGCAGGAGCGCGCTGGCATCCTCGATGACGCCCACCGCGAGGCCGAAGACGCAGTCGCCGAGGTCCGCCGCGAGATCGAGCACCTCCGCCGCCGCGCCGCCACCCGCGACTTCGACCCCCGCGCGGCCGAGGCCACCCTCAAGCGCCTCGACGCCGACCTCGCCAAGCTCGGCGCACGCGCCAAACCGGCCCGCCGCACCGCGCCGCCGCCGGTCACGGTCCGCTCGCTCGACGCCGGCGACCACGTCCACGTGCGCGACATCCCCCAGGTCGGCGAAGCACTCACCGGTATCGGCGAAGACGGCCGCGTCGAGGTCCAGTTCGGCTCCATCCGCATGAAGGTCAGCGTCGACCGCATCGACCGGATCGAGCCCGCGCCCGGCACCGCGCCCGTGGCCCTGCCCGCGGCCCCCCGCCCGCACGTCCCCATGGAGCTCGACCTCCGAGGCCAGCGCGCGGAGGAGGCGCTCGGCAACTTCGAGTCCTATCTGGACGACGCCTTCCGCGCCGGCCTGCCCTTCGTCCGCATCATCCACGGCAAGGGCACGGGCGCCCTGCGCGCCGCCATTCGCGAATCCCTGCACGGGCACCCGCTCGTCCGGCGCTACGAGTCCGCCCCGCCCGAGCAGGGCGGCGATGGCGTCACCGTCGCCGTCCTCGCCGGCTGATCACGCCCCTACCAGCCGACGCGGGTACACTGCGGCGATGGCGCAGGCAACCGACATCCTCGAAGTCGAATGGCAATTCGCGGCGCTCGATGTGCGGCCCGTGCTACGCTGGCTCGAAAGCGCGAACGTCCCCGGCTACACCATCACGCCGGCCAAAGTTCGCGAATTCGCCGACACCTACTACGACACGCCCGACTGGCGCGTCCACCGCGCGAAGTACACCGGCCGCCTCCGCCGCAAGGGCGAATCGGCCGAGCTGACCATGAAGGCCATGGCCGAAGCCACCGATGGCATGCGCTCCCGCCGCGAGCTCACCGAGCCCGTCGACCTCGACACCACGCCCCTCGCCGCCGACGGCCCCTGCGGCAAGGCCCTGCGCGCCCTCACCGGCCGCCGCGAGCTCCGCCCGCTCTTCACGCTCGAACAGGTCCGCCGCCCCTTCGTCCTCGCCGATGCGCAGGGCGAAATCGGCGAGATCGCCGTCGACGACACCGTCATCCCGGTTGGCGCCGAAGACGCGCCCGTGCGCCTCGCCCGCGTCGAAGTCGAGGTGCACCCCGATGCCGTCGAGCGTTCGAAGCGCTTCGTCGACCTCCTGGTCGTGACCTGTGGCCTCACGCCCGCTGGCACCGCCAAGTTCGAAGCCGCCCTCCTCGCGACCGGCATGAAGCCCGGCCGCCCCGAGAAGAACCTCGGCTCGGCCGATGTCTCGGCCTCGATGACCGCCGGCGAGGTCGCCTTCGCCGTGATGCGGAAGCACTTCGGCGTCTTCCTCGCGAACGAGCCCGGCACCCGCCTCGGCGACGACATCGAGTTCCTCCACGACATGCGCGTCGCCGCCCGCCGCCTCCGCGCGGCCATGCAGGCCTTCCGCCCGTTCCTCCCGCCCAGAATCGAGCGCTTCCGCCAGGAACTCGGCTGGGTCGCCGCCGCCCTCGGCGAAGTCCGCGACCTTGACGTCCAGGTCGAGCGCATGGCCGAGTGGCGCGCCGGGTTCAGCGAATCCGAGGCGGCCGCGCTCGATAGCATCGAGGCGCTGTTCGAAGCCCGCCGCCAGGCCGCTCGCCGCCGCATGCTCATCGCGCTCGATTCCCGCCGCTACGACCTCCTCGTCGAGCGCTTCTCCACCGTCCTCCAGCGCGGCGCGCCCAACGCCTTCGCCGCCGGCCGCCTGCCGATCCTCGCGGTCGCCCCGGACCTCCTGGAGAAGCGCTACCGCCGCCTGCGCAAGCTTGGCGACCGCATCACCCCTGCCTCGCCGGCCGAGCTCTACCACGAGCTCCGCATCGACGGGAAGAAGCTGCGCTACGCGCTCGAATTCGTCGGGCCGATCTACGGGCGCCCCGCGGTCGAGTTCAGCCAGCGCGTCACCGCGCTCCAGGACGTGCTCGGGCTCCACCAGGACGCCGAAGTCGCCATCACCGCCCTCGCCGAGATGGCCGCGGCCAACTGGCGCCGCCTGCCGCCCGCCTCCCTGCTCGCCATGGGCGCCATCTCCGAGCGCTACCGCGTCCACGCCGAAGAGCTCCGCCGCCAGTTCCCGCCCGTGTACAAACCCCTCGGCGGGCAGGAGTGGAAGCGCCTCCGGAAGCTCATCGAATCCCAGCGCGTCGAAGCCGTCCCCATCCCCATCCGCCGCCCGCCCGCCCGCATGGCCCCCCAGCACCGCTAAGCTGCCATCTCGCCCGGCAATTCCCGGCATAGGCCGATGCCACGCCTTCTCGCCGGGCGTACGCTCGTCGTGCGATGAAACAGGAGAGCATCGAAGGGCGGCTCACCGCGCGCGAGGTCGAGGTCATCCGGCTCATGGCCCGCGGCTACACGAATAGCCGCATCGCCGGGGAGCTCGGCATCAGCTTCGCCACGGCCAAGACCCACGTCAGCGACATCATCGGCCGGCTCGGCGTGACCACGCGCGAGGAAGCGGTCGCCGCCTGGAGGGCGGAGCATGCGGCCCCGGCACGGCTGCGGGCCGGCGTCGCGTCGCTCCTGGGCTGGAAGTTCCTCGCCGCCGGGGGAGTCGCAGCAGCTGCGGTGGTGCTCGTGGCGGCCGTCGCCTTCGTCCTGCTTCGCCCCGGCGACGCCGCCAACCCCAACGAACTGGTCATCCCGCTCGCGGACCTCGCGGACGGCCGGCCCCACAGCTACGACGTTGGTGTCCTCGGGCAGGATCAGCTTGGGCAGGACTATCTCGTGTGGGCCGTCCGGCTAGATACGGGCGAGTACCGCGCCTACGTCGGCCGCGACCCGCACAGCGGCTGCCTCGTGCCCTGGCAGGCTGACTACGTGTTCTCCGGTGGCATGACCGAGGCGGCGCCCTGGCAGACGCCCACCACCGTCATCCCCTCGTTCTCCGGCAATGGCGAACCGCAGCCGATCCCGGCGGTCGAGCTCCCGGCGTTCACCGGCGCATTCAAGGCCTATTGTACCGGCTGGGTGTTTACCCGCGCCGGCGAGAAGGTCTTCGGGGCGGCGGACCGGGGCCTCGACGGGTTCCCGGTACGCATCGACGGCGACGATCTCGTCGTCTCGCTCGACACGTTCATCGCCGGCGAATGCACCTCCGGGGCATCTACGAACTGCTCGATTCCCGGCCAGCCTCCGCTCATCTCGGCGTCGTTACCCCCGCCACGGATGGCCGGGTTCTGCGCGCAACGGCAGGCCGAGCGCGCCGCCGCGGGCGTCACTCACTACGACGGCTGGTGCTGACCCCCTACGGGCACTGCTCCTTCGTCGTCCCAGGGTTCGTCACCTGGATCACCCCGCCCCACAGGCACGTCAGCTTGCTCGAGTTGTTCAGCATCGGCTGGTTGTTCACCAGCACCGTCGGCGCACCCGGGACCCACGGCGCAGCCGTATTCGGGACGCACGGCATCGGCGTCAGTGCGCCCATCGCAGCTGCCGTCGCCGCCGCCACTACCGGGTTCGCCGGGCAGCTACACAGCCCGAACGGCAGGATGTTCGCCATCGGCACGTTCGCCATGATGTTGGCCTGGGGCTTGTTCTCGCTCATGACCGGCTGGCCCTGCGGGACCACAAGCAGGGTCGAAGGGGCAGCCCCAAAGGAGCACTGCAGGTTCGCCGTCATCGCAACAGGAAGCGCCATCCCGGCATTGTAGCGGCCCCACGACGCTTTTCCAGCCCGCTCACCGGACAGTAACGCCTCTTCGCTGTATCGTTGGTCGCCGGGTCATCCACCCGGAGGCTTCGGCCCGAACCGGAAATCGCGAAGCACAAACGGAAGTCAGCATGACGGTCCTGGTCGATCAGAACACTCGCCTGCTGGTGCAGGGCATCGGCACCGAAGGCGCGAACCACATGCGCCGCTCCATCGCCTACGGCACGAACGTCGTCGCCGCCATCCACCCCCGCCGCGGCGGTGAGCAGCAGGATGGCGTGCCCATCTTCACCACGGTCGACCAGGCCGTGCGCGACACCGGCGCCAACGTCAGCATCATCTTCGTGCCCGCACCCGGCGCCGCCGATGCGATCCTCGAAGCGCACGCCGCCGGCGTCCCGCTCATCGTCTGCATCACCGAAGGCATCCCCGTGCTCGACATGGTCAAGGTAAAGGCGACCCTGCGCGGCACCGGCACCACCCTCATCGGCCCGAACTGCCCCGGCGTCATCACCCCCGGCACCAAGACCCGCGTCGGCATCATGCCCGGCGATGTCTTCCTCCCCGGCAACGTCGGCGTCGTCAGCCGCTCCGGCACCCTCGTCTACGAAGTCGTCGCCCAGCTCACCGGCCTCGGCATCGGCCAGAGCACCTGCATCGGCGTCGGCGGCGACCCGATCATCGGCACCCGCCAGATCGACGCCGTCCGCAAGCTCAACGAAGACCCGGACACGAAGGCGATCGTGATGGTCGGCGAAATCGGCGGCTCCGCCGAGCAGGAAGCGGCCGCCTACATCAAGGAAAACGTGAAGAAGCCCGTCGTCGCCTTCATCGCCGGCGCCACCGCGCCGGAGGGCCGCCGCATGGGCCACGCCGGCGCCATCATCAGCGGCGAGGACGGCAAGGCCGAGAACAAGAAGGCCGCTCTCCGCGCCGCCGGTGCCTACGTCAGCGATTCGCCTGCCGAGATCGGGACCACCATGCAGCGCGCCCTCAAGGAGCGCGGGCTGGCCTGACCCCTCGCCCCATGGCATATCCCGCACGGCCGCCGCAGCGAGTGATTCGCGTGGCGGCCGTGCTCGTTCTCTGCCTCCTCGCGGTCGCCGCCGCAGGCTGCCGCGACCGCCGCGGCGACGACGCACCGCCCGACACCACGCCCCCGGCCGCCACCACGGGTGCCACGAGCTCGCCCTCCACCGCCACGCCGTCCTTCCCACCCGCGACCGCCTCCGCCACTACCTCCGTGCCCGCCACGCCGATCCCCACCGCCACGGCGCCGCCACCCGCAGCGCGGCTAACCCCCGGCACCACCGGCGGGACCATCCAGCACGACGACCTGGCCCGCGAGTACATCCTTTTCGTCCCGCCCATCGCCGCGCGCCAGGACGCCCTGCCGCTCGTCGTTGGGCTCCACGGCGGGCTCGGCGGCCCAGCCCAGTTCGCCGCCAACAGCGAGCTCACCCGCCTCGCGCTCAGCGAGGGCTTCGTCGCCGTCTACCCGGCCGGCTTCGAGCGGACCTGGAACGGCGGCGCCTGCTGCGGTCAGGCTGCCGCCCACGACATCGACGACGTTGGCTTTCTCGCCGCCCTGATCGAGCAGCTCACCGCCTCCCCGACCGTCGATCCCGGCCGTGTCTACGTCACAGGCCACTCCAACGGTGGCATCATGGCCTTCCGCCTCGCCTGCGAGCGCGCGGACCTCGTCGCGGCCATCGTCCCGGTCGCGGGCTCGCTCGAAGTGGACACCTGCGCGCCGTCGTCACCCGTGGCGGTCCTCGCCATCCACGGCGATGCCGACCTCAGCCACCCGTTCGAGGGCGGCGAAGGCCCGCGCTCGATCGCCGGCGTCGCCTTCCGTCCCATGCCCGACTCCCTCGCACTCTGGGCCGCGGGCGCCCGGTGCACCGCCGGCCCATCGACATCGGCGAGCGGCGCCGTGACCACCTGGGAGTGGAGCGGCTGCCCTGGCGGCGCTGTGACGCGGATGCTCGTCATCGCCGGCGCCGACCACCCCTGGCCGGGCAGCTCGCCCAGCCCGAACGACCGCGCCGGCGAGCCGTCCCAGGTGCTCGATGCCTCCGCCGCGGCCTGGGAGTTCTTCCGCGGCATCGCGAAGCCCCGCTAGACCCGCCTCAGCCCCCTGCCGGGATGACCTGCGGTGCGTTCGCCGCCGGCCGCGCCGGCCGCCGCGCCAGGATGAAAAAGATCGACCCCAGCGCCGCGATCGCTGCCAGGATGTCGAACCCGATCCGGTAGTTGCCCGTCTGGTCGTACACCTGGCCCGCGATGATCGGCCCGGAGATGGTCCCGACGATGATGACGATGTTCGAGACGCCAAGGATCTTCCCGAACGAGCTCGGCCCGAAGTAGTCCGCCCGGATCGCCGCCATCTGCGGTCCGCGCCAGCCCCACGCCAGCCCGTGCAGCAGCGCGAACGCGATCACCATCGCCAGCCCCGTCGCGTGCGAAAGCAGCACCAGCCCGGCCGCGTGCATGCCCATGCACGCCACCACCAGTAGCCGCTTGTTCACGCGGTCGCCCAACAGGCCGCCGCTCACCGTCCCCGTGAGGAACAGCAAGGTCATCAGGAACACGATGGTCGACGCCTCCCCGAGCGAGTAATCCAGGCTCTCCTTGAGGTGCGACACCAGGTGCACGTTCATCGCCGAGACCACGAACAGCGCCGACCCGTGCCCCATCGCGATGAACCAGAACGCCCGCGTGCGCATGGCCTCCGCGAGCGTGTGGTCCCGCGTCCCCGCGTTTGCCCCGCCGAGCCCCTGCCGCGTGACTCCCGCGCCCCGCGGAGCTGGCGGGTCGCCGTCCGGCAGGAGCCCGTAGTCCGACGGCCGGTGGCGCAGCACCTGTGTCAGCGGCAGCCCGATGACCAGCACCGCGACCCCGGACGCGAACGCCGTCCAGCGCCAGCCGAACGACTCCAGCAGGAACACCACCCCCGGTATGACCATCCCGCCGATGGCGAACCCCGCGCTCGAGAGGCTGATCGCCGTCGCACGCTTCCGTTCGAACCACTGGACCACCGCGAACGTGATCGTCAGGTAGCCCATCAGGCTCATGCCCAGTGCCATCACTACGAACGTCAGGTAGAAGGTCAGGAGCGACTGCACCTGGCTGAACAGCATCAGCCCGAGCGCGAAGAGCAATACGCCCGCCCGCGCCACGACCCGCGGCCCCAGCCGGTCGAGCAGCCAGCCCTGGAACGGCCCCGTGATGCCTGTTTCCATCTCCCGGAGCGAGCTGGCCGCCGCGAGCGCCGTCTTGCTCCAGCCGAACTCCTCGCGCAGCAGCACCACGTACGACCCGTACGCCTGGCCCAGCAGCGCCGACTGGAGGAGCTGGATGCCCGCGCCCGCACCGACGATCCACCAGCCGTAGAACGTCTTCCGGCGCGGTTGTTCGGTTACGGCAGCGGCCAGCGGGGTGGCGTCGGCCACATCGCATCCTTGTGCCCGAAAGAGGGGCGGTGTCCCGAGTGTACCGGCCCCCCGCGGGACGGGCGAACCCGGCATCGCCGATTGGCTACGCGGCCACGGGCTGCAGCGCCACCACCTCGATGTCGTCCCACGCACCCGATTGGCGCGCGTCGCACTCCCCGCGCTTCAGCAGCTCCAGCACCGCCAGGAACGAGACCACGACCTCCAGCCGCGTCGTGCATTCGCTGATTGCCGCGCGGAACGAGAACCGCCCGCTCGAGAGCAGCCGTTCCCGCAGCTGCACCACCCGCTGGCTGAGCGTGACCGTCGTATCGCGCTGGATGACGCCCTGCGGCCGCTCGACCGGCGTCCGCGCCAGCACCTGGAGCATGATCTTCCGCAGCGCTTCCGCGGTCACCCCTTCGAGCCCGGACCCCTCCGGCCGTTCGGGCGCCGGCGCCAGCCGCGTGAACACGCGCAGCCCTGCGTCCTGCCGCTCTTCGAGCACGTTCGCGGCCTCGCTGAACTTCCGGTATTCGATGAGCAGCTCGACCAGCTCCTGGCCGACGTCCTCGCTGTCGTCCGGCACGTCGTTGACCAGCGACTGGCGCGGCAACAGCGCCCGCGACTTGATGTAGATCAGCCGCGCCCCGATCGCGACGAAATCCGCCAGGGCCTGGGCGTTGAACCCCTGCCCTGTGCGGATCGCCGCAAGGTACTGGTCGGTGACAGCAACGAGCGAGACGGCCGTGATGTCCAGGTCGTCTCGCTCGATGAGGTGGAGCAACAGGTCCAGCGGACCCTTGAAGACGGGCAGCGAAATTTCGGGCATGACTCCATGCAGGTCCCAGCTCCCCCGCAAGAGCGTACCTGCCCTGGCCTTTCGGCCTCCGCCGCTATCCCGCCGCTGCAGGCGCTTCCACTCCTGAAAGCGTCCGCTCGACCGCAGACGCGATACCGGCGACAGCCCGCATCATCGACGTAAAAGATTCGAACGTCAACGACTGCGCTCCGTCGCTCAGGGCGTGGTCCGGGTTCGGGTGCACCTCGATCATGAGCCCGTCCGCCCCCGCCGCGATCGACGCCATCGACACCGGCTTCACCAGCTTCCACTTCCCCGTGCCGTGGCTCGGGTCCGCGACGACCGGCAGGTGGCTGAGCTGCTTTACCAGCGGGATCGCGTTCACGTCCATCGTGTTCCGATAGGCGTTTTCGAACGTCCGGATGCCGCGCTCGCAGAGGATCACGTTCGGGTTCCCCTGCGCGAGGATGTACTCCGCCGCCAGCAGCCACTCCTCGATGAACCCGCTCAGGCCGCGCTTTAGCAGCACCGGCTTGCGCAGCTTGCCCACCTCATCGAGGAGGATGAAGTTCTGCATGTTCCGCGCGCCGATCTGGATGATGTCCGCGTGCCGGGCGACCGCGTCGATGTCCCGGACGCTCATGAGCTCCGTGACGATCGGCATGTTTGTCACCTGCCCCGCGACCTCCAGGTGGCGAAGCCCTTCCTCGCCGAGTCCCCGGAAGTTGTAGGGCGAAGTGCGCGGCTTGAACGCGCCTCCGCGCAGGATGTTCGCGCCCGCAGCCTTCACCGCGCGCGCCGTTTCGACGATGTGGTCCTCGTTCTCGATCGAGCACGGGCCCGCCATCACGGCCAGCTCCGTGCCGCCGACGGTCACGCCGCGGCCAACATCGATCACGGAGTCCTGCGGCCGGAACTCCCGGCTCACCAGCTTGTAGGGCTTGGTCACCCTATGAACGGATTCGACGTGGGGCAGCGTCTCGAACATATCCTGGAGCGCGGGCAGGTCGGGCCCGATCACTCCGATGATGGATCGCTCCGTGCCGGTCGAGATGTGAGCCTGCCGCCCGCTCTCTTCGATGCGGGCGACGATCCGGTGGATGTCATCCGGAGTCGCCTCCGGGGAAAGCACAATGATCATGGGTTCTCCCGTGCTAGCGCGCGGTTGAATGCGTGCTGCTACTGAGGTCCGGGCGCAGCACAGAGGCGCCACGGATGTAGACATGGTGGATGTCATGCGCTGCCTTGTCGGTGTTCAGGTGGAGCAGGATGCGCAGACAGAGGGGCAGCGACCCGGGGACGCCCATTTCGTGCCCGCACAACAGCGGCACCGACGTCCAGCCGAGCTGCCGCGCCGCCACCGCCGGGAATTCCGCGTTCAGGTCGGGCGTGGTAGTGAAAATCGCCGACGCAATGTCGTCGGTGACGATGTCGTTGGCGGCGACCATCGCCGAAATCAGTTCGCGAGCCGCGTCGATGATCTCTTCGCGGGTGTTCTTGTTCACGGTGGTCGCACCGCGGACGCCACGTACCGGCATGAGGCGCAGTTCCTCCTCCAGGGGTTGGGGACGGGTCTGGGTGGGGTAGCTAGCCCAGGCGGGGCCCAAACACCCCGGCCAGGAAGCGGGCGCCATATACATGGCCCGGGCAGGATCGCCGCGCGGCAACACCACACGCCAACCCACGTCGGGCCATTTCCACCTGCTTCTTACCGGCCGGAGACATCCTCCACATACTCCCGGACGCCCTGCGCGGCTCCCTCGGGGCCTGCGGCGTCGATGGCCGCGATTATAGCACTGCCCACGACAGCCGCATCCGCCAGCTTCGAAACCCGCTCCACGTGCTCCCGCGTGCTGATCCCGAAGCCCACCGCCAGCGGCAGCTCCGTCTGCGCCCGGATCCGCGCCAGGAACGCCGGCAGCGTGTCCGTCGCCACCGCCCGGCTCCCCGTTGTCCCGGTCACGCTCACGCAGTACAGGAAGGCGTCCGCCACTGCCGCCAGCTTCTTGATCCGCGCGTCCGCGGTCGTCGGCGCCACCAGCGGTACGAAGCTCTGGTCGTGCGCCCGGCACGCCGCGAGGAAGTCCCCCGCCTCTTCCGGCGGCAGGTCGACCACGATGAAGCCGTCCACGCCGCTCGCCTGCGCCTCCGCCGCGGTCGCCTCGTCGCCGAGGCTGAGGATCGGGTTGTAGTAGCCCATGAACAGCACCGGCACCTTGAGCCCCTGCGCCCGCGCTGCCCGCACCAGGCTGAAGCACTCCCGCAGGCTGACGCCCTGCTCGACCGCCACCTGGTTCGCGTGCTGGATCGTCGCGCCGTCGGCCATCGGGTCCGTGAACGGCATGCCGAGTTCGATCACGTCGGCGCCGCCGGCCTCCAGCGCGAGCAGCACCGGCACCGTCTGTTCCCGCGAGGGGTACCCCGCGGTGGTGTAGGCGACGAAGAGCGCGCGCCCTTCGGCGTGGGATGTGGCGAAGAGCTCCCGAAGGCGGCTGGACATGCTTCCTACCTCGTGAACAGCAGCAGGAACGTGCTGATGCTGTTGAACATAGCGTGCGCGGCGATGCTGTCCCACAGGCTCCCCGACGAGCGGTACAGCCACGCGAACATCAGCCCCACGATGGTGAACGGGATCAGCGTCCCGGGGTCGACGTGAGATGCGGCGAAGATCACCGCCGAGAGCGGCCCCGCGATGGCGAAGCCCCACCGCGCGAACCCGCCGAAGACCAGCCCCCGGAAGAAGATCTCCTCGCTCAGGGGCGCGAACACGATCGCCAGCACGGCGAAGATCGCCATGCCCCAGTCGTCCCGCATGATCGTCCCCGGCACCGATTGCTCCGGCTCCAGGATGCCCAGGTCGAGCGCGTCCGCAGTCACGCTGTAGAGGATGACGATGACGTACGCGGCAATCGTCACCAGCCCGGGCTTCCACAGCCGGTCAAAGCTGTAGGCGCCGAGCCCCAGGGCCTGCTCGAACTGTTTCCGCCAGCGGCCCATGCCCACGAACGCGGCCACCGTAATGCCAACCGCGTTCACCGCCCCGAGCAGGTACGCGATCCGCGCCGTCACCAGGTCGCCGGCGAAGGTCGGCGGTGCCGGGAGCTCCGTGCCTTCCGCCGCCGCCTTCAGCCGCTCGTCCGTATACCGCGCGAGGTCGCCCGCCGCGTCGAACAGCGGCGTGTCCTCGAAGTCGAGGTCGCGGTCCAGCGCAGCCGCTGTCACCCCGATGAGCGTGAACGTGAGGACGTACGACAGGATCGCGATCCCGATCCCCGCCGCCACGCCCTTCGGGCCCCACGCCTCGCCGCGCGCCGCGCTGACGGCGGGCGCGCCGTTCAGAGGGTCACCCCGAGCGCGCCGGCCACCGTGTGCATATCCTTGTCCCCGCGCCCGCTGAGCCCGATGAGCAGGTCCTGGTCCGGCCGCAGCTCCCGCGCCACCTGCATCGCGTGGTAGATCGCGTGCGACGGTTCCAGCGCGGGGATGATGCCCTCCGCCCGGGTCAGCGCTTTGAACCCCTCGAGCGCCTGCTCGTCATCGACCGCGACGTACTCCGCCCGCTCGCTCGTCTTGAGCCACGAGTGCTCGGGGCCCACGCCCGGGTAATCGAGTCCCGCCGAGATGCTGTGCGTCTCCAGGATCTGCCCGTCCGGGTCCTGCAGCAGGTACGTCTTCGTCCCGTGCAGCACCCCCGGCCGCCCCGCGACCAGCGTCGCGGAGTGCTTGCCCGTGCGCACGCCCTCGCCGCCCGCTTCGACGCCGATCAGCCGTACCGGGTCGTCCACGAACGGGTGGAACAGCCCGATCGCGTTCGAACCGCCGCCGACGCAGGCGACCGCGACGTCCGGCAGCTTGCCCGCCTGCTCCAGCATCTGCTGCCGCGCCTCCTTGCCGATGACCGACTGGAAGTCGCGCACGATCGTCGGGAAGGGGTGCGGGCCAATCGCGGAGCCGATCAGGTAGTGCGTCGTCTCCACGTTCGTGACCCAGTCCCGCATCGCCTCGTTGATCGCGTCCTTGAGCGTCTTGCTGCCGCTGTCCACGGGCACCACCGTCGCGCCGAGCATCTTCATCCGGAACACGTTGAGCGACTGGCGCCGGATGTCCTCCGTGCCCATGTAGACCGCGCACTCGAGGTCCAGCATCGCGCACACGGTCGCCGTGGCGACGCCGTGCTGGCCCGCGCCCGTCTCGGCGATGATCCGCGGCTTGCCCAGCCGCTTCGCGAGCAGCGCCTGGCCCATCGCGTTGTTGATCTTGTGCGCGCCGGTGTGGGCCAGGTCCTCGCGCTTCAGCCAGATGCGCGCGCCGCCGCACTCCGCGGTCAGCCGTTCGGCGAAGTAGAGCGGCGTCGCCCGCCCGACATAATGCGTGAGCAGGTGGTCCAGCTCCGCCTGGAACGCCGGGTCGCGCCGCGCCGCTTCGTACGCGGCCTCCAGCTCCTCGTGCGCACCGACCAGCGTCTCCGGGATGTACCGTCCGCCAAAATCGCCGAACCTCGGCGAAAGCGCTGCCTCAGCGGTCAATCGTGACTCCCTTCGCCGCGCGGATGAACGCGCGGATCTTCTCGATGTCCTTCTTCCCATCCGTCTCGACCCCCGTCGAGACATCGACGCCCCACGGCGCGACCTGCGCGATGGCCCCGGCCACGGTCTCCGGCGATAGGCCCCCCGCGAGCAGGAACGGCACCCGCCGCGCCACCTCCGTCGCCACCTCCCAGTCGAACGTGCGCCCCGTGCCGCCGCGCGCTGCCGCCGACTTCGTATCCAGGAGCAGCCCCGCGGCCGGCAGCCCGTTCACCCGGTCGAATACGTCCTCCGCGGCCGTCTGTTCGCCGATGTGGACCGCCTTCAGCACCGGCCGCTCCACCTGCCGTACGAAGTCGGCGTCCTCGTCGCCCGAAAGCTGCACGAGGTCCACGCCTGCCGCGTCCGCGATGTCGTTGACCTCGGCCACCGACTGGTCCGCGAAGAGCCCGACGATGAGCGGCCGCCAGCGGAACACCGCCTGCTCCAGCGCCTCGCTCCACGCCCCGAACCAGCTCAGCCCGCGCACGTCGCCACGCTCCGGCGCCTCGAACGTCGCCGGCGGTGGCGTCCGCCGCACCCCGCGCACCGCTTCGAGGATGTCGTACGCCTCCTGCGGCGTCACCCGCCGCTTGGACTGCGCGAAGACGATGCCGATCATGTCGGCGCCCGCCTTCACTGTCTCGACCGCCGTCTCCGGGTCGCGCAGCCCGCAGATCTTCACGTACGTCACGCGGGCACCCCGACCAGCTCGCGGATCTTCTCCGCCGGGTCGTCCGCCACCATCAGCGCCTCGCCGACGAGCACGGCCTGGGCTCCCGCCGCCGCGAATCGTTCCACGTCCGCGCGCGCCGAGATCCCGCTCAGCGCGGCGAGGATCACGCCCTCCGGCACCATCCCCGCCAGCCGGTCCGTCGTCCCGAGGTCCACCGTGAAGCTGCGCAGGTCGCGGTTGTTCACGCCGATGACGGTTGCCCCGGCGGCGATCGCGCGCTCCATCCCGGCCGCGTTGTCCACCTCCACGAGCGCTTCCATGCCCATCTCGCGCGTCAGCTCCAGCAGCCCCCGCAGCTCCGCGTCCGCCAGGCTCGCGACGATGAGCAGGAGCGCGTCCGCCCCGTACGCCCGCGCCTCCAGCACCTGGTACGCATCGATGATGAAGTCCTTCCGCAGCACCGCCGGGCGCCCGTCGAGCTGCCCCACCGCCGCGCGCACCTGCTCCATGTCCTCCAGCGTGCCCTTGAACCACGTCGGTTCCGTGAGCACCGAGATCGCGGCCGCACCGGCGCGCGCGTATTTCATCGCCTGCCGCGCCGCGTTCATCCCTGGCGCGATGCCGCCCTTGCTCGGCGACGCCCGCTTCACCTCAGCCATCAGCGCCACCGGCCCTGCCGCCCGCAGCCGTGCCGCGAAGTCGATGAGCGGCGGCGCCTGGCGCGCCTTCGCCTGCAGCTCCACGAACGGCACGGCTTCCTTCGCCGCCCGCACGTCTTCGCGCCGCCGCGCGACGATCCGGTCGAGGATCGTCGGTTCGCTCACTGGCCCAGCTCCTGCGAGAGCGCCACGTACCGGTCGAGCACCTCTCGCGCCCGGCCCGACGCGATCGACTCCCGCGCGATGGCCACGCCCTCGCGGAAGTCGCTGGTCTTCCCAGCCACGTACAGTGCCGCACTCGCACTCATCAGCACGAAGTCCGTCACCGGGCCCTCCGCGCCGTCGAGCACGGCGTTCATCTGCCCCGAGTTGTGCATCGCATCGCCGCCGACCACCGCATCGAGCGCGTGGCCCGGCAGCCCGAAGTCCGCCGGCGAGATCGTCCGTTCGCTCAGCCTGCCGTTTTCCAGCACCCAGGCGTGGCTCGGCGCCGCCGGGCTGATCTCGTCGAGCCCGTCCTCCGAATGGATCACCATCGCCCGTTCCATGCCGCGCAGCCGAAACGTCTCGGCCATCAGCGGCCCGAACGCCTTCGCGCCGACGCCCACCAGCATCGCCTGCGGCCGCGCCGGGTTCGCCAGCGGCCCGAGCACATTGAAGATCGTCCGCACCGCGATCTCCCGCCGGGGGCCGCCCGCATGCCGCATCGCCGGGTGGAACCGCTGCGCGAACAGGAAGCAGAATCCCGCGCCATCGACCACCTTCGCGGCCGCGGCGCCGTCGAGCTCGAGCTTGCCTCCCAGCGCCTCCAGCACGTCCGCGCTGCCGCACTTCGAAGACGCCGCGCGGTTCCCGTGCTTCGCCACCCGCACGCCCGCGCCGGCCACGACGATCGCCGCCGCCGTCGAGACGTTGAACGTGTCCGCCAGGTCCCCGCCCGTCCCAACGACATCGATCACGTTGTCCGCCGGGACCGCGATCGCATGCCGCTCCAGCACGCCGAGGCACGCCGCGATGATCTCGGGCGTCTCGCCGTGCAGGCGCAGCGCCGCAAGGAACGCGCCGATCTGCGCCGGCGTCGCCTCGCCGCCCATGATCTCCTCGATCGCGCCCGCCGCCTGTTCCGCGCCAATCGCCCGCCCATCAACCAGCGCCCGGATCGCCTCCTGGATCATCGTCCACCCCCGGTCCTGCCTTCGACTTCGTGCGACAAGGGCGACGTGGCGAAAATCGAAAATCGAAAATCGAAAATCGCGATCACCACTCCCCTCCCTCCATCTCCAGGAAGTTCCGCAGCAGCTCCTTCCCGTGCTCGGTCGCGATGGACTCGGGGTGGAACTGGACGCCCTCCACCGTCAGTGTCTTGTGCCGCACGCCCATGATCACGCCGCTGTCCGAATGCGCCGTCACGTCGAGCTCCGCCGGCTGCGTCTCGGGCGTGCCGGCCAGCGAGTGGTAGCGCACCGCCGTGAACCCCTCCGGGATGTCCTTGAACACGCCCTTGCCGTCGTGGCTGATCGGCGAGGTCTTGCCGTGCATGATCTCGCCCGCCCCGGTCACGTGCCCGCCGTACACGTCATAAATGCACTGGTGACCCAGGCACACGCCCAGCACCGGCACCTTCCCCGCGAAGTGGCGGATCACCTCGCGCGAAATGCCCGCGTCGTCCGGGTCGCCCGGCCCCGGGGAGATCACGACGTGATCCGGCTTCAGCGCGATGCACTCCGCGAGCGTCACCTTGTCGTTCCGGAACACCTTCACGTCGGCGCCGCGCTCGGCGAGGTCCTGGTACAGGTTGTAGGTGAAGCTGTCGTAGTTATCGATGAGCAGTGTCGTCACGCGTCCAGTCCCTCCTCGGCGAACAGGTCCTCGGCGACCTGCCGCAGCGCCGCCGAAAGCTCCTCGGGCGAATAACTGTAGCCCCGCCGGTCAAGGCGGAACTTCTTCTCCAGGTACGAAGGCTCCAGCGACGACGCCATCCGCAGGTTCACCGGGTAGGCCGTCCCCGGCTCGCCGGTCAGCGCTACCAGGAAGTACCCGTCGCCCGCCGACCGCGTGAACGACGCCACCTCCTGGAGCAGCGGCACCAGCACCAGCTCCACGCCGGCGACCCGGTAGAACCGCACCGCCAGGTGCGTCACCTGCTTCTCGACCGTCATCGCCCGGCCCCGCTGAGCCGCACTTCCAGCACGTCCAGGATGTCGCCGGGTGTGCGCGCGGTGTAGTCGGGCGCCGCGTCAAGGGTGAGCTCCATGTCGAGCATGCCCCACAGCGCCGCGATCGACGTGCAGCCGGCGTTCCGCGCCGCGAAGATGTCGGCCGGGCTATCGCCCACCAGCGCCACGTCCGCCGGCTCGGTCACGAGCAGCCGGTCCATCGCGGCGAACACGGGCTCCGGGTCCGGCTTGTGGTGCTCCACGTCGTCGACGCCGACAATCGCCGCGAAGTAGCGCAGCAGCCCCGCCGCCTCCAGCTCGTCCGTCGCCCCCCACGAGATCTTTTGCGTGACCACCGCCATCTTGATCCCCCCATCGTGGCACGCCGCCAGCACTTCCCCGATGCCGTCGAAGGCCGGCGCCCGGCCGGGCAGCCCGTAGTAGTACTCCCGGTAAGCCTTCACGAACCGCGGCCCCTCCGCGCCCATGAGCCGCTGCGCCAGCGCCTCCAGCGAGCCCCCGCGGTGCGATACCCACAGCGCCCACGGGTCGGTGCGCGTCCCGAGGCACACTTCGTGCGCGTGGCCCAGCGCCTTCATCCGCGCCGGTGCCGTGTTCAGCAGCGTGTCGTCCAGGTCCCAGAGCAGCGCTTTCATAGCGGCCGCTCGATCTTCAGGCCGCGCGCCTCGACCACCTTTTCCATCACCCGCCACGCCTCCAGCGCCGCCGGGAAGCCCGCGTACGCCGCTACCAGCCGGATCGTCTCGGCCAGCTGCTCCGGCGTCACGCCGTGGTTCAGCGCGCCGTTGACGTGCGACCGCAGCGGCCCCGCGTGGCCCTGCGCCGCGATCATCGCCACCACCTGCAGGCTCTTGGTCTTCCGGTCGATGTGCGGCAGCGCCCAGACTGTCCCCAGGGCGTAGTCGAACACGTCCTCGGCCAGCGGCCCGTACATGTCCGACATCTGCCGCGCCGCCTGCTCGCCGGGCATGTTGTTCAGTGTCCGCAGCACGTCATAACCCGCCGCCCGCCGGTCCACGAACGGCTCCGGGCTCGCCACGGGCGCGGCGTCTTGCCGCAGCTCTGCCGGCAGCCGCTCCTGGAGCTCCTGCAGCGCAGCGAACCCGTCGTCCGGCTCCTCGCCGAACGTGTCGAGCAGCGCCTGGCGCACGTTGCCGTCCATGTCCAGCGTCTCGATCTCCACCAGGTCGAACCAGCCGCCCTCGTGGCCCGCCCCGGCCACCGGCTCGCCGGTCCACTCCGTGGGCGCATACAGGTTCAGCACCATGCCCGCGGGCGGCGTGCCCACGTACACCGTGCGCACGAAGTCCTCCTCGATCGCGGGCGCCTGCACGCCGTGCGCCACCAGGTAGGCGTCCATCGCCTCGTCGACGTCGGCGCCCTCGCCCAGCGCGCCGCCGGGCAGGTCCCAGTGCCCGCCCGCCTCCGGCCGGAGCAGATAGAGCAAGCCGTCGCGCGCGACGATTGCGGAGAGGCGGATGCGCTGACTCATGTCGTCCTCATGACCTGCGTGTTGAGCACGCTGAGGAGCAGGATGCGGAGCGGCGCCGGCAACCCGCTCTCCAGGACCGCCGCTTCGTCGAGCCACTGCCCTGTGCCGGGTCGCGGCTCCCCTTCCCACTCCCACACCGTGTAGAACCCCGAGAACCAGGGTTGGTCCTCGGCCGGGTGTTGATACTCGAACGCTCCCTGCGCCCAGATGGACCGCGCCCACACGCCCAGCTGGTCGTACAGGAGCGTCGTCAGTTCGTTCTTCCGGTGGTCGGCCAGCGGCGGGAACACCCCGCCCGGCAGCCCCATCCCCGCCGGATACGCAGCCACGAACGCGCGCCGGTCCCTCACCAGGATCCCGTACACGCGGTCCGGCCGCCGGTCAGTCACGCCCCTCCTCCCACCACCCCGCCCATTTCCGATTTTCGATTTTCGATTTCCGCCGGTCACCCGGGCCGCCTTCGATGCGAAGCCAACTCCCCCTCGCCCCCGCAGGGGAGAGGGGGCCGGGGGGTGAGGGCTCAATCGGCAATCGACAATCGTCAATCGACAATTGCGGATCGGTCTCACCCCCCAGTCGATCGGCAATCCCCAATCCCCTACCCATACCCAATGCTCCCCTGCCGCATCTCCGCCGCCGCGATCTCCGCCTGGTCGATCGCCCGCATCGGCGCCCGGAGCTTGTTCACCGTCTCCACGTACTCCTTGTACGGGTCCGAGTCGTACACGATCCCGCCGCCCGCCTGGAGGTACGCCGTCCCGTCCTTGAACAGGATGCTGCGGATGCCGATGCACGTGTCCAGGCTGCCCGCGAAGCTCGCGTAGCCCACGGCGCCGCCGTAGATGCCGCGCTTTTCGCGCTCCAGCTCCGCGATGATCTCCATCGCCCGCACCTTCGGCGCCCCCGAAAGCGTGCCCGCCGGGAACACCGACCGGAACGCATCGAACGGCGTCTTCCCCTCGTCGAGCTGCCCGGACACGTGGCTGACGATGTGCATCACGTGGCTGAACCGCTCGATGTGCATGAGCGAATCCACCTGCACCGTCCCCGGCTTCGCCACCCGTCCGATGTCGTTCCGGCCCAGGTCCACGAGCATGATGTGCTCGGCCCGCTCCTTTTCGTCCGCGAGGAGCTCCTCCGCGATGGCGGCGTCCTCGTCGTCGTTCGCCCCCCGCGGCCGCGTGCCCGCGATCGGGTGCGTGGTCACGACGCCGTCCTCCACCCGCACCAGCAGCTCCGGCGACGCCCCGATGATCTGAAAGTCGCCCAGCTCCAGGTAGAACATGTACGGCGACGGATTCACCATCCGCATCTGCCGGTAGATGTTGAACGGGTGCACCGCCGTCTTCCGCGTGATCCGGTGCGACGGTACGACCTGGATGCAGTCGCCCGCGATGATGTACTCGCGGATCTTCTCGACCATCATCTCGTAGCCTTCCCGGCCCTGGTTCGAAGCGCCGCTGCCGTTCGAACCCCGCACCACGTCCGCCACCTCCTCGGGCGGCAGCGGCACCGTCGGGTTGGCCAGCCGCTCGCGGATGCTGTCGATCTGGAATGCCGCCTGCCGGTAGGCGGCGTCGATGTCCCCGTCCAGCCGGCAGTGCGCCATCACCTTGATGCTGTGGCGAAGGTGGTCGAACACCACCATCGTGTCGCTGAACAGGAACATCGACTCCGGGATGCCGAGCGGATCATCCTGCTCGCGCGCCATCCGCGGTTCGAAGTGCCTCACCGCGTCGTAGGCCACGTAGCCGATCGCTCCGCCGGTGAGCTGCGGAAGTCCCGGCAGGCGCACCTCCCGGTACCGGTCGAGCTCCTCCTGCACCGGCACGAGCGGGTCGCCTTCGTACTCCTGCCCCGGGCCGGTCCGGATCACCCGGTAGGGCGACGTGCCGATGAACGAGTAGCGCGCCAGCCGCTCCCCGCCCTCCACTGACTCCAGCAGGAACGCATAGGGTGACTGCCGCACCTTCAGGAACGCCGAGACTGGCGTCTCCAGGTCGGCCGCCACCTCCCGGTAGATCGGGACGATGTTGCCGTCGCCCCGTTTCGCGATTTCGCGGACTTCTTCGAGCGTTGGGTGCAGCATCAGTACTTCGCCAGGTAGTTCAGGTCGAGGGCGTCGCGGACCTGCGCCATCGTCTCGCAGGCGATGGCCCGTTCCCGCTTCGTCCCCGCTTCGAGGGCTTCCTTCACGCGCGTCATGTTCTGCGCGTACTGCTGCCGCCGCTCCCGGATCGGCTCGAGCAGCCCGTTCAGCGCCTCTGTCAGCTTTGCTTTCAGCTCGGCGTTGCCCACCCCGGTGGACTCGTACCGCGCCTTCAGGTCCTGCACCTCCGCCTGGTTTGTGTGGAACGCCTCCAGGTAGAGGAAGATCGGGTTCTCGTCGACCTTGCCGGGTTCGTTCATCCCCCGCGGTGGCCCCGCGTACATCCCCTTGATCTTCTTCGCGACCGTCGCCGCGTCGTCCTTCAGGTAGATCGCGTTGTTGCGGGACTTGCTCATCTTCGCGTTGCCGTCCGTGCCGACCAGCCGGGCCACGCGGCCCACCAGCGCCTCCGGTTCCGGGAACACCGGCTTGAACCGCCGGTTGAACCGCCGCGCCGTCTCCCGGGTGAGCTCGATGTGCGGTAGCTGGTCCTCGCCCACGGGCACCAGGTGCGCCCGCGGCATGAGGATGTTCGCCACCTGCATCACCGGGTACGTGTAGAACGCGACCGGGACCGACTTGCCTTCCTTCTGCCCGTCCTCCGGGTGCTCGATCGCCTCCATCTCCGCCTTCAGCGTCGGGTTGCGTTCGAGCATCGAGACCGGCAGGAACCACCCGAGCAGCGTCGTCAGCTCGGCGTGCTCCGGCACCAGGCTCTCGATGACGTAGGAGCTCCCCTCCGGGTCCAGCCCCACCGCGAGGAAGTCCAGCGCGACTTCCCAGACGCTCTCCCGGACACGCGCGATGTCGTCGGCATAGTCCGACACCTGGTAATCGGCGATGAGGAAGTAGGCATCGTACTCGTGCTGGAGCTTCACCCAGTTTTCGAGCGCACCGGCGTAGTGGCCGAGGTGCAGGGCACCGGTCGGCCGGATCCCGGTCAGGATGCGCTTCTTCCCGCCCGGGGAGAGGTCTGCCTCGGTCATCGTGGTCCTCCACCACCTCCTGGCCGGCCACCCGGGCGTTGCGGCGGCCCGCCCGCACGTTGTGGCTGCGGGGCCGGCGGGCCACCCGGGCGGGGGCCACGGTCGAGCGTGCGCAGCACGCCGCTTACTTGTTTCGAAGCCAGCTCCGCCAGCTCGAGCTCCTGCCCGAACACCTCCGGCTGCTGGTTGGTCACGCTCGCCAGCACGTGCAGCCATGAGCTGCACTGCGCCAGCGCCCCGCGCGCATCCCGGTAGAGCCCCGCCTGGGCCGGGCCTTCGCGCCCCGCGCCCTCGGCGATCAGGCCGGCCGCGATGCCGGCCTGTTCGAACGCGTTGGCCTGGGCGTCGGCAGAAGCCTTCAGGTTCGAAGCCACCTTCAGCCGCCCAACGCCCGCCGCCAGGCGGACCGCCGTGTTCCAGGCCTCGACGTTCTCGAACTCGGCCATCAGCGCACGCCGGCGGTGGCGTAACACCCGTCGAGGAAGCCAAGCAGCTTCGTGCACGCGGCCTGGGCCGCGCGCACGGTGCCGTCCTCGTCGCTGCACGCCTCTTCGATCGCTGCCATCTCGTGGCCCGAATGCGCGATGTCGGCCACCAGGTGGACCGACCAGAACTCGAACTGGTCTGGCTTGAAGCCGTAGTGGTCGCTCAGCCCCTTGATCTTCTGCCAGGCGATCTCCGGAACCTGTCCTTCATAGGCGAAGAGCGTGACGAGGGCCTCCGCGACCGGCGCCTCAGCTGCCGCCGCGCGGTAGTGGTCCAGCAGCGCCTGCGTCTCCGCGTTGGGCGTGCTGTTCACTACTTCCTCCGCGGAAAGGCCCAGCGCCGCCGCGAACTCCAGCCAGAGCGCCGGGTGGTTCCGCTCGCCGTGCTCCTCGTCCCAGAGGTTGTCCAGCAGCGCCTGGCGGATCGCGGGCGATTCCGTCCGCGTGTGGATCGCGCTCAGCAGCCGCGGGAATGCCGCCTCGAAGTGGTAGTACTGCTTCGCATATTCGCGCAGCCGCTCCACTTCCAGCGTGCCTTGAGTCCAGGCGCGGTAGAACGGGTGGTCGAGCATCGACTGCTCGGTGAGCACGGCGCGCAGGCGGGTTGCGAGATTCGACATGGGGGTAGATCTCCTTTGGGGGCTCAGGCGATGACAGGGAGGTCCTTCATCGCCTCCCGCACCTTCTCTTCGGGATAGTGGTCGTCGACCAGCCGGCCGGCGAGGTAGTCGTCGTATGCCGCCAGGTCCAGGAACCCGTGGCCGCTCAGGTTGAAGACGATGACCCGCGACTGGCCCGCTTCCTTCGCCGCCATCGCCTCGTCGATCGCACCCTTGATCGCGTGCGAGCTCTCCGGCGCCGGGACGATGCCTTCCGTCCGCGCGAACAGCGTTGCCGCTTCGAAGCACGGGTTCTGCGGGTGCGCAACTGCCTCGATGAAGCCTTCGCTATAGAGGTGGCAGAGCAGCGGCGCCATCGCGTGGTAGCGCAGGCCGCCCGCATGGATGCCCGGCGGCATGAAGCCGTGGCCCAGCGTGTACATCTTCATCAGCGGCGTCAGTCCCGCCACATCGCCGAAGTCGTACCGGTACTCGCCCTTGGTCAGGCTCGGGCACGAAGCCGGCTCCACCGCGAGGAACCGCGTGTCCCGCTTCCCCTCGATCTTCGCCTTCAGGAACGGGAACATCAGGCCCGCCGCGTTCGAACCACCGCCCGCGCAGCCGACCACCACGTCCGGGTAGTCGCCCGCCATCTCGAACTGCTTGATCGCCTCCTGGCCGATGACCGTCTGGTGCAGGAGCACATGGTTCAGCACGCTACCGAGCGAGTACTTCGTGTCCTCGCGCATCGCCGCATCCTCGACCGCCTCGCTGATCGCGATGCCCAGCGAGCCGTTGCTCTCCGGGTCCTTCTCGCGGATCGTGCGGCCGGCATTCGTGTCCTCGCTCGGGCTGGCGACCACGCTGCTGCCCCAGAGCTGCATCAGCGAGCGGCGGTACGGCTTCTGCTCGTACGAGATCCGCACCATGTAGACCTTGCACTCGATGTCGAACTGGCTGCAGGCGAACGCCAGCGACGAGCCCCACTGGCCCGCGCCCGTCTCCGTCGCGATCCGGCGGACGCCTTCCTGCTTGTTGTAATACGCCTGCGCGACCGCCGTGTTCGGCTTGTGCGAACCGGCCGGCGAGACGCCTTCGTACTTGTAGTAGATGCGGGCCGGCGTATCGAGCGCCTTCTCCAGGCCGGTGGCGCGCACGAGGGGGGATGGGCGCCAGATCCGGTAGATCTCCCGGACCTCGTCCGGGATCTCGATGTACCGCTCGCTGCTCACTTCCTGCTTGATCAGCTCCATCGGGAAGAGCGGCGCAAGCGCCTCTGGCCCGATCGGCTCGTGCGTCGCCGGGTGCAGCGGCGGCGGGGGCGGCGTCGGCAGGTCCGCCGCGATGTTGTACCAGTGCGTCGGGATCTCCGACTCCGGCAGGAAGAACTTCTTGGTAGCCATAACGTGTCCCCTCATCTTCTGGTCGCGAACAACAGAAAACCCCTCCATCGCAAAGGACGAGGGGTTGCTCGCGGTGCCACCTTTGTTCCCCGTTGCCGGGGCACTTCTGTAGCGACGGCCACGCAGCGCGGCGATCGCCCGGGCCGTGATATCGGTGCCCTCTCCGCCGGCAGCTACTGGGCTGTTCGCCGTTCGCCGCCGGAGCTCCCGGGTCCATTCACCTGTCGCGCCGCCACCGGGCTCACACCTTGCCCCGGTTCTCTGAAGGCTCGCCAGACGGGCTACTCTTCCCGTTCAACGCCACGTATTCAGTTGTGCCATCGAAGAGTAGGCCCGCCCGCCGTGCCCTGTCAACGCGAAACCGGTGGATTCATGCCGCCGCCCGCCGCCGCGCCACCAACAGCGGAAGCGCCACACCCGCCCGCTCGTTCGCGATACCGAGCCGCACCGCGAACCCGCCCACGAACGCCGCGATCGCCCAGAGCTCGACCGTCTCTTCGAGCACCCACGTCAGCGAGCTGTGCGCCCCGAACCCGTCGATCGCGACCGTCCCGCCCATGAGGAACACGCCCGCGATGAGATGCGCCAGCACCACCGGGTACCGCAGCACCTCGCGCCAGTACACGGCCGCCACCGCCAGCCCGGCGAGCATGTACACCGCCAGGACCGCGTCGCTCGTCTGGTGGAACCCGAGGTCCTGCGCCAGCGCCGTCTGCGACTGGATCGCCCCGCCGAGGCGCCCGTGCAGGTCCAGCGGCGCATCCAGCGAGAGCACCAGGAAGCCCGCGCCCGCGAGCGCCCAGAAGTTGGTCAGCCGGCGGATGCCCCCCGCGGGCGCTTCCGCCGCCGCGATCAAAAGTCCCAGGTATCCCACCGCGAGGATCCCCACCACCGACAGCGCCGTCACCGGCCCGATGTCCCGGAAGAGCTGGTGCGCGCCATCGAACCCGAAGATCGCCACGCCAACCAGCGCGCTCACCGCGCTGAACGCCGTCCCGAACAGCGCCGCCCGCACCGCGACGTTGCCGCGCGCCGCCTCGGCGGTCGCATAGCGCCGCAGCCGGTCGCCGGGCCGCTCGCCGCGCACCCCGAGCTGTGATGCGTGTGGCCGCGTGATGTGGATGATCGCCATGGCGTCCCCCGGCCCGCCAGATGCGGACCTATCCATCGTTAACCCGCCGTTACCGCCCGTCTGTGAATTGGCGATCGCACCGGCCTTCCGCGCGTGTTTTGGTACGAAAGCCTATTGGCAACTCCGACTTTTGGCGGACAAAATGGTTGCGGTGGTGCGAACCCCGGCCACGAGCCGGGCGCACTCTGGAGATCCACCGCGCATGATGGACTCGCACGGCGCACCAGCGCCGCAGACGGAAGCCGCATCCCTGCCCGCCTACGCCCCGTTCTTCTCCCCCGCCTCCTGGGACCGGTCGCGGCAGGTGGGCGCGTTCGTCGCCCTGCTCGTCGCCGGCTTCACCTTCGCCGTCCTGGGTTCGAACCACGAGACGCTCCACCTGGACCGCCCCCTCCTCCAGTCCGTCCAGCTCCTCCCCGGCTCCTACGAGCGGCTCGCCTGGGTGTTCAACGATTTCCTCCGCCACCAGGGCATCCCGCTGCTCTGGGCGGCGACGATCCTCGGCCTCGTCCTGGTGAAGCGCCACGAGCACGCGCTGCTGTTCACCATCGCCATTGCCGTTGGCCCTTTCACCAGCATGCTGAAGCAGCTCATCGATAGGCCGCGGCCGGCGGGCACCTTCAACATCCTCGAGTTCCCCTCCGACCCCTCGTTCCCCTCCGGCCACGTGATGACCGCGATGGCGTTCTTCGGGCTCTGGTTCATCATCGCCGCCGAGCTCCTCCCCCGCGCCGTCGCCATCCCCGTTCGCGTCCTCGCCGCCGCGACCGTGCTGCTCACGGCCGTCTCTCGCGTCTGGGCCGGCGCCCACTGGCCCACCGACGTCGCCGGCGGGCTCGTCTGGGGAGCGGTCTTCCTGGTCCTCCTCTGGAGCACTCGCCCGCTCGTCGCGCTGACCACCGCGCGCACCCCGCTCCGCCGCTAATCCGCCCCCTCGCGGCCTCGCCGCCCGCCGATGGCCGAGCCCGGCTCAGCCGTTCGGCGGAGCCCGCGGTCATCCCTGCGTTCCGTCATTCCCGATACGCGATCCGCGCCACAGAAGCGGTCGTTTCATGGTGGTTTCCTCGTGGAGCGCCGGTGCTGGGCACCGGCCGGGGAGGGAACCACCATGACAACCTGGACACACCGCCACACCGCAGAACAGCTCGGCATCACGGGCCGCCTGGCCGTCCGCTCGCTGGTCTTCGACCCGCGCCGCGCCGCGCTCCACCTCGCCGTCGCCTTCGCGGTGGCCGCGGTCTACACCGCCAACAACGAATCGGTCGCGTGGTGGTCCGCCGCCTGGGTCGCGCTCGCCGTCGGCGACCTCGGCCTGGCCCTCGCCTGGCGCCGCCTCACCCACGATACCCCCGCCGATGCCGCCGCCGCGCTGCCGCCCGCCAGCGGCATCGTCATGACGGGCTCCATCTCCAGCACCGTCCGCCTCGATTACGACGCCGGCACCGCCGAAAAGAGCTATGAGCCCACCCGCGCCGTGCGCGCACTCTACCGGCTCTCGTTCCAGGCGCCGTTCCCCTACCGGTCGAACATGGCCGCCGTCCGCGCCGCCGCCCTCCGCCGCGAAGTCGCCGGCCGCCTGACCGGGTACTGGTTCGGCGAGAACCTCGTCGCGCCCGCCCTCGAAGTGCGCACCACCGCGGACGGCCGCGCCGTCTTCGTCACCGAGCTCGTCCGCGGCACCGCCCCCCGCAACATCCCCGCCGCAAAGGCGCTCCTCGCTGAGCTCACCACCCGCTTCGCCGAATCCGGGCTGCCCACCTGGCAGGTCGGTTCCTACAACCCCCGCTCCGTCGGCAACCTCATCGAGCGCGAGGACGGTGCCTTCCGCATCATCGACCTCGAATCGAATCTCGTGACGCCGATCCTGCCGCCGCGCCAGCTCGCCCGCGCCGTCCGCGCCGGCCTCTACCCCTCGTTCGACGAAATCGACGTGCGCCGCCTCGATGCCTACCTGTCGGCCGAGCGCGACAGCATCGTCGCCACTCTCGGGGACGAAGGCGCCGCCGAGCTCTTTGCCGCCGCTAGCGCCTACGCCGCGGCCCAGGCCGAATGGCACGCCAGCGAACCCCGCATCGCCAGCAAGCTGCTGCGCTTCGCCTTCCGGCTGGTCGACGTGCCCTCGTGGGTGCGCGGCGCCCGCCGCCTCACCCAGGGCAGCGAGCAGCTCGCCGATTCGTTCACCCGCAACGGCATCGCCGCCTGGGAGGCGGAGGGCCGCCTGACCAGCACCGAAGCGGACCGCCTCCGCGACTCGCTCGCCCTCCCCGAGGTGTCCGCCGCGACCGCGAACCTCGGCGCCCACATGGCGATGACCGTCCCCCTGCGCTTCCCGCTCGGTAGCATCGCCCGCGCCGGCTGGACGCTCGTGATGCGCGCCCGCGGCGAATGGAACGCCCTTCGCGGCCGCGGGGCCGGCTCCGCCCGCGAGGTCCACACCCTGCCCGTCGCCCTCGCGGCGCTCGTCCCCGGTGCCGGCGCGTTCGCCTACGCCCTCGCGAAGCCGCTGCGCAAGCAGCGCGCCATCGGCGCTATCGCCCTCGACGAAGCCCTCCGGCACGTGACCAGGGGTGGCTACCGGACGCTCCACTTCGACGCGCTCACCCTCTGGATGGCGCGCCCGGCGAACACCATCGCCCGCTTCCCGCGCCGCCGCCGCATCGCGGCCGCAGTCCCCCAGCGGCTCGGGGCCCTGCGCGCCGGGCTCCCCGCCACCGTGGCCGTCGTTGCAGCGGCGTCCACGGCCATCGCCACCGCCGCCTGGCTCGAAGTCCCGGGCATGACCGCCACGCGTGGCCTCGCCCTTGCCGCGGCGGGCGCCGGCGCGGCCGGGCTCCTCGCCTTCCGCGGCTTCTGGCGCCGCGACGGCGGCGCCGACCTCGACCAGGCGGCCGGCATGTTTCTCTGGGGCGGCGGCGCGCTGCTACTCCTCGGCATGGGCATCGACTACGGCTTCGGCGTCCACGCAGCGGTGTTCGAGTTCACCGCCACCCACGCCAACGTCTTCCCGATGCTCACCGACCCCTCCGAGCACCTGGTCACGATGACGTACGCCGGCATGGCCGTCGCCCTCGCGGGCGGCTTCCGCCACGAGCTCCTCGCGAGCCGCGCCAGCGCGACCTTCCTCGCCGTGGCACTCGCCGCCGGCGCCACCCTCGCCGCGGCCACGCTCGCCGGTGTCGACGGCGCACCGCTCGCCGCCACGCGGCTCGTCGCCGGCATCGCGATGCTCATCGCCTTCGTCACCCGCGCCGCCGAGGTGCACCACCGCCCCGCCGCCGAAGATGCGGCCGCCATCGAGCTGGCCTGTGCCGCGTAATCTCCCCCGCGGCCCTCAGCTCCCGTTCCGCCGCAGGCGCCCGGCTCGCTGCCGGGCCCTTCGGCGTCTGGTTGTCGAGCCGCCGGCTGTCCGCGCGGGCAGCCCGCTGTCCGGCAGCGTGAACACGAACGACGTGCCCCGGCCCGACTCGCTCGTCACCCAGATGTCGCCGCCGTGCGCGCGCACGATCTCCCGGGTGATGGCGAGGCCCAGCCCGTAGCCCTTCGCGGGCTTCGTGCCCGTCCCGTTGGCGCGATAGAACCGCTCGAACAGGTGCGGGATGTCGTCCTGGGGGATGCCCGGGCCGTTGTCCGTCACCGCCACCTGCACCAGCCCCTGTTGCACCTCCCGCGACTGCACGCGCACCGTGCCGCCGCGCGGCGTGTGCCGCAGCGCGTTGTCCAGCAGGTTGTTCAGCACCTGCTCGAGCCGGTCGTAGTCCCCCCGGATGCGCGTGTTCCCGACGCTCTCCACCTCGACCGCCACGCCGTTCTCCTCGCTGCGAAGGGCGAATACCTCATGCACGTGCTCCAGCAGCTCCGTCAGGTCCACGTCCTCCTGCCGCATCGAAACCTGGCCGCTTTCGATGCGCGAGAGGTCGAGCAGTTCCTCCACCAGCCGCAGGACCCGGTTCGACTCGTCGCAGATGATCGTCGCCGACCGCGTGATCCCCGCCGGGTCGTCGATGGTCCCGTCCGCGATCGCCGTACCGAAGCCCCGGATCGAGGTCAGCGGCGTCTTCAGCTCGTGCGAGATGTTCGCGAGGAAGTCCCGCAGCGTCTGCTGCGACCGCTGGACCTCTTCCGTCATCCGGTTGAAGTTCGTCGCCAGGTCGCGCACCTCGCGCGGGCCCGTCGCCGGTACGCGCTGCCGGTAGTTCCCGCGCGCCACGCTCCGTGCCGCCCGGGCGATGTTCCGAAGCGGCGCCGCCACGCTCTGCGAGAGCAGGAACCCGAGCACCAGCGCCGCAACCACCCCGATGATCCCGGAGAAGAGCAGCCGCGGCATCAGGTCGCCGAACACCTCCCCGAGCCCCGCCGCCGGCTGCGCCACGACGATCGCCGCGGCCTCCGTGCCCTCGTACTGGTCCACCACCTGCGGCGAAATCGGGATGCTCACGCAGAGCAGCTCCCCGCCGCCGTTGATGCCCATCCGGCAGCGCTGCGGGCCGCTCTCGCTCGCGGTCTCCGTCAGCTCATCAATGACCACGCCTTCGATGTCGTAGATCCCGGCGCGCGCGACCACCGTGCCCGTCGCGTTCGTCACCGCCACCGCGATGTCGGTCGCCCCCGCCGTCGCGTCGCGCTGGTTCAGGAAGCCGCTGAGCCGCGTCAGCAGCTCGTCCTGGCTCCCCGCCTGCCCGTCCGCCGCCTCCGGGTCGACTTCGGCCAGCGCCTGCTGGTTGATCAGCGTCGCCAGGTCCTCGAGGTTGCCGTACGAAATCGCCTCACGGTACCCGCCGAGCAGCAGGAAGAGGCTCAGCGCCGTGAGCCCCAGCGTGACGCCGATGATCACGAAGTACGTCAGGAACAGCCGAGATTGGAGCGTGCCCACTATCGCCCCCCTCGCTCAGGGGCGGGCTTCGACGAGCTTGTACCCCACGCCCCGCAGCGTCTCGATCGCCACGTGCGCATCCTGGAGCTTGGCGCGGAGGTGCTGCACATGGACGTCAACGGTGCGCGTCTCCCCAGCGTAATCGTACCCCCACACGCCTTCCAGCAACTGGTCCCGTGTGAGCGCGATACCCGGATTCTCCACGAACGCGATCAGGAGGTCGAACTCCTTGGTCCGCAACGTCAGCAGCTCTTCGCCCACGCGCGCTTCGCGACGCGCCTTGTCCACGCTCAGGTTCGCCACCGTGATCACGTTCTGAGGGCGCCGCCCGCCCTCCGCCCGGCGCAGGATCGCCTTTACCCGCGCCACCAGCTCCCGCGGGTTGAACGGCTTCGTCATGTAGTCGTCCGCGCCCAGCTCCAGCCCGACGATCTTGTCGATGTCGTCGTTCCGCGCCGTCAGCATCAGGATCGGGACATCGTGCTCCCGCCGCAGTTCGCGGCACACCTCGAAGCCATCCATGCCGGGCATCATCACGTCCAGCACGACCATCGCCGGCTGCACATCCTTGAACCGTTCGATCGCCTCCACCCCGTTCGAGGCCGACTCCACAGCGAAGCCTTCCTTCTGCAGGTAGAGGGACGCGAGGTCCCGGATGTTCTGTTCGTCGTCGACGAGGAGGATCTTTTGCGCCATGCGTTTGCGAGCTACCCCCGGGGTGGCCGGAATGTCCAGTATGCGCCGGAGGCCCCGGCGGCGCCACCCGGTCGCCCGGGTCGGGGTTGGTGCCGCCAGGGCCCCGGCTTCCCTGCTACGGGGGTGTCGGGCAAGCGGGGCCGTCGTCCGCTTGCCGTGCCGTGAGTATGCCCAGCCCCCGTAAGGCCCCCACCCCCGCCCTGCAAATGGTGTGTAAAACGTAGACACGAGCGATCGCGCCCCGTCCCGACCGTATCGCACGCCCCTGCTACCCTCCCTCCATGCTCTGGTTCGAAATCACCGCCCGCGTCGCACCCGCCGACGCCGATGCGGTCGCCGCGATCATGCGCGACGTCGCGCCCGGCGGCGTCACGGTCGAGGAGCCGGTCGACATCCTCGGCCCCGAGCGCGGCTTCCGCGTGCGCGAAGGCGACCCGGTCCTCGTCCGCGCCTACCTCCCCAGCAGCGAGCTCGGCGCCGTCCTCACCGAGGACCTCCGCCGCGCCATGCAGGAGTCGTTCCCCGCCGTCGAGCTCATCGCGAAGCCGATCTACGAGCAGGACTGGGCCGTGAGCTGGCGCGAGTTCTTCGGCGTCGTCGACACCGGCGGGCACCTGATCATCGTGCCCTCCTGGATCGATCACCAGCCCGCCGCGGGGCAACTCGCCATCCGCCTCGACCCCGGGCAAGCCTTCGGCACCGGTCACCACGAGACCACCCGCCTCTGCCTGGCCGCGCTCGAATCGCACATCCGCCCCGGCAACACGGTGCTCGATGTCGGAACCGGCTCCGGCGTGCTGGCGATCGGCGCCGTCCTCCTCGGCGCCGCCCACGTCGAAGCCATCGACATCGATCCCATCGCCGCCGAGGTAGCTACGGCGAACTGCCGCGACAACGGCGCCCTCGACCGCATCTCCGTGCGCGCCGGCCGCCTCGAACCCGGCACCACCGGCGCCTACGACGTCACCGTCGCGAACATCAGTACCGACGCGAACATCGGGCTCGCCGGCGTCTTCCCGGGAGTCGTCCGCCCCGGCGGTGCGCTCATCCTCAGCGGCATCCTCGCGGTCGACGTCCCCCGCGTCCGCGCCGCCATCGAACCCGGCGGCTTCGCGCTCGAAGCCCTCCGCTACGAACGCGACTGGTCCCTCCTCGAATTCCGCCGCGCCTAGCCCCGCCCGCTCAGGGCAGCTCGGGCATCCCCCGCCCGTCGAGCTCCGCCGGCGTCGTAATGGCGTCCGAGAGGATGCTGCTCCCGTTCTGCGAGAGCGATATCCCGTAGTGCGTCCGGGTGATCCCGCGGATGATCAGCCGGTACAGCCGCTCCCGGTGCTCCTCCGTGCCGGGCTTGCCCGCGCCGTGCGCCGATACCACGCCGATGCGCTCCTCGGGCCAGGCAGCATCGATGTGCGGCGGCACCGACCGGTCCTGCGAGAACGCGTCGTCGGTGACCCCGATGACCGTGACGCCCGGCTGCTGGAGGTACCCGCGCATCATTCGCGACAGGTCGGAGTGGAATTCGATGCTCCAGGAGTCCTTGCTCGGGTAGTACGACGTCGACGTGCGGACCTCGACGCGGACGGACAGCTCGGCATCGATGCGCGCGACCACCGCCTCGAAGTCGGATTGGAACCGCGGATTGTCCCAGTCATTGTCGGGCACGATGCAGATAATCGGGCCTTCGCCACGGCACGGGACCGGCCCGGACGGCCACGTCGTGCCCATGCTGTCGAGGTCGCTGAACCCGTACATCTCGAAGTAGTTGAGGTAGGAGTTGTCCTCCGTATACGGGTAGTCCAGGTGCAGGATGGCCGTATACCGGGCCGCGTACTTTGCCACCCGCTCGTACAGCAGCTCGTCCGTGAGCGGCGCCCGGCTGTATGGTTCCACGTTCGCCATCCGGAAGTACGAGAAGACGCCGTGGTTGTTCCCGAACGGCCCGGCACCCATGCGCGCCCCGAACATCCAGAAGTACTGGTCGTCCTCCGGGACAATGTCGATCGGCGTGATCGCGATGTACGTGCTCGGGGTGTCGTCCATCACGCCGTACGCCATCCGCACCGAGTTGTAGATGGAGTTCTCGGTCACCTGGGAGGTCTCGGTCCGGATCCCGGCCGAGGGCACCGGCAGCGACGGCAGCACCACTACCTCGATGCCGGCCGTATCCCGGTGAAACGCGACGATGGCTTCGACCACGTCCTTCCGCACGTTGCCCACCGGGACGAGGCACACCCGCGCGGTTTCGCCCTGGCAGAGCGCGGGGTCCTGCGCCAGCGCAGCGAGCTCCGGGTTCGGCTCGACGCACGCCTCGATCCGCTCGCCCCAGCATTCCGCGTCCCCGAACGGGTCATCCAGGTCGAAGTCGTCGGGGTCCAGTTCCACCTCCGGCGCCTCGACCACCTCGTCATCCGGCGGCGCTTCGATGTCTACCTCGGTCCCGTAATCGAAGAGCTCCATGGAAAAGAAGATCTCCAGCTTCTCGCCGTCCAGGGTCATGGTTCCCGCTTGAGTGAGCTTGACGGGCCGGCCTTCTGCGTCGATCCACGCCTCGAAGGTGCTTTCCGGTTCGTCGTCATCGCCCTCCACGGTCGCCTGGTACCGCGTCGCTTCCACACCGCGCACTGTCTCGGTGCCGACTTGCTCGAACTCGTCGGCGTCGACATCGAGCCAGGCCGCGAGCAGTTCTTCCGGGTCAGCGTCCCAACTCGCGCCTCCGAATGGAGTATCGCTGTCGTACTCGTCGACGTACCAGGTAGTCTGGCCCGCGTCGCGGGTGTACGTCTTCCCGGCGACCGTGATTTGTTCCCACTCGTAGCTCCCGCCGTCCACGAATACATGGGACGTTTGAGCGTCGAAGTCGATCACGCCGGAAACCCGGTCCTCCCATTCGACCTCGCCTTCGAGCATCACCCTGCTCACTACCTCGACGCGGGCCGATTTCGCGTCCTCCGCGTTCCCGGCAGCTGCTTCGATCGCGGCCGCCGCAGGAGGCGCGGCAGCATCGCAGCCGGTGGTCAGCCACATCGTCACAACCAGGGTCAGCAGGAAACCAGGGAACCGCTTCGTCGAGCGCATGTTCCGCCCCCGGGGCCAGCAGGCCTCACCTGCACAAACGGCCGCCGCACAACCGCTCGGCATCGCCCTCCGGTGGATGATTCGTTACACACCGGGGCACGCCTCATCTCCCCTCTCCCTCCGGGAGAGGGGAGATGGGTGAGGGTGCGCGCCCGGCCGCCTACGCGCCCAGCAGGTCCTCCGCGCCCCCTTCCGCCAGCGCGATCGCCTCGTGGCCCGCGCGGCGGAGCACGCTCGCTGCCATCGTCGCCCGCTGGCCGGACGCGCACACCACCAGCAGCGGCCCCGCCGGCACCGTGGCTTCCCATTCCGGGAGCTGGTCGACCGGCCGCTGCAGCGCGCCGGGGAGTGGCCGCGCCTCCTGCTCGTAGGCGAAGCGCACGTCGACCGTCGCCATGTCCCCCGACCGCCAGAGCGAGATCGCCTGCTGCACGCCCACGACCGGCAGCTGCTCCGTTTCGCGCCCCCAATCGGCGAACGCCAGGTAGCCGCGCACGTCCTCGTAGCCGATGCGGAAGAGGTCCGCCGTCACCCGCTCCGCCTGGGCCGCGTCGTAGGCGATGAGCGCAACCGGCGCGTTGAACGGCACCAGCCAGCCCACGTACGCCAGCAATGAGTTCGATTCCTCGATGTCGAGGCTCCCCGGGATGAACCCGGCCGCGAAGTCCTTGCGCGACCGCACGTCCACCACGTGCACGCCGTCGCGGAGCAGTCCGGCCATATCGCCGGGCGAAAGGTGCGCGGGTCGCGGCGGCTCGCCATACACCTTCGGCCCCGAACGGTTGATCGGCGCCATGTACTGGTAGTAGCCCGGGATGGGCGCCCGCTCCGCGAGGTGCAGCCGTCGGAACGTCTCGAACGAATCACTCGCCAGCGCCGGGTTCCGCCCCAGCTCCGTCGCGAGCGGCCCGCAGCGGTCCCCGCCGATGCCCGTGCTGCTGCAGAAGGACCCTGCGCCGTGCGTCGGGTACACCTGGGCCGCGGGCGGCAGCAGCGCCGCCAGCCGGTGCGCCGTCTCCCACTGCAGCCGCGTCAGCTCCTCCGTGTCGGCGGGCCCCAGCAGGTCGCTCCGCCCCGCCGCGGCCATCAGTAGCGACCCGCCCGTGAACGCCGCCGTCGCCGCTCCGCCCGCGTCCCGCAGCAGGTAGGCCGTGTGCTCGTAGGTGTGGCCCGGCGCCGCCACCGCCCCGATCCGTGCGCCGCCAACCTCGATGACCCCGCCGTCCGCCAGCTCGATGTGCGGGAACGCGATCCCCGACTTCGCGGGCACGACCACCTGCGCGCCCCGTTCCGCCAGCTCCCGGCCCCCGGACAGGTAGTCGTTGTGCACGTGTGTCTCGAAGACGTATTGGATCGCCGCGCCGTGCTCCTCCGCCGCGCGCAGGAACGGCCGCACATCGCGCTGCGGGTCGATCGCCGCCGCCACCGGCCCATCGATCACCAGGTACGACGCATCTCCCAACGACTCAGCTACGAACTGCACGACCTTCACGGCGACACCCCCGGGCGCACACGCCCCGAGATCATCGTAGCCGCTCGCGCCCGCCCCCGGGGACGGCCACCCGGCCGCTATGGCCTGCGAAGCACCGCCTGCCAGTCCGCGCGCAGCGGCCGCACACCGAAGTCCTCCACCAGTACCTCGATGATGTCCGGCAACGACACATCGCCCGCCGGTAGATGTGCACGGTGCAGTGCCGCGATTAGCTGCCCTGCCCCGGAGCCGACGTGCAAGTGCATCCGGTCGAGGCGCGGAGGGTGTCTGTGGTAGGCGAAGATCTCGCGTCTCGTCTCGAAGTCCACGATCGTGTAGCGCGCCGCGAAGACCACGAGCGCGCCGCTGGAGGGAGACAGGGTCTCCTGGACCGACAACGCAATCGGACGGCCCGATGTCCCGATGCGCCGCTCTCCGGGCAGTTCGAGCCAGGCGCCGCCCGGGTCGGATGTCGCCTGCCAGCGCACCCACTCGTCGGTGACCAGCGACAGGACACGGTGGACTTGCGCAGCCCTCCTCCGCGCGGCCGCTCGCAGCTCGCCCTGGTTCACGTCCGCTTGAACGCCCCGCCGAGCAGGAACGCCACCTGCCAGACCTCGTCGCGCTCCTCCTGCCCGTCGTACTCGCCGGCTGCCCAGCGGCGCCTGAACTCCGGGCCCGAGATGCCCAGCAGCTGCCGCGCGCGGGCATCGAGGAGCGCCTCGCCCTCGTCGCAGGTGTACTCGCGGATGCCGTCGTTCCCGGCATCGAGCTGATGGGCGGTAGTCATGTGAGTCAGTGTACACCTCACAGGGGACGGTCGGATGGCCGTCCCCTGCCCCCCGTTACTGGTGCGCGTTCGCGCTCCCCGTGATGATCGCCTCCACCACCGCCGGCTCCGCAAGCGTCGTCACGTCGCCCACGTTCTCCGGCTCGCCCTCCGCGATCTTCCGCAGGATGCGCCGCATGATCTTCCCGGACCGCGTCTTCGGCAGCCCCTCCACGAACTGGATCCGGTCCGGCGTCGCGATCGGGCTGATCTCGTGCCGCACGATCTCCTTGAGCGACTTCGCCAGCTCCGGCGAGGCCGTCTCGCCCGCGTTCAGGAGCACGTACGCGTAGATGCCCGTGCCCTTCACGTCGTGCGGGAAGCCCACCACCGCCGCCTCCGCGACCGCGCTGTGCTGCACGAGCGCGCCCTCGATTTCGGCCGTGCCCAGGCGGTGCCCGGCGACGTTTAGCACGTCGTCCACCCGGCCCGTGATCCAGTAGTACCCGTCCTTGTCGCGGTGGCAGCCGTCGCCCGTGAAGTACTTGCCTTCGTACGTGCTCAGGTACGTCTGGATGAACCGCTCGTGGTCGCCGTACACCGTCCGCATCATCCCCGGCCACGACGCCTTCATGCAGAGCCGCCCCGTCACATCGTTGCCCTGCAACTCCTCGCCCACCTCGTCGACCACGCACGGCTGCACGCCGAAGAACGGCAGCGAACCCGACCCGGGCTTCATGTCGATAGCGCCCGGCAGGCCCGTGATCATGTGCCCGCCCGTTTCCGTCTGCCAGTACGTGTCCACCACCGCGCAGCGCTCTTCGCCCACCACCCGGTAGTACCACCGCCACGCCTCTGGGTTAATCGGCTCGCCCACCGACCCCAGGATGCGCAGCGACGTGCGCTTGTAGCGCTTCACCGGCTCGTCGCCGTCGCGCGCGATCGCCCGGATCGCCGTCGGCGCGGTGTAGAGCTGCGTGATCCCCAGCCGGTCGACCATGTCCCAGTAGCGCCCCGAATCCGGGTAGCTCGGGATTGATTCGAACATCACGCTCGTCGCGCCGTTGCCCAGCGGCCCATAGACGATGTAGCTGTGCCCCGTGATCCAGCCCACGTCCGCCGCGCAGCAGTAGATGTCGTCCGGGCGAAGGTCGAATACGTACTTGTGCGTGACCATCGTGTAGAGCAGGTAGCCTGCCTGCGTGTGGAGCACGCCCTTCGGCTTCCCGGTCGAACCGCTCGTATAGAGGATGAAGAGCGGGTCCTCCGCGTCCATCACCTCGGGCTCGCAGCTTGCCGGCTGCTTCGGCACCACCTCGTGCCACCACGCGTCCCGGCCTTCGACCATGTTCACCGCGCCCGCACCCTGCCGGTGGTACACGATCGTGAATTCGATCGTGTGGCCCGGCGCGCTCAGCGCCTCGTCCACGTTCGCCTTCAGCCCGACCGCGCGACCGCCGCGGCGCCCCTCGTCCTGCGTGATGATCGCCCGGCACGCCGAGTCGTCGATCCGGTCCCGGATCGAACGCGGGCTGAACCCGCCGAAGATGACCGAATGCACCGCGCCGATGCGCGCGCAGGCGAGCATCGCCACGGCGAGCTCGGGCGTCATGCCCATATAGATGGCGATCCGGTCGCCCTTCTTGATGCCGCGCGCCCGCAGTTCGTTCGCCAGCTGGCACGTCTCCTCGTACAGCTCCCGGTACGTCACGCTGCGGTTCTCGCCCGGCTCGTCGCCCTCCCAGGTGAGCGCCACCTTGTCCGGCTGCGTCCGCACATGCCGGTCCAGGCAGTTCGCCGAGACGTTGAGCTTGCCGCCGAGGAACCACTTGATGTTGCCCGCGGGCAGGTCCTCCTCGCACACCGTCCCGAACGGCGCGATCCAGTCGACAAACTCGTTCGCCATCTCCGTCCAGAAGCCGTCCCGGTCGGCGATGCTGCGGTCATAGAGCGCCTGGTACTGCTCGCGCGACTGCACGAGCGCGCCTTCCCGCGGCCGCGCCGGCGGCGCGTACGACTCGTGGACCGGCAGGCCGATCTCTTTTTCCTTCGGAGCAGTCATGGACCGCTGTCCTCCTCGTGGTGCCGCCGCGCGCCGCCCGGCTCGCGGCGGGTTCTGCTTTCGCCGCGGAGTCTACCGCAGGCGCGACCGGCATGCCCGCGCCCCCGCCAGCTGCCGCCCTGCCCCGAATGGCCCCGCGGAACCCCCTCCCGAGCTCCCCCGTCCGCAGTGTGAAGATCCGAAAGAGTCGCTCCCCCGACATAGTCGGGCGCCGGCAACAGCGCCGCCTTCGCCGTCCAATCAGCCAGCGGCGCCGGCGAGATCGCCCAGGGCACGAGCCGCGTGAACGACGCCATCCGCCAGGTCTCGATGACCTCAGAGACCACCTCCGCCTCCGCCGAAGAGGTCTCCGCCTCGACCGAGGAGCTCGCCGCCCAGGCCGAACAGCTCGCAGGCACCGCCGGCCAGATGAAGCAGCACGCCCAATCCCTCCGCCTCGCCGTTTCCCGCTTCAAGCTCCAGTAACCACACCCCCGGGCGGCCGGCGCGATGGTGCACCGGCCGTCTGGCTACGCCCATGCTCAGACCCGTGTTGACAACGCCGGTGCCGGTTTCATGATGGCGGCGAGGACGAATGCGATGCCCGCGATCACGATCCGGCACCTCGTTTTGCTCGCTTCCGTCGTCGGTCTGGTCGTTGTTGGTTACCTGGCTGCTATGGATCGATCCTCGGCCGATGTCCAGGACCCCGACGCCGGTCTGATCGATGCGGAACGGATGGCGAAGCACGCAGAGCTCAGCGCGAAGTCCGATGCCATGCAACGGGCCAAAGCAGCGGAGTTCCTATCAAGCGGGTCTGACCTTGCGACTCTGGAGAGAGTCCCAATGCTCGTTTCATACGGGACCATCTCTCCGTCGTTGGAAGATGCCGCCAAAGAAGCTGAGTTCGTAGTAGACGCTACAGTGGCATCGGTCTCAATAGGTTCTGTTGTCGATCTGAGTCAGGCCACCATCGAGCCGAACGAGACGCTTATCGGAGACGAACAGAAGTCCATACGCATCGTCCAATCTGGCGGTCTGGAGTGGCACGAGGCAGAGGGACGATTCGTGTTGGTCGAGCCCGAGGCCGTGCCGCTTCTAATGCAAGGTGAGCGCGTGATCCTCCTCCTCATTCGCGAACCAGCGCTGGACCGGGATGATTCCCCCGCATACTCGATTCTGCCATTTCGCGGACTGTACTGGGTGACGAACGGCACCATCCGCACGTTCGAGGGAAACCCGGATCACCACGAACTCAATGGGCTGTCCGTAGATTCGTTTAAAGCGAAACTGGCCCCGGCGAGATAACTGATCCCCCTCACACCCCCCGCACCCGCGGCGCGACCTCCGCCGCCAGGTACTCCGGTACCGCGTCGTCGTCGAAGTTGAAGTGCTGGAACTGCACCTCCTGGAGCCCGTGCCCGGCCAGCTGCCCGAGCGTGTCCACCACCTGGTCCGTCGTCCCCACGAGCATGCCGCGCGCGCGCAGGCCCTCGCGGAACTCGGCCGGCGAGGCAGCCGCCGCGCCCGGCCGCGCGAACATGCCCTGCAACACCGCCGTGGCATGGTCCAGGTCCCGCTCGGTCGGTCCGACGATCCCGAATGCCATCATCGACCGCCGGATCGTCGCCGGGTCGCGGCCCTCCGCCTCGCAGTGCCGTTCGAGCACCGCCACCTTCGCCGCGTACGCATCCGGCGAGAGGTTCACGCAGTTCCACTCGTCCGCGTACTTCGCCACCAGCTTCAGCGTCCGCTTTTCGCCGCCCCCGCCGATGAGGATCGGCGGCCGCCCGGGCGAGCTCGGCTTCGGCAGGCATTCCGCGCCGTCGAGCCGGTAGTACCGCCCCTCGTACGTCGCGGGCCCCGGCTCCCACAGCGCCTTCGCCACGTGGATCGCCTCCTCCAGCCGGTCGAACCGCTCCCGCACCGGCGGGAAGGGAATGCCGTACGCCACGTGCTCGGGTTCGTTCCACCCGGCGCCCATCCCCATCACGAACCGCCCGCCACTGAGCACGTCGACCTGGGCCGCCATCCGCGCCACGTCCACCGGGCTGCGGAACGTCACCGGCGAGACCAGCGGCCCGAACCGGATGGAGCTCGTCTCGCTCGCCGCCATCACGAACGACAGGTACGCGTCCAGCGAGTCCTGCTGCTGCCCGATGAAGTAGTGGTCCGAACGGAACACCGTCGGGAACCCGAGCCGCTCCGCCAGCTGGAGGATGTGCCGCCACCGCTCCCACGTCAGCCCGTTTTGCCCTTCGACCATCAGCCCGATGTCCATGCCGGCCTCCTGCGTCGCGCGAATTGTAGCGACTCGCCCCGCCTTTGCCCCGCGCGCCGATTCCTGCCAGACTTCCGCCCCACGGAGGGGAAGCATGGCAGACGCGAAAACCTGGCAGCCGGGGATGTCCCCGCGCGGCCCGCTCGAAGGCATCCGGGTCATCGATATCGCGACACCCCGCGCCGAGCTCGCCGGCCGCGTCCTCGCGGACCTCGGAGCCGATGTGGTCAAGGTCGAACCGCCGGGTGGCGCCGCCGCCCGCACCATGGCGCCCTTCGAACACGGCCGCGAAGGCGACCCAGAAGCCTCGCTCTACTGGGCGACCGTCGCCATGGGCAAGCGCAGCGTCGTGCTCGACATCGCGGAGGAAGCCGGCCGCGCCACGCTCCGCGAGCTCCTCGCCGGCGCCGACATCTTCGTCGAGTCCTTCGACCCCGGGTACCTGGCCGGCCTCGGCCTTGGCTACGAAGATGTGGCTGCCCTGAATCCCACGCTCGTCTACGTCAGCGTCACGCCCTTCGGACAGGACGGCCCCCGTGCCCACGCCCCCGCGACCGACCTCACACTCGAAGCGGCGGGCGGGTTGCTCAGCCTCCAGGGCGATGGCGACCGCCCGCCCGTGCCCGTCGGCTACCCCCAGGCGTCGTTCCACGCCGGCGCGCAGGCCGCGGCCGACGCCATCGTCGCCCTCCACGAGCGCTCCAGCTCCGGGCTCGGCCAGTACCTCGATGTCTCGATGCAGGCGGCCATGGTCTGGACGCTGATGAACGCGACCGGCTACCCGAAGAACACCGGCGGCAACCCGCCCGGCTACTGCGAACAGCGCAACCTGCCCGCGCCCCAGCTCTTCCCCGGGCTGCAGCTCCCCCGCCTCTGGCAGTGCCAGGACGGGCTGATCAACTTCACCATCTCCCTGCCCGGCATCGGCCCGCGCACGCTCGACACCGTCGCCCGCTGGGCCGAACGCGAAGGTGCGATGCCCGCCGCCCTCGCCGGGCGCAACTGGGCCGACTGGATCCTCGAGGTCACCGAGGGCCGCCTCGATGTCGCCGACCTCAAGGCCTGCCTCGAAGCCATCGCCGCCTTCTTCCTGACCCGCAAGAAGACCGAGGCCCAGGCGTTCTCCGCCGAGCACGGCATCCTCCTCGGCGCCATCTACAACATCGCCGACCTGCTGGTCGACCCCCACCTCGCCGCGCGCGACTACTGGACCGAAGTGGGCGGACGCACCCACCCCGGCCCCTTCGCACGGCTCTCGAAGACACCGCTCGTCATGGATCGCCCCGCCCCCGCGCTCGGCGATGCCGGCGACGCGGCCGCGCTGGTCCGCCCCGCGCCGCAGCTCCACGGCTCCGGCGACCGCCGCCCCTGCTTCGACGGCCTCAAGATCGCCGACTTCGCCTGGGTTGGCGTCGGGCCCATCATCAGCAAGCACTTCGCCGACCACGGCGCCACGGTCGTCCACATCGAATCGATGACGCGCCCGGACGTGCTCCGCCTGCTGCCTCCCTTTAAGGACACGCTCCCTGGCGTCAACCGCTCCCAGTTCATGGCCAACTTCAACAGCTCGAAGCTCGGCATGGCGCTCGACCTCTCGCAGGAGAAGGGCCAGGAGCTCGCCCGCCGGCTCGTCGCGTGGGCCGATGTCGCGGTCGAAAGCTTCACGCCGGGCACGATGGCGAAGTGGGATCTCGACTACGCCCACCTCCGCGACGTGAACCCCTCGCTCGTCATGCTCAGCACCTGCCTCCGCGGCCAGACCGGCCCCGAGCGCACCTACGGCGGGTTCGGCGGGCAGGGCGCTGCCCTCGCCGGCCTGCACCACATAACCGGCTGGCCCGACCGCCACACCACCGGCCCCTGGGGCGCCTACACCGACTTCATCAACCCCCGCTTCGGCGTCGCCGCGCTCACGTCGGCCCTGCTCCACCGGCAGAAGACCGGCGAGGGCCAGCACATCGACCTCTCCCAGACCGAGGCCGGCATCCATTTCGTCGAGCCGCTCGTGCTCGACTACACGGTCAACGGGCGCGCCGCGCCGCCGTCGGGGCACAATTCGCTCTACGCCTGCCCCCACGGCGCCTTCGCCTGCGAGGGTCTCGAACGCTACGTCGCCATCGCCTGCGAGACGCCGGCCCAGTGGCACGCCCTCCGCGCCGCCGCCGGCCTCCAGGGCTTCGACGACGCCCGGTTCGACGCGCTCGGCGCCCGCATCGAAGCCAAACAGGCCATCGAGGACCAGCTCCGCGCCTGGTGCGCCCCCCGCGACGCGTTCGAAGCCGCGGACCAGCTCCTCGCCGCGGGCGTCCCCGCCTACGCCGTCATGCGCCCCACGGACCTCTACGACGACGCCCAGCTCGCCCACCGCGACTTCTTCGTCACCCTCGAACACGGCGAGATGGGCCCAACGCCGTACGATGGCCTCGTGACCCGCTTCTCCGCGACGCCCGGCCGCCTCCGCAACGCCGCCCCGCTGCTCGGCCAGGATACCGACCGCGTCCTCAGCGAGGTCCTCGGACTGACCGAGGACGAGGTCGTGGACTACGCCGTGGCGGGCGTCCTCACCTGATGGTCGCCCTCAGCGTCCTCGACCAGTCGCCAATCCGGAGCGGCGGCACGGCGGCGCAGGCCCTGCGCGAATCGATCGAGCTCGCCGAGCTCTGCGATCGGCTCGGCTACCGCCGCTACTGGATCGCCGAGCACCACAGCTCTGGCGGGCTCGCCTCCGCCAGCCCGGAGATCCTCATCGGGCAGGTCGCCGCGCGTACGGAGCACATGCGCGTCGGTTCCGGCGGCGTCATGCTCACGCACTACGCGCCGCTCAAGGTCGCCGAGCAGTTCCGCATGCTCGAAGCGCTCTACCCCGGCCGCATCGACCTCGGCGTTGGTCGCGCCCCGGGTTCGGACACGAAGACGGCCGGCGCCCTCGCCAACGGCACCATCCAGCCCGGCCTCGAACAGTACCCCGACCAGCTCATGGACCTCTACGGCTTCCTCCGCGGCGACATCCCGCCGGGGCACCCGTTCCACGGCATCCGCGCCATGCCGGATGGCGACACCATGCCCGCGCTCTGGCTCCTCGGGTCCAGCGCCGCCAGCGCCATGCACGCCGCGGACCTCGGCTGGGCGTTCTGCTTCGCCCACTTCATCCAGCCCGAAGGCGGCGACCGCATCGTCGCGCGCTACCGCGAGCGTTTCCGCCCCTCGCCCGTGCTCGACGCGCCGCTCGCGATGGTCGCCGTCTCCGCCACCGTCGCCGACACGGACGAGGAGGCTGAGTACCACTCCTGGAGCCGCTGGGCCTGGCGGATCAGCGCCGGACGCGGCGCCCGCGGCGGCATCCTCTCGCCCGAAGAGGCCATGGCCCAGGAGTACACAGAGGCCGAGCTAGATTACCTCGCCTTCATGCGCCGCAACTCCCTCTACGGCAGCCCGGGCACCGTCCGCGACCGCCTCGACGCCATCGCCGCCGCCTACGCCGTCGACGAGATCATGGTCGTGACCATCACCCATAGCTTCGCCGCCCGGAAGGGCAGCTACGAGCTCCTCGCTGCCGAGTACGGCCTCGACGCGCTGTCCGCGCCCGCGCCCTGACCGGCCGCCCGGCCGACATCGCAACCCACATTTGGCGCTACACTCGATCGACGTAGACCACGGCGAACGCCGCCCTTTTACCGTGGTTTGTCAGCCCGTTGGCGAACGTGAGCGCCACAGGGCCACGAAACGCCCACTACCGGAGGCCACACCCCGTATGGAAGACCGACAGACGCCGCTCGATGTGACGGAAGCCAACCACGTCTTTGAAGCGGCGATGTTCGAAATCAAGCGCGTCATCGTCGGGCAGGAAGCCATGCTCGAACGCGTGCTCGTCGCGCTGCTCGCCGGCGGCCACCTCCTCATCGAAGGCGTCCCCGGCCTGGCCAAGACGCTCACCGTCAAGACCGTGGCCGAGGCCCTCGGCGGCACCTTCGCCCGCATCCAGTTCACCCCCGACCTCGTCCCCGCCGACCTCGTCGGCACCCGCATCTACCGCCCGGACCGCCACCAGTTCGACGTCGAGCTCGGTCCCGTCTTCGCGAACATCCTCCTCGCCGACGAGATCAACCGTGCCCCGGCGAAGGTGCAGTCGGCCCTCCTCGAAGTCATGCAGGAGCACCAGGTCACCATCGGCGCCCAGACCTTCAAGGTGCCCGACCCCTTCCTCGTGATGGCGACCCAGAACCCGATCGAGTCCGAAGGCACCTACGCTCTCCCCGAGGCCCAGGTCGACCGCTTCATGATGAAGGTGATCGTCGACTACCCGCAGATGGCCGAGGAGCTCACCGTCGTCCAGCGCTCCCTCTCGCCGGCCGTCGCGGTCAAGGAAGTGCTGCCGATCGAGCGGCTCCACGCCTTCCAGAAGCAGACCAGCGAGGTCTACGTCGACCGCACCGTCGCCGAGTACGCCATCCGCCTGACCGACGCCACCCGCCACCCCGCGAACTACGGCCTCCGCGAGCACGCCGCCCACATTGCCTTCGGCGCCAGCCCACGCGGTTCAATCAACCTCGTCCTCGGCGCCCGCGCGCTCGCGCTCCTCCGCGGCCGCCGCTACGCGCTCCCCCAGGACGTCTACGACCTCGCCAAAGACGTGCTCCGCCACCGCATGGTGATGACCTACCAGGCGCTCGCCGACAACGTCACCTCGGACACGATCCTCGACGGGATCCTCGCCCGCATCCCGCTGCCGCACCTCGAGCTCGCCCGCGAGGCGACCGCGTGAGCCAGCCCGCACCGTCGCTGACGGTGGTCCGCACGCCGGACCGGCCGGGCCCCGGGCCGATGCCCGAGGGCCTGCTCCGGCGCATGGACGTGACCATCGCCCGGCGGGTCAACGCCCTGCTCCAGGGCGACTACCGCTCCTCGACGCTCGGGCGCGGCACCGAGCTCGCCCAGATCCGCGAATACACCCCCGGCGACGACGTCCGCCTCATCGACTGGAACGTTACCGCGCGCACCGGCGAACCCCACGTCCGCGTCCACGTCGCCGAGCGCGTGCTCACCACCTGGCTCGTGTTCGATACCTCGCCCTCGATGACCTTCGGCACCGCCGACCGGCGGAAGTGGGACGTGGCCGAAGGCGTCGCCCTGGCGATGGGCCACATCGCCACCCGCCGCGGCAACAACCTCGGCATCGCCACCTTCGGCGACGCGAAGCCCCGGACCGTGCCCCCTGCCCAGGGCCGCGCCGGCATGCTCGCCCTGCTCACCACCCTCCGCGCAGAGCCCGCGCCCGCCGACGGTAACGCCACCTCGCTCGGCGAGGCACTGGGCCGGGTGAACCGCCTCGCGCGGCTCTCGAAGCTCGTGGTCATCGTCTCCGACTTCCGCGGTCCCTTCGACTACCGCGCCGAGCTCCTGGAGCTCTGCGCCCGGCACACCGTCGTCGCCGTCGAAATCCGCGATCCGCGCGAACAGGAGCTCCCCGACGTGGGCGAGCTCTGGCTCATGGACCCCGAGACGGGCCGCCGCCTCCGCGTCGATACCAGCCGCAAGCGCCTGCGCGAGCGGTTCGCCGCCGCAGCCGCCGACGAGCGCGCCGCCGTCGCCGCGCGGCTGCGCGATGCCGGCGCGCAGCACGTCGTCCTCTCCACTGCCGGCGATTGGCTCCAGGCCTTTGCCGGCTTCCTCATCACGAAAGGAGGGTCGCGGTGAGCTTTACGTGGCCCCTCGCGCTCCTGCTATTGCTGCTGGTGCCGCTCGCCCTGCTCGCCTACTACGCCGTCCAGCAGCGCCGCCCGAAATACGCCGCCCGGTTCACGAACCTGGACCTCCTCGCCAACGTCGTCGAAGCGACGCCCGGCTGGCGGCGCCACCTGCCCGCGGCGCTCTACCTCGGCGCGCTCGCAACCCTGCTCCTGGCCGTCGCCCGCCCGCACACCTCCATCCAGGTGCCGAAGGAGGAGGCGACCGTCATCCTCGTCATGGACGTCTCCGGTTCGATGAACGCCGAGGACGTCGAGCCCACCCGCCTCGCCGCCGCCCAGGACGCCGCGAACGTCCTCCTCGACGAGCTGCCCGAAGGCTTCCGCGTCTCGCTCGTCACCTTCTCCACCGGCGTCCAGACGCGCGTCCTCCCCACGGCCGACCGCGACGAAGTCCGTGCCGCGCTCGAACGGCTCCAGGCCAACGGCGGCACCGCCATGGGCGACGCCCTCGACCACGCCCTCGACATCACCCTCATCGGCGACCAGCCGCTCGACCCTGTCGGCGGCACCCCCACCCCCACACCCACGCCATCCCCCTCCCGCGAAGATGAGGACACACCGTTCGTCGTCGTCCTTCTCTCCGATGGCTACAACACCGCCGGCACCACCGACCCCCTCGACGCCGCCGACGAGGCCGTCGAGCTCCAGGTGCCCGTCTTCACCATCGCCCTCGGCACCGAAGACGGCGTCGCCGAGGTCACCGATGGCCAGGGCCGCACTCGCACCGTCCGCGTCCCGCCCGACGAAGAGACGCTTGAAGAGATCGCGGACCGCACCGGCGCTCGCTTCTTCTCCGCCCCGAGCGCCGAAGAGCTCGAGAGCGTCTACGAAGACCTCGGCTCCCGCATCGGCTACGACTCCGAAGAACGCGACATCAGCTATGCCTTCGCTGGCGCCGGCGTCCTCCTGGTCATCGCCGCGGGCGCGCTCTCGCTCCTCTGGTTCAACCGGTTCCCCTGAGCTGGTGACGGTCGCCATACACGGAAGAGCCCCGGCATTGCCGGGGCTCTTCCAGTTGTGGGCAGCGTCCGGGCTTAAGCCCGCCGCACCCCGAAGTACGCCAGGCCGGCCATCATGGCGATGAGCCCGGCGATGATGAACGGCATTCCGTCCCTGCTCCCGCCCAGGGCCGAACCGCTACCGGTGTCGGGAGCCCCGGGGGCCTGGACGCCGGCGACGGCATCGTTATTGGTGGCGCCATTGCCGGTCATCCCGCCCGCGCCCTCAGGCGCTTCCACGCCAGCAACAGCGTCGTTGTTCGCCACAGGCGTCTCGCCCGTGCCGTTGTCATTGCCGTTGTCGGCACCCGTGTCCGTCCCGGTGTCGGTGCCGGTGTCCGAACCGTTGTCCGTCCCGGTGTCGGTACCGGTATCCGAACCCGTGTCCGAACCGTTGTCGCTACCGGAATCCGTGCCGGTGTCGGTCCCGTTATCGCTACCGGTATCCGGCAGGTTCTCCGAAGGCTGCGGCACGAAGATCGGGAACTCGGTGCCGGTCACGCTGGTGCGGTTGATGAACGTGCACACCACGTCAGCATCCGCCTCCAGCTCGATCGTCAGGACACCGCTCGCCCACGTGCTCACTCCAGCCGGCGTGCAGGTCACGCTTTCGACGGCCCAGCCAGCCATGGCGTCTTCGGTGACCTCGTACGCCCCGGCCGGGAGATCGGTCATCATGCGGAAGCTTTCGCGATCGCTGTTGGCCGTATCCAGGTCAAGGTCGAAGTCCTCGCTGAAATCGGTCTCCCCCCGCTCGGAGAAGATGTTGAACCCGAAGATCTCGGTGTCCGCGCCGTCCGCTTCCTTGACGATGCGGATCGTGCCGGTGCCTTCTTCGCCGCCCGGCATGACGTTGTAGAAGTGGCACGTGACGTTCGCACCAGCGCCGAGGTTGATGTCGACCGCATCGGCGTTCGCCACCGGGGCGAGCCGCTGGTTCGCGCCGCCGTCGCAGCTCACGTGGTCCAGCTCCCAGCCACCGCTGACGAGCTCGCCCACGGTGTAGAGACCCGCTTCCAGGTCCATGAAGGTCTGGCTGCTGGTGTACGCATCAGCATCACTGTCGACGTCGAGGAAGAAGTTGTCCTCATCGGTCATGGTGAACTCGAAGTCGACGCCCGCGGCGTCCGTCATGTCGGCGTCGCCCACGTGCTTCACAACGGTGATCGAGCCCAGGACTTCCTGGAAGTCGCACCGCTGATTGTGGACGACGATGTACTGGTCCTGCTGGACATCTGTCCAGCTCGAAACCATCGCCGGCGTCATCGACGCGGCATCTTCCAGGCTTACGGTGCTCATCGAGTAGCCGAGCAGCCGGTAGACATCGCCTTCGTCCGAGCAATCGGCGTCGATGTCGACTTCCGAGAACGAGTAATCGAACCCGGCCTGGAGCTCGGAGCCGGTGATCATGAAGCCGTTCGTGCTGTCGAGCATGAAGGGCTCGTCGATCGCCTGCATCCCGGCGTGGTCGTCGTACGTGGCGATGAAGTTGAACGTGCCCTCGGTCGCCAGCGCGCCGTTCACGTACTTGGCGATGACGTTGTTGGCCGTGCCGGTGACGGCCTCGTACTCGTTGTAGAGGCAGATGATGTGCGTCCAGTTGGAGTCGATGGTGACGCTGATCTCGCCGGTGTTGGCCGGCTCAGCGGGGCACTCCACCACGCCCTGCGTGAGGCTCCAGCCCTGG
>JADZEI010000011.1 GCA_020850615.1 Dehalococcoidia bacterium | reverse complement strand
GGTGGATCATCACCGCGGCCCACGAGGATGAAGTGAAGCGTGGAAAGGTCACCCGGCGCATGGTGGGGAGATGCTCGTGTGGGTGGGTGTCAGGGTTCCGCCTGCATCCGTACGGGAGCAGCGGGCCCGACCTGCTCGTCGCACACCTGCGGTCGCACCAGCTCGAAACGCATCCGCCCGCATGGCAAGTCGACGCCGAACGAGAGGGGTGGCAACGGGTACACCTGCTTGCCGGACGCGTCCACTGCGCGTCCGGCGACTGCCATCGCCTCGGACCGGCTCCAGGAAAGCGGCGCCCCGCCGGCGGCCAGGATTACCGCCTCGCAGCGGGTTTCGGCGAGCCGTGCTCTGAGCACGGCGGCGCTCTGTACGACCGCCCGTACCACTGGGAGGAGCACGACCCGGAGGATCATTCCGGCGAACCGGGTCAGTCGTACGCGGTCGGGCTCCTCGGCCCGGACCAGACGTTCTGGCACTACTGGTGCGCGCCGCTCGAAGGAAGAGGGCTGTTCCGGTTCCTCCGCCAGGAGGAGCTCAGTGACGGAGCCGACCCAGCGGTAGCCGGCTCGCGAACGCATGTATCCTGATTGAAGGAGGCCGGCGATGGCCAACGTCATTGTGGGGATCCCCCAAGAGCTCATCGACCAGCTCGGGCAGTCTGTCCTTGCTTCGCTCGATGAAACCGAGCGCGTGCGCGTCGCGCTTGCCGTCCACCTCTTCACGTCCGAGCAGGTGTCGCTTGGCCGCGCCGCTGAGCTTACCGGGTACCCACTGGTCGATTTCCATGACCTTCTTCGGAGCCTCGGCATCCCCGTCGTCATCTACGATCGCGACGAATACGACCGTGATCAGAGAGCAGTGGGCCTCCTGCGCGAACGGCTGAGCCTTGACCGCGGTCGCTGATACCAGCCAGCTGCTCGCGCTTGCCCGCCTCGATCTCCTGCATCTGCTCCCAAGGCTGTTCGAACGGACGCTGATCCCGCCCGCCGTCCTCTCCGAGGCGACCGAGCATCGGCCCGATGCACCCAGTGCCGACGCTATCCGTCACGCCGCCGCGGAGGGACTGGTGCACGTGGCGGAACCGAAATGTGGCGTGCCCGTGGCGGCGGAGTCTTACCGCTGACGCCTACCGATCTTCGAGGTCGCCGCCGACGTGCTTGGTCGCACCACGGAAGGCCACCAGTACTTGGCCATACAATCCTTCGGCCGCAGCCAGCGCCCGGTCGAGATTCAGGCCAATCCCAGGAGCTTGCGTGTCGGTCTCTGCGGAACCTGGGCGACCGAACCACCAGGTTGTCCCATCGAATGACCCGCTGTGAAGCATCGATCTGTGAATGCGTGGGTTCCGACCGTTCTCTACCGCGTACTCGTCGAGATGTTCTTGCACGTTCCGGAGGGTGCGGAGGTCCGGAATGGCCGAGTCGAAATCCGTGACAGACCGCGAAAGGGACGGCGTAACGCTGGCAGCCAACTCCGCGGACATTCGCAAGTGCCACAAGGCACTCACAAGGCACTGGCAATCCCACCACCAGCGCATCACGAACTCAGAATCTTCGGGCTCGGTCGTGCTCATTCGCCGGCGCTGTAAAGCGACTGCATACATCGCTTCCGTTGCCATGAGCCAGGCCCGTTCCAAAGTGGCACCGTCCGACGGGAGGTCTTGCGAAGTCATGCGAACGGCTCCGGCGGCTGCAGTCGACCAAGGATTGCAGACCATGTTACGCGGGCCCGTCCGCAGGTACACGACGCCCAGTCGTATCCGAGGGGAGCGGGTTTTGCGACCCGGACGAGACGTTCTGGCACTACTGGTGCGCGCCGCTCGAAGGAAGGGGGCTGTTCGGGTTCGTCCGCGACGATGAGGTCGCATGGACGGGCCGTACGACTGCGGACACCACACGAAGGGAGGGCACCCCGACAGCTGTGCCCTCCCTTCGTCCGCCCAGGAAACGAAAGGAGCACTCGATGCATATCAGCGCAGCGGAAGGCGGCCGGCATGGCTCGCCTTGAAGGCGTCGCGAAGGCACAGTTCTATCCAACCCCGCCTTCGGTCGTCGAACGCGTGGCGGCGCTCGTCCGCCACACCCCACCCTCCAATCGCCGCGTCACTCGGCTGCTGGATCCCTCCTGTGGTGCCGGCGACGCGCTGCGACAGTTCGCCGACGCTCTCGGCGGAGGTGAGACCTACGGCATCGAGATCGAGCAACACCGCGCCACCGAGGCACGTGTGGTCCTCGACCATCTCGTTGACGGAAGCGCCTTCGCGGTCCGACTCGGACACGAGGCGTTCTCCTGCCTCTGGCTTAACCCGCCTTACGACGAGGGCGATAACGGGAAGCGGCTAGAGCACAGTTTCCTCACGACGCTGAGCCGCGCGCTCGCCCCCGGCGGGCTGCTCATCTACATCGTCCCGCAGGTTCGGCTCGCGCAGTCAGCCCGCTACCTCGCGTCCCGGTACGAGGGACTGCGCTGCTATCGCTTCCAGGACCCTGAGTACGACGCCTTTCGGCAGTGCGTGGTACTCGGGAGGAGACGCGCGACGCAGGTGATTGCCGCCGACGCGCAAGCGCAATTCGCAGCATGGGCGACGGATCCGCTGCCGGAGCTTCCATCGTCGGGCTCAACTTCTCCGGTCTATGAGCTGCCCGCGCTGCCGGCCGGACCGGTCGTGTTCGCGTCGCAGTTCTTCGAGCCGGAGACAGCGGCGGCCGAAGCGAGGGAACGTGGCCTGTGGTCGAACGCGACGCTGGTCGAACGATTCTGGCCAGCGGCGGACCGACCTGTCCGGCCGCTCATGCCGCTACGGCGTGGACACCTTGCGGTGCTCATCGCCGCTGGGTTCCTCGACAACGTCCTGATTGAAGACGGCTCCCGTCGCGTGCTCGTGAAAGGCCGCATCACCAAGGTCAGCCGCGCTGTCGAGTCAGCAGACCCCGATGTCGAGGTCGAACGCGAGTTCCTGCGGACGTCGGTTGTGATGCTCGACCTGGAGACGGGCGAGTTCGAGGACATCCAGCACGGCGGCGAGCTCATAGAGGCCTCCGCCTGAACCTCGCCCAGTTCGTCGAGACCTTCCAGGGTGCCATCACCGATGCCGTCCGGAAGGCCTATCCGCCCATCTACTCGGCAGCCAGCCGGGAGGAACTGGGCTTCGACCTGCGGCGGCTCGGTCGCCGCCCGATGGGCGCCCAGGCCGACGTAATTCGCGCCTGTGCACTCTCCCTGAATACCCACCGCGCCACCAACCTGGTGGGCGAGATGGGCACCGGCAAGACGACGATCGCGACCGCGGCCGCCACGCTCGCCGGCTTCGAGCGTGTCCTCGTCCTCGTTCCGCCGCACCTCGTGCGGAAGTGGCAGCGCGAGGTGAAGGCGACCGTGCCGAGCGCCAACGCGGTGATCGTCCGCACGATCAGCGACATGGAGAGAGTCCGTCACGCCGGTGGCTGGCCGCTCTTCGTCATCCTCTCTCGTGAGCAGGCCAAGCTCTCCTACCGCTGGAAGTCGGCGGTCGCGGCACGTCATGTCGTGGCCGGGAGCGCGGCGGCTCGCGACGAGCAGGGTGAGGTGGCCGCGCTCACCTGTTGCCCGGCCTGCTTCGCGCCCGTCGTCGATGACGAAGGTCTGCCCGTGGAGGAAGCGGATCTCGGCCGCAAGAAGCACACCTGCGAGCACTGCCATGGACCGCTCTGGCAGGCGGACTGCCGTGGTCCCCGCCGCTATCCGCTTGCGGACTACATCGCCCGGCACATGCCCGGGTACTTCGACCTCCTGCTCATCGACGAGCAGCATGAGTACAAGGCTCGCGGCTCGGCCCAGGGTCTGGCAGCGGGCACGCTTGCCGAAGCCTGCAAAGCCGTCCTCACGCTCACCGGCACCCTGATGGGTGGCTATTCCTCGACCCTCTTCTATCTGCTCTGGCGGTTCTCGCCGGCAGTGAGGGAAGAGTTCGGCTACGGCGACGAGTCGAAGTGGGTTTCCCGCTACGGCATCGTCGAGCGAATCAGCCCGAAGTCCGGGAAGGACGACGCCTATGAAGACGGCCGTTCGAGCCGCCGGAGGGGCTACCGCACTCGCGTGGTCGAGAAGCCCGGAGTTTCGCCGGCCGTACTCTTCCATCTCATCGGCAATACCGCCTTCCTCCGCCTCGCGGATGTCGCTTCCGGACTCCCCGAGTACGTGGAAGAAGTGCGTCTGGTCGGACTGGCAACCTCCGAGTCGCCAGACGAACCGTCGCAGGCTGGCTATTACCAGCAGCTCGCATCGCAGCTCGAAGCGGCCGTCCATGAGGCGCTCGCCAAGGGCTCCAAGCGGCTGCTCGGCGCCTACCTGCAATCGCTCCTCGCCTACGCCGACGCCTGCACCAAAGGAGAGCAGGTCATCGACCCGGGCAGTGGCGACGTCATCGCGGCGGTACCGCCGCTGCCCGAAGGACGCCGCCATCCGAAGGAGCAGGCGCTGCTCGATCTCGTCGAGGACGAGAAGCGCGAAGGCCGGCGGGTGCTGGTCTACGTCACGCACACGGCGAGCCGGGACATCACGTCCCGGCTCGAGTCGGTGCTACAGGAGGCTGGCCACCGGGTGGCGAACCTCAAGGCCGACACGGTCCCGCCCGAACGCCGGGAGGACTGGGTCGCACAGCGAGTGAAGGCAGGCCTCGACGTCCTGCTGGTTCACCCCCGGCTCGTCCAGACGGGCCTGGACCTCGTCGATTTCCCGACCATCGTGTGGCAGGAAGTCGAGTACTCGGTCTACACGATGCGCCAGGCCAGCCGTCGCTCCTGGCGCATTGGCCAGCGTCGTCCCGTGCGCGTGGTCTACCTCGCCTACCGGGGCACGCTCCAAGCCCAGGCGCTCGGCCTCGTCGCCAGGAAGCTCAAAGCGTCGCTGGCCGTCGAAGGCGAGCTAAGCGACGACGGTCTCTCGAACTTCGGCGACGACGGCGAAGACCTGCTCATGGCGCTCGCCCGCAGCCTCACCGAGCAAGTAGCGGCCAGCGATGAATCGCTGGAGGGCCTGTTCGCGGGAATACGCGAGTCGGACCGGAGACGGGAGGTCGTGCTCGACGGGGATGAAAGCGCGTTCTCCGGTGTCGACGCCTCAACTCGAAAGGCTCCGCCATCGCGCGCGGCCCACCACGCCCTGTCTCAGGGCTCTTCAAGCGTCCTGCCGGAGCCTGCAGAGGTTGTGAGATTCAAGGAGATCGATGCGACCGGTCAGCAACTGCGGCTATTTTAGCGAGCCGGGCAGGGAGTCATCTCCTCCCTGCCCGCATGGCTGGATGGGCGATGGCTCTTGTTGCTTGAAGGGAGTGCGCATCCCTTCGCGCCCGCTACAGTCGCGGCGTCCACCAACTACCAGGAGGAAGCAATGAACGGTAGAGACTTTCCCCGGCCCACGGATCGAGTACGGGATCGCAGGGCCGCATTGGAGGGCCCCGCAGACCCCTGCGAACCAGACTGGTCGCCCCCTCCATGACTGCATGGGTCACTTGGGATGCTCAGTCGAAGGCGGTATTCTCTTACCGTTCTGCGCACAACGACGGGGGGCCTCCTCGCAATGTCAGCGACGTTCGTTAACCCAAAGGTCGGTGCGAGTTGCGACCCAGTGGACTCGTGGTACCGATACTATGCTGGGTACTCGGCTGGCTTCGTCGAACAGGCGTTGGCCGAGTTGACCGAGTCCGCGGAGCTAGTGCTGGATCCTTGGAATGGGACAGGGACCACCACTGTGGTCGCCGCGAGCAGGAACATCCCCGCTATCGGCTTCGACGTCAATCCCGCGCTGGTGGTGGTGTCCAGGGCTAGGTTGCTCGGCGCTGGGGTGTGGGCGAGCATCGACCCCCTTGGACACGATGTGGTGGCGCACGCCGCCGACATCCAGCTAGACGATGACCCGCTTCGGTTCTGGTTCACCGCACGGGCCGCCGGCTCGCTTCGCGGACTACAGCAGAGTGTGCACCGGCTCCTCGTTAACAGCGGCACCGCCTTTCAGCCGGCATACGAGGGAGCATCCGGAATGAGTACCCTCGCTGCCTTCTTCTATACCGTCCTATTTCGCACGGTGCGGGTATTGATCGCACCGCGTGCTGGCACCAACCCAACGTGGTGGAAACAAGTCGAGGAATCAGACCGGCTGGACGCGAGTCCTGAGGAGATCGGGACCCAGTTCCGGGAGTCAGCAACAGAGCTAGCCGCGGGCTTGCATCGCGACAACTATGATGGCGGCGTCGATGTCCGCGTTGACCTCGGTGACAGTAGGAGTCTTCCGCTGGGCGACAGCACTGTTGGTGCGGTGGTGAGTTCACCGCCGTACTGCACTCGAATCGACTACGGCGTGGCCACCCGACCGGAGCTGGCCGTTTTGGGTGCCGGCGAGCGGGACATCAAGCTCCTGCGCGACCGAATGGTCGGGACGCCGACGATGACCGGCGAGCGCGGGACGCCTACTGAGTGGGGCCCGACCGCAACGGCCTTCCTCGCAGGAGTGGCTGCGCACACCAGCAAAGCTTCGAGTGGGTACTACACCAAGTACTTCCACCAGTACTACGCCGGCATGTGGACTTCCCTCGGCGAGTTGCGCCGAGTGATGCGGGACGGCGCTGCCGCGGTCCTGGTCGTGCAAGACAACCACTACAAGGACCTCCACAACGACACCGCAAAGATCTTGGGCGAGATGGCGATCGTCCTCGGCTTTAGTTCTGCGGACCGCCACGACTTCGCGGTGATGCGGAACCGGGCCAGCATGAACCCTCGCACCCGGCAGTACCGCGCAAAGGCTTCGGCCGTGGAGAGCATCCTGGTCCTTCGGTAGCAGCACCGTCGTTCCCCGTGGAAAACGTGGAATGATGTGCTATCATGGGCACCATGGAAGACGTGCACGAACTGGTTGAGGTCGTCACGGCCCTCCGCGCGGCCAACGACGCGCTGGTCGATGCGACCATATCGGGCCATACCGACGAGGCTACTCGGCTGCTTGGTGACGTCGCTGCGCTGGAGCGGCGCAGGAACCGTCTGGTTCACAAGAGCAGCCCAGATGTCATGCGCGCCACGCCCTCTTACGAGTCGTCGATTCCGCTGCGCGATCAGGTAATCCGGGCTCTGCAGTTGGCAGGCCGACCCTTGAATGCGCGTCTGGTCTCGGATGTCACCCAGGCTCGCTGGGCCGAGCGAGTCGACACTGCCAAGCTGTCCTCCCTTCGCCGTGACGAGGCACGAAGCTGGCGGAAGTCTCAGGAGATGGGCGGCCGCCAGGCGCGCGATGTCCATGTCGTTCCTGTTCTGACGTACGACCGCTTCACGCCTGTGCGCGGTACGGTCGCGCTCTCTACATGGCCCTCCAGCCTACGGTTGATTGCCCCACTCTCGCCCCGGGTCGACATGCTGCACAGTACCATCGCCCTGGCGGAGGAGAGCGTCGCCGTCGCGGGCACAAGCTACGAGGTGCCATTGATGCGGCTGGTTGCTCGTCTGGGCGCGACCATCGCGGGCGTGGCACCCTTCGACACGGAGCCCAAGATCGTGATCGAGGCCGCTCGATCAGAGTTGACGGAGATCGAGAAGACCGACGAATTGGAGCGCTCTGAGGCCGCGAAGCGAGCCCATGCCCAGCTCGACTCGGAAGCACTCTTGTTTGGCACCCAGATCCGCACGGTCACGTCGCGCGCCCTTGGAGGGTCACGATGACCGACGCGCCAGGATCGCTCCAGCATTTCCGTGGGGAGTTCCCGCGCCAGCCCCTCAATGCCCGCCGGGTCGCTGGTGCATTGGAAGCGCCCGGGTGCCAGCGCCGGACTGTACTCGATGCCGCGGCTGTCAACCTCGACAGGCTGGGTAGCTTGGTCAGCGGTTCCCCGACGGACCGACAGTCGCCCTTTGCCCTCACCCGCGGTAACCAGTTCGAACAGCAGGTAGTCGCCAACGGGATGGCCGAAATCATCTCCCTCGCGCGTCGACACCTTGGCCTCCAAATCCCGGAAGTGCGTCAGCACGACCTGTCTGCCTCGGCCCTGCGGGAGGCTTACCCCGGGGTGACCGGTACCAAGATGAACAAGCTGCGGGCGCGGCTCACCCAACAGCGCGTCGAGGAGATGCTGACCCACCCTCCACGGGCCTATAACCTCGTGCGTCACGCCATGACGCCTCTCGAGTTTGGCGGCGAGACGGCCTACCTCGAGCAGGACGTGCTGGCCTTCGCTGTGGACGGCCGAATCCACGTCGTTGAGATCAAGTCGTACCCGCGCATCGACGGGCGCGCCGACCCCACACGGGCCTCCGCAACGGTTCGCCAAACAGCGGTCTACGTCCTAAGTCTGCGGCTCCTCGCGGCCGACCTCGGCGCCTCGTCCGACGTGGTCAATACGACCACGATGATCGTGCTGCCCGAAAACCTTTCCTTCCGGCCCACCGCCGTAACGATCGATATTGACATGCACGTGCGCCGGCTGCGCCGTCAGCTGGCGTTGGTCCCGCGGGCGTCCGAAGTCCTCGACGCCGCCCCTTCCGGGACTCGACTCCCGGCCGCTCCTGCTGACGGAGCCGGCGCCGAGGAAGTAGCCGAGGCCGCAACAGCCGCCCGTGAGGCCCTCGCGCAATTGCCTCCGCGATTCACAGATGGCTGCGTCTCGTGCCCACTCTTTCGTCACTGTCGCGACGAATCCGAACGCCATCGGTCCACCTCTCGGCTTGGGATGGCTATCGCGGGTGCCTGCGGCAACGTCACCGACATCACCGCGGCCCTCGACTTGGCGGAGGGCCGCCGCGTACCCGTTGACCCCTCAGAGACGGCAGTCGCCACCATCCTCGCGCGGGGCGCCGCTGCCGCCAGACTCGCTGTCGGAGGGCCTACGTGAACCCTCTGCGCACCCACCAGGCCCTTCAAGCTGCCGCAGAACGGCGGGCGGTCGCGAAGACCACGCGGAGGCACTTTCACCTGAGCACCCGCCCACTCGTCATCGTCGGCTACCATCTCGCCGGGGATCCCGGCGCTCCTCTGGCGCTGGTCTGGGGTACTGCCCGTGACCAGGAGCCTCGGTGCATGGTTGTCCCCGAGCCTCGTAATCGCAGCCTGCGGTTCGAGGCGCTCGCAGAATTTGCAGCCGAGTTCCTGGCCTACCTCTCCGAGTTCGAGCGCCGAGACGAGACTGGCCTGTGCCATGATGCTCCGCAGCTCGTCGTTCCCAACGCAGCGACCGCGGATTGGCTTGGAGGAATCGTTGGCCGATTCACGCGCAACCTTCGGACCGACGGCAACGCCCCTGCCCCACCGTCCGTGCCCTCTGCCGGCAAGCACCTCTCATTCTTCGCCGATCTCGTGCCAGGAAGCAGCCTCGTTTTGGTCGCCACCGACGCACTGACGACGCACTGGCAGACCGGCCAGCTCCCTTCCGAGGATCTCAACTTGGCTGCCCTGTTGGGCTGGATCGACCCTCCGGCCGGTATGGACGGCCCGGAGGCTGCCCGGGTCGGCGAGGCGACCCCTCCGGCTGGACCCGACTCTGACCCGAATTGGGACGCCGGGGTCCTGGCCGGGCTGATTCAGGCTTGGCACGGTGCCTCCGGCGTTGCTGCCCTCTCCGCGGTACGTTGTGAGATCGAGGACGAGATTCGAGAGCAGCTCACCCCAGCATGGACGGCTTGCTGGCGGGCGCTTGATCGCCTCGCCTCGCTGCCGGCCGCCGACCATGTCACGAGCCGATGGCTGCGCGACCGACGTAGCTGGACGGAGCACTGTGACAGAGTGGCCCAGGGCCGCGCGTATTTTCGCAACATTCCGACTCCCGTTCAGGCCGCAAGTCGGCTGAGAGTGCTGGAGGCATGCACCGAAGACCTTCAGCGGGAGATGGCTTGGGATGACCCACTTGTGATGGCAGCGGTGGTTGCCAGCGGCGAGGCCCTCGCCGGCCGCGTCGTGGCAACCGACACTGAGCGCAGAACTCGGAACCACAACGGTAGATCGGTTCGTCGCCCGCTGATCACCATCGAACCCGCCATTGAGTTCACCCGACCGGCCGGAACAACCCTCTTCCTCTCGAGACACCCCAACGTGAAGCTGGAAATGCTTCCCTCCAACGGCAGCCAGGTGATACGAGCGGAGGTTGTCAAGGGCGCCAACCAGAGGGCCACGATTGGGCTGCTGCCCAACCTGGGCGATGAAGTGGTCCTCAGCCCGTACGGGAGTCCCGAGTTCTACCAGCGCTCGACGGTGGAGAACGTCCCCTGGACGCATCAGCTGATAGTCGAAGATGAGCCGGAGGAACGAGAGTGAACGCCGCCAAGGCCGCATCGATGATCCGGGAACAGATTTGGTCCACTGTCGCGGGAGGTGCTCGCTCGACGCTGGTCGACAGCCCACCTGGCGCCGGGAAGTCAACACTCGTTCGAGAGATCGGCCGCCGTGCGCACCGACGCGCACAAGTCCCCGTCATCGTTCAGACCAATGACCAAGCCGACGACATGGTCCGCGGGTTCCTCGCTGACCAACGCATTGGCGCCGCGCCTGTGCGAATCGGGCGGCTGCATGCCGGCGACTATGTTCAGCCTGGCGACCTGGTCGCCCAACAGGGACTGGCGTTTGGCAAATCCATCACCGATCTCCATGGCTGCAATGTCATCATTGCTACCGCCGCGAAGTGGGCTACCGTCGACTTCGATCACACCTGGCCTTTCGCTATCGTCGACGAGGCGTACCAGATGCGTTCGGATGCCCTCCTCCCGATCGGCGTCATGATCGAGTCACTGCTCTTGGTCGGCGACCCCGGCCAGCTCGCCCCTTTCACGACAGCAGACGACAGCCGATTCCGAGGCCGACCGCTTTCGCCGATCGAGACCGCGGCCGCGACGATCCTCGCTGCCCAGCCAACGACCGCGCGATATGCGCTGCCGATTTCTTGGCGCCTGCCCAGCCACGCAGCCAGCCTAGTCTCCGATGCTTTCTACAGGACGCCCTTCACCGCCGGTACCCAGCCGCACCAGCGGCGCCTACGACGCGGCGTGACTTCGATGCACCGAGGCCGAGCGGCGGACGCGGTCAACCGCGGGACTCGGTGCGGGTGGGCTTACCTCGAACTCGACGACCTTCCTATGCCGCAGACCGACCCCGAAGCCGTCACGGCGATAGTGGACGTCGTCCAGGAGCTCCTCGACGCAGACCTCACCGTTGACGATGAGTACGGGACCCGGAGCTTACAGCCGAGTGACATTGCGGTCGGCGTCACCCACCGCGACCAGCGAGACCACGTCCGCACGGCACTCCAGAACATCGGCATACGGATCGGACTTCCGGCCAACGAGGTCGTCGTCGACACCGCCAACGTCCTCCAAGGACGTGAGTTCGAGATCGTCGTAGTCTGGCATCCCCTCTCCGGCAGACGCGACGCCAGCCAGTTCCATCTGGACGCTGGTCGACTATGCGTGCTCCTGAGCCGACACCGGCAAGCCTGCATCGTTGTCTCCCGGGGAGGGATCCGCGATCAGCTCACCGCGTACGCCCCGAATGAACCCATCTGGCTCGGCGAAACCGCGCCTGTAATGGACGGTTGGCACGCACACCTCACTGTGCTCGATCACCTCACCAGCTACGCCGTCTAGGGTTCCGTCTTGCAGCCAAGGTGAAGCACGACACGAAGCTTCAGATGCCGCCGGGATTTCCCCCCGGCTCGCGGACTACTTCCCCAACCCGAACGGAATCAGGACACTACGCTGGACATGGCCCTATGCGGCGCGCGACTACCAGCTGGCATGACGTCGAGGAGCCGGGGTTGAGCCTGAGGGGGGCAGGTAACACCGGATTCGCACCAGCCTTCGGATGCGATTCAAACGACGGTCAACCCCGACGGCACGATTGCCCTGGTGGTGCAACGACTCTTTCCACTAGGATCGACCTTCAGTCCCTCGTAGCAGACAGTCTCGGGGCCTGGGGGCCGCTCGCCTGGTCCACTGACGTGGCTTTGCGGTCAGCCGCTCCCTGGCGAGCATGACCAGCCGCGCTCGCGCTCACGTCGTGAGCGGGCAAAATACTGATCTCTCCTCGTCTTCAGATGAGCTATCCAGGACAGCGTCCTCGCGGAGACCACGAATCAATGACCACTGAGCAGTCCCAGTTCCTGGATGCCCTCGAAGAAGGCGCGCGACCCAAGCGGGTCGTGTATCTCTTGGGAGCGGGCGCTACCCAAGGCTGCGTGAGCCACCGTGGAAGCAAGAGGAGCCTCGTGATGGCGGGTCTCCAGGAGCCGATCTCCACACGCATTCGCGCGGACCTTGACCAGACGGAGAGGATGCCCGGCGTAGCACGTCTGGTCAACGATGTGCTAGACGAATCCACTGACGTCGAGCATCTCCTCACCTTCCTGGACGAGTCGCCATCACAATCCTATCGCGCCTTTGCGGACGCGCTCCGCCACACTTTTTCCACCGTCCTCCGGGAGCAACTGGATGCCGCCCGAAACGAACTCTCGCCACACCACTCGGCGCTTTACGCGGCTCTTATCGACATGCACGAAATCCCGGGGCTCAACGAACATCTGAGTGGTTTTCTGACACTCAACTACGACGTCTTTCTCGAACACGCCATTACTGATCGCCATAGTAAAGCGGTAGACTATGGCGTGAGCATTCATACGCTGGCTCAACCTACGAATCCATCCATACCAGTATTGAAGCTCCATGGATCGTTTGGTTGGGTTCGCGACTGGCCCATCACAGCAGCGCTTGACCACGACGGAGGCTTCTGGATCCCACCGGGCATTCGCAAACCTAAGAACGAATACCCGTTCAATGTGATTTGGGGACGCGCCCGAGAATTGCTGGACTGCGACATCCTCCGAGTCATCGGATGCAACTTGGGCCCCAACGACTGGGATCTGATTTCTTTGATCTTCACGACACAACATCTTCACTCCTCTGCAATGCCATACATAGTAGAGATTATTGCTAGTCTCGGTACGGCCTCTAGCATCGCCCGCATGTTTCCCTATCTCGGTGTACATTCTCTAATCGACATACCTGACATCGGCGATGAGGTCATCAGCGAAGCGTTGGCCATCTCGCGAGACGAATATTCGTCACTCACTGATATGAAGCGCGCAGATGCTGACCTGGCCATCGACGCCAGAATGAGGAATCCGTTCGCCTACTGGCTTCGCCAGAAGGGAGAAGTGCTACTCAGGCAGAACGCCACTGTCGCGACGGCCTCGGGGATATTCCAAGACTTCATGGACGCGGAAGTCTGACAGAAAGGGAGCCAACTATGAAACGCACACCCGGCGTCTTAACCATCAAAGATCTCTCTAGGTCATTCCTCGACATTGAGTTTCCGGAGTATCAACGTGAGCCAAACCTATGGTCACGTGATCAGAAACAGCGCTTAATAGACTCGGTCCTCCGGACATTCGATATCGCGTCGGTCTACTTCTATCAGCGTGATGACGACGTTCGCGAGTGCATCGACGGCCGGCAGCGCCTCAATGCGATCGCGTCGTTCTTGGGGGACAATCCGAGTGATGAACATAACGGTTTCGAGATTCGCCTTGACAACGAGATCTCCGACGACCGCGATAATCCGTTTACGGAGCTCAATGGCAGGACGTACGCTGAGCTGCTCGGTCTAGCCGGGTCAGAGAATGATCTCAGGCAGCTCGCATCCCAAGCTGTGGCAACGTTGAATGAGTACCAGATCACGACCGTGGCATTGTCCGAGATTGAGAATCCCGAGGAGTTCAATTTGCAGTTTCTGCGCCTGAACTTGGGAGTGCTCATCAATGCTGGCGAAAAGCTTCATGCGATGGTCGGCAGCATGCGGGACATCGTGTTCGAAAGAATTGGCAAACACGGCTTCTTCGAACACGTGCAGATCCCCACACGTCGGTACACCAAAGAGGTGACGTCTGCTCAGGTCCTGCTTCAGGCATTTGCGGTACGCGAGGAGGGATCGTTCACGAGGGCGCGGCATGTCGATTTGCAGAGATTCTTCAAGGCGCAGGCCGACGTTGCGGACACGCATCCAGCGATTGTAGAGATCGAGGGCGTGCTGAGCGATTTGGCGCCCGGTGCTGAGACAATGGGTAACCGCCTGCGGAATCGTGCAATTAGCGTAAGCGTCGTCCTGCTGGCATGGCGTTTGCGTGGGCAACCGGGCGTGTGGGATGTCGAGAGATTCTGGGCGTTTCTGAAGGTGTTCCTAGGACGTCTCGCTTGGCAAGGAAAGCGGATCCGTGAGCTGGAGCGCGATTCCGAGTACGCGTACTTGGGGGATTTCCAGCGGCATTTGACGCAGGCGTCGGTCGAGAAGCCTGCCGTGGAGACACGCCACAGGATCCTGGAGGAGGAGTTCCATCGATGGTTGGCGGATGATGTCCTGCAGGGCGACGCCGAGTACTCAGCTCGCACCGGCGAGGAGCCCGGTTCAGCTTAGAGGCGACACGCAACCAGTGGAAGCCGCGAGTTTGGGTTAAGCGGGACCGAGCCGCTCCGAGTGAACCCGCTAAACCGACGCCAGTTCGCTGTCGAAGGACATGCTCAATTGCGGTCGCAGCCCGTCCTGGAGGCTCGGCAGGACGCGCGAGTAGGTATCCAGACGTTTCGGGCGTGCCTTGCCGCCCTTCAATGTTACATGTAATGTAACATTCATGCTGACCAAGGGTATCGACGCGCTCTACCGAATAGCGGAACCCCAGGGTGGCTACCTCACCACTGCCCAAGCGGTTGAAGCAGCAGTCTCTCGCCGCCTGCTCAGCCACTATGCTGCACGAGGGGATCTCGAGCGCGTGGCGTACGGCATCTATCGGCTCCACCGCTTCCCTGTGCACAGATTCGGAGACCTGATCGCGACCGCTCTCTGGGCTGGCCCGAGCGCTGCGGTTAGCCACGACAGCGCGCTTGCTGTCTACGGGCTAGGGTCGGCGATGCCGGCGGTCATCCACATCACTGTGCCCGGTGCCTTCCGCGGGAAGCATCCTGGCGTCGTTGTGCACAGGGCGTCGTTGTCGTCGGCGGAGATCACGATTCGCGATGACGTACCAGTCACAAAGGTCGAACGGACGCTTTGTGATGTGGCCTCGACTGGCGATCCATCGTTGGCCCTTGATGCGACTCGCGAGGCAACCGACCGCGGGCTGACGACCCGCGCGCGGATGTTGGAGGCCGTCGACAAGCATCCTGACCGCGACCATGTGCGGAACGTCCTGGGCCTCCCCAAAGCGAAGCGCGCGGTACCATCGCAAGGTGGCTCGCTATAGTCGTCCGGAATCGTTGCGACAGGCACTTGAGGATCGCCTGAAAGCACGAGCAAGGGACACTTCGCTGCCGCTCGATCGACTCCGGAAGGAGGCGGCCTTTCAGCGGTTGCTGGCACGAATCGCCGCAACGGCGCCAGAAGGTAGCTGGGCACTCAAGGGCGGCATGGCCATGATCGCCCGAGTCAGCTCCCGCGCCCGCGCGACGATCGACATCGATGCATCCTGACGAGAGGATGCAGTTCGCCTTCGGGCGATGGTCGAGCAGGCCGCTGCAGCTGACCTCGACGACTACTTCGAGTTCGCGATTGGCCGCGGGAGCCCGATCCAGGGTGAGGGAGCCGAGGGTGGGATCCGCTTTCCGGTCGAGAGCCGGCTTGGCGGCCGGCAGTTTGAGACAATTCGATTCGACGTGAACGTGCAACCTGGCGATGTGAGACCGGTGGAGCAGGTGGAGCTTCGGAATCTCTTCGACTTCGCCGACCTTCCCGCGGTCGTCGTCCCGGCCATACCGGTTCCCCAACAACTTGCCGAGAAGCTCCACGCCTACACCAGGGACTACGGTTCGCGCGAGAACTCGCGGCCTAAGGACCTCTATGACATGCTCCTCATTGCCGAAGAGCTCAGGGTCCCGCCGCTGGGGGAATTGGCGGATGTGTGCGTTCAAACGTTCGGCCTTCGTGACACGCTTTGGCCGCCGACGTTGGCCATGCCGCCGCAGTCGTGGGCAGCGCCGTGGGCTGGGTTCGTCCGCGACTACGGGAGTCGGTTCGGTGGTTTGAGCTCGGCCTTCGCCGCACTCGAAGGCTTTTGGGGGCCGCTCCTCCGGCACAGTGATCAGCGGACGCTGGAATGGGATCCCGCCAGATGGCGCTGGTCCGACAGCCATTAGCCGCCCCGCACTCCGTGAACGCGCGAAAGGAGCGGACGACCCCGGGGTGACCGTAGGGTTGCTTCCGTCGCAGCCGGTTTATCGGGTTCTACGTGTTCGTCCCCAAGTGCAGTCCGAGGCATGTGGTCTCGCGCCTCCTTCGGGCCCGAGCTCGACGACTACGAGGCTTGCATCAGTCAGCCTGACGCTGCTGGATAGGGCGGGACGGCTGTCCCAAGGCATCATGTTGCGTCCCTCTCGTCCCAGTGGCTCTGTTCGATGGATTGGGGAGTCGGCGAACTGACGGGGACTCCGCGTGGACCGACCGCATGGGCCTTGGTGAACGCCGGCGGATCGCTTGAACATCACGCCCCGTTATGCCGGTGCGGCCGTCGACGTGCGTCCTATGAGACTGTTTGGACGGTTACGATCTTCACCAAATCGCTGGAATTATGGTCGCAAGTTAAGGTATTCCGGCGGTGTGGTAACGCCTCCTTCAGCACGACGTCCGGTGAGCGAGCACTTGTAGCGAGGAGCCGATACCACGACATGTCCAGCCCTCGAGGGTGGCGAGAGCTGCAAATGGACTGCAAATGGGCGGCGCTGGACGCCGTGGGATCACGGAAGACTGGCGCTACCAGGGGCGACGCCCGCAGATTCATGAGAAGACATAAAGCGACGAAATGTGACGTCGCCGGACGCACTTACTCGCCCTCATAACCCGAAGGTCGGGGGTTCGAATCCCTCCCCCGCTACCAACAAAATGAATCTGGAAACCCCAGAGAAGGCCCCTCAATTGTTGAGGGGCCTTCGCATTTGCAAATGATTCGCAAATGGGCCGTCAGAATACTTGCGACGGCGAACCCTTGAGGACCGTGTCGAACGCCTGTGCCGCGGCATCCTGGAGCCCCGGAACCACGTGCGAGTAGATGTCCAATGTCGTCGCGATGGTCGAGTGCCCGAGGCGCTCCTGCACGATCTTGGGATGCACGTCCTGCTTGAGCAGCAGCGTAGCGTGGGTGTGACGCGCGTCATCCAGCCGCACACCATGAAACCCGTTCCGCCGGGCGAGTCTGCGCCACGCCTGGGAGAAGCTGTCGGGCGGGATCGGCGAGCCGTCGATTCGCGCGAAGACCAGCTGCTGGTCGTAGACGGTCGAGCCATCCACGAGCTCGCGCCGGCGCTTCTCGCTCTCGCGATGCTCGCGCAGCATGAGCGCGGCAGAAGGCGGCAGAGCGCCTAACGCGGGGACCAGGTGGCGGACGATGATGTGCTCGTACCCTTCGTAGGTCCGCGGCGAGACATTGGTCCTGGCGTAATCGAGGAGCCACCCGCTCAGGAACGCGCCGACCGTCTCCCGGGTGGGTTTGACGTAGGCACCCGTGTCCAGCTCTCGGAGCAGCTGGGTCAGCTTTGCCTCAGCATCCCGCTCCGTCCGGAAGCCCGGGTACCACTGGTAGCGGTACCGACCGCCGTCGTCCCGGCCGAGGCTGACGACAACGGCCCACGTCTTTCCGCGACGGCGCACATGACCTCGCGCCGGTTCCTCCTGACCCGCTATGCAGCAGCGGTATTGTCTCCGCATCGTGGTCGATCGCGCGTGCAGGCAGAAGCCGCGGTTGAGGCTGCGCTCGCACCAGGTACCGGACTCCTGCTGGATGCCTATTCGTAGCTGTTAGGGCCAGCGGATCGGAGATGCCGGCCCGACCGGTGGCCGATGCCCATCTACCTGGCGGTCGAGCCACGCCTCGAGCCCGTGCTTCGGGACCCAGATCACGCGGCCGAGACGGATTGGAAGCACGGGCCTCGGACGCAGCCTGGCGCCGGATCGGGTCGGTCAGGACGTAAAGGCGCGACCTCTCCAGTTCTGGCGACGACGGCGTGACCGAGTCGAAGCTCTCGCAGGTCCACTTCGACGTCAGGCGCAGGTGACCTGGTCAGGAGAGCAACGTCATCCGCGGCGAGGAACGGAAGCCGCGCCAGCCAGTTGAGCAGTTCGAGGGCGGGCGTGGTCACGTGTTCGCTCCCTTCCCGCCGCGGTGCTCGTTGCGCCGCCTGCTGGGCGGGTCCTGCATCGCGGTCCCGGGCAGCGAGCGGAAATCACTGACCGCGAGGCGCTCTTCGGGCCGCGTCGGGAGGAAGAGATAGCCGGCGGGTGTGTACGTGACCTGGGCAGCTCACATCGAACGAGAAGTCCTCGGCCCCGGGGATGTCGACCGTCGCCGTGCCCAGGCCAACTCGTTCGTCGCCGGAACTCGCCCGGGTCGGGCCGCCATCGGTCCCGGCAGCTTCGGTTGGGCCCGTTGATCGTCCCCGGCCGCTTCGGTTGCCGCGCCGCTCCCGGCCCGAAGGCCGATTCCGCCGGGAGCGCTCTCGTCACTGCCACAGCCCGCGACGAGCAACAGCAGGAGTGCCAGTATCGGTGGCACTGTTCTTCGTCGGCCCCTGGGACGAAGAATCTGCGCGTTCCCACTCGTTTTCGATCTGCATGGCCCGCCGGGCGTTGCACCCGGTTCCGCCAGCACCGCCCTTCGCGCTCCGCGGCGTGGCGTGCCCGCGGCCTGTGGCTGCCGCGTGACACATCCCGATGGAGGCTGCGAGTCAGGGGCAGTTCATGTCGAAGATCGCGTCCTTCACTTCGCCATAGGCGAAGCGCGGCTCGGCCCGGTCATCGCGGTATTCGAAGCCCGCCGTCCCGCTGACCGTCTTGCCGTCGTTCGAGACCGGGTCCTGGCGACCGGCCGTTTCGCCGACAGTCCACTCGTAGTCGGCCTGCCCGGCCAACTGCGCGATGCCGACCTTAATGCCGAAGGCGACGGCCTCGCCATCCTCGCGAGGTTCGCCCGAGTCAGTCACATCGACGCCGCCTCTCAGGTAGGCCGGTTCGCCATCGTCCCGTGTTCCGGGACCTTCGATGATGCCCGTGCCGAAGCTGCACGTGATATCGAACGTGAAGCGCTCCACGCCGGTGATTTCGACCGACGCGGTGCCGGCGCCGCCGGAGCTCCCACCGTCGCTTCTGCCGCTGTCGCTCGCCCCGCTGCTACTGCTGCTGCCGCTTCCCGCATCGCTGCCGCTGCCGCCGTTCTCGCCCGGCTGAGTCGCGGCATCTCCGCCGGCCTGCCCGCCGGTATCGTCGTCGTCGTCACCGCCGCCACAGGCGACAAAAGCAATCGAACCAACCACAACAAGGGCGCACGCCACGAAGGGCACGCGCATGCCATATCGAATCATGAAACAAAGGCCTCTCTGAAACTGCCGGCGATCACATGCGAGATCGCCGCTCGAACGGCGCTACCCGGCCCAGGCGCACCTCACCTCGGCGCCCGGGCGTCTCAGGGCGGAGGCCGCAACCCTCTGAGCCGCCGCAACCCGAAATCGGAAATCGCGATGCCGGCACGGTACATCGGGCCGAATCTAGGCCAGGGGACGTTGCCACGTCAACCACCAATGTCCTGACTTCCCGCACGTGAGATGCCTCTCGCGAGGGCAAGTGCCAGCAAGCACGGCCGTGTCCATACCAACGCCACGAGAGCGAAACCGCTGAGGCACGGTGACCGCGTTCGAGCCGGTTTGCCACCACTCGCGCGGAAGGGAATGCCGGCCTGCTACTGAGGTACCTCGAGGTCAATGACCCCACTGGTTGGGGACACCGTAGAGCCCGAAGTCGTGGTTCGTCGTCTTCCGAGCCGTGGTGCACCTCGCCACGATGGGGCTGGGACGGTGACCCACGACCATTTGAGGAGCAAGGTGAGCCGAGGGTCCTCGCCTGTTGACGTGAGATAGGCTGCGAGATCGGACAGCGATGATTCCAACTGATATTCAGTTGCGCTCCAATTCTGTTCCAATCGGTCGTGTTCCTAACCTGGCCTTGACCTGCGTCGGCGCCGATAGCGCGGGCCATCAGTAGATCCGCGGCGACCGGCGTAACCTGCGCCGCATTTCGCGGTGCGGGCGGCACCCCGCCCCGTCGCTCGCCTCGGCCGATGGGGAGCGTTGGCCTCGCTGCTCCTCGCTCCGGCCCCCTCCGAAGCGCACCTTTTCCGGCCCGACCGACGCGAATTGGAACAGATGGGCCCAAACTTGAACGGATCGGGCCGGATCTTGGAACTAAAGACGGCGGGGCCGGTGATGACGTCATGCATGGCGGCATCGGCAACGATACCTTCTCCGGTGGCGTGGGGAACGACACGCTCAGTGGCCGGGACGGCAGCGACACGTTCGTCGTTGGCCGCGGGGAAGGCCACGACACGGTCATTGGCGGCGCGGACGCCGGTACGATCCACGTGGAATCCCACCCCATACGTGATCCCTCGACCTCCACCCGGGGTACGGCGACACGGTCGGCTGATGGCTTCCTTGAGCTCTTTGCGGACGCCGGGGCTTCATCACCTTCAGCGATGGCACTGTGGTCAGCTTCTCAGGGATCGAGCGGATCACCTGGGAGACCCGCTTGATCCCAACGAGACACCGGTAACGGCATTTTGAGTGAGAGAACGGCCCTTCGCTGGAGGAAGAGGTAGTTCATTCTACCGGTTGTCGCCTACTGATAGGGCACTACCGCGACCGTCTGACCCGTCGGCGTGATCGAAGAGAAGTCCAACCGCCTGGGCTTGTGTGGAGTCGCAGGACGGGAGCTTGCGGCGGGCAGCACGGAGGAGCATACTGCCGCCGCTATGGGCGTCCTCCGGAAACGGTCGGCCGTCTGGGTGATGCTGTCGCTGGCGGGAGCGGCGTTGTGCTTCGCCTCCCTGCTGAATGCCTCGTCACCGGTTTCGGGGGCCGGGCCATACACGCTCGTCGTCCCCGGGCTCGCCGCCGATGACGCCGTCCTGGCGTCTCCGACGCCGACCGGCACGACCACGGCCGTCCCGACGCCATCGAACACGCCGTCACCCAGTCCCACACCGGTAGCAACCGTCACCCCAACGCTCACCCCGATCCCACCCGGCAACGACCTCACCATGCCTATCCACGCGTTTCGCGTCGCGGACGACGACGGGAGCCGCCAGGCGCACGTGACCGCCGAGCAGGTCCTCGCCTGGGTCGCGTTCACGAACCAGGTGTATGCCCCCGCAGGCATCGTCTTTTCGTTCGACTCGGCGACGGACTTCGAGGACATCCAGAGCACGCTGCTCAACACCATGACCGGTGTGGACCACCCGCAATGGGAGCAGCAGCGGCAGGCGGCGAACGCCCTCCAGGCGCAGCATCCCGGCTCGTTCGCCGTCTTCTTCCGCTGGGGCCCGGACCCTGCGCCGACGGGCGGTGGCTTCGGCTGGTACGACTACAACTTCATCGCCATGGGCGGCTGGGACGACATGGGCCACTGTGGCCACAGGCACTGGGAAGCGCTCGGTCACGAGCTCGGCCACTTCCTCGGCCTCCCGCACACCTTCGCCTTCGAGCCCTTCCTCGACCTCGCCGCCGCCGAGAGCACCTTCATCGCGAACGGCAAGGACCCCACCATCTTCGATGGCGACGGGCTCAGCGACACGGCCCCCGATCCCGGGACACGCACGCTCGAGTGCCCCCACACCAACCCGATCGTGCTGGCCGGGACCACCTTCAACCTCCCCCGCACGAACATCATGTCCTACTACGACGAAGCCTCCGTGCTCACGGCGCAGCAGGTCGCGCGCGTGCGCTGGGTGTTCGGCCTGCGCGAAGAAGGCGCGGGCGGCTTCCGCCGGAATGCGCCCACGTCCCCGCGCGAGGCGGAATCCTTCACCGCGTCCTCCATCGCCGCCACGGACGGGTCGTACTCGGTGCAAGAGATGGCTCCATGGGGCCCGGAGCGGTTCAGCGGCGGAGAGCAGATCTTCTGGGCGCCCGACCCGGGCAGCGGCAGGATCACCTTCCGGTTCGTCGTTACGACCGTGGCGACGTACCAGCTGGCGATGTTCGCCACGCTCGCGCCGGACTTCGGCCAGTTCTCCGTATCCATCGACAACGTGCCCACCGGCGCGATCATCGATGGCTACGCCCCGCTGGTCGTCCCCTCCGGGCGGATTTCGCTGGGGTCGGTGTCCCTGGCGCCGGGGCTCCACGAGATTACCTTCGATAGCGTGGGCAAGAACGGGCGCTCGACCGGCCACGCATTCGGGTTCGATGCCTTCGAGATCCTCAGCCGCGTGCAGTAGCAGCTCCCGGGGCCCGGATGACGCCGGCGCCGCCGCGTGCCGGGCAGGTCGTCCCGCCTTAGAGGTTTCTCATCTCGCGCTTACTGGCGCCTCACTCGCGGGCGGCAGGCTGGCTGCTCAGCCAGCGTGACGGTGCGTACTTGCCCGGCTGCTCAAGCAGGTTGACTCCTGTGCGTCGCGCCAGACAACCGGGCGCTCAAGGGCGGGTTCGCTCTCCAACTGCGCACGGCGGACCGGACACGCGCCACGCGCGACATCGATCTTGCCTGGCAGGCCCATGACGAACTTCTCAACCGGCTGATCGAGGCAAGCATCGATGACCTGGGCGATTCCTTCTCGTGCGGGTCGAACGGACTACCGCAGATCCCAACCCTATGGGCGGACCTCGTAGAACGCGTTCATTGGATGTGTCAGGCCCTCCACGCGAGAGAAACGGCCAAACCCCGCCGCGGCGACCATCTCCCGCATTCTGCCCTCGGGCAGGCCGGTTGGCCCGAGGGCCATCCCGTCTGGCGTTGAGGCCGACGACTGAAGGCAGGCGAGCAGCGAGCTCGCGAAGAGCATGGCGCCCATGGGGTGCGAGACGTTTTCGTGGGGCGAGGGTGAGGCGTCGAAGTCCACGATGAACCACACGCCATCCGGTTTGATCGCTCGCCGGATAGCCGCCGCCACCAGGTCCGGCCGGGCCATGTCGTGGAGACAATCGAGCGTCAGCACCAGGTCGAACGTCGGGATGCCGGGCAGCGGGTCTGTGTCCGGGTTGTGGAAGCTGACGTTCGTGACCCCGGCGGCGCACCGCGCTTCTTCCGCCACGCGGAGCGCGTGCACCGAGTTGTCGTACCCGTGGACCGTGGCATCCGGGAACGCCGAGGCGATGGCTATTGGAGCGGCCCCGGCTCCGCATCCCACGTCGGCGACCATGCCGCCGCGGCGAAGAGCCTCGACCGCGCCGGGGATCTTCGGGAGCGCCTCCGGGACCAGGACGGCGCGGTTCCACCCGCTGAAGAACGAGTCCAAGATGCGGGCGCCCCGCTCGCCCATCCCGTCAAAGGGCCGGCCCCTCCCGGTCTTGAACGCCTCGACGGCGCCCAGGCCGGTTTCGAACCACGCCGGGATGTGCGGGATCACTGCGGCGAGGGTAAGCGGGAAGTTCTCGTCCGCGAACACCAGGCCCGCCTCGGCCGAGAGCTCGAACGAATCGGCTGCGTGGCACTTGACCACGCCCAGGGCCGACTGTTGGTAGAGCCATTCGCGAACGAAACGCTCGGCGAGTCCGAGGCCCCCGGCGAGCTGGGCGGAGCTGAGCGGCCCGGCGCCGTACATCGCCCGGTAGAGGCCCAGAGTTCCCCCTATGTGCACCATGTGCGCGTTCGCCAGGCCCCCCATTACGGTCCAGGCAACGCCGATCTTCTCCTCCAGCACCGCTGGGTCCGGATTGGTGGCGGTTGTCATCAGGTCTCTCCCTTCACTGCATCATCAAAACGCAGCAATACAACGAATTACGCGCCTTGTACAGGTCGTACGAACACTGAGTCAAGAGGTTTTCTGAGTTTTCCTGAGGCTTGCGTTGCCGGGCACGTCATGCCAGACTCTCGCGATGGACGGGTCTAGGCTGGGGCGAACGGATCACGGCGAATTGCCCTGGCAGGCTCAGCTCCGCCGCTACGAGCCTGAGTTGTGCAGAGCCCTGGACTATGCCGCGCTCACCCCGGACATCTCATTCGTCGCCTTCCTGAAGTCCTTCAGCCAGTTCGGCTTCTTCCGCTTCGGGCCGATCACGATCGACGTCGAGGTCGTGGAGGACATCCTCATGCGGACGCACCCCCGGGGTGACGGCGGCCCCGATTTCCCGATGCCATCCGAGGCCTCGGCACGCATCGGCGCCCTCGGCTGGAAGCTCCTCCGCGACTCCGGGCGGCAGGGAGTCACCGAGCGCGACTGGCTGATGGGCTTCCTGCACTGGGACGAAGGCCTGCCGGCGAGGGTGTTCGGAGAGCTCGGCGTCTCCGTCGCCGACGTGGAGCGCTACATCCGGGAGGCATCGACACCGCTCGCGCGTCGGGACTCGGCCTCGGGTCGGCTCTTCAGCACCGACGAAGCCGCCGAACACCTTGGCGTGCACGTCCAGACCATCCGGTCGTGGATCCGGTCGGGAAAGCTCCCTGCCGCACGGCTGGCGGGGATGAAGTCGATCCGCATCCGCGAGAGCGACCTCGAGGCGGTGCTCGAACCGATCAAGCCTTCAGAAGTCGAAACCAACGAGGAGTGAGCCGTCATGCCTACCTATGCGATCCGCCGGACATGGGGGGCCGAGTCCCTCCAGGAAGACCCGGAGATGGGCCACGCACGCATCATCGCGAGTAGCTGGGCCGAGCCTCGGTTCCTGTGGATTCGGTCGTTCGGCCGCGTGACCCCCGGTGGGGCGGAAGGGATCTGTATCTACGAAGGCTCCGGCGAACGCGAGCTCGCTGTCCAGCAGCGGCTCTGTGGCCTGCCCGTGGACGAGATCGTCGAAGTCGAAGAGATCGTTGGCGCCGCCGGGCGTCGAGATGTGGACGCCGGTCCCGAGGGCTGGAAGCTGTACCTGGCCGAGCGGCACTTCGAGGGCGGCTCGGCGGCGTCGGTCACCGCCGCGAACCAGCTCTATGCCACGCAGCGTGGCGGAGCCACCTGGCTGCGCTCGTTCTGGCACCAGCGCCGGGCAAGGAGCGTGTGCATCTTCGCGGCCGTATCCAAATCGGCAGCCGCCGCAGCCCTGGAAACGCCCGGCGCGACACTCGAGCGTCTCGTCCCGATTGGAACCGACCACCCCGCGCTCTGGGTGCATATCTACGACACCATGGGAATACCCCGTCACTGGGAAGAACCCCAACCCGCCGTCTGAGCTGCTCGTGGTCCTGGGTGGGTGGGCCTCCGCCACGGTGTGAGCGCTGAGCCCGTTACCTTAGCCTTCACCGATCCGGGAGCGCTCAAGAGCACAGGAGCGAAGGATCAAGCGGGCGTGGCGAGGCCGGTAGCTCCCCCGCCACGCCAGTCGCAGTGGCTCTGGCGATTTACACCATCTTGTTCCCCGTCAGTAAGGCGGTTCACCGTTGTTGCATCGTTCGAGCCGGCGCGGCCAGTTGATCAGCCACGCGAGTGCGGCAGGCCCCCGCTCACGCCGTGCACCGCCAGCGTGAGCGGGGCGTGGACGAACGAGAACGCGATCGTCCCGTCGTACAGCACCGGCTTTGGGAGCGACCGGAGGAGCGCCCGCGCCTGGCCCTCGTCGCCCCTGTCTTGGACGAGCTCGTCGAGCATCGGCTGCGTACGCACCATATGAGGAAGAAGACGAGCGCGGCCACCGTCATGTGGCCGGAGAGGACGCCGGACATCCGTCCGGCGTCCTCTCGTCTGTGCGCCCTGATGGGCCCTACTCGGCCTCAAGGCAGAAGCCGACGTCGTGGACCAGGCGGAACGCGTAGCCTTTGCTGTTGACGTTGGTCCGGTCGGAGGCGACCAGCCGGATCACGTAGCCGCATCGCCGCGGTGTCGAGGGTCCAGGTCCCCGCCTCCCCATCGGTGGCACCGGGATAGGATAGGAGCGGCTGGATGGGTTCGGCGCTGCGCCGTTGGCCGGCCCAGCGGGGATGACTGAGAGTGAAAGCGTGTTGAAGTGCTGGTTCGGGGACACGAGCCCCGGGTCGTGCACTTCGTACGTCCTTGGTTCCAGGGTCATGCTGCGTTCGGAACTACGATTTCGTTCGTGCTGGACGGCACCAACGATGCCGTCTACGGGCCGGTCAACCACATCTATAATGTCCTTGGCGTGAACGTGATGACCAATTGAGGGTAGGGGCGATGCATCCGCCGAGCAGTAAGAGGACGTTAGCCATCAGCACGGTCGCAGCTCTCGCATTGGCGTTCGCGTGCAGCGAGGAAGGCGAATCCCAGGTCGACGCAAGTCCAACGCGGCTAACGGCCAGGGAAACGGGCATGGTGGCGATTGAGCAGGGCTGCGTGAAGGTCGGTGACCTGGTGCTTGTATGGGGTCCCGAGTTCACGGTGGAAGTCAGTGACGAAGCCATGACTGCGGCGAACAACCTGACGGGGGAGCGAATCGAATGGCGGACGGGGGATGAAGTGACTGTCGGCGGGGGCAGGGTCCGTTTGGAATCGTTCTCCGATAGCATGAAGGAACGAATTGGCGTGTGCGCCAGTCTCGAAGGTGAGCTTTGGCTCATGAGCGGCGGCGATCGCTAAGTCACGGTAGCGCTCCGAGTCTGACGTCCATTTGCCGAGAACGTGCGATGGTCGCGAGTATTCGTCGGCATGTTTTGCCCTGGACGAACGGTCGGGATTCTCGACACACCGCGGGCGCGGTTAGGGGTGTCAGGGAATGAGGGCGTCAGTGAGTGAGGCGAGAGCGGGGAAGGAATGAGTAGTTCCAGTCCCGCGGAAGACGTCACGCCTGAGGTAGATCTGGTCCATGTCGATCCCGGCTGACCAGGTTCGTGTTCGCCTCGACCAGCAAGTCCGAAAGCAGCGGCTCTTTAGCCCCGCCCGTGTCTGTGGGTACCGATACCTCCCGAGTACCGTACTGGAAAGCGGTGCCCGCCACCCACTTCATCGATCAGCTCATGCGCTTCCTCGATCGGGATTACTACGTGGGTTGGCTGTCAGCCGCCGAGCTTCACGGCGCGGCGCATTAGCCACCACAGGTGTTCCAGGTCGCGGCCAGCGCAGCACTCGCGCACGGTGTAGCCAGCCTGAGACTCGACCTTCCTACTCAGGTCTCCCGTCGCGGCGGCTGCCGGGGCATTGCTGCAGGATCAGCGCTTCACTCGCCCGGTCTCGTAGGCCCACATGGCGATCTCGACGCGGTTTCGAGCGTCGAGCTTGCGCATGAGGCTCGCGAGGTGGGCCTTCACGGTGCTGAGGCTGATGTAGAGCTCGTCCGCGATCTCGGTGTTGGTTCGACCGCGGGCGACGGTGATCAGGACCTGCTCCTCGCGATCGGTCAGCGGTTCGATGGGCTGCACGCCTCGCTGAGCCGGCTGAGCGCCCGCGAACGCCGCGAGCAGCCGCGCGGTGACGTTGGGGGCGATCAGGGCGTCGCCGTTGGCGGCGGCCCGCACCGCCTGCGCCAGGAGCTCCGGGCCGGCGTCCTTGAGCAGGAAGCCGCGGGCGCCGGACTTGAGGGCAGCGTAGACGTATTCGTCGAGGTCGAAGGTGGTGATGACGATGATCGCGAGAGGATCGTCCACGCCGGGTCCGGCGAGCTGGCGGGTCGCCTCGATGCCGTCGACGCCGGGCATGCGAATATCGAACAGTCCGACGTCGGGACGCAGTCGCCGGGCGAGCGCGATCGCCTCGCCACCGTCCGCGGCTTCCCCGATCACCTCGATGTCCGGCTGGACTCCGAGGATCGTCCTGAGGCCCGCGCGGACGAGCGGCTGGTCGTCGGCGATGAGCACGCGAATCCTCATGAGGCCCTGCTCCTCCGCGGCAGCACCGCCTGGACGATCCAACCGCCGCCGGCGTTCGGACCGGCCTCCAGCGTGCCGCCGAACTGCGCGGCACGTTCGCTCATGCCTGCAAGGCCAAAGCCCGACGGGTTTCGACCCGCCGTCACCCGCTCGCCATTGTCCGCGACCGTGAGGCGCACGCAGCGGTCGTCGCCGCGGACCTGGACGTCGATGCGGGTCGCGTGCCTGGCGTGGCGCGTGGCGTTGGTGACTGCTTCCTGGGCGATCCGGTAGAGCGTCGCGGCGAGCGACGGGCTGAGGTCATCGAGACTACCGGTCAGCTCTACCTCCACCCGGGCCCCGCTTCCGTCGCGCCTGGCGAACTGCTCGATGTCCCTCACGCTCGGTTGCGGAGCGAGTGCGGCGGGCGACTCCCCGTCGCGCAGCGCGCCGACCATGGTGCGCATTTCGTCGAGCGTGCGCGAGGCGGCCTCTTCGATGACCCCGAACACGTCGAGCACCCGGTCGGGCTGTGTCGTCGCCAGCATCCGGCCGGCCTGGGCCTGGATAGCGATCGCCGAGACGTGATGCGCGACGGTGTCGTGCAACTCGCGCGCCAGCTGTGCACGCTCCCGCAGCCTGACCTGTTCGAAGTCACGCTGGCGGGCATGCCCCCGGTAGCGGACGGCGGCGCCGAGCGCGGCCGAGAAGAGAAAGAAGCCGCTGCCTAGCAGCGCTTCGACGAACTCGGTAGACGTCGCCGCGACCGCCAGGAACGCGGAGACCACGACGATCACTAGCCCGATCGCGGCCTCGTATCCGCCGCCCCATCTGAGCAGCGAGTACGGCAGCAGCAGCACGCACGCACCCGTGTACAACGACACCCGCTCCGCGTCGACGCCGGCGATCATCGCCGCGAAGTTGAGCGCCGACGCGGCGCCGCACGCGACGACCACCGCGAGCAGAGGATGCGTGCTCCGCCGCCACAGCGTCAGCACGACCACCACCCCGACGGCGATCGCTGTCGGGCGCCACACGAGGTCATCGCGGAGCAGGCCCTCGATCACTGTTGTTGGCAACAGCAGGCCGACGAGCGCCCAGTCCCACCACGCCCGCGTGGTGGGACGAGCGGGCCTGGACTCCGTCAGCAACGAGCGGATGGCGCTGGTCATGACCGCAGTCTACGGACGTGCCCGCGGAAGCGAACCAGCCGATCGGCTGAGACGCATCGTAGCCGTTCGGCTGGTAGGAGTCTGACCGCGATCCCGATGTGGCGCCCGTCCCGTTCGCGCATCGTAGCGACACGGAAGCAGACAAGCGCCAGGGAGGCAGAAAGATGTTCCACGAGGCGACCTCGTGATCGAGGTCAACGATGTCACGAAGCGATATGGCGATGCCATCGCCGTCGATCACCTGTCGTTCGCGGTGCAGCCGGGAATGGTCACCGGGTTCCTCGGACCGAACGGCGCGGGCAAGACGACGACGATGCGCATGATCCTCGGGCTCGACCGCCCGACGTCGGGCTCGGTGACAGTGCACGGTCGCCCGTACCACGAGCTCGAGGCGCCGCTGCACGAGGTCGGCGCGCTGCTGGATGCGAAGGCGATCCAGGGTGGCCGGACCGCGCGGCAGCATCTGTCGTGGGTCGCAAGAGCCGGCGGCCTGCCTGCCAATCGCGTCGATGAGGTCCTCGAGCTGGTCGGCCTTCAGGATGTCGCAGGCCGGAAGACCGGTGACTTCTCGCTCGGGATGTCACAGCGGCTGGGTATCGCCACCGCGCTGCTCGGCGACCCGCGCGTCCTGCTCTTCGACGAGCCGGTGAACGGACTCGATCCTGAGGGCATCCGTTGGATCCGCTCGCTCCTGCAGCGACTGGCCGCCGAGGGCAGGACGGTCTTCCTCTCCAGCCACCTGATGAGCGAGATGGAGGAGACCGCGGACCACGTCATCGTGATCGGCCGCGGGCGCCTCATCGCGGACACCAGCATCGCCGAGTTCACCCAGCGCAGCACGCGCAGCCATGTCCGCGTCGTCTCACCGCGGGCGGCGGACCTCGCCCCGCTGCTCATGCGGGCGGGGGCGGCGGTCACGAGCGCCGACGAGGCGCTGACGGTCACTGGCATGGACGCGGTGCAGATCGGCAGCCTGGCAGCGGACTACGGCCTCGCTCTCTATGAGCTCACGCCCCGCCGGGCCAGCCTCGAAGCAGCGTTCATGGAACTGACCGAGGGAAGCCAGGAGTACCAGGCGGGGACGCAGGGCGCGGTCGTCGAAATGGCGCGGGCGCTCGCGGGAACGGAGACAAGATGATGACGACGGAAACGATGACTTCCACGGCCACGGTCGTGTCGGACGCACCGGCGGCAGGGTTCAGGGACACGCTGGCATCTGAGTGGATCAAGCTCACCACCCTCCGCTCCACCTACATCACGCTCGGCCTCGGCGTCACGCTCTCCATCGCGATGACCGCGCTGGTCAGCCTGGCGGTGGGCAGCATCGACGACGAGTCGGTCGCGGGCTTCGGACCGATCATGTGGTCGCTTGTCGGGAACCTCTTTGCGCTGACGATCTCGGCGGTGTTCGGAGTCATGGCCGTCTCCGGCGAGTACTCGAGCGGCATGACCCAACTCACGCTGACGGCCACCCCGAAGCGCGGCCGCGTGTTCTGGGCCAAGCTCGCACTACTCACCCCGGTCACGCTGGTGTTCGGCCTGGTGACCGTGCTGGGGATGTTCTTCGTGGGCCAGGCGGTGTTCGGTGCATCCGGCCTGCCCAACGCAGACCTCGGCGACCCCGATGCCCAGCTGACAGTGCTTGGCACTGCGGCGCTGATGCCAGTCTTTCCCGTCATCGGCATGGCGCTCGGCGTCATCCTGCGGAACACCGCCGGAGCTATCACATCCGTGCTCGCACTGCTCTGGTTGCCGGCCTTCCTGGTGGGGTTCTTCCCGCCGTGGTGGCAGGCAAATGTGTTCAGCCTGCTTCCGGGCGCGGGCGTGGACAGCCTCGTGCTCAGCCACATCAACGACGAGCCGATGTACTCGGATCCAGCAATCGGTGCGGCGATCGTGATCACCTGGGTCGCCGCGTTCATCGGCGCGGCGTACGTCTCCCTCGTGCGGCGGGACGCGTAGCGGCGCCTCGATCACGTCTCGTCGGGTGGTGTAGCAGCGGCGCCGTCGTGGCCAAACAGCGGCTTCGGCCGCCATCTCAGCGCGTGTCGAACGGCGAGCGGAAGCGCGTGCTCGAGACCTCCCCGGAAGATGGTCGTGCGAGAGCACGGGCGAACAGCAGCTTCATCGACTCTTCGCTGAGGTAGCAGCGTTCGCGAGCCCGGCCGAGTCGAGCCGCACGCCGCCCGCGAGAGCGCTCCGCTGGCGGAAAGGCAGGCGCTGCCCTCATCTTCCGCGGTCTCGGTGAGACGGCCCCTCCGGAGCTGGTCGACCGGCGAACTGGCCCCATTGCTTCCTTCACGGCACGACGCAGGCTTCGCCGCCCGAAACCACATTGCGAGCGGCCCGCTATGGCTCGTGATTGGCTCGCGGTGCCCGGCGGCTATTCTTTCGATATGGAAAACACAAACCGCGGACGGGGTCGGGCAGCTGCCGAAGCGTTCGATTCACCGCTGGCCCGGGACAACACCAGCCACCACCGTATCGTCGATGGCGCACTCGCCTCGCCGAGGGGCGAACCCGAGCGGATGGCCGTGGAAGTTCACTCAGCACTCCGCGCAGTGCTTCACGACCCCGACTTCCCATGTGTCGGAGCCAAGTCGATCATGAACCAGCACAGCTACCGATTCGCGCTCTACGACGAGCTGGCCAGTGAGGGATCGACGCACGGCCTCGCCTATGACCTGGCGACCTTCGTCGAGGAAATGGCGACGATCGAGGGCGAGTTCGTGAGCTTCATCGCCTGCTTCAAGGAGCCCAAGCCGAGGACCCCGAAGCCGTTCGAAACGCTGCTCTGGAAGCAGCTGCACGGCCTTCACTGCCTCGATCGGCAGCACTTCTCCTGGAGCGAGGAGGTGAGTAGCGATCCCGCTGAGGCCGGGTTCAGTTTCAGCTTCGCCGGCAATCCCTTCTTCGTCGTCGGGCTCTCGCCGTCGAGTCGCCGATGGGCCCGGCGCTTCCCGTGGCCCACGCTCGTTTTCAACGACCATCATCAATTCGAACGTCTTCGCGAGGAGCGGCGCTTTGAGCGCATACGCGACACGATCCGCGAGCGGGATACTGCGCTGCACGGCGAGCCGAACGCGATGCTCGCTGACTACGGGAGTCATAGCGAAGCGCGCCAGTACGCCGGCCGAAAGGTCAGCGACAATTGGCGCTGCCCGGTCTCCTTCGACGGTGCGGGGTGTGCAGAGTGAGTCTGACGCGGATCGCGCCCCAGGCTGGCATCGCCTTCGTGGTCCCAGCGGGCGCGACGTTGACGCTCTCGGCCCCCGAAGGCGAACAGGTGGCTGACCTGGTCGCGTTCGGCGAGGAACGGCGCGAATGGCTCTCGGCGGGCCGCACCTTCGATTATGCGAGTTCCATCCGCCTCTCCACTGGGGACGTGCTCTTCTCCAATCGGAGCCGCCCAATGCTCGAGATCGTCGAGGATACGGTCGGGCAAAACGACTTCCTCCTCGCGCCGTGCAGCCCCGAGATGTTCCGGCGCTTGTACGGCGTCGAGAGCCCGCACCCGAGCTGCTTCGAAAACCTCGTCGCCGCGCTCAGACCGTTTGGTATCGAGCCTGACCAGGTCCCGACGGCGTTCAACGTGTTCATGAACGTCCAGGTGGACAGAGACGGGCGGCTCTCGGTTCAACCGCCAGCCGTCCGGCCCGGCGATCGATTGACGCTGCGCGTGCTGGCCGACGTCGTGGTTGGCGTCACCGCTTGCTCGGCCGAACTCACGAACAACGGCAGCTTCAAGCCCATCGATGTTCTGCTGAACTCCCGTCCTGGGTGAGCGGCGTGAACCACTGACTCAACGGACGGCGCGGAACACTTCGCACCCTTCTACCGCGACCAGCGCCCCTTGAGGCGGGCCACAGCCACCAGACTCGGTCTCGCCCCGTCCGCCGCGGGCGGCAGGAACAGGTAGGCCAGCCGATCGCGCTGCATTTGGCACGGCTAATTAATGGATTGTGCTGGGGTAAATGGGCTCAACGGGGTCATGTTGTTGGGTCCAACAGCGCTTCCTTTGCCGCCCGGGTCGCGCGATACCGTTACATGCCGGGCTGGGTATGCCGCCGATCAGCGTCCGAAGCGGGGTCGTCATCGCCTGCCCCCGGCGCTGCCGCCCTCCCGGCGGACACCGACAGCGAGGTCACTCGATGAACGATGGGGTCGTACCACTCTCGCAGCTCGCCCACGGAGACCGCGGGACCGTCCATCAGCTCCAGCTCGAAGCCGCGGTGATCGGGCGGCTCGCATCCCTTGGCTTCTCGCTCGGTACGAACGTCGGCATGCTCCAGAACCGCGGCAACGGCCCGCTGATCGTCAAGGTCCGGCATTCCCGCATCGCCCTCGAACGGCGCCTCGCCAGCAGCGTGCTGGTCGCACGTGCCCGGCGGCCGGCAAACGAGCCACCCGAAGACTGAGCCCATGTCACGGGATGTCGCGGCGGAGCAACCACACAGCCACCGAAAGGGCCTTCTTCGCCGCGACCACAGCCGCATCCTGGTGGGCCTCGCCGGGCAACCTAACACGGGCAAGTCCACGGTGTTCAATCACCTCACCGGCCTCCGCCAGCACACCGGCAACTGGCCCGGGAAGACCATCGAGAAGCGCACCGGCGTCGCCCGTCGCGACGGGACCCGCATCGACATCGTCGACCTCCCCGGTTCCTATGGTCTGACCGCCCATTCGCCGGAAGAGCAGGTCTCGCGCGACTTCATCCTGTTCGAGAAGCCCCAGGTCGTGGTGCTCGTCGCAAACGTCGTCGCACTCGATCGCAGCCTCTACCTGCTCTCCGAGTTGCTCGCCCTGCGCGTCCCCGTCGTCCTCGCCCTCAACATGATGGACATCGCCGAGAAGGAGGGGATCCACGTCGACGTAGCGGCCCTCGAAGAGGAGCTCGGCGTACCGGTCATACCCCTCATGGCCAGTCGCGGCAAGGGCATCAATACCCTGCTTGCGAAAGTCATCGCGCTGGCGGAGGACCCGTCCGAATTCCGGCCGCGACCGCCCGCCGTGCCCGAACAGCACCGGGAGGTGCTGGCGAACCTCACGGCCTCGCTTGCGCCGGTCATCCCCGCCGGCTACCCCGCCGACTGGGCCGCGGCGAAGCTGCTCGAAGGGGACGCCCAGGTCACGGAGCTCGCGCGCGGCCTCCTGGGCGAGTCCGGCTGGCTCGCCGTGAGCCAGCAGCTGACCGCGCACCCCGACGCCGTCCTCGAGATAGCCGGCGCACGCTACCGCTGGATCGATGGCGTGACGACCCGGGCGACGGCGCGCCCGGATTCGGTCGCCCTCCATCTCACAGAGCGGATCGACCGTGCCGCCGCGCATCCGCTCTTCGGCCTGCCCATCCTCCTCCTCGTGTTCGGCGCCGTGTACTGGTTCACCTTCACCATCGCCACCCCCGTCCAGGACTGGCTCGACACGAACATCGTCGTCCGCGCGGGCGATTGGCTGCGCGACCAGTCGTTCCTGCCCGGCTGGCTCGTCGGGCTGATCGGCGATGGAGTGCTGGCCGGTGCGGGCACCGTGCTCACCTTCGTCCCCCTGCTCATCCTCTTCTTCCTCGCCCTCGGCGTCCTCGAAGACACCGGCTACATGGCGCGCGCGGCCTACGTCATGGACCGCTTCATGCACCTGGTCGGGCTCCACGGCAAGAGCGTCCTCCCGCTCGTGCTCGGGTTCGGCTGCAACGTCCCGTCGGTCATGGGCGCCCGGATCCTCGAATCACGGTCCAGCCGCCTGACCACGATCATGGTGGCACCGTTCGTCCCCTGTGCCGCGCGCTTCGCCGTCCTCGCGTTCCTCACGCCCGTCTTCTTCGGGGCCTGGGCGCCCCTCGTCGCGGTGGGGCTTGTTGCGCTCAACCTCGTCATCCTCGCCGTGATCGGGCTCGCCCTGAGCAGCTTCGCCTTCAAGGGAGGCCGCACCGCCCTGATCATGGAGCTGCCCGTCTACCACGTCCCCAACGCCCGCACGATTGGCCTGTTCATCTGGAACAACGTGATCGAGTTCGTGCAGAAGGCGGCGATCGTCATCGTCCTCGTCTCGATCGTCGTCTGGGTACTCTCCAGCTACCCCGGCTCCGGGATCGAAGAGAGCGTGCTCGGCCGCTTCGGCCAGCTCGTCGAGCCCGTTGGGCAGCTCATGGGGCTCGACTGGCGCTCGATCGTCGCCGTCCTCACCAGCTTCCCCGCCAAGGAAAACGCGATCGCCACCCTCGGCGTCCTCTTCGGCGCCGGCGAGGACGACGCGGGCCTTCGCGACATCCTCCGCAGCGAGCTCTCCGCCGCCCAGGCGCTCAGCTTCCTGACCGTTACCATGCTGTTCATCCCCTGCATGGCCACCGTCGCTGTCATGCGGCGCGAAATGGGCAGCTGGACCTGGACCCTGATCTCCTCCGGGCTCTGCCTCGGGGTCGCCCTCGCGGGCGGGATCGTCGTCTACCACGTGGCCGCCGCGCTGGGAGGCTGACATGCTCCGCGACCTTCTCCGGATGACCGAGCAGGGCACCCTGATCACCGAACGGGAGATCGCCCGGCGCATGGGCGTGAGCGTCGGGCTCGTCGAATCCATGCTCGGGGAGCTCGTGAGGGCCGGCTACCTCTCGCAGCCGACGCTGGAGGCGGATTCCGGCTGCTGCCACGGCTGCTCACTCGAACCCGCCTGCGGGCCAGGCCAGGCACGGCTCTGGTGCCTCACGCCCAAGGGCCGCGAAGCGTTGCACCCCTGAGCGACGGCCGCCCTCGACGAAGACCGCGCTCCACCCGGGCGGCAGCCCGCGACGCCGCGCGTGGGCACGGGCGCCGCGAACTGCCAACCCGGCGCGCGAAGCGTCCCCCCGACCCTCACGCGGATTGGATAACGACCAGCACGTACACCGCGTAGCACATCACCAGGGCGCCGCCGCGCCGGCGTCCCAGCCTGCCCGCCGGGCCCGGGATCGCCAGTAACAGGACCAGCACGCTCGCCACCAGCGCGACGGTTACCTCGCGCCATTCGACGCCGATCGGTGCGATGAGCGCCGTGATACCGACGATGAACAGGTTGTTGAACACGTTGCTGCCGACCACCGTTCCCACGCCAATCTCGGCATGGCCGCGGAGGCTGGCGACGACCGTCGTGGCCAGCTCCGGCGTCGACGTCCCCGCCGCGACCATCGTCGCACCGACGATGAACGCATCGATCCCCAGGTCTTCGCCAATGCCCTCGGCCGCGATGACGATCAGCCGCCCGGCGACGAGCAGCAGAACCAGGCCGCCCGCCGAGGCGAGCCACGCCCGCACGTGGTTCGACTCGCCGATGACTGCCGGCGTCGCGTCACGCGCCCGCCGCGCCTCGAGGAGCGTGATCGCCAGCCACATGACGAAGACGGTGAGCAGCACCGCCCCGTCGATACGCCCGACGCGGCCGTCGACGAGCAGCAGGCCGGTGAGCACCGGCGCCAGCAGCGCGACCGGCAGGTCCCGCCGAAGATCCCGCCGCGACGCGGCAAGGGGCAGGATGAGCAGCGCCAGCCCGAGGATGAGAGCGATGTTCGTGACGTTGCTGCCGAGCACATCGCCGAAGCTGATCTCGGGCTGCCCGGCCGACGCCGCATTGAGCGCGACCGAGAGCTCCGGCGCGGATGTCGCGAAGGCCGCCACGGTCGCCCCGATGATCCCGGCAGGCACGCGCAGCCATGCCGCAAGGCCAACCGCCCCGCGGACGAACAGCTCACCGCCGGCGGCCGCTGCGAGGATGCCCGCGAGAAGGATGAAGCCGTCCGCCATGCCCGCTCAATGCGCGAAGAGCACGGGGACCGGCGATTGCCCGAGCACCGCGATCCCGGTGCTTCCCCGGGCGATCCGGTGGGAGAGGCGAAACCCGCGCGTGGCGAGCGCGAGCACGTCGACGCCTGCTTCTGCCGCCGCGGCCGCGATGTTGCCGGCGACCGTCCCCCGGGCGGCGGACAGGTCGCCGTATCGGACCGTCCGCACGGGCGTCTCCGGCGCGAACCAGCGCGGCAAATGCGCGGCGACGTCCAGCGCTCCCGCCAACCCCGGTTCCTCGTCCGCCACCTGCAGCACCGCGATCGAGGCGCTCGCTCCCCTGAACAGGAGCGCGAGCGCCGGGCCGATGGCGTCCGCTCGTGCCGATCCGTCGGTGCACGCCATGATTTCGTACGGCCCGGGCTTCGGTTCGGGCGGCCCGATGCCCGCCGTCATCAGCACCGGCATGTGCGACTCCGCCAGGACCCGCAGCGCCGTGCTCCCTGCGACCGCGGTCCGCACCAGGCCCTGCCCGCGCGAGTCCATCGCCAGCGCGACCGCGCCGAGGTTCACCGCGGCATCAAGCAGTGCCTGGTCCATTCGGACCGCCGGGGGCTTGACCTGCGTCTCGATGCTGGCTTCGATGCCGAGCCGCCGCAGCTCCTCGCTGATGCTTTCGTAGGCCTCGGCCATCTGGCGGGCAGTCCGAAAAGGCGCGTCGGACGGGAACGCGGTGCGGTCCGCCGTGTCGTCGACCACGTGGAGGACGCACAGCTCCAGCCCGCACGCGTCCGCCAGGCGCGCGGCATGGGGAAACACGCAGAACGAGCGCGCGGAGCCATCGGTTGTCGCGACGAGTGTCCTGCGCATGCATCCTCCTCGATTCGGTGGCGCCGGCAGTTGTGGCCCGGTCTCCCGGCCGAATCTTAACAGTTGGAATCGGGCCTCGCACCGGGCTGAGCCCGGCCCGCCGCGGCGGGACGGCGCTACGGAAGCCCGGGCGGCCGTGCATTTTCGAAGGCCCGGCCCTGCTCGAGCAGTTCCTCCGCCACATCCGTAGCGACGCCGAACAGGTGCAGCGTGTGACGGCTCATCTCGAACCCGAGCTCGAGCTCACCCACCACCGCATGGTTCGCCCCGGCCCGTTCGAGGAACCGCTGTTCCGCCACGCTGTGCGTGCGGACCACGATGTCGATGCCCGGGTTGAGCCGGCGCGCGAACGAAACCACCTGGCGGCATGCGAGGGGGTCAGGCAGCGCAACGACGAGCGCCCGGGCACGCCCGGCACCGGCGCGTTCGAGCAACAGTGCGTTCGCCGCGTCACCCCGCAGGGCCGCGGCCCCGTTGCGACGCAGCTCCTCCACCGCCGCGCGGTCCTGGTCGATGACGACGCAGTCCACGCCGCCCAGGGCGAGCGTCCGGTGCACCACGCGGCCGACGCGCCCGTACCCGCAGATGACCGTGTGGTCGCGAACTCCCGGGCCGGCCGGCTGCTCGTTGCCCTCGGGCCGTGACGCGGACATCCGCCGGTCCAGCGATGCAGCGACCGGGTGGGCCGCTCGCAGCAGCAACGGCGCGAGGATGATGCTCGCGGCCGCCGAGGTCAGCATGACGCCGAAGACATTCGTGGACACCGCATCGACCTGCGTGCCAACGCGTGCCAGCAGGAACGAGAACTCGGCCGATTGCCCGAGGACCACGCCGGTCAGGAGCGCCGTGCTCGCCCGGTACCGGAAGAGGCTGCCCAGCAGCGACACCATCGCTCCCTTCACGACGACGATGAGCACCACGCCCACCGCCACGAGGTGCACGTTGTCGATGACCAGCCCGGGGTCGATGAGCATGCCGACGGAAACGAAGAACAGGCCCGCGAACAGGTTCCGGAGCGGGATGATCTGTCCCAGCACCTCGTGCGCCACTTCGGAGCGGGCCACCAGCATGCCGCCCACGAACGCGCCGAGGGCTACCGAGATCCCGAAGAGCGAAGCGAGGTACGCGATTCCCAGGGCGACGCTCGCCGCCGCCAGCATGAGCACCTCGGAGCTCCCCAGCGCCGCGACCCGGTCGAAGAACCGCGGGAGCAGCACCAGCCCGGGCGGGATGACGATCGCCAGGTAGAGCGCGGCCAGCCCGATCGCCTCTAGCACATCGAGCGGCAGCCGGTCGCCGCTGCCCTCCGCCAGCGTTGTCAGGACGACGACCAGGATGATCGTGCTGAAGTCCTGCACCGTCGACCAGGCCAGCGCCAGCCGCCCGTGCAGCGAATCCTCTTCGCCGAGCTCCCCGAGCACCTTGACCAGGACGGTGCTGGACGAGTTCGAGAGGACGGCCCCGAAGAAGAGCGATTCGACGTGGCCCCAGCCGAGGGCCACCCCCGCCCCCCAGCCCACCGCGATCATAAGGGTCACCTGTGCCGAGCCGCCGAGCAGCGCCGCCGGCCCCACGCGCACCATCTCCGCAAACGACAGCTGCGCGCCGATGGCGAACAGGAGGAGGATGACCCCGATGTCCGCCAGCTCCTCGACCGCGGGCGTGCTCGCCTCGACCCCTGGCGTGTGTGGCCCGATCAGCAGCCCCGCAAGGATGTAGCCGACCACCACCGACTGGCGCAGGGACGCCGCCACCAGCGCCCCCACGCCGGCGGCGCCGAGCGCGGTGACGAGCGTGACGAGCAGGTTCGTATCGTCGATGACGGTCTCCTGGTGACGTCGACTATCCGCCGGCGCCTGCTCGAGACGTCGCTGACGCGAATCAGAGTGCGCAGTGCCGCGGAAGCGCCATTCTACCAGCGGCGCCCGGCGCCGGTGCAGCCTCAGTCCACCGTTCGGTAACCGCGACTTTTGAGGCACGGTCGCCTCACGCCGCCGCGGCCCCGCGAACCCTCCTCAGGCCCGGGGCTTCCAGAGCCTGAGGATTTCGGACGCGACGATGCCGAGGACGAACAGCACGCCGCCCGCGAGCAGCGCATCCCGGTCCAGGTTGACCAGCAGTGCCGCGACGGCGACCACACCGAGCGCCGGCAGCACCGGCAGCCGCCCGATCGCGCCCCGCACCCGGAACGGCCGGGCGAGCTCCGGGGCCCGGTAGCGCAGCACGATCAGGGTCAGGTTGACGCCGATGAACGCCACGAACACCGCGAAGTTCGATGCCCCGGCGACGAACCGGAGGTCTCCCGAAAGCGCGAACCCGAGCGTGACCACGAGGCACAGCACGATGGCACGCGCCGGCGTGTGGACCACCGGGTGCACCCAGGCCATGAACCGCGGCAGGGCGGCGTCTTCCCCCGAAGCCATCCCGTAGATCATCCGCGACGACGCCATCAGCAACAGCAGGACCGTGTTCGCGGTGGCGAACAGCGCGATGACGGCGACGATGTCTCGCGACCGGTCGCCCACCGCCTCGGCCGCGACATCGGCGAGCGGGGCATCCGAGGCGGCCAGTGCCTCCGCGCCGAGCACGCTCACGGCCGCCACTGCAACGAGCACGTAGACCAGCGCCGCGACGCCGATGGATATCAGCACCGCGCGTGGGATCACCCGCGGCGCATCGACCGTCTCTTCCGCCAGCGAGGCCACCTGGCTGAACCCGATGAACGCGAAGGCCACGAGCGCCGCGCCGGAGAACAGCTCCGGGACACCCGCTCCCGCCAGCAGGTCCCGGTCGCCAACATCGGGCAGCCCGATCGCGATGACGACGATGAGCCCGCTGGCTTCGATCAGTGTCAGGACGATCGACACCCAGACCGCCTCGCGGACCCCCGCAAACGCGAGCAGCGTGCAGAGGACGATCAGGCCCAGCCCGAGCAGCTCCGCCTCCACGTCGAAGAACGTCGCGAGATAGCCGCCGAACCCGAGCGCGACGGCGGCCGCGCCAACCAGGTTCGACAACACCATGAGCCAGCCGACCACGAACCCCGCCCGCGCGCCGAGGCCCCGCCGCGTGTACTCGTAGTCGGCCCCCGACTGCGGATAGGCGGAGGCGAGCTCGGCGTAGCTCAGGCCGGTCAACGCCGCCATCGCCGCAGCGATGAGGAACGAGATCCAGACGGCGTTCCCGGCGATCCCGGCCGCCTCGCCCACCAGGGCGTAGATGCCCGCGCCGAGGATGATCCCGATCCCGGAAACCGTTGTCTCGAACAGGCCCAGGCGGCGGCGCAGGGCTTGGCTGGTTCCGTCCGTCACGCGAGTAGGATCGTCGCCCCTGCCTTCCCGCACCAATCGCCCCCGGCGGCGCTCCCCGCTGTGGGATGCCCGGCCGTGTCAGCGGGGACTTCACGATGGCGCGACTGCTCCGCCATACTCCCCGGCAACCTCGCGGATGTGAGCGCGATGACCGAAGTCACCCCGCATGGCTGGCACTCCCTCACGCCGCGACTGTTCGTCGCGAACCCGGGAGCGCTCGTGCAGTTCCTCGTCGCTGCGTTCGGGGCAGTGGGTACCGTTGTCGCCGGCCGGCCGGCGGAGCTCCGCATCGGAGACTCCGTGCTCATGGTTGTCGGCGTGGGGCCGCGCGCTGCCACCGCGTCGGCCTTCTACCTCTACGTCGCCGATGCCGACGCCATTTATCGACGGGCGCTCGAGGCCGGCGGCACCTCCATCGAGACGCCGTTCGACACCCCCTACGGCGACCGCCGCGCGATGATCGCCGACCCCGCCGGGAACACCTGGCAGATCGCCTCGCGCCCGCACGCCCCGCCCTGAGCGAGCCCATCCCGCCCCGCCGCGCTACGCTGGATCCGTGAACGTCCTCGCGATCGAGTCTTCCTGCGACGAAACCGCCGCCGCCGTGGTGGTCGATGGCCGCACTGTCCGGTCCTCGGTGGTGGCGAGCCAGGTCGAGCTGCACGCCGGCCACGGTGGCATCGTCCCGGAGCTCGCCTCGCGCCAGCACCTCCGCGCGATCGCGCCCGTGGTCCAGCAGGCCCTGGCCGACGCCGGCTGCACGCTCGACGACATCGACGCCGTCACGGGCACCCGCGGGCCGGGCCTCGCCGGGTCGCTGCTCGTCGGGTATAACGCCGCGAAGGCGATCGCCTTTGGCCGCGAGCTCCCGTTCCTCGGCGCCCACCACCTCGAGGGCCACATCTACGCGAACTGGCTCGTCGAAGGCCCCGAACCGCGCTTCCCCGCGCTCGCGCTCGTCGTCAGCGGCGGCCACACGGACCTCGTCTTCATGCGCGAATACGGCGCCTACGAGCGCCTCGGCGGCACCCGCGACGACGCCGCCGGCGAGGCGTTCGACAAGGCCGGCCGCCTGCTGGGGCTGCCGTTCCCCGGCGGCCCGCACGTGGCAAAGGCGGCGGACGATGGCGGCCCCAGCTCGCTCAAGCTGCCCCGCGCCTGGATGCACGGCACCTTCGACTTCAGCTTCAGCGGGCTCAAGACGGCCGTGCTCCACACCGTCCAGGCCGCGAAGTACGACGTCCCGAGCATCGCCTGGGAGTTCCAGGAGGCCGTGGTCGACGTGCTCGCGGGGAAGACGTCCCGGCTCGCGCGGGAACTGGGCGCCGCCGAGGTGCTCATCGGCGGCGGCGTCGCCGCGAACCGGCGCCTGCGCGAGGAGCTCCAGCGGCGCTGCCCCGTGCCGGTCCGCATCCCGCCGGCGAAGTACTGCACCGACAACGCCGCGATGATCGGCGCCGCCGCGAGCTACCGCCTCGCTCTCGGCCAGCGCAGCACCCTCGACGAGGACATCTTCACCACGAACGACTGGGCGAGCGTCTGAGCCTGCCGCCGGCGAGAAGCACGGCGCTCCGCCCTACGCTGCCACCATCCGGTTCCCCGTGACCCGCACGTTCCCGTTCTGGCGCAGCAGCGCGCGCAGGTTGCGGGCCAGGTCCTCCGTCGCCGCCGCGCGCGGCAGGTCGAACTCGATGTCGTTGCCGTCGCCGTCGTGGATGACGAGCCGCACGTCGTCGTTCCCAGGGTTGTCCTTGAGCATCCCTACGACCGCCTTGAGCAGCGCCTCGTCCGCGCCCACGTTCTCCGTCTCGTAGATCGTGATCACCAGGCGCGCGGATTCGCCACTGACCGGCGGCTGCACGCCCGGCCGCGAGGCCTCCGTCGTCGGGCCGGTCGTCGCGGCCGGGGGCTGGTGTGGCGCCGCCCGGTGTCCGTTGCCGTTCGCGTAGCCGTTCCCATTTCGCGCCGAAGGGCCCGGGCCAGCTGGACCGCCACCCTGCCCGCCACCGTACTGCTGTGGCGGGCGCTCCCGGCGCTTGGGCTGCTCGACCTGCCACTGCTCGGCCGCGAAGCCGACGACCGTGCCTTCGCTCCGGTCGAACGGCGCGGCCTTGCGCACGTTCAGGTTGAGCCGGTCGCCCCGGTCCCGGCATTCGAGCGAGAGCAGCAGCACCTGGCCTTCCGCCCAGATCTGCTCGCCGGTGAGCTCGATCGTGTCGCTCCAGATGGTCAGCTCGGCCGTCCCCGAGAGGTCTTCCACGTCGGCGATGTAGAACTTGCGCCCGTCGCGCGTCGACCGGGCCTGCACGCGGCTCACGAGCCCCGCGACCGTGACCGTCTGGCCCGCGAGCTCCTGGTTCAGGTCCGCCAGCGCGTGCGTCGTGTAGCGCGCGAGCGCCTGCGCGGCCGAGCGGAACGGGTGCTCCGAGAGGTACACGCCGAGTAGCTCCTTCTCCCACGCGAGCATGTCCTCCGGCCGCGCGGGCGAGGATTCCAGCTCGAGCGCGGGCAGCGGCGTGTCCACCTGGCTGCCGAAGAGGTCGAACATCGTCGCCTGGCCGCTCTCGCGCAGCTCCCGCTCGCGCCGGGCCAGGTTCATCAGCCGCTCGACGTTGAACGCCAGCGTGCCCCGGTCGCCCAGCATGTCGAACGCCCCGGCGCGGACGAGGCTGTCGATGGCGCGGCTGTTCGCGGCCTGCAGGTCCGCGCGCTTGCAGAAGTCCTCGATGTCGCGGAACTCGCCGCCTTCGTCCCGCGACCGGATGACCCCTTCGACGGCGGCCTGGCCGACGTTCTTCACAATCGCGAGCCCGAACCGGATCGCGAGAGTGCCGTCTTCGCGCCGCTCGACCGTGAAGCCGTCCGAGCTCTTGTTGATGTCCGGCGGCAGCACTTCGATGCCGAGCTTGGTGCATTCCGCCACCGCGGCGGCGATGCGCTCGTGCGGGTCGGGCGCGCTCTTCGTGCCCATGAGCACCGCGGTCATGTACTGGACCGGGTAGTTCGCCTTCAGCCACGCCGTCTGGTAGGCGATGTTGCCGTAGCACCAGCTGTGCGCCTTGTTGAACGCGTACCCGGCGAACGGCTCGATGAGCGCGAACACCGAGTCCGCGTCCTCCTGCGAGTACCCGTTCGCCATCGCGCCGGCCACGAACCGGCCGCGCTCCTCGGCCATGATCTCGGCCTTCTTCTTGCCCATGGCCTTGCGCATGATGTCCGCCTGGCCGAGCGAATAGCCCGCGAACTTCCGCGCGATCAGCAGCACCTGGTCCTGGTAGACGATGACGCCGTACGTCTCGTCGAGCACGTCCGCGAGGTCCGGGTGTGGATAGGTGATCGCGATTTCGCCGTGCTTCCCCTTGATGTAGCGCGGGATGTGCTCCATCGGGCCCGGGCGGTAGAGCGCCACCATCGCGCACAGGTCCGCGATCGTCGTGGGCTTCAGGTCCTGGATGTGGCGCCGCATCCCCGCCGATTCCAGCTGGAACACACCAAACGTCTCGCCTCGCCCGAGCATCTCCATCGTCTTCGGGTCGCCATCCGGCAGGTGGATGACGTCCACCTCCTGCCCGGCCGTCTCGCGGATGATGTCCGTCGCGTTGCCGAGGATGGTCAGGTTCGAAAGCCCGAGAAAGTCCATCTTCAGCAGGCCGATCTTCGCGACCTGCTCCATGGCGAACTGCGTCGTCGGGATGCTCGTCTCGTCGCCGCGGTTCGGGCGCTGCAGCGGCACGTGCTCGATCAGCGGATCGCGCGAGATCACGACGCCCGCCGCGTGCGTGCTCGCGTGCCGGGACACGCCCTCGAGCTGCTTCGCCGTCTCGTACAGCTTCCGCACGCGCGAGTCGGCCTCGACCGCTTCCTTCAGCTCCGCCGACTGCTCCAGGGCGTCGCCGAGGTTGATGTGCAGCGTGTTCGGGATGAGCCGCGCCACGCGGTCCGTGTCGGCGTAGCTCAGGCCGAGCGCGCGCCCGACGTCCCGGATCGCTGCCTTCGCCCCGAGCGTCCCGAAGGTGATGATCTGGGCCACGCGGTCCTGCCCGTACCGCTCGTAGGCGAACCGGATCATCGCGTCGCGCTTGTCGTCGGCGAAGTCGAAGTCGACGTCCGGCATCTCCCGCCGTTCGAGGTTGAGGAAGCGCTCGAAGACGAGCCGGTTGGCCACCGGGTCGATGTCGGTCACGCCGAGCACGTAGAGCACGAGCGACGCCGCCGCCGAGCCGCGCACACCCATCCGGATGCCGCTCTTCCGCGCGTAGTCCGCGATCTCCTTGACCACGTACATGTAGTCCGTGAAGCCGGTCTGCTTGAGCACGTCCAGCTCGTAGTTGAGTCGCTGCTGCAGCTCCGGCGAGATGTCGTCGAAGCGTGCGCGGAGGCCGGCGTTGCACACCTCCGCGAGGTAGTCGTCGCTGGAGCGGCCGGGCGGTATCGGCGGCTCGGGCAGCAGCTGGCGGTCGAACTTCAGGTCGAGATCGATGTCTTTCGTGACCAGCTGCGTGTTGCTCAGCCATTCCGGCTTCCCGGGGAAGAGCGCCGCCATCTCCTCCTCGCTCTTGACGTAATAACCGGCCCCGTCGAACTTGTACCGCTCCTTCGTGTCCACCGTCGCGTTCGTGCCGATGCAGAGCAGCACGTCGTGCGCTTCCGCCTCGTTCGGGTGCGTGTAGTGGCTGTCGTTCGTCGCGAGGACGGGGATGCCGAGCTCCCGGCCGATGTCGTCGATCACGCTGTTCAACCGCGTGAACTTCTCGTCGCCGTGGTCCTGGACTTCGAGGTAGTAGTGGCCGTCGAACACCTCGCGGTGCCACTTCGCCACCGCGATCGCGCCCTCGCGGTCGCCCTCCTGGATGCGCCGATGGAACTCGCTCGAGGGGCAGCCGCTGAGCACCGTGATGCCGGCGCTGTGCTGCTGGAGCAGCTCCCGGTCGACCCGCGGCTTGTAGTAGTAGCCCTCCAGGTTCGCCTTTGTCACCAGCGCGATCAGGTTCTTGTAGCCCTGCATGTCCCGCGCCAGCATCACCAGGTGGTAGGGCGACGAATCCGCCTTCTCGCGCCCGAACCGGCTATTCGGCGCCACATACGCCTCCAGCCCGATGATCGGCTTGATCCCCCGGACCGTCGCCTCGCGGTAGAAGTCGATCGTTCCGTAGAGCGCGCCGTGGTCGGTCATCGCCACGGCTTCCTGGCCCAGCGCCTTCACGCGATCCATCAACGGCGCCATCTTGGTCATGCCGTCGAGGAGCGAGTACTCGGTATGAACGTGTAGGTGTGTGAACATATGTTTCGGTGCCGGGAGGGCCAGTCTACCACCGGCCACCCACCCGGGCGACGCTCTTACGTCGACCCGGCGAGACCTGAACGCACGCGGCGAATGGGGCTTACTCGAACAGCCGCACCCCCTCGACCCACCCATCCTGCACCCGCACCCGAACGCCGCCACAGGGCCATATGTCGCTCCCTCGCAGTCCGCGATGGCATAGGAGCGACCGGTATACTGACGACGATGACAACTGAACCTGTCCTCGTGCTGGGCGGGCGGGAGCGAACCGTGGGCCAGGTGCGCGCATCCATCGACATTGCCAACGCCTACGACGTGCATGCGCTGGCCGAAGGCCGCCGCCCACCGGCGGAAGTGCGGCGCATCCACCTCGATCGCGTGCTGTTCGACACCGGCGCCAACGAGCTCTGCCTTCCGGCGGACATCGTGGCGCAGCTCGGTTTGCCGCTTCGCCAGCGGGTCGTGGTACAGACGGCCGGCGGTATCACCGAGATGGCGCTGCACGACGGGGCGGAGTTCACGGTCGCGGGGCGGACGCGGGTGTTTAGCTGCATCGCCCTCCCCGAGGGCAGCCCGCCGCTTGTCGGCGTCATACCAATGGAGTCGCTCGGCATCGAGCTCGACCTCCAGCACGAGGCGCTGCGCCTCCTCCCCGACGAGGGCCCGGACACCTACATCACGGCACTCTGACCCCCTACCCCAGCTCCTCCTCGTACAGCCCGTAGAGCGCCGGCGGCTCCACGCCGGCCTGGCGGAGGAGGGTGCAGAGTTGGGCCCGGTGGTGTACTTCGTGCTCGATGAGCCCGCCGAGGAGGCGCGCCCAGGCGGGCATCGGGCCGCCTCGGGCGTTGCGCTGCTCGGCGCCCAGGTCGGCGGACGCGAGCAGCTCCGCCGCCGTCGCCGCCGTGGCGTCCTGCGCCGCGAGCAGCGCCGCCAGGTCCATCCCGCCGGCCGCGTGGCCCGCGTAGGGCACGGGCGCGCCCGCGACCGCCGCCGCGTTCCAGGCGCGCGTGTTGGCGATGTGCATCGCGACCTCGCCGAGCGACCACTCGCCGTCCGCGGGGCACCAGCCCACGCGCGCGGCCGGGATCGTTGCCACCACCGCGCGCGTACGGTCGTGTACCCGCGCCACGTACTCCACCAGGTCAGCGGACGTCACCATTCGACCTTCGACCCCGCTATCCCCGCGGCAGCCCGAGCCCGCGCGTCGCGATGATGTTCCGCTGGATCTCGTTCGAGCCGCTGTAGATGGTCGACGGCACCGAGGTCAGGTAGTTCTCCATGAGGCCGCCGCCGATGGGCGCGCGTGATTCCTCCGGCCGCAGCTGCCCCGCAAGCCCGAGCAGGTTCACGCCGAAGTTGTAGATCCGCTGCCCCAGCTCCGACTGGTAGATCTTGATGACCGACGCCTCGTAGTTCGGGTGCAGCCCCGCCTGCTGCATGTAGCCGATCCGGTAGCCCAGGTACTTGCCGACGTTGTTCGCGACGACATGATCGGCCAGCTTCGCCCGGTACTTCGCTCGCCGGTCCGCGGGGCCGCCTCGCAGCGCATCTGCGAGCTCCTCCAGCGTGCGCCGCTGCCCCGCCGTCGTCCCGATGCCGGATCGCTCGAAGTCCAGTAGCGTCATCCCCACGTACCACCCGCGGTTCTCTTCGCCGACGACGTTCCTGGCCGGCACGCGCACATCTTCGAAGAACACCTCGTTGAAGTGGTGGCGGTCCGCCATGTTGATGAGCGGCCGGATAGTCAGGCCCGGCGTGTTCTTGATGTCGTCGATCAGCAGGAACGTGATGCCCCGGTGCTTCGGCGCCTCCGGGTCCGTCCGCACGAGGCAGAACATCTGGTTCGCGCGGTGCCCGCCCGAAGTCCAGATCTTCTGGCCGTTGATGACGTACTCGTCGCCGTCGCGGACCGCGCGCGTCTGGAGCGCGGCCAGGTCCGACCCCGCGCCCGGTTCGCTGTAGCCCTGGCACCAGATGTGCTCGCCGCTCTGGATCTTCGGCAGGTAGTGCTTCTTCTGCTCCTCGCTCGCGTGGACGATGAGCGTCGGGCCGATCATCCCAACGCCGAAGCCGCGCGTGCCGGTGTCGGGCGCGCTCGCATAGCCCAGCTCTTCCGCGAACACCATCTGCTCATAGATCGACGCGCCGAGGCCCCCGTACGCCTTCGGCCACGCGGGCGCGATCCAGCCGCGTTCGCCCAGCGCGCGATTGAAGGCGAGCGCCGCCTCGAAGTCCTCGTCGCTGCGCTGCCCGAGCCCGACTTCTTTGCGGTCCTCGCGCAGGTGTTGCTTCAGGAACGCGCGAACCTCGTCGCGCAGCTGTTCTTCCGCTGGTCCGAACTTGAGCTCCACGCAGCCTCCCTGCCGGCTTCGTTGCCGAATCGAATTCGCGCCGCATTCTGGCACGTTTCCGAGCGCTCAGGAAACCGCGTCGTCATCCGTCGCGCGCCGCCCGCCGGGCGCGGGAAGATGGACGTTCAACGCGATGGTCAGCCCGCGCACGCCCGAGGCGGTCAGTGCCCCGGCGAGGGCTGCCGCGCCGACTGATGCGGGCTCCACCGCCCAGGTGACGAGGCCGCCGATCGCGGCTGCTGTCGCGTTCACCTCCGCACGAAGGACGAGCGGCACGCGGTCGGCGAGGAGGTCGCGGATCACCCCGCCGCCCGTGGCCGTGACGATGGCAAGGACGATGACCGCGGGCAGGGGCAACCCCGCTTCGACCCCGGCGAGCGCACCAGCTGCCGCGAACGCCCCCAGCCCGGCCGCGTCCGCAACCGCGAGCAGCGGCTTCGGGATGGTGCGCCGCCGCCACGCCAGCGCTATGCCCGCAACCGACGAGACGGTGGCGAGTAGCAGGTAGTCCCCGTGTTCGAGCACGAACGGCACGCGCCCGATGACCACGTCGCGGATGAGCCCGCCGCCCGTCGCGGTCACGACGCCCATCACGAGCAGCCCGAAGACGTCGAGCCGCCGCCGCATCCCGACCTGGACGCCGCCAAGCGCGAACGCCACGATGCCGATCCGGTCGAAGGCCTGGACCAGTCCCGCGGCGTCGAGGTCCATGGGGCGCGGCCTACCGGTAGTTGCCGAACTTCAGCTCGATGCCGTAGTCCTCGCCCTTCACCGCCTGCATGACCTGCTGCAGCTCGTCCCGGCTCGGGCTGCTCACGCGCACCGCGTCGCCCTGCACCTGCGCCTGGACCTTCTTGTACTTCTGGTCCTTGATGAACTTGACGATCTTCTTGCCGATCTCGGTCTCGATGCCCTGCGTGAGCGTCGTCGTCTGGCGGACCGTGCCGGCGGCGGCCTTCTCGACGTTGCCGTGCTGCAGGTTCTTCACTGGCACGTTGCGGGCGATAAAGCGCTGGGTGAGCACCTGCCAGATCGCTTCGAGCTTGTACTCGTCCGCCGTGTGGATGGCGATGGTCGCCTTCTGGCGGTCGTACTCGATGTCCGCAAGCACGTTCTTGAAGTCGAAGCGCGTCGAGATCTCGCGCTTCGACTGGTTCACGGCGTTGTCGACCTCCTGGAGGTCCGCGCCGGTTGTGATGTCGAACGATTCGTCCTTTGCCATGCGCCAAAGGATACCGCGCCGCCGTGCCACGAGCCGCGCGGCCCCGGCGGACGTAGAATCACACCAAACCGAGCTGCTGGAGGCCTGGGATGAGTACTTCCGCGCCTGGGCCCGGCGTGGCCGTCAAGGATGTCCGCGTCGACGAGTTCCATCTCGCGGTCGACCTGATGGACGGCCGCACGATCATCGTGCCGCTGGCATGGTTCCCGCGCCTCCTCCATGCCACCCCCGCGCAGCGCGCGCGCTGGGAGATCGCGGGCGGCGGCTTCGGCATCCACTGGCCCGACGTGGACGAAGACCTCAGCACCGCCGGCCTCCTTGCAGGCACCCCCGCGAGCTCCCGCGGCTAAGCTCACCCCTCTACGCCTCGACGCCTTCCATCAGTCGGTACCTTCGGAACGAGAGGTACGCGACGAACACCAGCGCACCCGCGACGGGCCCCACCAGCCGGATGCCGAGGGGGTTCGACGCGGAGTCGCCCGCGAGCAAGACCAGCGCGAAGAGCAGCGGCGACAGCGACCCGGCCAGCTTCTCGAACAGGTTCTGCGTGCCATAGAACATCGCTTCCCGCCGCGTGTCCGTCCGGGTCTGGTCATAGTCGACGATGTCCGCGGTCAGGATGCCGGGAAAGAGGAACACGCCAGCGGTCGCCATCCCGGCGATGAACACGCCGATGACCGCCTGCGGCAGTGCCGGCGTCCCGGGGAAGAACCCGGCGAGGAAGAGCACCGGGAACCACCCCGCCGCCCACAGCATCGCCACCCGGTAGGCCTCGGCCTTGCCCACCTTCCGGGCCAGCCGCACGAACAGCGGCATGGCCGTCAGCATCCCCACGATGACCGCGGCCGTGAGCAGGAACGTGAACACGCCCTCGTCGTCCCGGCCGTTGAGCCCGAAGAGCTCCGCATCGTCGAGCACCGCTTCGACATAGAAGGGCAACAGCGCGGTCAGCATCTGGAGTCCCATCTGGAAGAGCACGAAGCTCGGGATGAACGCCCGGAACTGGTCGTTCGAAATCGTGCCCGAGACGGCCTTGCGGAAGCCCGGCGTCGATGGCGTGGCGTCGGCGCGCGCGTACCGCCACACCGCCGCGGCGGCCGCGTACCGCACGGTGAGCGCGATGACCGCGACGAACATCGCCATGACCGCGAACCCGAACCAGCCCTGGATCAGCGAGCTCAGCGACAGCCCCACCACGGCACCCATGACGCCGAAGATCAGTTGCCAGCTCGCGATCGAGAGCCGGTCGTCGGCGCGCGGCGCGATCGATGGCAGGAGCGCTTCGAACGGCGCCCCGGCGAGGTTGCTGAAGAGGAAGAAGGCCATCGCCAGGAAGAACAGATAGCCCAGGTTCAGTGCGCTCTCACCCTCGGCCGGCGGCGTGAACAGCAGCACGAAGAACAGCGCCCAGAACGGCGTCGCGAACACGATGAACGGCAGGCGGCGCCCCCACTTCGACTTCGTTCGATCGGTCCAGTAGCCGATGAGCGGGTCGTCGATTGCTTCGATCAGCCGGGCCAGGGTGAGCGCCACCCCGAGGGCCACGCGCGCGTCGACGCCGCCGATCCCCGGCACGCGCGTCGCGATGTCGGCATCGGATGGCGGCGCATAGAAGTACAGGAGCCACAGCGCCCACGTCTGCGAGACCGCGTTGCCGGCGATGCTGTGGAACCCGAAGGCGAACCGGACGTGCGCCGGGAGCCGCTCGCCCGCTGCGGGAGCGGCAGAGCTGGGGGAGCCGGCGGCGGCACTCGCGGTCATGCCGATAGCATTACGTCGTGGCCACCGCCGCGGGATGGGTCGCACGGCCCGGCGGCGGGGCCCGGGAGTCTCTCGCCGCGCCGGTCGCCGTGCGTGCCGGATTTCACAAACTCGCAATGGGGTGCTAGGATTCTTCGGGTTTCCCCCAATTCCCGTTCGTGTGCATTCCCAGAGGCGGCAGCAGACAGCCCGCCCGGTCAGCGCAGGAGGCGCAGCTACGGCGTGAACATCATCGTATGCGTGAAGCAGATCCCGGACCCCGAAACGCCCGCGGCGTCGTTCAAGGTGGACGAAGCGGCGAAGAAGGTCATCCCCGCACAGGGCATCGCGCCCGTCGTCAACCCGTACGACCCGCAGGCCACCGAGGCGGCCCTCCGCCTCAAGGACGCTGCCGGCGGCGGCAAGGTCACCGTCATCTCCCTCGGCCCCGATAGCGCCCGCGACGCCATCAAGCATGCGCTCGCCATGGGCGCCGACGAAGGCGTGCTCCTCAACGACCCCGCCTTCGACGACATCGACAACTTCCAGACGGCCAACGCCCTCGCCGCCGCCATCAAGAAGATCGGCGAATGCGACCTCGTCCTGATGGGCCGCGCTTCCGCGGACTGGGACATGGGCGTGGTGCCGCTCGGCGTCGGCCAGGCCCTCGGCGTGCCCGTGGTCTCCGTCGCCAAGGCCATCGAGAAGACGGCCAACGGCGTCAAGGTCGAGCGCGTCCTCGACGACGGCTTCCAGACGGTCGAAGCGCCCCTCCCGGCGATCGTCACCGTCTCGAACGAGTTCGGCGAGCCTCGCTACCCGCAGCTCCGCCAGATCATGATGGCCGCGAAGAAGACCGTGCAGGTCTGGAGCGCTGCGGACCTCGGCCTCGGTGCCGATGCGACCGGCGCCGCGAACCGCGTGATGCCGCTCGAAGCGCTCTACGTCCCCAAGGTCGAGAGCAACGTCGAGATCATCGAGGGCGACTCGCCCGAAGAGAAGGCCCGCAACCTCGCGCAGAAGCTTCGCGCGGCCAAGCTGATCTAAGGAGCCGGGGATGCCTGGAATTCTGGTTGTTGCTGAAGCGGCCGAGGGTGCGGTCACCCCGGCCTCGTTCGAACTGATTGGCGCCGCCCGCAAGCTTTCGGGCGAAGGCGCCGGCCCGGTCGCCGCCTTCATCGCCGGCTCCGAAGCGCAGGCCAAGGAGCTCATCGCCGTTGGCGCCGACTCCGCCTACACCTCCGATGCGGCCACACAGGCCGACATCCTCCTCCCGGCCGTCCAGGCCGCGGTCGCCCAGTCCGGTGCCGACATCGTCCTCATCGCCCAGTCCAGCCTCGGCCGCGACCTCGGCCCGATGCTCGCCTTCGCGAACAACACCGGCGTCGCCATGGATTCGACCGAGCTCAAGATCGAGGCCGGCCGCCTGCGCGCCACCCGCTCGGCCTACGGCGGCAACGCCCGCGCCGAGCACACCTGGAAGAGCCCGCTCCAGGTCGTCACCGTGAAGGCGAAGTCGTTCGACGCGCCCGAAGCGGACGCGAGCCGCAGCGGCGCTGTCACCGCCATCGCCGAAAAGGGCGAGTCGAAGATCACCGTCCTCGGCACGGAGAAGGCGGTTTCGACCGGCATCCGCATCGAAGACGCGGCGGTCGTCGTCAGCGGCGGCCGCGGTCTCGGCGATGAGAGCGCCTTCAAGGCCCTCGAAGAGCTCGCCGGCACCCTCAAGGTGGCCGCGGTCGGCGCCTCCCGCGCTGCCTGCGACCTCGGCTGGTATCCGCCCTCCCAGCAGGTCGGCCTCACCGGCAAGACCGTCTCGCCGAACCTCTACATCGCCATCGCCATCTCCGGCGCCAGCCAGCACATGGCCGGCATGGCCGGTTCGAAGAACATCGTCTCCATCAACAAGGACGCGGATTCGAACATGGTGCGCGTCTCGAAGTTCGCCATCATCGACGACTACAAGAAGGTCCTGCCGGCCCTGATCGAAGAGATCAAGAAGCTCGGCTAAACCACCACCCGGGTTCGCAGCCTGGCGAATGGCCCCTCCGCGAGGAGGGGCCGTTTTCGTTCGTTCAGCCCAACCGCGCGGCGACCGCGCTCCAGGCCAGCTCCGCCACGACCGCTGCCGGCTGGAGCGCATCGATCGTGACCCAGGTGGCCGGCGCGGCCGCCGCCTGCGCGCGGTAGCCCTCCCGGACGCGTTCGTGGAAGGCGCGCGCCTCCAGCCCCGTGCGGATGGCTTCGGTTTCGCCATGCTTCCGGGCCAGCCCGATCTCGGGCGGGATGTCGAGATAGAGCACCAGGTCCGGCGCGAGCCCGCCCGTCGCCAGCGCGTTGACCCGATCGAGGTCGGCGAGGGCCAGGCCGCGCCCCCACCCCTGGTATGCGAACGTGCTGCCCGCGAACCGGTCGCAGAGGACGGTTTCGCCGCGTTCCAGCGCCGGGCGGATGACCTCTGCCACCAGCTCCGCGCGCGCCACCATGAATGCGAACGTCTCGGCCCAGGGCTGGAGCGGCTCGTGGAGCAGCCCGCGGACGAGCTCGCCCGCCGCCGTGCCGCCGGGCTCACGCGTCAGGTTCACCGTCCTGCCGGCCGCCCGCAGCCGGGCCGCGAGGTCTGCCGCGAGCGTGCTCTTGCCCGCCCCTTCGCCGCCTTCGAGGACGATGAACATCGCCGCAGCATAGCCCGGGCCGCCAGCAGGGTCACGGCGGGGACATCACGGCCAATATCCAGCAATTTCCCGCAAACCTCGACATTGCGCGGGAGTTCACACGCTTATAATCAGTTCAGCGCTTCCCAATCTCCGGCGGCTCCCAGCGGCCGCAAACGAGGCTCTCGTGATGACGCAAACGGACAGGGGTTCAGCTCCGGTTGGCCTGCGCGGGCACCGGGTGCGAAACGTCGAGCGGACGGAAGAGAAGAAACAGGCCATCCTCCTCGGCGCCGCCCGCGCGTTCGCACGGCGCGGGTACCAGGGCACCAACCTGGAGGACATCGCGGCCGAAGCCGGCCTTGCCAAGGGCCACTTATATCACTACTTCGTCAGCAAGGAACACTTGTTCACCGAAATCCGCGTCATGGCCACACGCAACGGCGTACGCGGCCTCGAGGCCATTATCGCCAGGGGCCTCGGCCCCGAGGCGACGCTCCGCCGCGCAATCCGCGCGCAGGTCGCCGTCTCGTTCCAGCCCGTCGAGCAGCAGGCCATCATCCTCAACGACCCGCCGGACCTTTGCGACGAAAGCCGCGCACTGATCCGCGACCTCCAGCGCCAGTTCGAGAACCTCATCGCCGGGGTCATCCGCGAGGGCATGGAGTCGGGCGCCTTCACACCCGGCGACCCCAAGCTCGCCGCCTTCACGGTCACCCGCGCCTCCGTGAGTGTTGCCACCTGGTACCGCCCCGGCGGGCCGTGGGAGCCCGAATGGATCGCCGACCAGGTCACCGAGATGATCATGCGCAGCGTTCTCGCGCCCGGCCGGGGCCAGGCTCCGGCGAGCTGATCCGCACCTCCGCGGGCCCCCCTGACTGCAGAACTCGACATCGCCTGTCGATAACTCGCTTGAGGGGGTGCTCGATGAGAAACGACTGGGATGGCTACTGCGCTATCTGCGCGTCGCGCGATTACTGCGGCGACCTGTACCTGGAGCAGGGGCTCGACCAGTCCGAGAGCGCCAGCCTCGAGAGCCTCCGCCTCTGCACGCCCTGTTTCGCCATCGTCCGCGAAGCGCTCGATCAGGCGGTGACCCGCAGCGGCGAGAGCGCTCGCGTCCACCTCCCCGACCGCACCCGCGAATGGCGCCGCGAAGGCGGCTGCGACGTCTGCTACGGCGAGCCAGAGGGCAGCGTTTTCGCCCTCCACCTCCTCCCGGACGATGCCGGCGCCGTGCTCGCGCCCATCCGGCGCCTCTCCGAACACGGCCACCACTACACCCTCTGCTCCTCCTGCGTGCAGTGGTTCCGCGAGGTCGTCGACCAGGAATCGGCGACCCGCTGGGGCAACCGCCGCGCCGGCGACGAGCCCGCCACCGTCTCGCACGACGTCAACTACCGCATCGTCCCCGTCGGCCTGGACCCGCGCGATGTCGCGACCCTGCGGGAGACGGTCGAGCCGTTCGGCCACTTGGTCGTCGATGGCCCGGGCGACGGCCATACCGTCGTCGTCTACCTCGTTGCCGCCGGCCTCTCCGGTGAGGCGGCCGAGTTCGTCGGCGGGCTCCAGGCGGTCGACCGCGTGCGCACCGTCATCGTCACCGAAGCCGCCCAGCTCCGCGATGCGGTCTGGGCCCTCCGCGCCGGCGCCGGCGACCTCCTCGTGGCGCCCGTCTCGCGTCAGCAGGTCCTCGGCATGCTGGACCGCCTGAACGACCAGTTCGCCGTCAGCGGCCGCGACGAGCGGACCGGGCTGCCGGCGTACTACGTGCGCCCGCGCTTCGGCCTACCGTGCCACCTCGTGGTGGTGCAGCCGCCGCCAAACGTCGACCCGATGGACGCCGTCCTCCTCCTCCGGCGCTTCCTCCGTGGCTACGACCGCATCGGCGTGACGAGCGCCGGGGACGTCCCGGTCAACATCTACTGCGGCGACGAGCACATCGAGGGCGTCACCCGGCGGATCCGGACGCTCTTCGGCCCGGCCTACCGCATCGAAGTCCGCGACCACGCCGCCCCCAACGAGCACGAGCCGATCCCCGGCGTCATTGACGCGCTCAAGCCCGGCGTCTCCGCGAGCGCCTTCTTCGGCAAGCGCCTGGGCAAGCGCGCGAGCTAGCCCGCCTCCGCTCCGCGGCAGCGCTCCACAAGATCGAACGCCGCCGGCGGCAGGTAGCGGCCCCGGCGCCGCATCCACCCGAGGCTCCGCCGCAGCACCGGCTCGGTGCGCACCGCGACCACGTCCGCCCGCCCGGCGAGCGCCATCCGCGGTGCGAAAGCGATGCCTGCCCCCGCGGCGACGAGCGCCAGCAGTGCCTGCTGGCTTCGCAGTTCGAGCCGCCCGGCGAGCGCCACGCCCCAGCGCGCCGCCTCCGCTTCCACCGTCGCGCGAAGGCCCAGCCCGCGCATCGAAAGCAGCAGCTCCCCGGCCGCCAGCGCCTCACTGAGCGGCACACCCGCACGCCCGGCCCAGGAGTGCCCGCGCGGCACGGCCAGCAGCACGTCTTCATCCAGCAACGTGTGTACCTCCAGCCGCGCATCCGCCACCGGCAGCACCGCGATCGCGAAGTCGGCCTCGTCCGCGAGCAGGCGCGCCACCGCCGCCTCCGTGCCGAGCATTTCGACGCTCAGGCGAAGCCCCGGGTGCTCCGCCATGAGCCCGGCGATCGCGGCCGGCAGCAGGTGGTCGACCACCGTCTCCGTCGCACAGATCGCCAGCGATTGCGGCTTCCCGGACTCGCCGGCGAGTGCACCTGCCGCCTCCTCCAGCTCGCGCAGCACGTGGTCGGCCGTGTCGGCCAGGCGCAGCCCCGCGTCCGTCGGGATGATGCGGCGCCCCACTCGATGGAACAGCGGCACGCCGACCTCGCGCTCCAGTGCGCGGAGCTGCTTGCTCACGGACGGCTGCGCGACGTGCTCGGCCTCCGCCGCGCGGGTTACGCTGCCGAGCCGGACCGCTGCCCGCAGGTAGCGCAGCTGCTGGAGCTCCATCCATGCCTCCCGGGTATCGGTGTGCTTCCAATTATATCTTGGACGGCCGGTTCACGGCGCAGCTACCGTACGAGCAGCTCCCCGACTGGAGACAGCCATGACCACCCACGCCACCGCGTCCATCCAGGGCCAGTTCACCGCCGCCGCCAGCGCCTACACCGTCAGCAGCGTCCACGCCGCCGGGAAGGACCTGGCCGTGCTCGCCGAGGCCGCCGCACTCACAGGCGTCGAGCGCGTGCTCGATATCGGCACGGGCGTCGGGTTCACGGCCCTGCGGCTCGCCCCGCAGGCCCGCGAAGTCGTCGGCATCGACATCACGCCCGCGATGCTGGACCAGGCGCGCGCGCTCGCGGCCCAGCGCGGCGTGACGAACGCGCGCTTCGAAGAAGCCGACGGCGCCGCCCTCCCCTACCCGGATGCCAGCTTCGACCTCGTCGCCTGCCGCTACTGCGCCCACCACTTCGTCGACCCGCTGGCGGTGCTGCGCGAGGCCGCGCGCGTGCTCAGGCCCGGCGGCCGCATGCTCCTCGCCGATACCGTCGCGCACGAAGATCCCGCGCACGACACGTTCCTGAACGCGGTCGAGCTCCTCCGCGACCGCTCCCACGTGCGCGATTGGCGCGCGAGCGAGTGGGTGCGCATGTTCCAGCAGTGCGGCTTCGCCCGCGCGGCCGTGCTCGACCGCGACGCCGTCGTGCTCGATGGCGACGACTGGGTCCGCCGCATGAACACGCCCCCAACCGCCGTGGCGATGCTCAAGGAGCTCCTCCGCGAGGCCAACCCCGCCCAGCGCGCCGCCTTCGACATCATCGACGACCCCTGGGGCCTCAGCCTCCCCACCGTCCTCGTAGAAGGCGTAAAGGCGTAGAGGCGTAAAGGCGTGGAGTGGCGTCCGCCGCGGTGTTCGACCTTCGGCCTGTGACCTTCGACGGCCCTACGGGGTCACCCGCACGGCAAACTCGCCGCGCGGCAGCGCCCGCTCCTCCGCGATCGTGAGCTGCGTCGGCGCGAGCGCCTCGCGCAGCGCCGCACTGTCGACGCCCTCGTCCTCGGGGTCGAGGATGAGCCAGCCCTCGCCGCCCGCCGACTCGAGCATCCAGCGGAACCGGCTCAGCGTGGCCGGGTCGAGCTGGCGGCGGTCCGGCCACCAGGCCATGCGCCGCGCCGGTTCTGCCACCTGCAGCGTGCTCGCGATGCTCGGGCGCGGCTTCATCGCCGAAGCTTCCGCGAGCACACCATCCGGCGGCGAAACGAGCATGAGCGCGCCATCGGCCGTGCCCAGGCCGAGCTCCGAAAGGGTTCCCATCGGCACAGCGTAGCCCCACGCCGGGCCTGCGTCTGCCCGCTGCCGCGCCCGGAGGGCCCGATAAATGGTATCGTAGGCGAGTGTCGTGCTGCCGCGGCGCAGGCACAGCGGTAGAACCCAACAGCAGCCCACGGCACCAGACGGTCGTCCCGGCATTGCTGCGAGGGATCCCACGAGGAGTTCCGAGATGGCACGTTTAGTGATTGGGATGCTGGTCGCTTTCGTTGCTGCGTCGGGGGCGGTGATCGCGATCATGGCTGTCCTACTCACAGCCAACGAAGACGCCGACCCGGTGCATTCTGACGACGTGGTGGTTGCGGTCACGCTTCGGTGCACAATCCGGGACTTCGGGGGATCGAGCCTGAGTCGATCTCGGCTCGCGGATCGTACCTCCACCTTCGGCCGTCGACGACTAGGCGACGCGTTCGACGACGAGAAGAGTCCTCCGGAGGAGCTCGCCGGCACGCAGTGCGAGACCTACCGGAGCCAGCGAGAGTCATGGGACTGGGTAAACCTGCGGCTTGCGGTGACCGTGCGCAGCGCGGCTGGGGGATCTTACGTCGTGGATGTTTCACCGGATCGAGCCGTTACACCTGGAGAGGTTTGGCGCCCTTGAACCGACGTCCCGCCTCCCGCGGCGGACGCCCACTCTACGCCTCTACGCCTCCACGCCTTTACGCCTTAAGCGCTTCGCGCAACGCGTCCTCGAGGCTGTTCGCCGTGATCCGCGTGGCGATGATGTCGCGGCCTTCGTAAGCGACGACCGGGATCTCGTAGAGGTAGCGCCGGTGCAGCTCGTCGTCCGTCTCGATGTCCACCTCGTCGACCGTGAACCGGAGCGGCCCTTCGAGCGCGGCCAGGTAGCGCCGCGCCTGCACGCAGAGCGAGCACCCCGCCCGCGTGTAGAGCGTCACCCTCCGGGTTGCGGCCATCAGGCGTTGGCGGTCGTGCCCGGCTTGCCCGCCGTCGTGTCGGGATCCTGGTCGGGCCAGACGCGCTCGGCGTACTCACGCGTGATCGCGCCCGGCCAGCGCAGGAACACGCCGGCGAGGATGATCGCCGCGCCGATGATGAGCCCGCTGACCAGCTGCGGCACGGGGATGTCCCAGAGCTGCTGCTCGTCGTTCCGGAAGAACGAGAGGCCGAACCGCAGCACGCCGTACATCAGCATGTAGGACGCGAACACCCACCCCGGTGCCTTCAGGTACCGCCGGCACACGAAGTACAGGATCGCGCAGATGACGAAGTCGCCGAGGAGTTCGTAGCCGCCCGCCACCGGGTGCACGGCGAACGTATCGCCGGGGTTCAGCTGGCCGTCCACCCCGCGCAGGTCGTTGAACTCCTGGTACTGCGGGCTCTCCGGGTGGAGGTACTTCACGCCCCACGGAAGGCCCGTGCGGTCCGCGAGGTGCTCGCCGTTGATCAGGTCGCCGATGCGGCCGATGCCCTGCCCGAGGATGATGCCCGGCGCCGCCGCGTCCAGCCCGATCGGCAGCGGCCACTTCCGCCATGCCGAGTAGAGCAGCCCGCCCAGCACGCCGCCGATCAGCCCGCCGTAGAGGGTGATGCCGCCTTCCGTGATCCCCGTGACGATGCTCGGGATGTCGTCCGAGAACTGGTCCCAGTGCTCGGCCACATAGAACAGGCGCGCGCCGACGATGGCGCAAGGCACGCCCACGAGCGCGATCTCCTGCGCGATCTCGCTCGGGATCCCGTCCTTCTTCGCAATCCAGACCGAGAGCGTGACGCCCGCGATGATCCCCACCGCGGTGAAGAACCCGTGCCACGCCAGCGTGAACGGCCCGAACTCGGCCATCACCGGGTCGATATCGATCTTGATCGGGTCCCAGCCGCTGAAGCCGAGGAAGAGGAATGGAATCAGAGGGAACGCGTGCATCGCCCGTAGGGTAGCGCCCCCGGCGGGCTGGGGCGAGAAACGTCCTTTGCCACACGTTGTCGACACGCCGCCCCGCGCCCCCGACAATCCCCCGCATGGCCGATGCAATCTCCTGGTTCCCCACAGCCGACCGCAGGAAGCTCTCGCCCGAGGTGCAGGAGCTCTTCTCGAAGGTCGAAGAGAAGCTCGGGTTCGTCCCGAACGTGTTCCTCGCCTTCGCCTGGCGGGAGGAGCGCTTCAAGAAGTGGTACGCCCACTTCGACGAGCTCATGACCGGCCCCTCCGGCCTCACGAAAGCCGAGCGCGAGATGATCTCGGTCGTCGTCTCGATGCAGAACCAGTGCCTCTACTGCCTCACCGCGCACGGCTTCGCGGTCCGCGCCCTCCTGAAGGACCCCGTGCTCGGCGAGCGCGTCCTCCTCGACTACCGCCGCGCCGGGCTCACCCCGCGCCACACCGCCATGCTCGACTACGCGGTCAAGCTCACGATGGACCCGTCCTCGGTGAACGAAGAGGACCTCGACGAGCTCCGCGACCACGACTTCACCGACGAGGACATCTGGGACATCGCCGAAGTCGCGAGCATGTTCAACTTCACGAACCGGATGATGTCCGCGACGGGCACGCTGCCGAACCCCGAGTACCACGGCATGGCACGGTAGTTCGTTCCCGGTTATCAGTCGTCAGTTATCAGCCGTGGCCTGCCAGGCTCGTTACTCGGGTAGCTCGTCGTCGACGGCCGTCCCGGAGAGGCTGAGGCCGAGTCGGCGCAGGACGCGGCTGCCGTAGACCACCCAGAGCAGGACGAACGGGATGGCGTACGCGAGGGCGGAGCCGGGCGCGGCGTCGCTCTCATCGACGGCCGCCCGTTCGAATGCCGAGCCGACGGCGGAAGCGACGAAGAACAGCGCGAGCACGCCCGCGAGCACCGTCACGAGCGTCTCGCAGGCGGCTTCGACGCCGTCGTCCAGGTGTCCCGCGGCGGCCAGGCGCTGACGGAGCACGATGTGGGCGGCCGCGATGAGCGCGCCCATCGCGATCCAGGCCACGCCCTGGGCAAGCTGGATGTCGTCCTGGTCGCTGCCTTCTGAGAAGGGGTCGTCGATCCCGTAGGTGAACCCCGCGTCGGCGTTGCCAAAGACACCGGCGAGGAACATCGCCCCACCGACCACCATTACCACCGCAGACGTCGCCAGCAGGAATGAGACATACGCGGTGACGCCTGCCGCGAGGTCCAGCTCGTCGCCGCGGCGCCAGCGCACGAGGACGAATGCGAGGATGAGGACGGCGACGGGGAGGAGAATGGCGGAGACGAAACTAAGACCAGCAAAACCATACACAGCGCTCATGGGCGCGGACTATACCGGCGAAATCATTCTCCCGATACCTGTCCGAAGTGACGCACGTCATTTGCGGTACCGCGCTCCGGCTCCTATTGTCGCCCCATGCCGAGCCCGCTCGAAGCCCTCGAACGCTGGCGCGCCGCCGGCCTGGTCGATGACGCGACCGCCGGCCGCATCCGCGACTTCGAAGCCCGCCGCGAACGCGAGGCCGGCGAAGACCGCCCCAGCGTGCTCGAAGCGCTCATCTACCTCGGCGTCGCCATCGTCGTCATGGGCATCGTCGTCCTCGCCGGCGAGAACTGGCAGGAGCTGGAGAACTGGGCTCGCATCGCCGTGCTCGCGCTCCCCGGTGCGCTCGCCATCCTCGCCGGGCAGGCGCTGCGCTCCTTCAAGGAGCCCGGCCTGGTCCGCGGCGGCCACATGGCCTGGCTCGCGGCGACCGCGCTCCTCGGCGGTGCCGCCGCCGTCTTCGGCGAGACCCTCGACTGGGAGGAGGTCCACATCGCGATGGGCGCGGGCGTGGCGGGCACCGCCGTGGCGCTCGTCCTCTGGGCGCTCGCGCCAAGCCACCCGCAGGTGCTCGGCCTTGGCGGCGGCCTCTTCACGGCTGCCATCAGCCTCACCGCCTACCCGGACGACGAGAACCTGCTGCTCGGCGGCGGCGCGGTCGCCGTCCTGGGCATCGCGGGCATCGCCCTGACCGAGCTCGGCTTCGTCACACCGCGCATCTCCGCGCGCGCGGTGTTCGGCGCGATGCTCGCGTTCGGCGCCTTCTTCGCGGGCTTCGAAGCCGGCGAGGCCGAGGTCATCGGCTTCGCGGCGGCCATTGGGCTCGTCGTCCTCAGCGTCGCCCGCGGCGGCCTCGCCTACACCCTCGAAGGCGTCGCCGCCGGGTTTGCCGCGCTGTTCCGGTCGATCGTCGTCCACATCGAAGACCCCACCGCCGCCGCCCTCGCCCTTGTCGTCGTCGGCGTGCTCATGGTCGCGACCGTGATCGCCGTGACGCGCTTCCGGCCGTGGCACCAGGGGGAACCGGCGTGAGCCGCGCATCCCAGCGGCTCTGGGCCGCGGCGATCCTCGGCGGCGTGCTCGCGATGATCGTGCTCGTCGTCGTCGTCATCCAGTTCGGGCGCAAGGACCCGTCGCCGCCATCGCTCCAGGACAATCCCGAGCTCGCGATCACCGGCCGCATCGCCTACGTGAACCAGGACAATTGCATCGTCATCGCCGAGGCCTCCGGCGCGAGCCGCGAGGAGGTCTATTGCCAGCCGCAGCTCGAGGCCCTGACCTGGGTCGACGCCGATACCCTGGCGTTCATCTCGTTCACCCCCGTGGAGCGGCCGGCCTGGGTGCTGCTCGACCTGGCGACACGCACGACCACCCGGCTCGGCGGCGTGGTGAACTACGGCCATCTGTCGGCCGAGACATCCGTGAATGGCGAGTTCGCCAGCATCAACGAAGGCGAGGTGCTCGTCGCAAAGGACGGTCAGGTCCGCACCATCGCCGAGTTCGACATCCCGGAATACCACTGGCCGCAGTTCCTGACCTGGTCGCCCGACGGCGAGTGGATCCTCCTGGCCTACTACGGCCCGCGCTCCGAGTACGGCCAGGGCGAGCTCTGGATCATCCGCCGCGATGGCTCCGTGCGCGGAACGATTGCGACCGACTATCGCGGCTACAGCAACCTGTCCGCCTCCTGGTACATCGAAGGGCGCGGATACCTCCCCGCCCACCCGGACCTCCCCACGCCCTGAGGCCTCGTCTTAGCGCGTAATCCCCAGCTCCTCGCGGATGAATTCGCAGATCTCGAACGTCGGCCCCTCGCCCTGGAGCGTCCCCTGCATCTTGTTCAGCGTCACCGCGACCGAGAGGCCCATCTCCGGGTCCGCGAACGCCGTCGAGCCGCCCGCTCCGCTGTGACCCAGCGCCGTGCTCCGCGGGCCCTGCACGTTGCGCAGCGGGCCCCGGTCGCCGCCAAGGAAGAACCCGATGCCCTTGCCCATCGGCATCATCAGCACGCGGTCGACCTCTTCGGTCATCACCCGCTGCATCAGCGGGATGCGCTCCTTCGACATCAGCCGCACGCCGTCGATTTCGCCGCCGTTCGCCGCTACCGCGTACATCTTCGCCAGCGCCCGTGCCGTGAAGTGGCCGTTCGCCGAAGGCACGCACGCCTTGCGCAGCCGCATGTCGTTGAAGGTGAAGTCGCTTTCCACCGGCATCGCCTTGAAGAAGTCGTGGTCCGCCGGGATCTGGAAGGCAGCTGCCGCGCCCTGGGCCACGGGCGCCGACTGCAGCGAGGTCAGCCGCTCCTCGATGCCATCCGGGATGCCCACGTACATCTCGTCCGCGATGCCCAGCGGCCCCGCGATCTCCTCGCGGATGACGTCCTTGATGTGGCGGCCGGTCGCCCCGCGGACGATGCCCCCGACGATCCAGGCGTACGTCATCGCGTGGTACCCGGTGGCCGTGCCCGGCTCCCAGGCCGGCTCCTGCGCTGCCAGCCACTCGCAGTAGCCGTCGAAGTCCTCCACGAAGTCGATCGAGTGTGGCTTGCGCACCGCGTGCAGCCCCGACTGGTGGCTCATCGCCTGCGCGACCGTGATCCGGTCCTTGCCCTTCTGCCCGAACTCCGGCCAGTACTTCGTCACCGGCGCGTCGTAGTCGATCTGCCCCTTGTCGGCGAGGATGTGCAGGGCCATCGCGGCCACGCCCTTCGTCGTCGAGAAGCTGAGGAAGAGGCTGTCCGGGCCGACTTCGCGGTCGTCCTTCGGGCCCATCGTGCCCGCCCAGGTGTCGACCACGCGGCGGCCCTTGTGGTACGCGGCCACCTGGACGCCGAGCTGCTTGCCCTCGGCGATCTGCCGCTCGATGAGGTCGTGGACGCGCGTGTTGATCGCGGATTCGGTCGTGGTCATTGGTTCGCTCCGGGCAAAGGATAGTGCCCGCACTCTACCCGCCGCCGCCCGCGAAGCAAAGCCGCGTCTATACCCGGCATAGCCCGCCGATATTAGCTCGGCGCCGCCTCGATCCGGAACGTGTGCCGCCCATCCTCGTCTTCGTACCAGTAGAACGTCTCGTCGGGGCTCACGATGTGCGGCCCGGCGAGCTCGTGGATCCGCTGCCGCGCGCGCCCCGCGTTCGGGTAGCGCCCGACCAGCTCCCACGTGCTGCGCCGCTCGTCCTGCACTTCGACCAGCCGCCAGAGCTCGAACTGCATCGCCATGTCGCACAGCCTACGCCACGCGCGCACGCCCCGGCACCCCGCGCCCCTACTTGAGCGAGCGCCCGCCGTCCACGCGAAGGATCGTGCCGGTCACGTATGAGCTCGCGTCGCTAGCGAGGAAGAGCGCCGCGCCCACGATGTCCTCCGCCTGCGCGAGCCGCCCCATCGGGATGCTCGCCCGGATCGCGTCGCCGTGGCGGCTCGCCATCAGCCCGCTCGTGAAGTCCGTGTCCACGTAGCCCGGCGCGATCGCGTTCACCCGCACATTGCGGTCGGCCCATTCCAGCGCCATCGTCCGCATGAGCTGGTGCACCGCCGCCTTCGTGCCCGAATACACGCCCAGCCGGTCGCCGGGCACGATGCCGAGGATCGAGCTGATGCTCATGATCGACAACGGCCGGCCCGCTTCGAACGCGCGCCGCGCCACTTCCACGCTGCAGAAGTACATCCCGCGCATGTTCACGTCGACCACCTGGTCGAACTCGTCCGGGGTCACGTGCTCCACGCGCTTGTAGTAGGGGCTGATGCCTGCGTTGTTCACGAGGATGTCGATCGGCCCGAGCTGCGCCGCCTGCTGCACCATCGCCGCGATCGCGGCCGTGTCGGCGTTGTCGCAGGGGATGGCGATGGCCCACGGGCCGAGCTCGTCCGCGGCCTTGCGCAGCGCTTCCTCGCCCCGCGCGGTGATGATGACGCGGGCGCCGGCATCGATGAACGCGCGCGCAATCGCGAAGCCAATCCCCCGCGACGCCCCCGTGACGATGGCCGTCCGCCCCTCAAGCGAAAACCTATCCTGCATAGCCCGAGTCTAAAGGCGCGCACGCGTAGGGCGCAGAGCCGCGAACCCGCCGTGGCCTTTGCACGCTCGACTTGCGACTTTCGACGCGCATGCGCCCATCGCACTACCATCGGGCCATGCCGGTCCGGACCATCGACCCCGTCGAGGCCATCCGCCACCTTACCGCCGCCGACCCCGTCATGGCGGGCGTCATCGCCAGCGGGCCGCCGTTCGCCCTGCGCGAAGATGGCGACGACCCGTTCCGGTCGCTGGCGCGGGCCATCATCTACCAGCAGCTCAGCGGCACCGCCGCGGGCACCATCTTCCGCCGGTTCGCCGGCCTGTTCGATGGCGGCGACACCGCCCGCGCGGCCCAACGCCTCGCCCCGGGCTGGACGCCATTCAGCGAGCCCTTCCCCGCGCCGGCCGCCGTCCTCGCCCTCAGCGACGAGGCGATGCGCGCGGCGGGCCTGTCGCGCCAGAAGACCGCCGCGCTCCGCAGCCTCGCCGAGCACTTCGCCGCCGGTGACCTCGGCGCCCACGCCTTCGCCGAGCTCGACGACGACGCCATCGTCGAGCGCGTCACGCAGGTGCGCGGCGTCGGCCGCTGGACCGCCGAGATGTTCCTGCTCTTCCACCTCCGCCGCGCCGATGTGCTCCCCGTGAACGACATCGGCATCAATCGCGCCATCCGCCGTCTCTACGCCCTCGACGCCATGCCCAGACCCGCCGACGTCCTCCGCATCGGCGAACCCTGGCGCCCCTGGGCCTCCGTCGCCTGCTGGTACCTCTGGCGCTCGGAAGACGTGAAAACCGTCGAAACCTGACCGGGCGTCGTTGGTCGCGGGCCAAAGGCCCCAGACCGCGGCGGACGCCCCACTCTACGCCTCTACGCCTTCACGCCTCGGATCACGCCTCTCGCCGCCGCGGGAGCCGTATCTCCGCCTGGAAGTATCGCTCCGCCCGCTGCCAGCGCAGCTCCCCGCCGTTGCTCAGCACGAACTGGCGGGACCGGAAGAACGCGTAGCTGCAGTCCGCCGCGATGTCGCGCGGCTCGCCGCCCGGTTCCCCCGAGACCAGCGAGATCTCCACGCCCGCCGGCGTCGCCGACGTCGTGAACCGCACCACGCCCGTGCCCTCGCCGACGCGGTTGGTCGATTCGGCGAGGCCCGCGAGCGCGCGCGCGAGGTAGGGCGCGTCCCACGGCCCGGCGATGCCCTCCGGCAGCTCGCCCTCCAGCCGGATGCGCGGCCCGGCCAGCTCGGCCGCCGCCGCCAGCACAGCCGCGAGGTCGCACGGCCCGGCCTGCAGCCGCGTGCGCCCGCGTTCGAGGCGCGATGCCTCCTGGAGATCGTCGGCCAGGCCCTGGAGGTCGTCGATCGACGTGTCGAGCATGCTCGCGAGCTCCGCGTCGAGCGTGACGTCGCCCGTCGCCGGGTCCTTCCGCGCAAGCTCCAGTACCATCCGGATCGAGGTCAGGGGCGTGCGGATCTCGTGTGCGAACGCGCCGATCGCCTCGCGGCGGTACTTCTCGTGGTCGTCGAACCGGCCGTCGCTACTCTCGCGGGGCATGCGCCGAAGGTACTCCCGAATGGGCGTCTGGTGCTATTCCGGGACTCCCTGAATTTGATTCGGCAACGAGCGGGATGACATCCTCGGGTGCGACGGTATGCCGCAGCGCGAGCCCCTCGGCGCGCCCCGCCTGCTCCTCCGCATGGTACGAGCTGCGCACCAGCGGCCCCGATTCCACGTGCCGGAACCCCATCGCCAGCGCCCGCTCCTTGAGCTCCGCGAACTCGTCCGGGTGCCAGTAGCGGACGACCGGCAGGTGGTCCGGCGTCGGCCGCAGGTACTGCCCGATGGTCAGGATGTCCACGCCCTGGGCGGCCAGGTCTTCGAACACCCGCAGCAGCTCCTCGCGCGTCTCTCCCAGTCCGACCATGACGCCGCTCTTCGTGCGCGTGCCCGGATCCAGCTCCTTGCCGCGGCGCAGCACCTCGAGCGAGCGCTCGTAGACCGCCTGCGGCCGCACCTGCCGGTACAGCCGCGGCACCGTCTCCGTGTTGTGGTTGAGGATCTCCGGCTGCGCCGCGCACACCGTGCCGAGCGCGTCCCAATCGCCCTTGAAGTCGGGGATCAGCACCTCGATCGTCGTCTCCGGTGAAAGCCGCCGCGACCACCGGATCGTCTCGGCGAAGATGCCCGCGCCGCCGTCCGGCAGCTCGTCGCGGTTCACGCTCGTGATCACCGCGTGCCGCAGGTTCATCTGCTGGATGGCGAGCGCGACCCGCGCCGGTTCGCCCGTATCGAGCGTCCCCGGCCGGCCCGTCTTGACCGCGCAGAAGCCGCAGGAACGCGTGCACGTGTCGCCGAGGATCATGAACGTCGCCGTGCCGCGGCTCCAGCAGTCCCCGATGTTCGGGCAGCGCGCTTCCTCGCACACCGTGTGCAGCGTCTGGCCGCGCATCAGGTCCTGGATCTGCTGGTAGCGCCCCCCGGTGGGGAAGCGGACCTTGAGCCAGGGCGGGCGTTCCGGCTGCGACGGCGCGATGGTCATGCTCCCAGCGTAGCGCATCCAGCCCGGCCACGCGGTGGCGACCGTTGGCCGTGCACGGTTGGTGCGCCCGGCCCTCCCCGTCCGCGCCCGTGGGGATGACCATGACAGGACGAGGTGAGACATGAAACTCCTGGTGCTCTACGCCACGAAGCACGGCGCCACGCGCGAGATCGCCGAGCGCATCGCCGGGCGCCTCCGCCACGACGGCCTCGACGCCGATGTCCGCGATGTCGCCCACGCCGGCGCGGTCGACGGCTACGACGCGTTCGTCATCGGCGCGGCGAACTACATGGGCCACTGGCTCAAGGAGGCCACGCGCTTCGTCTCGGCGAACACGGCCGTGCTCGCCGGGCGTCCCGTCTGGCTCTTCGCCAGCGGCCCGCTCGGCACCGAGCTCACGGACAAGGATGGCAAGGACCTCCGCGAGACCGGCGCCCCCGAGGAGTTCACCACCCTGCGCGACGCCCTCGGCCCGCGCGGCACGGCCGTCTTCTTCGGCGTCCTCGACCCGCACCGGCTCGGGGTGTTCGAACGGCTCATCCGGCACCTCCCCGAAGGCAAGAAGCTCCTCCCCGAAGGCGATTTCCGCGACTGGGCCGCCATCGAAGCCTGGGCCGACGAAGTAGCCACCGAACTCGCCCCAGCCTGACACCGGCCGCCGACAGCCAATAGCCACCACCCCACCGTCGCCCTACCATTCCGCAATGGCCGCCGCCGACCCCATCCCCAGCCTCCGCTTCGAACGCGAAGCCTGGAACGCCGGCGCCTACTGGGTCGCCGGCGTCGACGAGGTGGGCGTCGGGCCGCTGGCGGGCCCGGTGACGGCCGCCTGCGTCGCCCTCCCCGCCGGGAAGCGCTTCCCCTGGTACCGCGCCGTCCGCGATTCGAAGGTGCTCCCCGAATCCGCGCGCCTCGAGCTCGCCGTTCAGATCAAGCGCGACGTGCCCTTCGCCATCGGCTGGGCGAGCCACACCGAGATCGACCAGGTCAACATCTACAAGGCGCGCAAGCTCGCCATGGTCCGCTCCTTCGACCAGCTCGCCGTCGAACCCGACGCCATCATCAGCGACGCCCTCAAGCTGCCCCTGCCGAACCTGCGCGCGGTCATCGACGGCGACGCGCTCTCGGTCGCGGTCGCGGCAGCCTCCATCGTCGCGAAAGTGGCGCGCGACGCGCTCATGGACGAGCTCTGCGACCGCTTCCCCGGCTACGGCTTCTGCCACAACAAGGGCTATCCCACGCCCGAGCACAAGCGCCTGCTCGCCAGGCGCGGGCCGTGCGAAATCCACCGCCGGAGCTTCGCGCCCGTCGCCCAGCGCTCGTTCGCCCTGGACCTGTGACCGCGAAGCGCGACCTCGGCGACTTCGGCGAGCGGGTGGCCGCGCACCGCCTCGAAGCCGCCGGAATGCGGGTCATCGCCCGCAACGTCCGCGTCGCCTCGGGCGAAATCGACATCGTCGCCGAAGACGGCACCGACCTGGTGTTCGTCGAAGTGCGGACCCGGCGCGCCGAAGCTGGTGTCGCCGCGGAGTCGCTTTCGCCGGTGAAGCTGCGGCGCATGTGGTACTGCGCCATGCAGTACTGCGAACGCGAGGGCCTCGACCCCGAGCGCGCCCGGATCGACGCCGTCACCGTCGACCTCGGCGCGGGGCAGCGGGCCACGCGCGTGGAACACTACCGCGCGCTCGACGTCCCGGAGGAGCGGCGGCCGGCGTGGTAGCATCCGGCGATCGCGCCGGGGGTGTCCGATGAGCCAGTCCGCAGCTGCCGCCATGCGCGCGGCCATCCACGACCTCCTCGACGGCCTCAGCCGGGAGCAGCGCGAGCGCGCCTGCCTGCCCTTCGAAGACCACGCCGAGCGCACGAACTGGGCCTACTTCCCCCGCCGGACGCGCGGCGTCGCCCTCGCCGACCTGGACCACCGCCAGCAGAAGCTGGTCCAACGCGTGGTCGAATCCGGGCTGAGCGCGCAGGCCTACGCCCGCGCCCGCCAGGTCATGGCCATCGACGACGTGCTCGACGGCATCGAGCGCGGCCGCGTCACGCACTTCCGCGACCCCGCGCTGTTCTACCTCGCCCTCTTCGTCGACGACACGCAGCTCTTCGAGCCCGTGCGCGGCTGGCGCTTCGAAGGGCACCACATCTCGCTGAACTACACGTTCGCCCGCGACGGGCTGCTCGCGGTCAGCCCGCAGTTCCTCGGCTCGAACCCCGCGCGCATCAGCCACAACGGCTTCGACATCTACCGCCCGCTCGGCGACGCCGAGGACCTCGCCCGCGAGCTCCTCGACGCGCTCTCACCCGAGCTCCGCGCGAAGGCGGTCGTCCACCCGGAAGCGCCGGGCGACATCGTGCTCGCGAACCTGCCGTTCGTCGCCGAATCCGACGCAGCGGCCAACTTGCTCGTCCGCACCCAGATGACCGGCCGCGGGGTGCCCGTCGAGCCCTTCGCCGCCCTGCGCTTCGACCCCGCGCACCCGCTCGGCGTCGCCGCGGAGGGCCTGTCCGCGGGCCAGCGCGAGCTGCTCGCCCGGCTCGTCGTCCACTACGCCGACCGCTTCCCCGCCGGCGCCACCTGGGACGGGTTCAGCGACTCACGCGAGCTGCACTTCGCCTGGGCGGGGCCGGGCGAGGTGGGCGCGCCGCACTACTACCGCCTCCACGGCCCCTCCCTCGTCGTCGAGTACGACAACACCCAGGACGGCGCGAACCACGTTCACACCGTCGTCCGTCACCCCGCGAACGACTTCGGCCGCGCCGCCCTCGCCCTCCACCACCTCCGCGAGCACTGACTCAGCCGGTTCCGCGCGTGATCTGTTCCACCTGGGCCGCCGTGCAGGGCTCCGCGTAGGTCGACTCCACGATCTCGGCGATCCCGCCCGGCTCGCCATAGCTGTGGACGCCGATGCAGCCCAGCAACGTCCCATCGGCGAGCCACACGACGAAAACGGCGCTCTCGTTGTCGTCGAGCCGCGCAAGGCGGCGCTCTTCGCCGTACTCAATCTGGTGCCGTTCGGATGGTTCTTCGATGGATGCGACAAGCAGCTCGCGGTGGCTATCGTTCCGCACCCCGGCGGCCACTCCGCCGCCGCTACACCCCGCGCTCGCCGCTGCCACGACCGCAAGGACGAAGAGCACCCCGGCGGCGCGTGTCGTTTGCACCGCTACCGCCGCGTCTCTTCGTGCGCGTGGTGGCCGTTGTGCTCGGCCGTCGCGTGCTGCTCCAGGTGGTGGACCAGGTCGTGCAGCTCCTGCACCTTCCGGTCGAGCTCGTTCATCCGCTCCCACTCCGGGTCCGGCAGCCGCTGGATCGCGCCGTTCGACTCATCGTGGAAGGCGACGATGTGGCCCGGCACGCCGACCACCGTCGCGTTCGCCGGCACGTTCGTCACCACCACCGACCCCGCGCCCACGCGCGAGTTCTCGCCGATCTCGATCGCGCCGATGACTTTCGCGCCCGCACCGACGACCACGCCGTCCCGCAGCGTCGGGTGGCGTTTCACCCGCCGCGTGCTCGTCCCGCCGAGGGTCACGCCCTGGTACAGCATCACGTCCGCGCCGATCTCGGTCGTCTCGCCGATGACGACGCCCATGCCGTGGTCGATGATGAACCGCGGCCCGATGGTCGCGCCCGGGTGGATCTCGATGCCCGTGAAGAACCGCGCCGTGTGCATGATGCCCCGCGGGATGAGCGGCAGGCCCCGCCGGTGCAGCGCGTTCGCCAGGCGGTGCGCCAGCCGCGCGTGGAACCCGGGGTAGAACAACACCACCTCGGCGGCGCTGCGGGCCGCTGGGTCACGCTCGAGCGTCGCCCGGATGTCGTCGCGGATTTCGTGCAGCGCGCGAAGCATGCCCACCAGCGTAGCAGGGTTGCACTGCTCGCGGGTTAGCCGAAGGTCGCCGGGAGGTGGTACTCATGGCGGGCCGCGAACCTCCAAGCCCACGCCGCGATCGCCGCGTCAGTCCCCGGCCGGCGAGTCGGCGGGCTCGACCGTCGGCGGCGGGCTCAGCCGGATCCACGGGCGCAGCCCCGGCACGCCCTGCACCAGCGCCACCCCGGCCGCGATCAGCGCAAGCCCCGCGACCAGGTTCCAGCCGATCGGCTCGTCGAGCACCGCCCAGCCCAGGAACACGCCGATCGGAGGGATGATGTACGTCACGACAGCTGCCCGCACCGGCCCCGCGCTGCTGATCAGCCACATGAAGATCACGATCGCGAAGCCCGAGCCGAGCCCGCCCAGCGCGAGCGCGGACCCCACCTCGGCTGCCCCTGCCTCCGCGCCGGTGTAGGCGCCCGAAAGCAGCGCAGCCGGCAACAACAGCGCCGACGCGCCGGCGATCTGTCCGAACGCCAGCGGCAGCGGGTGCACCTGCGACATCCACCGCCGGATCGCCACCGACGAGACGCCCGCGAACGCCGTCGCCGCCAGCATCAAGACGATGCCGGTCATGGAAGAGCCGCCCACGTCGGTGATGTCGCTACCCAGCAACGCCGCCACGCCGAGGAAGCCGAGCGTCAACCCGGCCACCTGTGCGCCGGCCAGCTTGTCCGCCCGCGTGAGTATCACCGCGAAGATCGCGGTCCAGAACGGCATCGCCGAGTTCACGATGCTCGCCACGCTGCTGTTGATGTGCTCCTCGGAGACCGCGACCAGCGTCCACGGCACGGCGAAGTTCGTCAGCGAAAGCACGCCCAGCACCGCCAGCGTGCGCGGCTGCCGCGGGAAGCGGTCGCGCGCCATCCACGCGAACGGCAGCAACGAAAGCCCGCCGATTGTCGTCCGGATGGCCGCGACGCCGATCGGCTCGACCCCCGCATCGACGAGGACGCGGATGTAGAGGAACGAGCCGCCCCAGATGCAGGCGGTCAGGAGGAGTGCGGCGAGCTGGCGGGACGTCACGAAGTCGGGGGCCTCGCCTTCCTACCATATCAGCGCACCCGCCAACGGGGGCCGGCCGCCCGCGGCGAAGGTGAAGCCGGCCACGGCCGCGGTTTACGGACTACTGGCGCGGCCCGTCGCGCCGCCCTCCGCGGGCGCGAACTCGTTGCCGTACTGCAGTTGCCACGTCTCCCGGAGGAGCTCCTGCCACGCCTCCAACCCGACCGCCGGCCCGGTGAATCCCGGGCACTCGAGGTGGCGCAGCAGCAGCGGCACGAACGGCGCCGGGTCCTCGCCGGCGAGCGCCCGCTCCAGCGACGCCTCCATCCCCTCGACGTAGCTGTGCACGGGCCGGTCCGTGGCCTCGTCGAGGAAGATGACGAAGTGCGGGTAGAGCCGGCACGCATCCGGGCGCCCTTCGTACTGCCCGCAGTACAGGTTCGCGCCGAGCAGGCTGCACTGGCCTTCGGACCGCGAGAGCAGGTACGGCTGCGCCAGCGGCAGCGCGATCGGCTCGCCATCCTCGCACTCGAGGAACTGGAAGCGGGCGAGCCCGCTGGCGCGCTCCATGCGCACCGCTTCCCGCTCGCCGAGGCTTACGCTGTAGATCTTGCAGCAGTGCGTGGGGCAGGTGTCGGCCAGGCAGATGAACGCCGGCGTGCCAGGCAGGACGAGCTCGTAGGCGGTGAACCGGTGCGCGATCCGCGCGAACGCCGCGGTCATCCGGTCGAAAATAGGCGAATTCTGTTGCACATCCTCATGGTAGGGCCCTTGCGTCTCACGTGGCGCGGACGCACAGTGACCGATGGCGCTGCCGCGATAGTGGCAGGCAGTACATTCGTGTGCTCCCGATCGGGAGCGGGTACGGGCAGTGACGAACGAACCAACCCTGGATGGATTGTCGGTCGAGGAACGGGCCCGGCTGCGGAAGCAGCTGGCCGACCAGGCCGTGAAGCATGCGGTGAGCAGCCGCTGGGACGAAGCCGTGACCGCGAACCGCGAGTTCATCCGCGTGTTCGGCGAAGAGGCTGAGGCGCTGAACCGCCTCGGCAAAGCCCTCTCCGAAGTCGGCCAGGTCACCGAAGCGCGCAAGACCTATGGCCGCGCCCTCGAAATCGATGGCACGAACACCATCGCGCGCCGCAACCTGGACCGCCTCGCGACGATGAAGGACACCGCCCTCGTGGGCGCCGCGCCGAGCCAGCTCGACACCCGCCTCTTCGTCGAAGAGACGGGCAAGGCCACCGTCGCGCGCCTCCAGGCCGTCGATGCCGAGCGCGGCGCCCTCCTCGACGCTGGCGACGTCGTCGAGCTCGAGGTCCAGGGCAACGCCGTGAATATCACGACGACCGGCGGCGAGTACATCGGCATGGTCGAACCGCGCGTCGGCCTCCGCCTGGCGAAGATGATGACCGCGGGCAACCAGTACGCGGCCGCGATCGTGACCGCCAGCGGCGACATCAAGGTCATGATCCGCGAGACCTTCCAGCACCCCTCGCAGATCGGCCGCGTGAGCTTCCCGCAGGCCCGCTCCACCGACTTCCGCGCCTACACCCGCCGCGGCCTGATCAAGGACGACGCGGAATACGGCGAGGACGAGGACTACGACGAGCCCGACGAAGAAGACACCTGGCAGGACACGGGCGACGACATGGACAGCGGCTCCCTCGGCGTCGACATCGACACCGAAGACGAAGGCTTCGACTAAACCAGGCTCAGCGCCTGAACCACTGGTCCAGATAGACGAGTTGGTTGGCGAGTTCGCCTGCTGCGAAGCCGTCTGCTACAGCCATGAGGGCTCGCAGCTCGGTGCCGATGTCAACTTGCTGTTGCACCCGCACGACAATGCCGGCATGCGTCCTGCCGGCCTCCATCCATCGCTTGTGGATGCGGGCGAAGTCCCCGTAGTTCGCTGAGTAGATCACGAGCCCGCGTGCGGTCGCGAACTGCAGCTGATCGTCGTCAGCGAGCAGCCGGTTGCCTGCGTCCTCCGTCCGAAGGACCTCGATTCCCCGCAGCGCGAGCGCGTCGCACAGGGCCTTCCGGCCCGAGTCGTTGTCGGTGTAGAGCCGGAGCGGCACGGGTCAGACGGCTCGTTCGAGCCCGCGCGCCGGCCCTTCGGCCGCCAGCCGCTCACTGAGCGCCTCGCGCTCCTCCAGCTCCGCGTCGATCGCGGCCTGGTTCGCGAGGTAGTACGCCACGCCCGCATACACGGCGGCGAGGTCCAGGGGGCCATACTCGCTGGCAATCTGCTCAGGCGACATGCCATCGCGGTAACACGCCGCCACCTGCAGCACCGGGAAGCGCGTGCCCACCAGGCACGGCCGCCCGCCGTACACGCCCGGCGTCCGCGTGATGAGCGTTCCAATGTCCACAGGCGCTGCCGCCGTCATCCATCCATCATAACGCGCGGCGTTCGGCGCAAGCGCCACGAGCTATGCGAGCCAGTTCTCGAGAAAGAGCAGTTGGTTGTCCAGATCGTCGAGCCGCATCGTGGTGAGGAGCCGCCGGAGCGCACGCAACTGGCTCGCGACCGGCAGCCTCTGGTTCGTGCGCACGATGATGCCGAAGTGGTCTCTCTCCGCCGTTGCCCATACCCGGTGTAGCGCCGCGAAGTCACGGGTGTTAGCGGTGTACATGACCAGTGAGTTGCGGACCGCGAACTCCAGCTGCTCGGGATCCGGGAGGCGCCGGTTGCCCGCCTCGTGCGTCGTCACCACCAGAACGCCGTCTGCCCGCAGGCCTGCAACCAGCCCTGTGTCAGCCGAGTCGTTGTCGAGCTAGAGACCCGCCGCCACCGGCTACGTGAGCCCCATCGCTTCCCGCTGCTGCCGCGCACCCTCCTGGTAGAGCCGCTCCTCCTCCTCCATCTCGGCATCGATCGCCGCCCGGTTCGCGAGGTAGAACGCGATGCCGGCGTACACCGCCGCCAGGTCGAGTTCGTAATCCCGGGCGAGCTCCTCGGCAGTGGTCCCACCGGCATACTCGGCGGCCACGCGCAACACCGGGAAGCGCGTGCCCACGAGGCACGGCCGCCCTCCGTACACGCCCGGCGTTCGCGTGATGAGCGAGCCAATGTCCACAGGTGCTGCCGTCGTCATCCATCCATCATAACGCGCCGCGTTCGGCGCAAGCGCCCGGTCGCGGTAGACTGTCGCCGTGGACCTGCGACTCCCCGGCCGCCCGCCGTCCCGCTGCGCCTGTACCCCGCGCCCCTAGCGGCGCTTCCTCGCGTCTCCGCGGCACACGCCTGCGCTGCCCTCCTTGTACGGAACAGGACGTCCCATGCGACTGCTCGATACCCTCTCTGACTCGAAAAAAGACCTTCCCGCGGCCCCCTACGAGGTCAAGCTCTACGTCTGCGGCATCACGCCCTATTCGGGCAGCCACATCGGCCACGCCGTGCCCGCCATCGTCTTCGACGCGCTCCGCCGCTACCTGGATTACCGCGGCTACACCGTCCGGCACGTCACGAACTTCACCGACATCGACGACAAGCTCATCGATCGCGCGAACGCCCGTGGCACGACCGTCGAGGCGCTCGCGACCGAGTTCAGCGAAGCCTACCTGCGCAGCCTCCAGTCTCTGAACGTCCTCCCCGCGACCGCCTACCCGCGCGCAACCGAGGAGATAACCGGGATCATCACCGTTATCCAGGGCCTCGAAGCCAAGGGCTTCGCCTACGCCTCCGGCGGCGACGTCTACTATCGCGTCCGCCGCAAGGAGGGCTACGGCAAGCTCTCCCACCGCAACATCGACGACCTGCTCAGCGGCGCCCGCTTCGACCCGACCGAGCTCAAGGAGGACCCGCTCGACTTCGCCCTCTGGAAGGGGACGAAGCCCGGCGAGCCCGCCTGGGACAGCCCCTGGGGGCCCGGCCGCCCCGGGTGGCACATCGAGTGCTCGGCCATGGCCCTCGGCCACCTCGGCGAGTCGATCGACATCCACGGCGGCGGTGCGGACCTGATCTTCCCCCATCACGAGAACGAGATCGCCCAGAGCGAGGCCTTCACCGGCAAGGAGTTCGCCCGCATCTGGATGCACAACGCCCTCCTCCGGCTCGGCGCCGAGAAGATGTCGAAGTCCATCGGCAACATCATCGGCCTGGACGAGGCGATCGAGCGCTGGGGCGGCGACGCCATCCGCGTCTTCATCCTCTCGAGCCACTACCGCAGCCCGCTCACCTTCACTGAAGAGGCGCTCGATGCCGCGAAGACCGGCGCCGAGCGTCTCCGCGCAGCTGCCTTTCTGGAACAGCCCGCGAACGCCCGCGCCCTCGGCGACGAAGAGACGGCATCCCTCGTGCGCGCCTCGCGTGACCGGTTTGAGTCCGCGATGGACGACGACCTCGGCACGCCCCAGGCCATGGCCGTCCTCTTCGACCTCGTCCGCGACATCAACCGCGCCCGCGACGCCGGCCAGCAGTTCGTGACCCAGCAGCAGCTCCTCCGCGAGCTCGCCGGCGTGCTCGGCCTTTCGCTCGAAGGCGCGAAGACGCAGTCCGCCGAGGCGGCGCCGTTCATCGACCTCCTCGTGGAGCTGCGCAAGAAGCTGCGGGCGGAGAAGCAGTGGGCGCTCGCCGACGATGTCCGCAACGGCCTCGCGGCCCTGGGCGTCGAGCTCAAAGATGGCCCCGAAGGCACCACCTGGACGATCGCCTGACAGAGAAAGGCGCCGCCCGCTGCAACGGACGGCGCCTGACCTGGGGGCTGGGGAGAGAAACGGCTGACTAGCGGCCAAACAGCTCGCGGTCGAATCGCTGGCGCTGGGCGACGACATCGGGGTCGCCCCCCAGCCGGCCCAGCGATTCGTGCCCCGGGCGGTCCATCTTGTAGACGTTGATTTCGTCGCTCGGGATGACGAGCAGGGCCTGGTTCGTGTCGGCGGAGAGCACCTGGTCACACGCGAGCCAATAGTCGCGGCGCCGGGGCGCATCCACCTTTACGAAGTTTTCGCGGACCTCCTTCACCGTGCCGATCTTCTTGCCATCCAGCGAGATGATCGGCGTGCCGGCTTCGAGGTGTATCTGCCTGGTTTCCTGCATCTGGAGCCTCCTTCGACTTCGCGTGAAGTGTGTTGAGGCTTCCGACGCCGCCGGGGTTAGCTGACGGGCTACGGCCGGAAGTTAGCCGCCCCGGTTTCCCGGGTTCGCCCCTGGTGGGTGGGTCCCCCGTCCCGCCTTCGCGGGCTAGGCGCTGATGTGTTCCTCCCCTTGTGCAACTTCAGTGTCGCAGGACACGGGTTGAGCCCGGGTTTCCGGATGCACGGGTGGCATTGCGGTTCAGTTTCGGCCGCCGAGCGTTTCCCGTATGGTTGCCGCATGGACAGCCCGCTCGCGCGCCTGCGCCCCATCTGCCTCGCCTATCCCGAAGCGGCCGAGCGGGGCGGCCAGCACGCGCAGTTCAGCGTCCGCGGTCGCACCTTCGCCTACTACACGGATGACCACCACGGTGACGGCATGCGCGCCCTCAGCTGCAAGGCCGCGCCCGGCGCCCAGGAGGTGCTAGTCGCCAGCTCGCCCGGCCGCTTCTTCGTGCCGCCCTACCTCGGCCCGCGCGGCTGGGTCGGTCTCCGGCTCGACCTGGAGGCGGTCGATTGGGACGAAGTCGCGCGCCTGGTGGACGAAAGCTACCGCCTCGTGGCGCCAAAATCGCTCCTCCGGGCGCTGCCTCCGGTGCGATAGGCGCCGGGACCCGCGGCCACCCGGCGCTGCCCGCGCCACCGCCACGGCGCTACGCTCGGTCCGGGGGTAGTTCCATGCCCAGCACGTACACGCGCAGGGTCTCGACCGAAGAAGCCCGCGAAGGCTACCTCATGGTCGAAAAGGCCAGGCTCGCCTTCTTCCCCGCCGAGGGTAAGCCCTTCGAGCTGGCCGGCACCGGCCCCGCGAAGGTCGAGTCCTACGCGTGCGAATGCCGGGGGCCCGACAAGGCCCACCGGCACTGGTTCATCCGCCTCGCGGGCTTGGTCCGCGGCGCGACGGTCACCATCCGGCGGGACGGCGACCGCTACACCCTCGAACCGTAGCCTCGCTCAGAACGCCTCGGGCGCCTTGCCCAGCGTCACCTGGCCCACGTACTCGTAGGCCACGTGCGACGCCATCGGGTGCATGAACGGCCCGGCGCGCACATCGCGGTACGCCCGCGCGAGCGGGTTGCTGTTCATGTACCCCGCGCCGCCCGACATCGTCATCGCGCGCTCCACCACCCGCATCGCCGCGTGCGTCACGAAGAGCTTGGCCGCGTTCGCCTCCGCGCTGATCGCGTGCGCCTCGTCGACCGGCGCGGTGTCCGGCGCGAACCGGGCGAAGTACGCGTCGATGGCGAGGGCCGCCCGCGCGAAGATCGCCCGCGCCGCCCCGAGGTCAACAGTGTTCTCGGCCGCGAGCTGCTGGATGGTCGCCCGGTCGATCGCCCGGCGGCCGCGCGCGTCCGGCCCGCGCGAGGCGAGCGCGCTGAGCACATGCCCGTGGGCGAACTCGGCGATGCCCAGCGGCGCCGACGCGTGCGCCAGCGGCGGCACGAGGTAGCGCTCCTGTAGTGCCGTCGTCATCGTCCCCGCGGGTGCCAGGTCGCGCAGCGCCGATCCCGGAATCCAGCAGTCGCTGAACGTTACGCTCCCGCTGTCGGAGGCCCGCATGCCGATGGGGTCCCAGTCGCCGTTCAGGGTCACGCCCGGCGTGCCCTTCGGCACGAGCGCGAAGCCGTAGATCGGCGTCCCGTCCTCCGCCCGGCGCGTTACCGCGACGCTGTAGAGGTCGGCGTGGGGCGCCATCGTCCCGAAGATCTTGCGGCCGTTCAGCACCCACCCGTCCCCGCGCGCTTCTGCTGTCGTGGCCGGCTGCGTCAGGTCCTGGTTGGCCTCGCTCACGAGCGTCGCGACCGCGGTCTTGTTGGCGACGAACCGCGCCATCGTCGCCCCCGCGGCCTGCGCCATCTCCTCGCGGCCGGCCGCTTTAGCCGCGCGATAGCCGCGGGCCAGCGTGCTCACCACCGCCAGGTGCATGTTCGTGCCGATGGTGACGGACGGCTCCGCCCGGGCCAGGCGCGTCGCCGCGACAAGGCGGTCGTGCGCGGAGACGACGCCGAGCCCGCCGAACTCCTCCGGCACCGGCGAGTACAGGTACCCGGTCTCGGCGAGCCGGTCGATGACCGACCGCGGGTAGTGCCCGTCGCGTTCGAACTCCGCCGCGCGCGGGGCGAGCTCCGTGGCGAGCGTTTCGGCCAGCGCGACCAGCTTGCGGCCCGGTTCGGTGACGGCCTGCAACTCGTAGCGGGTGGCGAAGGGCGTGGCCGGCGTGGTTTCCGTGCTCCCGGCGGCCGGTTCGTATTCGGTGCGTCGCATGGTTCCTCCCTCGGCGGTGGTCCGCCGTGCTGCGACGAGCGTGCCCGGCTCCGGGTTCGGCGTGTCCTGCCGGTTGGGGGGGACCCGAGTTGGGTGACCTACGCCACGGTCGCCGTCCGCACTCCCGCTGTGGCACCATGCACGCGTGGACCTCGAAGGACTCGCCGGGCTCGACTACTGCTACCTCGTCACCACCGGGCGCAAGACCGGCCAGCCGCGCGAGATCGAGATCTGGTTCGGGCTCCAGGGGCGGACGCTCTACCTCCTTTCCGGCGGCGGCGAACGCTCCCACTGGGTGCGCAACATCGCCGCGGACCCGGCCGTGCGCGTCCGGCTCGATGGCCGCTGGTTCGCGGCGACCGGCCGCCGCGTGGCGCCCGGCATGCCCGAGGACCGCGCCGCTCGCGACCTCGTGTTCGCCAAGTACCAGGCGGGCTACTCCGGCGACCTCACCGACTGGCGCGAACGCGCGCTCGTGATGGCCATCGATCTCCGCGACGACGAAGCGGAATTCGCGTCATAGGGTAGTTCGCACGCCCCCGGCCGGCGGTATCGTGCTGCCATGGGCGGCTCACCACGGCTCCGCGCGTCCCTTCGCGACCTCACCCCGCGCCAGCGCGAGGTGCTCGAGCGCGTCTCCGCCGGGCGCACGAACTACGACATCGCCCAGGAGCTCGGCATCTCGCTCGAGGGCGTGAAGTACCACGTCAGCGAGATCCTCGCCCGCCTGGACGTGACCTCCCGCGAGGAAGCCGCCGCCCTCTGGCGCGGCGAGCGCCGCCCGCTCGCCCGGTTCGGGCGCGTCGTCGCTCCGCTGGCCGCCCTCGGCCTCCGGGGCGCAGTGCTGGCCGGCGCGGCCGTCGTGCTCGGCGTGGCGGGGCTCGTCCTCGTGCTGCTCGCCCTCCGCGATGACGATCCCGGCGACACCGCCGTCCAGGCGACCGAAACGGCCACGCCCGGCACGGGGAACCAGGGCATCATCCCGGCCTCCTGCCCGGTCGCGACGCCCCGCCAGGTGCGGCCCGCGCTCGCGCCGCTGAGCGGGGACGGCCCCGTCTACGCCATGCTCATCGCGCCCAACCACCCCGGCAAAGCCATCGTCGAATACGGGCAGAGCCTCGGCGGGCCGCGCCAGCTCTGGGGCGCCCAGAAGTTCATCGTCGCGCTCGACCCCGCATCACCGGGCGACGTCACTATCCGCGGCCGCCGCCTGGACGGCACGGGCGAGGTGCGCTTCGGCGATGTGCTCGCCTCTGAGCTCGTCCTCCAGATGCCGGTGCCTCCCGGCTCGCCGAACCCGCTGCCGACTGACACCACGACCTGGCTCCAGCAATCCGACGGCTGGTACGACTTCGTGACCAGCATCCGGATCCAGGTCGCCAGCCCCGGGTGCTACACGCTGGAGGTCGAAGGCCCCGGCTCGAACCGCCAGCAGATCGTCTTCTGGGCGATCACCGACGCGAGCGCGCAGCCCAGCATGGTCGACAATCGCCCGCCCGCGTCCTGCCCGGCGGAGGCGTCGCGCATCGTCCACGACGCTTTCCCCCCGGCCATCGGTGCCGGCCCGGTCTACGTCGGGCTCGGTGCCCCGGCCCTGCACGGCCAGCGCACCCTCCTGTACCACCCACCCGGGCGCTACGACGGCTACGCGCAGGGCTGGGGCGGCGAGGACCTGCAGTTCATCGTCGACCCTGCCTTCACGGAAGCGATCCGCATCTCCCTGCGCCGCCTCGAAGGCTCGGGCGATCCCGAGTTCCTCGGCCCGAGCGAGTGGGTCCTTCTGCCGCCCGCTGGGCCGCTGGACACCGGCTGGCCTGTGCTCAGCGCCTCCGTGGACGGCTGGCGCGGCTACGTCACGAATTTCACCATTCCGCTCGGTGCGGCGGGCTGCTTCGAGCTCGCATTCACCGGCCCGGGCCTCGATGAGCGCGTCGTCTTCTGGGCGCAGCAGGACCCCGCGACCACCGGCGGCGCACCCACCACCACGCCCACCCCGAGCGCCTCGCCGCCGCTCTGCCAGTCCATCCCGCCGGGCCAGCCGCGCCCGCCGATCGACTGGATCCCGTTCGTCCGCTGGGCCGGCCGCGAATACCAGCTCCTCGGCGGCGGCTTGCTCGGTCCCGGCCGGCCCTTGCTCGCCGCCGACCCGGCGATGGCCGCGAACGCGCTCGGCACGGTCCAGTGGAACGTCCGCGACGTCGACCCCTGCTACTCCCAGTACGACGGCAGCTCTGCCGCTCTCGAAGCCGGCACCGTGCTCTATGCGATGTCCCGCTACGCCGTGGGCTTCCGCATCATGGCCGAGACGCCGTACGGCTGGCGCATCTTCGAAGCCTACGGAGTTGGCGACGCGAAGACCGCCGCCGACATCCTCGACATCCGCGGCAAGGTCCGCGCCTTCGACGTCGGCACCTGGGACCCCATGGACGGCGAGCCCGACCGCTGGTCTCGCATCGCCCGGGGCGAAGACGTCGTCCGCTGGGTCGACCGCCTCCTCGATGAGCCGATCGTGTACAGCCCGGACATCCCCATGTTCCAGGAGCCGCAGGCCGTGGTCGTGTTCCACCTGTCCGATGGCACGACCGTGCGGCGCAACTGGTACGCCGGGCCGCAGGAGTACGCGGGCGGCATCCCCGTCGCCGAGGCCTTCGTGGCCGAGCTGCTCGCGTTCGCGGCCGGCCCCTAGCGTGGCCCAACCCCGTGCATCGGGGCATACTCGATCCGTGACCCAGCCACCTCCCTTCGAGCTCGTCGGCGGCGCCGAGGGCATCAGCCGCATCGTCGAGTCCTTCTACCGGCGCATCGAAACCGACGCCCACATGCGCCCGATCTACCCGGACAACCTGGAGCCCGGCAAGGAGAAGCTCAAGCTGTTCTTCCAGCAGTGGCTCGGCGGGCCGGGCGCCTACAGCGAGAAGTACGGCCACCCGCGGCTCCGCCTCCGCCACTTCCCGTTCGTCATCGACGAGCTCGCCGCCGGGCGCTGGCTGCGCTACATGCGCGAAGCCTGGAAGGAGAACGGTGTGCCGGAAGAGGCGCTCGGCCCCATCTTCGAACGGCTCGGCCCGCTGGCGCACCACATGGTCAACGCCAGCCTCGATGTGCCGCGCGATCCCATCGGCGACGCCTTCCTGACGTAACGCCGGCCGCTCTGTTCGCAGGCCGCACATAAGCCGGCGGACCACGCGTTTGTGAAGAAGCGTCTATTACAGGTTCGCGGCCGACGTAAAAAGGGCCGGCCCATCAAGCCTCTGTGAAGCCCGGCCCGGCGCTACATAAGTCGCTAGGCCCGCCACCCGGCCGGGGGTAGAGTCCGGCCCACTGGAGGCGGGGTGGTCGGGAGCCACCGCCGGCGGGAAACGGCCCTCGGGCCGGGAAGCGCCGGGGCCGCACGAAGGGTTCGCCCTTCCGGACGCGGCCGCCGGGGTGGGGCCATCGCACAGGATGGCCGGCCTGGACCAGCCGGGTACGGGGCTCGACACCTCGTCCCGGACCACGGCGGGATCTGCCCGCCGCGGCGGCGACACGGGAGCCCCTGGCTCTCGCGGGCGCCGGGCCCAGCGCCGCGGACGTGCTACGGCACGGACGCACGCACCACGCCCGGGGGCGACTCGGTCAGAGGCGGCGCGCGCAGGCGCCCCGCCCCGCGCTGGGCCGTCACTGGCCCCGATTCAAACCTCCAGCCCGCAACGGGGCGCCGCCTTCCGGGGTGGCGCCCCGTTCCACTCCCGGGCCTGCCGGGAGGGGATGCAACGAAGAAGGGCGCCCCATTTGGGGCGCCCTTCCTGTTGTTCGAGCTGGTTTGCGGCGGCTACTCGTCGCCGTCGTAGCGGCCGGCGCCGCCGAGGCCCGGCTTCGGGGGCGGAGGAGGAGCTGGCGGCCCGTCCGTCTCGTTCCGGCGCACCCAGCCGCGGCTCACGCCGCCCATCGGCGTGCCGCCGCCGCTGCCGCGGCCGAACTGCCCGCCGCCGCCGCGCTGGCCACCGCCACCGGCGCCGCGGGGCGCCCGGTCGCGGGCGAAGTCCCGCTGCTGGCCGCCGCCACCGCCGCCGCCGCCGCGCGGGGCGCCGCCGCCACCGCCGCCGCGGCCACCGCGGTCGCCGCCACGGCCACCGCCGCCGCCACCACTGCGTCCGCCGCGGCCGCGGTCACCGCCCGAAGGGCGCTCCGAGGCCGGGGGCGGCTCCTCGCCGAGAAGCACCGCCCGCCGCGAGAGGTTGATGCGGCCCAGGTTGTCGATCTCCGTGACCATCACGGTCACTTCGTCGCCGCTGTTCACTTCGTCCTCGACCCGCTCGACGTGGTCTTCGCCGAGCTGCGAGATGTGGACGAGGCCTTCCTTGCCCGGGAGGATTTCGACGAATGCCCCGAAGTTCAGCAGGCGCGTCACCTTGCCGGTGTAGATCTCGCCGACCTTCACCTCCTTGGTGAGCCCCTCGATCATGTTGATCGCCTTGCGCGCGACTTCTTCGTTGATGCCGCCGACGAAGACGGTGCCGTCTTCCTCGATGTCGATCGTCGCGCCGCCCGCCTCTTCCTGGATCTTGCGGATCATCTTGCCGCCGGGGCCGATGACCGTGCCGATCAGGTCCGGGTTGATGTTGATCCGGTACATCTTCGGCGCGTACGGGGACACGTCCTCGCGCGGCGCGGCGATGACCTCTTCCATGCGGCCGAGGATGTACTCGCGCGCGTCCCGCGCCTGGCGGAGCGCCGTCTCGAGGAGCTCCCGCGAGACGCCGCCGATCTTGATGTCCATCTGCAGGGCGGTGATGCCCTCGCGCGTGCCGGCGACCTTGAAGTCCATGTCGCCCATGAAGTCTTCCTGGCCCGCGATGTCCGTCAGCACGCGGTAGTTGCCGTCGTCGCCCATGATCAGGCCCATCGCGATGCCGGCCACCGGCGCCTTGATCGGCACACCCGCGTCCATGAGCGCAAGAGTCGAGCCGCAGACGCTCGCCATCGACGTCGAGCCGTTCGAGGACATGACCTCGCTCACGACGCGGAGCGCGTAGGGGAAGTCGTCCTGGGTCGGGATGACCGGCTCGAGGGCGCGCTCGGCGAGGGCGCCGTGCCCGATTTCCCGCCGGCCCGCGCCGCGCATCGGCCGCACTTCACCGACCGAATACGGCGGGAAGTTGTAGTGGTGCATGTACCGCTTCGACTCGTCCGGCGAAAGCGTGTCCAGCTTCTGGGCCATGCTGATGCCGCCGAGCGTCGCGATCGTGAGCACCTGCGTCTGGCCGCGCTGGAACAGGCCCGTCCCGTGCGTCCGGGGCAGCACGCCCACGTGGATGTCCAGGTCCCGGATGTCGGTGACACTGCGGCCATCGGCACGGCGGCCCTCGTCGAGGATCCGGCGGCGCATCGCCTTCTTGATCACGTTGTAGAGCGCGTCGTTCAGCTCGCCGCTGGTGAACTGCTCGCCGAAGTGCCCCGCCAGCTCGACGCGGAGCTGCTTGTTCGCGTCGCTGCGCTCGCTCGCAGCGGTCGCGACCAGCTCGTCGAGCCGGTCCTTCAGGTGCTCATAGACCGTGTTGTAGGCCGCTTCGTTCTCGACCGCCGGGTTGAACGCCTTCTTCTCGGGCGCCGCTTCGGCTGCGATCTGGTCCTGGAGCTCGATGATCTGGCGGTTCGCCGCCATCGCGACTTCGATCGCCTCGATGATCACGTCTTCCGGCGCTTCCTTCGCGCCCGCCTCGACCATGACCACCGCGTCCCGCGTGCCGGCGACGATGATGTCGAAGTCGCCCTGCTCGGCCTGCTCGAAGGTCGGGTTCACGATGTACTCGCCGTCCAGGCGCGTCACCCGGACCGAGCTGACCGGACCGTTGAACGGGATGTCGCTGATCATCAGGGCCGCGCTCGCGCCGATCGTGATGAGCGTGTCCGGCTGGTGTTCGCGGTCCGCCGAAAGCGTGGTCGCGACAACCTGGACCTCGTTGCGGAAGCCCTTCGGGAAGAGCGGGCGCAGCGGCCGGTCCGTGAGGCGCATCGCGAGGATGCCGTCGGTGCTGGCGCGGCCTTCGCGCCGCGGGAAGCCACCGGGAATCTTGCCGACGGCGTAGAGGCGCTCCTCGTAATCCACCGTCAGCGGGAAGAAGTCCACCCCTTCCCGGGCATCGGCCATACAGGCCGTGACGAGGACGACCGTGTCGCCCTGGCGGACGGTGACGGCGCCGTTGGCCTGCTGGGCCAGGATGCCGTACTGGATGGTGAGCGGACGCCCCCCGATCTCAATCTCGTAGGTATTCATGCGTTCTGGATTCTCTCTCTTGCCCTGCTTCTACTTCTTCGTCTTCTCGACTGGTTCGCCCTGGCGTTCACGGCCGTGGGATGGACGAACGGCGGCCGCCCCGGTCATTCGGGCGCGGAGGCAAAGGGCAGCTGGTGTGAGGCCGGCGGGACCGGCGTAGCGCGAGATGAACAAAGGCCTCCGCTATTTGCGGAGGCCGAGGCGCGCGATGACATCGCGATAGCGGTTCACGTCCTTGTGGTTCAGATACCGCAAGTGACGGCGCCGCTGTCCCACCAGCTTCAGGAGGCCGCGGCGTGTGTGGTAGTCGTGCTTGTTCGCCTTCAGGTGCGTGGTCAGGTACTTGATCCGTTCCGTCAGGATGGCAACCTGGACCTCGGGCGAACCCGTGTCACCTTCGTGAGCGGCGAAGCTCTTGATCAGTTCGGTCTTGCGCTCTTGGGTCAGCAACCTTCTTCTTCTCTTGTCCTTTGCCTATCTTGTGAACCCGTGCAACGTATCACAGCCGATGCCTGACAGCAAAACCCGCGCTCGCGAAGCCGTCCTTTTCCTCCTTTCCGGCCTCCCCGGGACGGGTAAGACCACCTTCGCCCGCGCTCTCGGAGCTGCCACGGGCGCCCTCCACCTCGAAAGCGACGCCGTCCGCCGCGAGCTCTTTCCCGAGCCGCGCTACGAGCCGCCCGAGCACGCCCGCGTCTTCGGCGCCATCCACGCCCGCGCCGCGACGGCACTCTCCGCCGGGCGAAACGTCATCGTCGACGCTACGAACCTCTTTGAGCGCGACCGCCGCCGCTTCGTCCGCCTCGCGGACCGCGGCGCCGCGGACATGGTGGCCGTCCGCCTGGTCGCGCCCGAAGCCACGGTCCGCGAGCGCCTCTCCCGGCCGCGCGATGGCTGGTCCCAGGCGGACGAAGCCGTGTTCGACCTGATGCGGAGAAGGCCCCAGCCCTTTAACGTTCCTGTCGTGGTGATCGATTCCCGCTACCCCACGGCCGCCTCCGTCGCCCTCGTGCTTGCACTGCTCGAACGAGACGACGCGTGACCGGCGACCGGCCCTTCCTCCTCGTCCGCGCCCGCCCGAAGCCGGATGCCGCCCCGCGCTTCGGCGACTGGTTCCGCACGGCCCACCTCCACGATGTGCGCGCCATCCCCGGGTTCACCGATATCAAGGCCGGCCGCACCGATGGCGGCGCCTGGATCGGCATCTACACCTTCGACAGCGCTGAGTCGGTGCAGGCATCGCTCGCCAGCCCCGAAGCCGCCTACGCGCGCGGCACCTGGGAGCAATGGACCGGCGACCTCGAAGAGCTCCTCATCGAGATGTTCGCCCCCCTCGGCCCCCTCCCGATTTACCAATCGCGGTCGTGAGCCGCCCCTACCGCTTCTTCGCGGGCTTCGCCGGCTTCGGCTTGATCCACTGGCGGCTCATCATGAACCGCGTCGCGAAGCGCGAGAGCACCGCGCCGAACGGGAGCGCCGCCGCGATGAACACGATGTTCGTCGGCGTCGTGTTGTCGTCGGCCCCGGCGATGAACCCGGTCGCCCAGCCAACCCAGATCCCGAAGAACAGCCCCGCGCTCAGCGCGAACAGCACCGGGAACGTGCGCCACTTCCATTCCGGCATCGGCGTCACGACCGGCGTGAACTGGGCCGGCTGCGGCTGCGCCTGGCCCGGTGTGCCCGTGCTCGCGGCGCGCTGACGGCGGCGGCGGTCCGCGGCGCTCATCGGGCCGGGATCCCGAAGCGCAGCCGGAACGCCATGGCGCAGCGCAGGCAGAGCGGGACGACATCGCGCCCGAGGAGGTCGCGGAAGCCGATTTCGTGCGTGCCGCAGGGGATGCCTGGCTCGTTCACGCGCGCATCGGGGAAGTGGAAGATCCCGCCGCAGTCGGCGCAGACGAGCACGCTGCGGCCGCCGGGCGGTTCGTGGCATTCGACACAGGAACTCCGGTCATTCATTGCCGTCCCCGGAGGAACGGTGCGAGGTCCCCCCGTTTGAAGAGATAGACCCCGCCGGCGGTGAGCCGGTGCGGCACCTGGCCGGCGGTTGCGGCCGCGGCCAGCGCCTGTTCCGTGAGCCCCGCAACTGCCGCCGCTTCGCCCAGGTCGAGCACGTCGTCGAGCGAGCCCGTCTCCGGCACGGGGTTCAGGCAGGTGTCGCAGGCGAATTCGAGCGCGAGGAACTCCTCGTTCACCCACACCTGGCCGCAGTCCTTCCCGGGCAGGTCGAGCCGCTGATTCAGGTGGTAGGCCAGCCCGCAGGCGTTGCACCACGCCTCCGTGTGCGCTTCGAGTTCCTCGTCGCAGACCGAACATGAAGATTTCGTACTTGTCATAGGTGACTTCTGGCCCGGCTGAAATCATAGCTTATCCTTGACCCCGGAAAAACGCGGGCCATATGATCATGCAGCCTTAGCAATTCCCGGGAGATTCGCACCGGGATGGTGCGCCGCGTCCGGGGAGGTGCCGTGCCGCTGGGTCGAACCGCCGCTCACGAGGCCCTGGCGGAACGCCTCGGGTTGAAGCCGCTCCCGCCGGACCTGCTCGAACAGGCCCTCACCCATGCGTCCTTCCTGAACGAGTCCGAATCGCGCAGCGCCTCCAACGAGCGCCTCGAGTTCCTCGGCGACGCCGTCCTCGGCATGGTCGTCGGCCACGAGCTCTTCCGCCGCTACCCACAGGCCGGCGAAGGCGAGCTCACCCGCATGCGCGCCGACGTCGTCCGCGGCAGTACGCTCGCCCGCGCCGCCCGCCGCCTGGACCTCGGCACCCACCTCATCCTCGGCCGCGGCGAGGAGGCGGCCGGGGGCCGTTCGCGCGAACGCAACCTCGCGGGCGCCCTCGAAGCCCTGATCGGCGCCGTCTACCGCGCCCACGGCTACCGCGCGGCCGGCGTCTTCATCCGCCGCCTTCTCGGCCCGGAGCTCCAGCAGATCAGCCGCCAGGGCGCGCAGATCGACCCCAAGTCCAGCCTCCAGCACCTCGTCCAGGCACGGTGGCACGAACCGCCCGAATATGTGACGGTTGAGGAAGACCCGGGCGGGCCGAGCCGGCGCTTCGTCGTCGAGGTCCGGGTCGATGGCACTACCCTCGGGCGGGGCGAGGGCGCGAGCAAGCGCGAAGCGCAGCAGGCTGCTGCCCGCGAGGCTGTCGCGCGGCTAACCGCGAGCGGAGCCGAGGAGTAGCGCATGTACCTCAAGAAGCTGTCGATCCAGGGCTTCAAGAGCTTCGCCAACCGCACCGTCTTCGAATTCGGGCCCGGCATCACCGCCGTCGTCGGCCCCAACGGTTCGGGCAAGAGCAACGTCTCCGACGCCATCCGCTGGGTGCTCGGCGAACAGAGCGTCCGCCTCCTCCGCGCCAAGAAGCAGGACGACGTCATCTTCTCCGGCACGAAGGAGAAGTCCGCCGTCGGCCTCGCCGAGGTCATTCTCACCCTCGACAACACCGACCGCTGGCTGCCGCTCGACTTCGCCGAAGTCGAAGTGGGGCGCCGCGTCTACCGCAACGGCGACTCCGAGTATCTCCTGAACGGCTCCCGCGTCCGCCTCCGCGACGTCATCGACCTCCTGATGAAGGGCGACGTCGGCCAGAACAGCTACACGATCATGGGCCAGGGCCTCGTCGACGAAGTCCTGACCATGACGCCGGACGAGCGCCGCTACTTCCTCGACGAAGCCGCCGACGTGAAGCGCTTCCGCCTCCGCATCAAGGAGGCCCAGGATCGCCTCTCCGCCACGCAGGAGAACATCGGCCGCGTCCGCCTGATCGTCGACGAGATCGAGCCCCGCCTCGCGCAGCTCAGCCGCCAGGCCGACCGTGCCGCCGAACACCAGCGGCTCTCCGGCCACCTCGCCGAGCTCCTCCGCCTCTACTACGGCCACCGCTGGAGCGACGCCCAGAACCAGCTCGTCCGCGCCCGCGCGAACCTGGACCAGCGCACCGCCGAGGTCGGCACCGCCAGCGAGCGCGTCACAGCCCTGCGCGACCAGCTCCGCGCCCTCGGTGAGGAGATCCGCAAGCGCCGCGACGCCATCACCCGCCGCGACGCGCAGTTCACCGACATCGAGCAGCGCATGTCGCTCGCCGAACAGGCCATCGCCCTCGACCGCGAGCGGCACGCCATGGTCACCGTCCGCCGCGAGGAAGTGGGCCTCGAAATCGAAGCGCTCGAAGCGGAGAAGCTGCACCTCTCCTCCGCCGATGTCGACGAAGGCCGCCGCGGTCTGCAGGTCGCTGAAGACGCCGACCAGGCCCGCCAGATGGTCACCCAGTGCCGCGAAGCGCTCGAGCTCGCCGAGCGCGATTATGCCGCTGTGCGCAGCCGCTTCCAGGAACTCCGCGACGGCGCCGCCGGTGACGACCGCCGCGTCCAGCAGACCACCCGCGAGGCCGACGCCGCCGCCCAGCGCATCACCCATCTCGACCGCGAGCTCGAACAGGTGGTCGCGCGGCGCAAGCACGTCCTCGTCGAGCTCATCGGCTACGGGCGCCGCTTCGCCGAGCTCGAAGCCCAGGTCGCGCAGGTCGAGGCGCAGCACGAGGGCGCCATCAAGGCCGCCGAGGACGCCCGCTCGCGCCTCGTCCGCGTCCAGGACGAGGTCCGCGCCTACGAAGCCGACGGGATGCAGGACCTCCGCGAGCTCGACCACCTCGAAGGCCGCCTCGAAGCGCTCAAGCGCGTCCAGGCCGAGCACGACGGCGTCACCGCCGGCACTCGCAACGTCCTCATCATGGGCCAGGCCCTCATCGATGGCATCGAGCCCGGCAGCCTCGGCGAGCCGCCAGAGGTGCACGGCGTGCTGGGCCTGCTCGCGCGCCACCTGCGCGTCCCCGCCGGCCTCGAAACCGCCGTCAACGCCGCCCTCGAGTACCGCCTCCACACCGTCGTCGTGGACAACGAAGCGACGGCGTTGCAGGCGATCGACCTGCTCAACCGGCGCAAGCAGGGCCGCGCCCAGTTCATCGCGCTCGATGGCGTCCGCCACAACTACCCGCTGAACCTCCAGAAGGAAAAGGGCGTGGTCGGCGTCGCGGCGAAGCTCGTGAAGTGCGAGCAGCGCCTCCGCCCGCTGGTCGACACGCTCCTCGGCCGCGTCATCATCGTCGAAGACGTGGCCACCGCCCAGCGCATGCTCCGCCGGTCGCTCGGCTCGGTCGTCACGCTCGATGGCACCTGCATCGACCCGAGCGGCGTCATCGCCGGCGGCACGAGCGGCGCCGAGGAGGGCGTCTTCGTCCGCCAGCGCGAGCTGGACGAGCTCCCCGCCCGCATCGAGGAGCTCCGCGGCCGCGTCAACGTCAGCCAGCACCAGCTCCAGAACGGCCGCGACGCCATCGACCGGCTCGCTGCCCAGGCCCGCGAGGCCGACACCGCCTACGAGAACCTCCGCCGCCAGGCCGAGCGCGCCCGCGGCGACCTGCGCAAGGAGCGCGACCGCCTCCACAAGCTCCGCCGCGACATGGCCGCCGTCTACGGCCGCCGCGCCGACATCGAACGCGAAAAAGCCACGCGCGAGGCGGTCATCGCCCAGGCATCCGAAGCCGCCGGGGAGCTGGTCGCCCGCCGCGTCGAGCGCCAGGCCGCGCTCGAAGCGCTCGAAGGCGAGCTCGCCACGGCCACGGCCAAGCGCGAAACCGCACTCAAGGCCGTCTCCGACGCGAGCGCCCGCCAGGCGGCCGTCGAAGGCGAGCGCAACGCCCTCCGCGCCATGCACGACCAGCACGAGAAGGCGATCGAGCGGCTCACCAGCCAGGTCGCCGCCAAGAAGCTCCAGGCCCGCAACCTCGAGCTCGAAGCCAGCGTCATCGACGAGCGGCTCGGCAAGCACGCCCGCGAGCTCGATGCCATCCGCCTCGAACAGGCCCGCTACGCCGACGACGCCGCCCCCGACCGCGACGAGCTCCACCGGCTCGAAAGCCACGAGCGCATGGTCCAGGACGAGTACAACGACGCCCAGGGCATCCTCCTCGAAATCGACCGCCAGCGGCTCGACCTCGAGGCGGAAGTCGCCCGCTCCAGTGACATCATCGCCAACCTGCGCCACGAGATGGAGCGCGAGGGCCTCGCACCGGACCGCGCAGGCCGCATCGTCTCGCTCGACGAAGCGACGACGATGGACCCGCTCTTCGGCGAACAGCGCGCCCCGAGCATCCAGGGCGGCGCCGCCATCGACGTCGAGGAGACGCGCCGCGAGATCGAGGACATCCGCCGCCAGATCCGGCGGCTCGGCCCGATCAACGCCGAGGCGCCCGAGGACTACCGCGAAAACAAGGAGCGGTACGAGTTCCTCACCACCCAGCTCGCCGATCTCGCCGACGCCGAGGCGCAGCTCCGGGACGCCATCACCACGCTCAACGAGGAGATCCGCACCCGCTTCGCCGCCACCTACGAGGTCGTGAACAAGGCCTTCGGCGAATACTTCACCGCCTTCTTCGGCGGTGGCTCCGCCCAGATCATCCTCACCGACCCCGACCGCCTCGCCGAGACCGGCATCGAGATCGAGGCCCAGCCCCCCGGCAAGCGCGTCCGCAGCCTGAGCCTCCTCTCCGGCGGCGAACGGTCGCTCACGGCGGTGGCCCTGCTCTTCGCGCTGCTTTCCGCGAACCCCGCGCCCTTCTGCGTGCTCGACGAAGTCGACGCCGCCCTCGACGAGGCGAACGTCGGCCGCTTCACGCAGTCGCTCCGCTCGCTCGCCGAAAAGACGCAGTTCCTCGTAGTGACGCACAACCGCCGCACGATCGAAGTCGGCGGCGCCATCTACGGCGTCTCCATGGGCCGCGACGGCGTCTCGAAGGTCCTCTCCCTCCGCCTCTCCGACATCCCCCAGAACTGAGCGCGCCCCACCACGCGCCGCTGCCGGTGGCCCCTACTGGCCCTCCGCCGAAGGCTCGGGGACGTCCACGGAGCAGGCGTTCGAGACCGTGATGACCATCACCATCTTGCTCGCGCCGGCGGCCACCTTCGCCGCCTCGTGGAGGGCGCCGAACAGCGCCTGGTCGTCACCGTAGACCACGGTGCTCATCGGCCCCGTCTCGGCGCGGAGTCCGTGGACCTCGAACACGCGCAGCACGTCATCGATGGCGGGCGACAGGTCGTCCTGCCCCAGCGGATACAGGCTGACCTGGGCTGACAGCTCGGGCATGGCAATCCTCCTTCGTTACGGTGGCGGCTTCTGCAGCGCGATTGCAGCGAATCCCGCGCCCGCTGCCGCCTCGTCTTCGACCCGCGTGGATGGCGGCGTTCCCGGCGGTTCGAACAACGTCGCGCGTACACCCGCGGCCGCCAGCCCGGCACCTTCGCCCAGCGCCTGGACGGCCCCGAGCGAGTAGAACCGCGCCCGGTGGAACACCGAAGCCGGGTCCTGGCCCAGTTCGCGGTACATCCGCGCCCACAGGCCCTCGCGTGCGAAGAACCCGAAGACCGCGCGTCCTCCCGGTCGCAAAACGCGCGCAACCTCCGCGAACGCTGCTCCTGGCGCGGGGAGGAACTCCAGCGCGGCCACGCAGAACACCCCGCCCACGCTCCCATCCCGGAACGGCAGGGCCTCCGCGGTGCCAAGCACGGCCGCCGGCAGCCGCCGCGAAGCGAGTCGCAACATCCCGCGCGATGGGTCGAGACAGGCGTCCGCGCCGAGCTCGCCGCCGAAGCGGCCGGTGCCGGTGCCAACCTCCAGCCATGGCCTCGGCGCGCCGGCGAGTAACTCGCCGACGCACCGCGCCTCCTGCTGCAGGACCGCGCGGCCCTCGGGCGTGTCATACCACGCGTCATACTCCGCGGCAGCCTCGTCACCCAGGTCGAAGGGATTCTCCCGGTCGCTCAAGGTGTCCTCCTCCGTCGCCTGGCCCGGCAGGTGCCGCGCTCCCGGCAGGCCACTCTCGGGCGGCAGCCGTCCGCCCGGAACGGGCGAAGGGCCCCGGATTCACCATACGCCCGGTCGCGGCGCGACAGCCTGCCCCGCTCCACATCCTTCCATGCCACACACCAGTGTCACCCGGCGACCATTCGACAATCGTCAATCGGCGATTCCGGCCCGCGTGTGCCTTCGCGCCCGGCCCCGTACCATCGGATGCAACTTACGACGAAGGAGCGCCGAATTGCGGTTCTGGCGCAGGAAGCAGACCGAGGAACAGGCGCCCAACGAGGCTGCGCTCGCCCCCGAGGAAGAATTCGAAGGGTACGAAGGCGACGAACCGCCTGCCTCCGACTTCGAAATCGACGAGGACGAGCTCGAGCGCCAGGCCCTGGCCGCCGAGCCCGAGTTCGAGCTCGACGACTACGAGGACGCGACCCCCGAGGAGATCGCCGAGGTCCACGAACAGACCTCGCGCGCGACCGAACGCACCCGCCGCGGCCTCTTCGGCCGCATCGCCGGCATGTTCACCCGTGCCGACTTCGACGACGATCTCTGGGAGGAGCTCGAAGAGATCCTCGTCGCCTCCGATACGGGCATCCAGACGACCGGGGCGATCCTCGACGCGGTCCGCAGCCGCGTGCGCGAAGAGGGCGTGAAGCAGGGCCTCCGCGTGCGCGAGATCCTCCGCGACGAGCTTATCGCCATCCTCGAAGAACCGCGCCGCGAGCCGCCCGCCTGGTCGCGCCAGCCCGTGCCCGAGACGCTGATCCTGCTCGTCGTGGGCGTGAACGGCGCCGGCAAGACCACGTCGATCGCCAAGATGGCCCACGCCTTCAAGCGCGACGGCGCCACCGTGCTCCTCGGCGCCGCCGACACCTTCCGCGCTGCGGCGATCGACCAGCTCAAGGTCTGGGGCGAGCGCGTCGGCGTGCGCGTCATCGCCCACCAGCCCAACTCCGACCCCGGCGCGGTCGTCTTCGACACCATCTCCGCGGCGGACAACGGCAAGGCCGACGTGGTCATCATCGACACCGCCGGGCGCCTGCACACGAAGTCGAACCTCATGGAAGAGCTCAAGAAGATCAACCGGATCGTGCAGCGCAACCACCCGGACGCGCCCCACGAGACGCTCCTCGTGCTCGACGCCACCACCGGCCAGAACGGCCTCATGCAGGCGCGGACGTTTACCGGGGCTGTGGGCGTGACCGGTATCGTGCTCGCGAAGCTGGATGGAACCGCCAAGGGCGGGATTGCGTTTGCTATCGCACACGAGCTCGACATCCCCGTCCGGTTCATCGGTACGGGCGAACGCATGACCGACCTTGCCCCGTTCGACGCGCGGGAGTTTGTCGACTCGCTTCTCGCCCAGGAGTAGCCCATGGGACCGGTCCTGGCGTTCTGGGCCACGGCGCTGCTGATTGCCGCGCTGGCGCTCCCCATTGCCTTCGTCCTCCTTCGCCGCCTGCCGGACCGGGGCGCGGGGATGAGCTTTGCGCTGGGGCTGGTCCTCGCCGGGTACGGCTACTTCATCCTTCGCGTCCTGTCGGTGCTGCCGGCCGGGCGCGGAGGATTCGTGCTCGCCGTCGCCGGCCTCGCGGTCGCGGGCATCGCCACCGCCAGCCGCGACCGCCGCTTCCTCGCGACGCTGCGCGGCTCCTGGCCGGCCCTCCTCGCCGTCGCGGGGCTCTTCACGCTCTTCTTCTTCGCCTACGTCGCCTTCCGCTCCTACGTGCCCGACATCTCCGGCACCGAGCAGCCGATGGACTTCATGTATCTCAACGCGGCCATCACCTCCGAGGAGTACCCGCCGCGCGACCCCTGGCTCGCGGGCGAACGCGCCAGCTACTACTACTTCGGCTACCTCCAGGTTGGCCTGCTGAGCGAGGTCTCCGGCGTGGAGCCGGCGACCGGCTACAACCTTGGACTCGCCTACACCTTCGGCGCCGCCGCGGCGGGCATCGCCTCGCTCGCCTTCGCCCTCGGCCGCTGGGCGATGGGCGGCCGCGCCCGCAACTGGGCCTTCGCGGCAGCTGGCCTCTCGCTCGTCCTGCTCCTCGGCATCGGCTCGCTCGGCGCCGTGTTCGAACTCGCCCAGGCCCACGGCCACGAGAACCAGGCCCTGTTCGAAGCCATGGGCGTCGATTGGCTCCTCACCTGCGAACCCGGCCAGGTCGACGACTGCCGCCCCGAGCAGGTGGGCGGCTCCTGGTATCCCTCGCGGTACTGGTGGTGGTGGGACCACACCCGCCTGATCACCGACACCATCACCGAAACGCCCTTCTTCAGCTTCATGCTCGGCGACCTCCACCCCCACGTGATGTCCATCCCGCTCGTCCTGCTGACCATCGGCATCGCCGCCTCCACCTGGCGCGGCCGCACGCTCCTGGACTGGGAGACGCACCGCCGCCAGCCGTGGACCGGCATCGCGCTCGCGGTCATCTTCGGCGCCCTCGCGTTCGAAAACGCCTGGGACGTGGCCACCTTCAGCGCTGTGCTCGCCATCGCCGTGGTGGTGCGAAACCTGCGCCGCGTCGCGCCGATCCCGGCGCTCATCGCCACCGCCGGCTACCTCGCGCCCATCGCCGTGGTCGCCATTGCGGCCTACCTGCCCTGGGGCCTCGACTTCAGCTCCCAGGCCGAGGGCATCTACGCCTACACCGGCCCCGGCACCCGCCCGCCCCACGCGCTCCTCCAGTTCGGGCCGCTCGTCGCCGCCGCTATGGTCGCGCTCACCTGGGGCATCCGCCGCGGCGACGGCCGGCTCATCGCCGACAGCCTCTACATGACCGCGGCGGTGCCGTTCGTGCCGTTCACGGTCTGGTTCCTGCGCGCCGCCACCCAGGGCGAGCTCGACGCCGGCCTCGATGCCCGCACGCTGGGCGGCTGGGTCACGCTCTCGGTGTTTGGCGCGACCGCCTGGCTCCTCGCAGCCGCGTTCGTGGCGAGCGCTTACCGCCGGCGGGGCAACGCCCCCATCCTCGGCCTGCTCTCGACCGGTGCCCTCCTGCTCTACGGTGCCGAGCTCTTCTACATCCGCGACATCTTCGACATCGCCCCGCGCCTGAACACGGTGTTCAAGCTCACCTACCAGGCGTGGCTCCTCCTCGCCGCCGCGGGCGCCGTCGCCATCGTCGTCGCCCTCCGCGGCGCGGTCCGCCGCCGCCAACCGCTCGGCTGGCTCGCGGCGGTCCCGCTGGTGCTCGTCGCGCTCGGCATGGTCTACCCAATCGCCGCCCTGCCCAGCCGCACCGACGGCTTCGCCAACGAGAACACGAGCATCGACGGACTCTCCGCTCTCGCGCGGTTCGACCCGGCCGAATACGCTCTCACCGAATGGATACGGACCGAGACGGACCCTTCGGACGTGGTCATCGAAGCCACCGGCCGGCGCTGGAGCAAGAAGACGAACGGCGACCTCGAGCTCGTCGAGGCGGGCGTGGACTACGGCGAGGGCGGTCGCATCTCCGCGCGCACCGGGCGCAGCACCCCCATCGGCTGGTACTTCCATGAGATCCAGTGGCGCGGCGACGGCGAGGATAACCAGCGCGAGTTCGTCCGCCGCCAGGACGCGGTCGACCAGCTCTACACGGCCGAAGACCCTGCCGTGGTGCTCGCTGTGATGCGCGACTTCGACGCGCGCTACGTCGTCGTGGGCCGCCAGGAGCAGCAGCGCTACCCCGGCCTGCTCCCCGACTTCGAGACGTTCCTCGACATCGCCTTCGATATGAACGGCCTCCGCGTCTACGAGATGCCCCGCTACCGGGTGGTGCCCACGTCGTGAGCGAAACACGCAAAGAGCACGAGCTCGTGCCGCCGCCCATGCCGGGTGAGCTGGAGCCGGAACCGGCGCAGCCCGGCCCGGAGCCGAAGCCGGACCCCGGCCTCGATCCCGAGCCGGCGCTGCCCGGCCCCGAACCGGAGCCCGAGCTCGCCGTCGACCCCGGCGCCGCCGTGGTCGACGCCATCGCGCCCGCCGACGAGGACGCGCCGCCAGCCGCCGCCCCCGCGTCCCCGCCCGAGCCCCTGTTCGTGGTCTCCGTCGGGATGGTGGCGTGGTTCCTCGCCGGGCTGGTATTCATCCTCCTTCGCGTGGGGCCGGTTCTCGGCGCGCCCGTCGGCGGCGCCGAGCTGGTCCACCTCTCCGGCGCCTGGCAGGCCAGCATCGGCGTCGACGACGAGCGCTACGTCCCGACGCTGTTCCAAACCGTGGCCTCCCTGCTCCTCCGCGCGGACGACTCCGAGCTCCCCGCCCGCGCCTTCGCCTTCCTCCTGACCGCGACCGTGCCCGCCGCGCTCTGGCGGCTGCGGCCGGTCCTCGGCGACGCCGGCGCCCTCATCGCCCTCGCCGTCCTCGCACTCGATGGGCCGGGCATCCTGCTCGGCTCCACCGCCTCCGCCATGGCCGCGGATATCGCGGTCACGCTCTGGCTCGCGGTCTTCCTGCTCCGCGGCTGGCCCGCCTGGTGGGCGCCCGGCGTCGTCGCCTTCAAGGTGGCGACCGGCGGGCCGCTGGCGCTGCCGCTGCTCGCCGGCTGGGCCGCCGTCGCGCTCTGGCACCGCACCCCGACCGAGCCGCGCCAGCTCGCCGCCGCCGCTGTGGGTGCCGCCCTGGGCATCGCCTTCGCCTCCGCCCGCATAGGCCTCGGCTTCGATGGCCTGGTCGTCCCGCCCCTGGACCTCTTCGCTGCCGGCTTCGACGAGCCATGGTCCACCGCTACCGTCGGCGACCTCGCCCTGGTCTACGGAATCCCCGTGCTCCTCGGCGGGCTCGCGGCCCTGACCTGGGAGCTCGCCGAGCGCGCCGGCGGCGAGCCGCTCGACCGCAGCCGCCAGATCCTCATCGCCTGGGCGGCGTTCGCGGCCGGCTGGTGGCTCGCCGCCGTTGGCACCGGGCAGGCCGTCCCGATGGTCGCGCTCTCCACGCCGCTCGCGCTGCTCATCGGCCCCGCCGCGGCCCACCTCCTCGCCGCCATGTGGCACGCCGACTGGCGCTGGGCGCGCTACCTCCTCCCCGCCGCGTTCGCCTTCGCCGGCCTCGCCCTCGCCTACGTGGTCGACTGGGCCCGCATCGAGCGCGTCGGTGGCACCGAGGACAAGCTCTACGTCGCCCTCTGGTCGCTGCTCATGCTCGCCGCCCTGGCGCTCGCCGGGTACTACCGCGAAGCCCGCCCAACCCTCGCCGCGCCCGTGTTCATCGTCGGTGCGGCGATGCTCGTGCTCGGCGCGACCGGCATCGTCACCAGCGGCCGCGAGGAGCCGCTCCCCTCCCCCATCGCCCCCGCCCAGGCGCGCGAGCTGCGCGATCTCGCGCGCGAAACGGCAGCCGGCGGCCTCATCGTCATCCACCCTGACTTCGAACAGGACATGACCTGGCCATTCCGCGATTCCGGCGACATCGTCGTCGCCTCGCGCGTCCCGCCGGACGCCGCCTTCGTCATCTGGCCGCCGAACGAGCCCGCACCCGAGGGCTTCGGGACGGTGCAGGGGCAGTGGGCCTTCCGCCGCGGGGTCGAACCGCCGACAACCGGGGCTCTCGCCTACTTCCACTGGCTGATCGACCGGAATACCCTCGACATCATTCCTGAACCGGTCGCCGTATACAGTAGGACAGGCCAGTAGGGACAGGGAGCATGACGACTGACGCCCGCGCGGCGGACTACGCCCGCCCGACACCACTCGATCGCGCCCTCGCGGTTCGCCTTGCCATCAACTGGGAGCTGGCCTTCTACATCGCCATCTTCGCGGCCGCCTTCGCCCTCCGCTTCTGGGACCTCGGCGCCCGCGCCCTCCACCACGACGAGAGCATCCACGCCCAGTGGAGCTGGCGGCTCATCCAGGGCGAATACGAGCACAGCCCGATCTTCCACGGCCCGCTTTACTACCACGTCCAGGGCCTCTTCTTCCTCGTCTTCGGCACCAGCGACTACACCTCCCGGATGTCCGCGGCGGTGTTCGGCCTGGCGATCTGTGCGCTGCCGCTGCTCATGCGGCGGCGGCTCGGCCCGGTGGGCACATTCGCGGCGGTCGCGTTCATCGCCCTCTCGCCCACGCTCGTCTACTACAGCCGCTTCTTCCGCGAAGACATCTACATGGCCGCGTTCACGCTGCTCATGGTCGCCAGCCTCTGGCGCTACATGGACGAAGGCCGCGAACGCTGGCTCTACCTCTTCGCCGCCGGGTTCGTTGGCTCCGTCCTGATCAAGGAAGGTGCGTTCCTCACCTTCGCAGTCTTCCTGGTCTACCTCGACATCCATCTCGCCGCCGACCTCGGCAAACGCATGCTCGCGGCCCGCGGCCTCGATGGCGACCCCTGGCGCCGTGCCGCGATGACGTTCTTCCTCGCGCCCTACGCCTGGGTGATCGCGCCCCTCTGGCCGCTCCTCGGCTCGGTCCGCCGCCGGTTCGACCTCGATGGCGAACTGCCTCGCTCCGGTGACCTCCTCATCCTCCTCGGCACGTTTACCCTGCCGCTGATCACGCCCGCACTGCGCCCCTACTTCCTCGAGAAGTTCGGCATCCTGGACGAAGACCAGCTCAAGTGGGAGGGCTGGCTCCAGAACCAGGTCAGCCGCGAGAACGCGCTCGCGCTCATCGGCCTCTTCGCCATCACCACCAGCGTCGCCGCCTTCGCCGGGCTCCAGTGGAAGCCCCGCCTCTGGACGATCGCCTTCGCCGCCGGCGCCGCCGTCTACCTCACCCTCATGACGTTCTTCTGGACGAACCCCGACGGCGTCATCAGCGGCCCCTGGGGCTCGCTCGACTACTGGATCGAACAGCACGACGTGAAGCGCGGCGGCCAGCCGTGGCACTACTACCTGGTCCTCTTCCCCTCCTACGAATTCCTGCCCATGGTCGTCGCCCTCGGCGGCATCTGGTGGTCCACCGTCCGCGGCACCGCCTTCTCGCGCTTCCTCTGGATCTGGATCGTCGGCATGTTCTTCGCGCTCTCCTGGGGCGGCGAAAAGATGCCCTGGCTCAACGTTCACCTCACCGTGCCCGCCTGCGTCCTCGCCGCCTGGACCATCCAGCGCGCCTGGGATGGCTGGCGCGACCGGCCTGGGCTCCACCGCATCGCGATGCCCCTCGCCAGCGTCGCCCTCATGGCCGCGGGTGCCCTGGGCGTCGCCGTCTTCCTCCCCGGCGGGACGATCTATCACCTCTGGCGCGCCATCGTCGTCGCCGGCGCCGCCGCCGTCATCGTCTACGCGATGCGCCCCTACGGCCGCCAGGCCATCGCCGCCACCGTGACGGTTGCCGCCGTCGGTGCGCTCGCGTTCTTCTCCGTCCGCACGATGGTCGACGTGGTCTACAACCGCGGCGACGTGCCGAAGGACATGCTCATCTACACCCAGAGCTCGCCCGACATCCCCCGGATCAAGTCCGAGATCGACGCGCTCGCCGAGGCGACCGGGAAGGGCTTCGACCTGCCGATCGCGGTCGACTCCGCCGACTCGTTCGCCTGGCCCTGGGCCTGGTACCTCCGCGACTACCGCCGCGTCGGCTACATCGACATGTCGAGCGGCCTCCCGGACGGCGAGTACGACGTGCTCCTCGTGAACCAGTCGAATTCGGGCAAGGTGAGCGACGACCTGGCCGGCGGCCCCGGCGCCCTCTACGGCAGCCCCACCCGCTACCCCCACCGCTGGTGGTTCGACGAAAGCATCTATCGCAGCCCCCTCGAAGAGGGCGGCCAGGCCATGGGCCCGCTCGAGCTCCGCACCTGGAAGGAGATCGGCAGGGGCACCTTCGGCGGCGAATGGCTCGACACCTGGTACACCTTCTGGCGCGACCACGACCCCGACAACATCCACCAGACCATCGGCACGCTGCGCTGCAACAGCTGCGGCTCCGTCGATGCGTTCGTCTACTTCCCGGCCAGCTTCGATCCGGTGACCGGCAAGCTCAGCGCGCAGGCCGCCGAGGCCCCGAAGCCCGGCGCCGATAGCGAGGGCCGCCTCACCTTCGGCGGCTACGGCTTCCAGGACGGCCAGTTCATCGAGCCGATCGACGTCGAAGCTGACGCCGCCGGCAACCTCTACGTCATCGACGCGCGCACCCGGCGGCTCCAGAAGTTCGACGGGCAGGGCAACTACCTCGCCAGCGTCGACATCCGCGAGGTTCCCGGCTCCGCCGCCGAGGAGTCGCAGCCCTGGGGCCTCGCCGTCGCCCCCAATGGCACGGTCGTCGTCGCCGACACGTTCGGCTGGCGCGTGCGCACCTTCGACCCGGACCTGAAGCCGCTCGCCACCATCGGCAAGAAGCCCGTGCCCGAGACCGGCCAGCCGCCGAAGGACGACGAGCTCTACGGCCCCCGCGACGTCGCCGTCGACGCGCAGGGCAACTACTGGGTCACCGACGGTGGCCACGACCGCATCGTCGTCTTCCGCCCCGATGGCACCGTTGTCCGCACCATCGGCAGCGAAGGCGCCGGCGAGCTCCAGTTCAACGAGCCCGTCGGCATCACCATCGCCGGCGATGGCACGGTCTACGTCGCGGACATGTACAATGCTCGCGTCGTCGTGCTCGCCAGCGATGGCGCCTGGCGCGGCAGCTTCCCGGTGCAGGGCTGGGGCGGCCAGGAAACGACCGACAAACCCTACATCGAGGCCCTTCCCGATGGCCGCCTCGCCGCCGGCTGGCCCGGTGGCAACCAGGTGCGCCTCTACGACAGCGCCGGCGTCCTGGTGGGCTCCGTCGACGGCGGCAGCGACCCGCTGAGCCGGCCTTACGGGCTGCAAACGGCCCCCGATGCTAAGCTGTGGGTTGTTGAAGGGGGCAGCGGCCGCCTCCGGCTGTTCTCACTACCGTAGCGCCGCCAGGGGTTCGCCTTTTGCTCCGCTCCTTCCGCTTCTGGGCCGGTGTCGCGATCAGCGCGGTCTTCATCGGGCTCTTCCTCCGGGCGACACACCCCAGGGAGCTGGCCGACGCCCTCGAATCGGCGAACTACTGGTGGCTCATCCCCGCGGGTGGCGTGCTCTTCCTCGCTATCTGCGCCCGCTGCGTGCGCTGGTCGGTGCTCATGCGCCCCATCGCCCCGATGAGCCCGGTCCAGCTCTTCCCCTACGCGATCATCGGCTACATGGCGAACAACCTCCTCCCGGCCCGCGCCGGCGAAGTCGTCCGCGCCTACATCCTCGGCGAGCGCGAGAAGGTCTCGCGCATGGGCACCTTCGGCACCATCGCCGTCGAGCGCCTCTTCGATGGCTGCACGCTCGTCCTGTTGCTCCTTCTCGCGGGCTCCGTGGTCGGCTTCGAAAACGGCCGCCTCCAGGCGATCGCCATCGCCTCCACCGTGCTCTTCGTCGCCGCGATCGTGATCTTCTACGTCCTCACCCATAGCGAGGAGCGCGCGACGAGGGTGATGCACTGGCTCGCGCGCCTCCTCCCCGCCCGCTTCGAATCCCGCGCCGAGGACATCGCCGATTCGCTCGTCCTCAGCCTGCGCTCGGTCCACAGCCTGCGCTCGGCGGGCCTCGTCCTGCTCTTCAGCGCCGTCGCCTGGACGCTCGAAGGCGGCGCCTACGCGGTCATCGGCATCGGCTTCGACCTCGATGTCAGCTTCTGGCACTACCTGTTGCTGCTCGCGGCCTCGAACCTCGCCATCATCATCCCGACCTTCTTCGGCGGCACCGGTCCGTTCGAATGGGCCACCAAGCTCGTGCTCACCGGCGCCGGCGTGCTCGCCCCGACGGCAGCTGCCTACGCCGTCATCGCCCACGCCTTCGTGCTCATCCCCACCACCATCCTCGGCCTGGTCTTCCTCTGGAGCTTCGGCGTCTCCTTCCGCGGCATGACCCGCCGCGTCGAGACCGAAGAGACGGGGGTGACGCCGTGAGGGTCGGCATCGTCGGCGCCGGCGTCCTCGGCCTTGCCGCCGCGAAGGTCCTCCGCGAACAGGGCCACGAGGTCGTCATCTTCGAAGGCAAGTCCGACGTCGGCGGCCAGGTCGTCACCTTCGATGTCGCCGGCGAACCGCTCGAGTGCTTCTACCACCACATCTTCACGAACGACACCGACTGCATCCGCTACATCGAGGACATGGGCCTCGGCCCGAAGCTGAAGTGGATCGAGTCCAAGGTCGGCATCCTCCGCAAGGGCCGCATCTTCCCCTTCGTGACGCCAATGGACCTGGTGAAGTACACCGCCATCCCGTTCACCAGCCGCGTCCGCCTCGGCCTCGCCGCGCTCTGGCTCCGCCGCCAGCACAACTGGAAGAAGTACGAAGGCGTGACCGCCCGTGCCTGGATGGAGCGCGCCGTCGGCAAGAAGGCGTTCGATGCGCTCTGGGGCCCGCTCCTCCGCGGCAAGTTCGCCAATGAAGCGGACAACGTCGGCATGACGTGGCTCTGGGGCAAGGTCTATCTCCGCTTCGCCAGCCGCAAGGGCGCCGCCGGCACGAAGGAGCAGCTCGGCTACCTCGAGGGCTCGTTCCGCCAGTACATCGACGAGCTCGCCCGCCGGCTCACCGCCGACGGCGTCGCCATCCACCTCGATACGCCCGTCGAAGAGGTCGTGTCCGAAGACGGTTCCGTCCGCGGCATCCGCGCGATGGGCCAGGTCCACCCCTTCGATGCCGTCCTCATGACCACGCCCAACATCATCACCCGCAAGATCGCGCCTGGCCTGCCCGCCGCCTACGCGGAGAAGATGGACCGCGTGCGTTACCAGTGGGCCACCTGCCTCGTGCTCGCCCTCGACCGGCCGCTCTCGCACATCTACTGGCTCAACATCGCCGACCCGCTCCCGTTCGTCGCCTGCGTCGAACACACGAACTTCATGCCCAAAGAGCGCTACGGCGGCAACCACATCGTCTATCTCTCGAACTACGTCCCGCCGGACCACCCGGTGCTCACGATGGACGTCGAGCAGGTCTTCGCCAGCTACCTCGATGGCCTGAAGGCGATCAACCCCGACTTCGACGCGAGCTGGGTGCGCCAGAAGTGGCTGTTCAAGGACCCCGGCGGCCAGCCCGTCATCACGACGAACTACTCCGAGCAGATCCCGGACATGCGCACCGGTGTCGACGGGCTCTACCTCGCGAACACCACCCAGATCTACCCCGAAGACCGCGGCCAGGCCTACTCTCTCCGCCTCGGCGAGCGCGTCGCCCGCATCATGCTCGAAGACGCCGCCACCATCGAACGCACCCGCGCCGGAGCCGTCGGCCTCGCGTAACGTCGTAAAGTAACGTGCGAGCTCCCTCTCCCTCCGGGAGAGGGCCCGGGGTGAGGGAGCGCCCGTGCCCCGACGATGGATCTGTCTCGACCGCGACCACCCTCACCCCTAACCCCTCTCCCCGAGGGAGAGGGGAACCGGCCCACTTTTTTGGCACGAATTGCCCAACCAGGCCGGAGCGCCAGGTCGGAGCCACCCAGTTCGACCCCGAGCTCCCTCTCCCTCCGGGAGAGGGCTGGGGTGAGGGCCGCCGCGCCCGACGATGGCCATCGCCGCCAGCGCACCCTCACCCCTAACCCCTCTCCCCGAGGGAGAGGGGAACCGGCCTATCGCGCTGGTCCTTCGATCCGGAGCACATGGGCCGCGACCCTCGATAGCGCGCCCTCGATGTCCGTTTCGACCGCCTCCGCGCTGATCCGAATGAATCGAATCCCCGCCTCCTCGATCCCGGCCTGCCGTGCGATGTCCCCGTCGCGCTGCGACGGGACGCGGTGCACCCCTCCGTCCAGTTCGACGGCCAGCCGAAGCTCCTCGCAATAGAAGTCGACGACGTAGGCACCTACCGGGTGCTGCCTTCGCCATTTGAGGCCAAGGAACTGCCGGCCGCGAACGGCGGCCCAGAACACCCGCTCCGACTTCGTCATGCGCCCTCGCAATTGGCGCGCTGCCGGGACGTTGTTCCGGTGCCAGCGTTCCCAATCGCTCACAGACAGTACTCCGAGTTCGATGAGGCTCCATCTGCTCTGAAAATAACGCCGTAGTTCCGGGCATCTGGATTCGTTATTCGTTGCCTCTCGCTGACGAAAGTCGATTTTCATCCACCATCCTGGCCCTTTGCCATCGTGTCTCCCTCCGGGAGAGGGCTGGGGTGAGGGAAGGAGCCCACCCCCTACTGCGGCGGCAGCAGCCCCGCGCCCGCCTGCGCCAGCGCGATCGTCTCGCCCTCGGGGAACGTCGTCCCCACCGCCGCCCGCACCATCGCGAACACGTACCGGCCGGAGACCACGTAGACCGCGTCCAGCGTCACGCCCACGGGGATGATCGTCCCGGTCTGGGCCACGAGCCGCGCCCCGGCGGCGAAGCCGGGCACGCTCGACAGGTCCAGCGGCGCCTTGCTCACGGACCGGATAACCAGCCCCTGGATGCTCGCGCCGACCGCCTGCGAGGCGAAGCAGTCGAGCGTCCCCGCGAGCAGCTGCGCCGCCGATTGCGCGGCCGCCGGAGAATCGTAGATCGCCACCGCCACGGCGAGCGCCTCGGGGGGGAATGTCTTCGCGTACACCGCCGCCGCCGCGCCGGTCATCCCCGTCGCGATGTTCACCGGGCAGACGCCGGGGATCGGGTTGAACACGTTGATCCCAGCCTCCGCGGCAGCGACGGCCACGAACCCGCCCGGGACCGCGCCCGCGCCGACCAGCGCCGCCGCCGCGGCCCAGTTCTCGTCGCCGGGCCCCACGTCCCGCGTCACCATCGGCAACGCCAGGCGGTATTCGCCCGCCGCGTTCGTCTCGGTGCCCCCGGGCGGGATGAGGATGGTGCCCGCGATAGCGAGGGCGAGCAGCAGGGTCGTAACGGCGGTCCGGCGAATACGCGACATCAGAGAGCCTCCCGAGTGCGGTGAAGCATAGTGGGTCTTCAGCACGTTGACATCACGGTACGTCACAGTCCGCGCGTCCACGTGGGGCGAGCCGCGGGACCGGTGGCGTTCGGCGCAAAGAAAAGGGCGGCCCCGGAGGGAGCCGCCCGCGGTCCAACGAACTTGGAGCTCAGGCGGCGGCCATCCGCGCCCGTGGCGCCGGCTCCGGCATGCGCACCGCGAGCGCCACGCCCATCACGATCAGCCAGAGCGGCCCCCAGAACACCGCGCCGAACGGCAGCCCCACCGCGACGAACAGCGTCATCAGGATGCCGATGGCCGCGCTGAAGTACCCGGTCCACGTGGGCAGCACCCGGTGCTTGAACACCGCCACCGCCGTCGCTGCCGCAGCCGCGCACACGCCGACCCAGCTGTAGCAGATGGCGTTCGTCGCGTCCCAGTACAGCGTCGACTTCACCTCGGGCGGGAACTCCTGCTCGAGGACCGGCTCATTCGGGTCGTCGCCTTCGAAGAAGTAGAGCCGGTCGCCCGGCAGCGTGTCCGTCACCGAAGCGAGCGAACCGTAGCCCACGATGCCCGCACCCACGCTCGCGATCAGCGCCGCGCCCGCGACCATGCTGAGCATGCTCGCCTGCGGCAGCCGCGCCTGGAGCAGCCGGTAGAAGCCCACCGAGAACACCAGCAGCAGCGCCACCGAGGCGAAGCCCATCGCCTGTGCGACGACCAGCTGCGTCCGCTGCTCGCCCAGGTCCTCCGCGACCGTAATCGAGCCTTCGTCGAACGACATGACCGTCGACCCGAGGATCAGCACTGCGAAGGCGAAGATGCCGGCGGGGATGGCAAGCAGCGGCCATCGCCCGCGATAGGAAACGTCCCGGTCCATTGAGAAACCTCTCCGCGGGCCGCCGCGGGGGAGTTGTCCGGCCAACCGGACGAGCGGCCCGGGATGTAGCGTTACCGGCCGGTAGGCCGCGGTCTGTGCCGCGGTTCACGCCGCCGGGGTGGTTCGCCGGGCTGTCATACCTCGCTGATCGCCCTCGTGCTGGACAAGACGGCACGGGACTGGCTGCTTATAGTAGTGGCAGATTTCACAAGCAAGGGGACAGCCAATGTCGGCTGAGCCTTCGGCACAGGAGCTCCGCGACCTCGTCGCCGAGTTCGAGCCCAACAAAGGTCACGTGATGCCCGCCCTGCACAAAGTGCAGGAGACGTACGGCTACATCTCCCGCCCCGCCATCGAAGCGATTGCCCGGCAGCTCAACACCACGCCGGCGCTCGTCTACGGCGCGGTCTCGTTCTATAGCGACTTCCGCACCCACCCGCCGGCGCAGACCGAGATCGCCTGGTGCAGCGGCCCCGCCTGCCGCCTCGCCGGTGGCGACCGCATCCGCGAAGCGATGCAGGCCACGCTCGAGCTCCCCCTCGGCGGCGAAAGCGACGACCACCGCTACGGCATCCACGTCGGCCAGTGCAACGGCACCTGCAGCGAAGCCCCGCAGGTCTGGCTGAACGGCCAGGTCGTGGGCAACCTCACCGTCTCCAAGGCGATCGAAATGGCGCGCGAAATCCGCGGAGGCGGCGAATGAACGTCGAACTGGTGAACCTCCGTGGCGCCGCCCGCGAAAAGTGGGCCGCCGAGATGAACAGCGGCCGCGTCCGCCTCAACGTCACCCTCGACACCTCCTCCATCGCCCGCGGCGCCGAAGACACGCTCGCCGCCCTGCGCAACGGTGTCGCCGCGAACAAGCTCGCCGCCGACGTGAACATCACCGGCTCCTGGGGCTTCTGCTGGATGGAGCCGTGCGTCGCCGTGCGCTCTTCCGCCGGCACGAAGACGGTCCTCTACGCCAACGTCACCGCCGATCGCGTCGAGGAGTTCCTCGACCGCGTCGTCGTCCAGGGCCAGGACATGCCCGAGCTCGCCCTCGGCATCGTCGAAGGCAACGCCACCGCCGAGATCCCGCTCCTCGCGGACCACCCGTTCATGAAAGGCCAGGTCCGCCGCCTCATGGCCAACCTCGGGTTCACCGACCCCGAGAACATCGACCACTACATGGCGAACGGCGGCTACGAAGGCTTCGGCAAGGCCCTCGAAATGGACGCCGAGGCGATCATCAAGGAGATGCTCGATAGCGGCCTCGGCGGACGCGGCGGTGGCGGCTTCCCCGCGGGCCGCAAGTGGGACTTCCTCCGCAGCGCCAACGCCGACCCGCGCTACCTCATCTGCAACGCCGACGAAGGCGACCCCGGCGCCTGGGTGAACCGCGTCCTCATGGAGGGCGACCCGCACCTCATCGTCGAGGGCATGCTCATCGCCGCCCTCGGCGCCAAGGCACGCGCCGGCTACATCTACATCCGCTACGAATACCCGCTCGCCATCGACCGCATGCGCAAGGCCATCGCCGATGCCTACGCCAAGGGCCTCCTCGGCGAGAACATCCTCGGCACCGGCCTGGACTTCGACCTCTACGTGTTCAAGGGCGCCGGCGCCTATGTCTGCGGCGAAGAGACCGGCCTCATCAACTCGATCGACAGCTACCGGGGCATGCCCCGGATCAAGCCGCCCTTCCCCGCGCAGGCCGGCCTCTGGAACAAGCCCACGAACGTGAACAACGTCGAGTCCTACGCCAACGCGCCGCTGATCATGCGGAACGGCGCGGCCTGGTGGAGCGGCGTCAGCGACGAAAAGGAGAAGGGCACCAAGATGTTCACCTTCTCCGGCTCCGTGAACTGGCAGGGCTGTATCGAAATCCCCTTCGGCCCAACCGTCCGCACCGCGCTCGACCAGTACGCCGGCGGCATGAAGGGCGGCAAGGCCTGCAAGGGCTTCCAGCCCGGCGGCCCCCTCTCCGGCATGCTCAACGGCCGCGAGCTCGACCTCACCCTCACGCTCGACCCCTACCGCGGCAAGGGCATGTTCCTCGGCTCCGGCGGCATCGTCTTCTTCGATGACTCCGCCTGCGTGATCGACATGTGCAAGTTCTTCGTCGCCTTCTGCGAAGACGAAAGCTGTGGGCGCTGCACCACCTGCCATGGCGGGAGCCAGCGCGCCGTCGAAGTCATGCGCCGCATCCAGGCCGGCGGCGGCCGCGAAGCCGACATCGACAACCTCGAGAAGCTCATCCAGACGCTCGTCTGGTCCAACTGCCTCCACGGCCAGTTCACCATGACCACCGTGAAGACCTCGCTCAAGGAATTCCGCGACGAGTGGGTCGAGCACATCGTCGATAAGCGCTGCCGCGCCGGCGTCTGCGAAGGGCTGATCCAGTACCGCGTCCGCTCGCAGACCGCCAGCGGCCTCGAAGAAGCAGCTGCCATCTGCCCCACCGGCGCCGTCCAGCAGGAACGCGGCCAGTGGTTCATCGACGACGGCCTCTGCATCCGCTGCGGCGCCTGCAAGGAACAGTCCCCCGACGGCCTCGAAGTCGTCCCGCGCCTCGCCGCCACCCCCACCCTCGCCGCCGCCACCGCCGCGGGGGGATAGGAGCGTGTCGCAACTCGGCGAGTGGCAGGGAGCGCAATTTGCGCAGTACATGGCCCCTGTGCTGCAGGTGCTGGACCGACTCGGGGGGTCGGGACGCCCTCGCGAGGTCATACGGGGTGTGGCGGACCTCCTGGGCCTGTCCACTGCACAGCAGGACGAGGCGTTGCCGAGCGGCCAGTCTCGATTTGAGCACCGTGTGCATTGGGCGCGGTTCTACCTCGTGAAGGCGGGCTACCTCGAGTCTGGGACAAGAGGCGTCTGGACCTTGACCGAGCATGGCCGATCCCAGCTGAACCTCTCTAACGAGGATGCAGTCGCGATCGTGAAAGCCGTTAGTCGGCCCGATCGTGACGACGCTACGGCGAGCCCGGAAGAAGTCTTGCCGCCTGTAGACACCGACGCCACGCCGGACCCGGTGATTACCGACTACCGAGCGGAGTTGCCGGCTATCCTCCAGGGGTTACCGCCTCGGGGATTCGAGAACTTCTGCAAGCGGCTACTCCGGGAAGCTGGCTTCGATGACGTTGAGGTGACCGGGCGCTCTGGCGACGGCGGCATAGATGGCATTGGCCTCTTGCAGGTCAATCCTCTCGTATCGGTCAGGGTACTGTTCCAGGCCAAGCGCTATCAGGGTTCGGTCGGTTCGTCTGTGGTGCGCGACTTCCGAGGTGCCATGGCGGGACGGTCGGACAACGGAGTGATAATCACCACCGGTCGTTTCACTGCCGAGGCCCGTCGCGAGGCCGTTCGAGACGGGGTGCCACCAATCGAGCTCATGGACATGGATCGCCTTATGGAGCTTTGCGAGCGATTCGAAGTCGGCCTCCGCCCCGTACAGACCTACGAAGTCGACCGCACCTTCTTCCAGCAATTCAGCTGACCGCACGAACAAGGCCCCGGAACGCCCTGGGCCTTTCGTTCGGACAACGGACAACGGACAACGGCTACAAGCTCCCCAGCCGCTCCCCCAGCCCCGCCGCCCGCGTCCGCGCCTCCGCCAGGTTGCCCTCCATCGTCGCGACCACGTGCGCCGGCGCCTTCGACCGGAACTGCGCGTTGCCGAGCTGCCCTTCGAGCCGCGTGATGTACGCCTGTGCCTCGGCGAGTTCCTTCTCCAGGCGTGCGCGCTCCGCCGCCGTGTCCACCTGCGGCAGCTCGAGCGCCACTTCCGTGTCGCCGATGCGCGCGAACGCGAACTCGCCGCCGGGCACCTGGTCGTTCGCGCCGACCACCACGGGTTCCACGCGCGACGTGAACGCCGTGGCAGCGGCCGTCTCGTCCAGCGCGGCCCGGAATTCGCCCGCGCGGACAAACACCCGCGGCCGCAGCGCCATCTCGAGCTTCTTCTCCGCCCGGATGTTGCGGATCGCGCGGTTCACTTCGACCACGTGGTCCATCGCCGCCTCCGCCCGCTCGTCCTTCCAGTTGCCGCCGCTCTTGGGGAACCACGCGACGATGAGCGCGTTCGGCATGTCGTCGTCGATGTGCTCCCGCAGCGACTGCCAGAGCTCCTCCGTGACGAACGGCATGAACGGGTGCAGCAGGCGCAGCCCGCGGTCCAGCACGTGCGCGAGCACCTGCTGCGGGCGGAAGTCGTTCGCGTTCAGCCGCACCTTCGCGAACTCGATGTACCAGTCGCAGAACTCGTTCCAGAGGAAGTCTTGCACCTGCCGCGCCGCCTCGCCGAGCTGGTACGCCCGCAGGAGCGAGTCCACGTCCGTTTCGAGCTGCTCCAGGCGCGAGAGGATCCACCGGTCCTCGACCGCGAACGAGGCCTGATCCGCCGGGTGCGGCCGCTTCACCCGCTGGTCGCCCAGCTTCATGAGCACGAACCGCGTCGAGTTCCAGAGCTTGTTCGCAAAGTTCCGCGAGGCCGCCAGCCGGTCGTCGCTGTACTTCTGGTCCGCCCCGAGCGTCGCGCCCGTGAGCACCGCGAACCGGAACGCGTCCGCCCCGTACTGGTCGACCACCACGAGTGGGTCGACCACGTTCCCGCGCGACTTGGTCATCTTCTCGCCGTTGGCATCGCGGATGAGCCCGTGGAAGAGCACGTTCCGGAACGGCACCGCCCCCTCCGGGCCCCGCCCGCGCATGTTGTAGAGCGCGAACATCACCATCCGGGCGCACCAGAAGAACATGATGTCGTAGCCCATCTGCATGTCGCTCGTGGGATAGAAGTAGCGCAGGTCCTCGTTGTCGTCCGGCCAGCCGAGGTCGGCGTGCGGCGCCAGCCCCGAGCTGAACCACGTGTCGAGCACGTCCTCGTCCTGGCGCACCGCGCCGCCACAGGTCGCGCACGCCGCCGGGTCCTCGACCGCGACGGTCATGTGGTTGCTCCCGCAGTACCACACCGGGATCTGGTGCCCCCACCACAGCTGCCGGCTGATGCACCAGTCGCGGATGTTGTCCATCCAGTTCAGGTACACCTTCTCGAAGCGCTGCGGGACGATGTTGATCCGCCCCTCCCGCACCGCCGCCGCAGCATCGCCCGCGAGCGAGTGTCCCGGCTCGTACTCCTTGTTGACCGCGACCCACCACTGCTCCGAGGGGATCGGCTGCACGACCGTCTTGCAGCGCGAGCAGACGCCCACGCTGTGCGTGTAGTCTTCGACGCGGTCGAGGAAGCCCTCGTCCTCCAGGTCGTGCACGATCCGCGAGCGCGCCTCGTCGGCGCTGAGCCCCGCGTACGGCCCGGCCTCGTCGTTCATCATCCCCTGCCGGTCGATCGCGACGATCACCGGCAGGTCGTGGCGCTGGCCGATCTCCCAGTCGTTCGGGTCGTGCCCGGGCGTCACCTTCACGGCGCCGGTGCCGAACTCCGTCTTCACCGCGTCGTCCGCCACCACCGGGATGTCCCGGCCGATGAGCGGCAGCATCAGCATTCGCCCGATCTTCTCTTCGTAACGCTCGTCGCCCGGGTTCACCGCCACCCCGGTGTCGCCCACCATCGTCTCCGGGCGCGTCGTCGCGACCATCACGGAGTCCGGCAGCGGCATCCCGCCTTCGCCCACCATCGGGTAGCGGATGAAGTACAGCTTCGAGGGCTGCTCGACGTAATCGACCTCGAGGTCGCTCAGCGCCGTCTCGCACCGCGGGCACCAGTTGATCATCCGCAGGCCGCGATAGATCAGCCCGTCCCTGTACAGGTTCACGAACGTCGTCCGCACCGCCTTCACGATGCCCGGGTCGAGCGTGAACACGTCGCGCGTCCAGTCCGCGCTCGCGCCGAGCTTGCGGTGCTGGTCGGCGATCCGGTGGCGGTACTTCCGCACCCACATCCACGTCCGCTCGACGAACGCCTCGCGCCCCAGGTCCTGCCGCGACAGCCCCTCCTTGAGCAGCTCGCGTTCGATCACGTTCTGGGTCGCGATGCCCGCGTGATCCTCGCCCGGGAGCCAGAGCGCCGGTTCGCCCTGCATCCGGTGCCACCGCACGAGCGCGTCCGTAATCGCGTCCTCGAGCCCATGCCCGAGGTGCAGCTCACCGGTCACGTTCGGCGGCGGCATGATGATCGTATAGGGCGGCTGGTCCGGGTCGATGCGCGGCTGGAAGTACCCGCGCGATTCCCACATCTCGTAGATGCGCGACTCTACGCTCGCCGGCTCGTAGGCAGGCGGGAGTTGCTTGCGAGCAGGCGTGGAGGTCATGGTGTCGCACTTCCTTTCAGGGTGTGGAAAAGCGGCCATCGCCGGGCCGCTCCTGCCAGTGTACGAAACCCGCGCCCCAAGGGCTCATCGCCCGGTGGTAGGATGGCGGCATGCAGGTCGAACTGACTGATCGCGCCCAGGAACTGGTCGAACGCTACCTCGCCCTCGGCTACGAGTCGGCGGAGGCGGTAGTCGAAGAAGCACTTGTCCGGCTCGTCCAGGTCGAAGAGCAACGCCGCAAGCTCACAGCGCTCATCGAAGAGGGGCTTGCAAGCGGCGAAGCGGAAGGCCTTGTCCCCGCCGACGAGGTGATGGCAAAAGCCCGCGCCATCGTCGATGCCGCGAAGCGTCGGGAGTCCCAGGGCGCCGCGTGAAGGCTCTCGCCTACGGTCGCCGCGCGGAGGACGACATCCTCGGTATCGTCGAGTACCTCGTCGAGAGCAGCGCGCGTGCTGGCGAGCGTTTCCTCGACGACCTTGACGAGACGCTATCGCGGATCCGTCTATTCCCGGGCTACGGGCGCTTACGGCCCGATTTGCGAGTCCCCGGCCTGCGTTCCGTGCCGCTGCGCGATTGGGTCGTGTACTACGTCGACCGCCCGAATGTTGTGGAGCTCGTCCGCGTCCTAAGCGCGCGTCAGGACCTTACGCTCGTCAGTTTCAACGGCTTCCCGAACTGACTACCCCCGCTTCCGCGCCCGCGCCGGCTTGAGCGGCGCCACCAACTCGTAGCTCCGCCGGATGTACGCGCACGCGATGTCGAACTCCGCCTCGTTCGCCACATCGACCGCCACCCACGCGTGCCGCGCGAGGTACGGCGCCGGCCGGATGAACGGCAACATCAGCGCCTCCTCCGCTTCGTCCGGCGTCGACTTCACCGTCACGGCCGCCCGCCCGGGCCCGGGTTGCGAAAGCAGCGCGAACATCCGCCCGTTCGCCGCTTTGATCACGCAGTCGTCCGGGCCGAACGGGTAGTCCTCCCAGGCGCCCTCGTACCGCAGCGCCACGTCCTTGAGCGCATCGATGTCCACCATGTCCTGCATTCTACGCCCGCCGGTGGGCCGCCCTCACGCGGCCGAAGGGTCCGCCTTCTTGCCGTCCCGCAGCACGAAGTACTGGAATGCGACCAGCGAGAACACCACTGCCGCGATCCCTGCGCCATACCGCAGGAGCGAATCCGGGTCGCCGCCCGAGACGAAGCGCTCCATGAAGTGCACGACGATGATCACGATGATCACGTTCACCAGCTTCGCTTCCAGGTCCTTCAGCGATTCCGCCTTGAGCGCCTTGAGCGCCGGCAGCGGCCCAATGAACAGCACGTACAGGCCCGTCCCGACCAGGTAGAACACCACCGCTTCGAGCGTCGTCGAGACCACCTTCAGGTACTTCACGACGAAGTTCGTCGTCCGGATGTCGCCTTCGAGCACCGCCTTCGCCGAATCCCACGTGGCGACCGCCGCCAGCACGCCCGCAAGCGTGAACAGCGCGACCGAGGTCGCCAGCACCGCCACGATCGGGATGAGCACGGTGAACCGCGACATGCCGATGAGCGACGCGAACGAGCCGCCGCCGGGCAGTTCCCGCGCAGGGTGTGAGGGGTCGTGGGGCACGCGCAACTCCTCCGCTTGCTCGCCAGATGATAATCCGGCCCCCGCCTTCGAACCGCGGCCACACGCCGCGAAGCCGTACACTCACCCCATGGGCATGCTCATCGACCTCCAGGCCGCCGCCGGGCCCGCGCTCGTCATCGGCGGCGGCGCCATCGCCCTCCGCAAGGTCCGCAACCTGGTCGAAGGCGGGTTCGAAGTCGTGGTCGTCGCGCCCGTGGTCACGGCTGGCCTGGCAGGGCCGGGCGTCACGGTCATCTCGCGCCCGTTCGAAGGAGCGGACATAACCGCCACGCCGCGCTGGTCGCTGGTCTTCGCGTGCACCGACGACCGCCAGGTGAACCGCCGCGCCGGCGAGCTCGCCCGCGCCCACGGCATCCCCGTCGTCGTCGCCGACGCCCGGGACGAGAGCACGTTCTTCACGCCCGCCGTCCTCCGCGATGGTGGCGCTGCCGTCGCCGTCTCGACCGGCGGCGCCGGCCCCGCGCTCGCCGCCGGGCTCCGCGACCGCATCGAGGCGGCGCTCGGCCCGGGCTGGGGCGCCGGCGTCGCGGCCGCCCGTGCCGCACGGGCCGCCCGCGGGGCCGCCGCCGAGTGACCGCGCCCGACCCGCGCCTTGTTCTTCCGACGCTTGCTGCGCTCCAGGCGGACGTCACCGGGTGCCGACGCTGTCCCCGCCTGGTCGAATGGCGCGAACGTGTCGCCACGGAGAAGCGCGCCGCCTTTCGCGACGAGACCTACTGGGGCCGCCCGATCCCCGGCTGGGGCGACCCCGCGGCGCGCCTGCTCATCGTCGGGCTCGCCCCGGCCGCGCACGGCGGCAACCGCACCGGCCGCATCTTCACCGGTGACCGCTCCGGCGACTGGCTCTTCGCCTCGCTCCATCGCGCCGGGTTCGCGAACCAGCCCGAGAGCCGCCATCGCGACGACGGCCTCGCGCTGCGCGACTGCTACATCGCCGCCGCCGTGCGCTGCGCCCCGCCGGACAACAAGCCCACCCCGGACGAGACGGCCACCTGCGCGCCCTACCTCCAGCGCGAGTACGAGCTCCTGCCCTCGGTGCGCGTGATTGTCGTGCTCGGCGCCTTCGCCTACCGCGCTGCCGCCCGCCTCGCCGGCCTGCGTCCGCTCCCCGCCTTCGGTCACGGCCGCGAAGTGCCCATCGCCGGCGGCCGCACCATCCTCTGCTCCTACCACCCCAGCCAGCAGAACACCTTCACGGGCCGGCTCACCGTCGAGATGCTCGACGCCGTCTTCGGCCGCGCGAAGGAGCTCGTCGCGGCGCCGTAGCTCCCTACGCGACCGCCGCGTCGCGCTCGAGCACCGCCGGGGTCACCTGCTCCCACCACGTCCAGAACGCGTGCAGCGCCTCGTCCATGCTGTGCGACTGGTGCACGCCCGCCTTCGCCGCGTTGCAGCCCGGCAGTCCGCCCTCGACGTACCAGCCCAGGTGCTTGCGCGCCTGGTTCAGGGCGTACCGCTCGTTCTCCGCGAAATGCTCGCGGATCAGCTCGATGTGGCGCCGGATCACCTGCGCCCGGTACTGCCACTGCTCCTCGCGCGGCCGCGCGTCGAACGACTCGTCGAACACCCACGGCCGCCCCAGCGCGCCCCGGCCGATCATCACCGACGCGCAGCCCGTGCCCGCGACCATCGCGCGCGCGTCCGCCATCGAGGTCACGTCGCCGTTGCCGGTCACCGGGATGCGCACGGCCTCGACCACGTCGCGGATGATCTCCCACGGCGCCATGCCGCTGAACCGCTGCGATCGCGTCCTCGGGTGCACGACGATCGCGTCCACGCCCTCGTCCTCCGCCATCCGCGCGACCTCGACCGCGTTGAGGTGCTCGTCGTCCCAGCCGCCGCGGATCTTCACCGTGAACGGCACGCGGATCGCCCGCCGCAGCTCGCGGAGGAGCTCCGCCGCTGCCGGCACGTCCCGCATCAGTGCGGCGCCCTTGCCCTGCTTGGTGATCTTGGGCATCGGGCAGCCCATGTTCAGGTCGATGATGTCCGCTCCCGCCTCCTGGAGCTCCTCGGCCGCGCGGACGAGCAGCCCGGCGTCGGACCCCAGCAGCTGCATCGCGAGCGGCCGCTCCTCGGGATAGAAACGCGCGATCTCGCGGGCCACCTCGCTGCCGCGCACCAGCGAGATCGCGTCGATCTCCTCGGACGTGGTCATCCCGCTGCCGCACTCCCGCGCGAGCTGCCGGAACGGCGCGTTGCTGATCCCCGCCATCGGCGCCAGCCGGGCCAGCCCCCGGACCTCGATCTCCCGGATGCGCATCCATCGAGCATAGCAGCGCTCCCGCTTAACCTCAGGGCGCCACACTCTGGATCGTGCGGAGTCCCCGGCCGACACTGTGGCAGTCCCTCGAAACCCTTCCCTGGAGCGCACCTGTGACCATACGCACTCGCCTTGCCGCCGGTGGGCTCGCCGGGGCCATCGCGCTGACCGCAATCTTCCTCATCCTGCTGCAATCCGCCTCGGCCCAGTCCGGGCTTCCCCGGCGCGGCGTCCTGCCCATGGTCGCCAGCGACGGCATCTTCGCCGGCGACGCCGTCCCGCCCCCGGACCCCTCCTACTGTGCCCCTGGCCAGGGCGGCGGCAGCCCCGAGACGCCCACGCTCGGCATCTTCGGCACCGTCCGCATCGGCGGGGTCGCCGCGCCTCCGGGCACGCTCGTCCAGCTCGCCTTCGATGGCAAGGTCGGCCCCGGCAAGCGCGTCGAAGTCGCGAACGGCCAGGCCGGCTACGGCCTCTCGTCGATCACCGGCCCGAACGCGGCCTGTGCGAACCGCGCCGGCGCCGCCGTCTCCATCCTCGTCAACGGCGTCCCCGTCTCCACCGGCAAGCTCCTCGGCGACGACACCCTCATCGGCTTCCGCTTCGACATCAGCCTCCCCTGAACCACCTCACCCCGCACACAACGAAGGGGGCACCCGGTTTGGGTGCCCCTTCTCATTCGCCGCCTCGGACAACGGACAACGGGCAACGGACAACGGCTCCCGCTATCCCCACACCGTCCCGCCGTCCACATTGACCGCCTGGCCCGTGATCCACTTGCCCCGGTCGGTCACCAGGAAGAGCACCATCTCGGCGCACTCCGTGCCGTCGCCCGCGTAGCCCAGCGGGATCATCCGCTTCACGAACGCCTGCCACGTCTCCCCGCGGCCGAGGTCGTCCATCCGGTAGGTGTCGATGATGCCCGGGCACACCGCGTTCACCCGGATGTCGTTCCCCGCCAGCTCCATCGCCATCGCATGGCTGAGCGCGTTGATGCCCGCCTTCGAAGCCGAATACGCAGCACTGTTCGCCCCCGCAAGCTTGCTCGCGATCGATGAGATGTTGACGATGCTTCCGCCCTCGCCCTGCTTCACCAGCTGCCGCGCCGCCGCCCGCGACAGCAGGAACGTGCCGTCCAGGTTCGTGACGAGCACCTTCTTCCAGGTCTCGTAGCCGAGCTCCGTGACCGGCACGCGGTCGTCCCCACGCGCTGCCCCCGCGTTGTTCACGAGGATGTCGAGCCGCCCGTACTCCGCCACCGTCCGCTCGATGAGCTGGTTGCACGCGTTTTCGTCCGAAACGTCCGAGACGAGCGCGAGCGCCTTCGCACCTTCCGCCCGGACTTCGTCCGCGACCGATTCGATGTCACGCCAGCCGGCCGCCTTCTCGTCGTCCGGGTAGCGGTCCGGTGAGCGGCCCGTCCCGGTCAGGACGACGTTCGCCCCCGCCCGTGCCAGTGCGACCGCGATCGGCCGCCCGATGCTGCGCATGCGCCCCGCCCCCGTGACGATGGCGACCTTGCCTTCGAGCTCTCCTGCCATTGGTGTACCTCCGTGCCGCGAATCTACGCGGGCGGAAGTGGGCGCGCAAAACATGCGCCTGCGCATCGCCATCGGCAGGATGAATGCTGATATTGGCCACACCGCGGCCCGTTTTCCGTACGATGTCCGCGCAATCCACTGGAGGGATCCCATGGCCCAGCAGCGACCGCCCATGGTTGGCCGGTACCAGCTCCTGCTCGACTACGAATGCCCGGACGCGACCGTCCGTATCATCCGGCTCAAGGCTGGCCACCAGGCTGTGGAGCAGCACCTCCACCACCACACTAACCAGATCTACGTCACCATCGAAGGCGAAGCGATCATTTCGAACGAGGGCGTGGACATTCCGCTCCCGCTCCACCACGCCACGACCGTGACCCGCGGGAGCCTGCACTCCGCCCGCGCGAAGGACGGCGACGCGATCGTGATCAACATCTCCGTCCCGCCGCTCCGGCCCGACGACCAGAAGCCCGCGCACCCGGACCTGGCCCGCAACGACCTCTCGATGCCGTCGATGGACTCGGACCTAGAAGACTGAGCACCGCCGGGCGCCGCGGGAGGCCCACCCGCCTCCCGCTACTCCGCCGGGGCCGTGTACCGCTCCACGAACGCGTCGTAGGCGAGCCGCATCAGCTGCTGGCCGAGGTTGATGTCGCCGTACTTGTACGGCACCTCCTCGCTCAGGAACGTCGCCGCGAAGGCGTACGTGCGCCCGTCGAGCTCGAACCGGACGATGCCCGCGTCGTTGTCGACGAAGCCGTTCGTCGCTTCGAGGAACCCGTTCTTGTGGCTCACCTGGCCCGGCACCGACGCGGTCAGGTAGTTCAGCCCCGGCTTCACGTTCTCCAGGTGGTCCAGCAGCCACGTCCGCCACGGCTCGTCGAGCAGCTCCCCCGCCCAGAGCGCCGCGAGCGCGCGGTTCGCCGCCTCCGCCGTCAGCCAGTTGTTCTCGTCCGTGCCGATCCGGTCGTCGGAGCCGTCGAACGCCGGCGGGTGGTCGATGATCACGTCCGCGGCCAGCCCGAGCTCGTCGATCAGCTCCGCTACCCGCCGCACGCCCTCCGCCACGTCCCCGCCGCCGGCGATCGCGTAGAGCCGGTAGGCCGTGGCGGCGTTGCTACTCCACGTCGTCGATGCCACCAGGTCGTCCACCACCGAAACGTCGTACCGCCCCTCCTGCACGTCCAGGGCGGCCCGGTAGAGCACGAACAGGTTCATCACGCACCCGGAGAGCTGCGCCCGGTCGGCGTTCACTCCCACGGTTTCGCCGGTCTGGAGGTCCAGCACCGCGAAGGCGTAGTTGCCGTCCGTCCAGTAGGCGTCGACCGCCGCAGCCAGCTGCTCCTGCAGCGCGACGAGGTCCGCGCGCGGCGTTGCGGGCGGAGGCGTCGCGCTCGGCGTTGCCGTTGGTGTGGCGGTTGCCGTCGGGGTCGCGGTCGGCGGGAGCGGCGTGGGCGTCGCCGGTTCGTCCGGTACCTGGGTGATCGGCGGGAGCGTGGGCGTGGCTGTCGCGGCCGGCGGGCCGCTCTCGACCGGCGAGCACGCCGCGATCGCCGCCAGCCCGATCCCCGCCCCGGCAAGGCCCGCGGCGATGTAGTGGAACAGGTGACGGCCGCGTCGTGCACCGGGCATTGCAATCTCCTCGCCTATTTCAACGCATCCATGCACGAAAAAGTTCGGGCCACATGTACCGAATTGCCGGTGCCATGCGTTCCGGCATGAACGCCTTCCCTCGCTCTCCTCTATACTTCCGCCGCACGAATTCGATTCAGGGAGGGGACGATGGGACGACCCGTACTTCGGACAGCGCTGTGTGACCTGCTCGGCATTGAATACCCGGTGATCTCCGCGGGCATGGGCCCCGTTGGCGGGGGAGCTGCCCCGTCGGCCACAGCCGACCTTGCCGCCGCCGTTTCCAACGCCGGCGGCCTCGGCGTCATCGGCGGCGCCGGCTACACCGCCGAAAAGCTCCGCGAGGAGATCGCGAAGGTCCGCCAGATGACGGACAAGCCCTTCGGCGTCGACCTTCTGCTGCCCTCGAACTACATGGGCGGCGCCGCCATGGGCGAGATGCCCGCCGACCCGCGCGAGCTCATCCCACCCGAGACCATCGAGGGCATGAAGCGCATCGTCGGCGAGTTTGGCATCCCCTGGCTCGAGATGCCCCGCATGCCCATGGCGACCGTCCGCCGCCCCGGCGCCGGCATGTCCGACGAGCAGATGGAAGTCGTTATCGAAGAGCGCGTGCCCGTGTTCGCCTCGGGCCTCGGCAACCCCGGCCCGTGGATCGAACGCCTCCACGCCAACGGCACGAAGGTCCTGTCCCTCGTGGGCAACGTGAAGAACGCGAAGCGCGTCGCCGCCGCCGGCGCCGATGTCGTCGTCGCCCAGGGCACCGAGGCTGGCGGCCACACCGGCCGCATCGCAACCATGGCCCTCATCCCGCAGGTCGTCGACGCCGTCTCGCCGACCCCGGTCGTCGCCGCCGGCGGCATCGCCGATGGCCGCGGTCTCGTCGCCGCGCTCGCGCTCGGCGCCATCGGCGCCTGGTGCGGCACCGCCTTCCTCGTCTCCGATGAAGCGAACCAGCCGGACGTCCAGAAGGAAAAGATCCTCGCCGCCACGGACGAAGACACCAAGGTCACCCGTCTCTACAGCGGCAAGACCATGCGCAACATCACGAACCCGATGATCGAGGCCTACGAAGCCTCGGGCATCAAGGCGCTGCCCATGGGCATCCAGGGCGTCCTCATCGCCGACCTCATCTACTCCTGCCGCCAGGCGGGCCGCGCCGACCTCCTGATGAACGCCGCGGGCCAGATCTCCGGCCTCCTCGCGGAGACGCGCCCGGCCGGCGCCATCCTCCACAACATGGTCCAGGGCGCCGCCGACATCCTCGCCCGCCAGCTCCCCGCCACCGTCACCGCCACCCCGGAGGTCCCCGCGTGACCGACCGCGCGCTCGAGGGCGTCCGCATCATCGAGGTCTGCGACGAGACTGGCTCCTACGCCGGCAAGCTCCTCGCCGACCTCGGCGCCGACGTGATCAAGGTCGAACCGCCCGGCGGTGGCATCGAACGCAAGACCGGCCCCTTCCTCAAGGGCGCCGAGCCCGGCCCGGACACCGCCATCGGCTTCTGGGCGCACAACTCATCGAAGAAATCCGTCGTCCTGGACCTCGACACCGCCGAGGGCCAGGCGCGGGCGAAGCAGCTCGTCCTTTCCGCCGACGTGCTCCTCGAGGACAACCCGCCCGGCTGGCTCGCGGCCCGCGGGCTGGGCTACGCGGCGCTCCACGCCGAGCACCCGCGCCTCGTCTACACCTCGATCACCGGCTTCGGCCAGGATGGCCCGCACGCCGGCTACGCCTACTCCGACATCGTCGGTCAGGCGATGGGCGGCGTGATGACCCTCGCCGGCGAGCCCGCCGACCCGCCGAACATGATCTACGGCAACCAGGGGAACATCTCGGCGAGCATCAACGCCGCCCAGGGCACGCTCGTGGCGCTGCTCCACGCCGAGTCCACCGGGCAGGGCCAGCACGTCGATGTCTCCGCCCAGGAGTCGCTCTCGATGTCCCAGGAGACCGCGATGCAGACCTGGGACCTGCAGAAGCGCAACCGCATCCGCACCGGCGAGCGCGGCGCCATCCCCATCGCCCTCCCCGCGACCGGCATCTACGAGTGCAAGGACGGCTACGTCTCGCTCTTCGTGCTCGCCCCCGCGGGCGAAGACACGCCGTCGCTCATCGATTGGATGCGCGATTGCGGCATGGCGGAGGACCTCGACGAGGAGCCGTACGCGTCGCTCATCCCGCAGCTCAACATGGCCTGGATCACCCAGGTCATGGGCAACATCGAGCTGGCGACCCAGCACGTCCCCGCGCTCGCCCACATCCACGCGGTGATGCAGCGGTTCTTCCGCTCGCTCGGCGCGAAGGAAGCGTACGAAGAGGGCCAGACCCGCCGCCTCCTCGTCGGCCTGGTCTCGACACCGAAGGACCTCGGCGAGAACACGCAGCTCCGCGCCCGAGGCTGGTTCCCCCAGGTCGAGTTCGACTACCTCGGCCGCAGCATCGAGTTCCCGGGCGGCCCCTACCGCCTCTCCGAAACGCCCGTGCAGATCGGCCGCCCGCCGCGCCTGGGCGAACACACCGCCGAAGTGCTGGCGTCACTGGGCTGAGCCATGAGATCGATTGACACGGGGACCGTCCTCGCGCTCTTTCGCCCCGGGCGCTCCATCTCGTCGGACTTCGACGCCGAGGCCGACGTCCTCTACGTGAACTTCGAACGCCCGTCCGTCGCCGATGACAGCGAGCTCACGGATGACGACGTCATCGTCCGCTACCGCGGCGACGATGTCGTCGGACTGACCATCCTTCACGCCAGCCAGCGGCAGGGAGCCTGACATGACCAAACGACCCCTCGAAGGACTGCGCGTCGCCGACTTCTCCTGGTTCGGCGCCGGCCCCATCGCGGCCCAGACCCTCTGCACCTTCGGCGCAGAGGTCGTCCGCGTCGAATCCGAGACCAAGCTCGACTCGCTCCGCGTCGTTCAGCCCTTCGCCCTCAACGAAGACGGCACCTTCAAGACCGGCTACAACGTCTCCGGCTACTTCAACAACTTCAACGCGGGCAAGCTGGGCATCCAGCTCAACCTCAACACGGAGAAGGGCCAGGAACTCGGCTACCGGATCGTCGAGAAGTCCGACATCTTCCTGACCAACTTCACCCCCCGCGTCGTCGAGAAGTGGAACCTGCGCTACGAGCAGCTCGCCGCCGTGAACCCGCGGATCATCGCCGCCTACGCCCCCATGCAGGGCATGGAAGGGCCCCACCGCGACTTCCTCGGCTTCGGCGCCGTGCTCACGCCGGTCACCGGTATCAGCCACATGTCCGGCTTCCCCACCCGCCCGCCCATCGGCGTCGGCACGAACTACCCGGACTACGTGGTCAACCCGGGCCACACGATCACCGCCGTCCTCGCCGCCCTGCGCTACCGTAACCGCACCGGCAAGGGCCAGTGCGTCGAGCTCCCGCAGCTCGAATCGGTCGTGAACGTGCTCGGCAGCGCCGTCCCCGAATACCTCGCGAACGGCGACAGCCCGACCCGCGGCGGCAACCGCAGCCCCGTCGCCGCGCCCCACGGCGCCTTCCGCTGCGCCGACGACGAATCATCGACGAACTCCCCGGACCGCTGGATCGCCATCGCCTGCAAGACCGACGCCCAGTGGCGCGCGCTCTGCGAAGCCTTCGGCCACCCCGAGGCCGCCGCTGACGACCGTTTCAACACCTTCGACGCCCGCAAGGCGAACGAAGACGCCCTCGACGCGCTCGTCTCCTCCTGGACCGCCGGCCGCCGCGCCGAGGACGTGATGGAGCTGCTCCAGTCGCGCGGCGTCGCCGCCGGCGTCGTCCAGAACGCCGAGGACATCCTCGACAAGGACCCGCACATCCGCGCGCGCCAGTACTACACCTACCTGGACCACCCCGAGACCGGCCGCGCCGCCTACGACGGCCCGGCCTTCCGCCTCAGCGACACGCCCGGCTACCACACCGGCCCGGCGCCGCTCCTCGGCGAGCACACCATGGAGGTCTGCGAGCGCGTCATCGGCCTCGAAATGGACGAGATCGCCGACCTCCTGGCCGAAGGCGTGCTGATGTGAGTCCGCCTGCCGCGGGGGCGCCCGGTCTTGTCGCCGGCGCCCCGCGGCTCGCCTTTGCCGGACGTTGCTCACCGGGGGAATCCCCAGCGGGAACGAACCCGGCCCTGTGCTAGGATTCGCGCAGCTTAACCTCGCCAGGAGGCGCGCGTGGCCATCCTCATCACGCTCATCGTCGTCGCGGTCGTTGTCCTGCTCCTCGTGTTCTGGGTCATTGGCATGTACAACGGCCTCGCCCGGGCGCGCCTCCGCGTCCGCGAAGCCTGGTCCGGCATCGATGTCCAGCTCAAGCGCCGCTCGAGCCTGATCCCCAACCTCGTGGAGACCGTCAAGGGCTACGCCGCGCACGAAAAGGAGACGCTCGAAAACGTCACCCGTGCCCGCGCCCAGCTCGATAACGCGAAGTCCCCGCACGAAGCCGCCCAGGCCGACAACATCCTCCAGGGCACGCTCCGCTCGCTCTTCGCCGTCGCCGAAGCCTACCCCGACCTCAAGGCCGACCAGAACTTCCGCGAACTGCAGCGCGAACTGACGGACACCGAAGACAAGATCGCCTACGCCCGCCAGTTCTACAACACGAACGTCGGCAACTACAACGAAAAGATCGCCACCATCCCCTCAAGCATCATCGCCGGCATGTTCAACTTCACCCCCGACGAATTCTACGAAGCCGAAGAAACGGCCAGGGAGGACGTCACGGTCTCCTTCTCGACCCCCTGAGCAATTCACGGTTCACGCTTCACGATTCACGCAGGGAGGGCGGCCGGTGCCGATGGATGAACAGGAGTTCAAGCGCATGACTCGAAAGCTGGCGCTCGATGGCATCCGGTTCGTCGAGGCGCTGCCCCGCTCGCAGACGAACCATGTCATCGGCCGCCAGCTCTTGCGCTCCGTGACGTCGGTCGGCGCGAACTACCGTGCGTCCTGCCGTGGACGATCGCCTGAGGAGATCATCGCGAAGCTCAGCATCGTCGAGGAGGAGGCCGACGAAACGCTCTATTGGCTCGAGCTCCTTGTCGACTCGGGGCACGTAAGCCAGGAAAGCGTCGCTGCTCTCATGCGCGACTGGCCATGACGGTGAATTCGAAGAAGACGCTCAAGGCGCGCTACGGCAGCAGGTCCTTTGCGACCAAAGCTCATGCCAGCGTGAACCGTGAATCGTGAACCGTGAATTGGGACCCGCTGCGGCCCCCGGTTCCGTCCTCGTCTACGACCGCATCGGTGCCAACAAGCGCGAAACGTGGTTCCTGCTGGTCGCGTTCGTCGTGGTCATCGGCGGGCTGGTGGCCGCGCTGACGTATGGGTTCGGGTATCCGCCGGGCGTGCTGGGCGTCGTGGGCATCGGGCTCATCGCCTACGCCATCTTCAGCTACTACGCCTCGACCTCCGTGGTCCTCTCCATCTCCGGCGCGCACGAGGTGACCAAGGAAGAGGAGTGGGAGTTCGTCCGCCGCGTCGAGAACCTCTGCATCGGCGCCGGATTGCCCATGCCGCGGACCTGGGTCCTGGAGGACTCCGCCCCCAACGCCTTCGCCACCGGCCGCGACCCCGACCACTCCCACGTCGTCGTCACCCGCGGCCTGCTCGACAAGCTCGAACCGATCGAGCTGGAAGGCGTCCTCGCGCACGAGCTCTCCCACATCGGCAACTACGACATCCGCGTCATGACCATCGTCACCGTGCTCGTCGGCCTCATCGCCCTCGTCTCCGACTTCGCCCTGCGCTACGCCTGGATGGGCGCAGGCAGCCGCCGTAGCAGCAAGAACAAGGGTGGCGGCGGCGCCGCGCTCATCGCCATTGCCATCGCCATCATCGCCGCCATCCTCGCGCCGATCATCGCCCAGGTCATCCGCTTCGCCGTCAGCCGCCGCCGCGAATACCTGGCCGATGCCAGCGGCGCCCTGCTCTGCCGCAACCCGGAGGCCCTGGCCCGCGCCCTGGAGAAGATCGCCGGCGACGACGAGCCGCTCGAAGCCGCGAATAAGGCCACCGCCCACCTCTACCTCGCCAACCCGCTGAAAGAGCACGCCAGCCTGCTGAACAACCTCTTCAGCACCCACCCCGACATCAACGACCGGATCCGCGTCCTCCGCTCGATGTAGTCGGCCGCACCGCCCGCCTCAGGGCGTCGCGCTGGCGCTCGCCGATGCGCTCGGCGCGGCCGTCTCGGTCGCTGGCGGCGTGGCTGTGGCGCTGCTCGTCGGCGCCGCCGTCGCAGTCGAGCTCGCCGTCGCAGTGGCCGTGCCCGTTGGCGATGCCGGCGTCGTGGCCGTGGCAGTCCCCGTGGCGGTGCGTGTGGCTGTGGTCGTTGCGGTCGCAGTTGCCGTGCCCGTCGGCTCCGTGGTGCGGGTCGCCGGCGGCTGCGTCGCCGGGGGCTGGGTCGCAGGCGCCTGCGTGACAGGCGGCTGGGTGACTGGCGCCTGCGGGAACGCCGTTTCCTCGTCCGGCGCATCCGTCGCCGCACGCGTGGGCGATGGCGATGGCGATGGCGACGCGCGCGCTGTCGCGGTGCGCGTCGCGGTCGCGGTGTCCGGCGTTGCCGTGCTGCTCTCGGTCGCGGCCGCGGTCGCTTCCGGTGTGGGCGTGGTGGTCGCCGCACCGCTATCGCCGCCACCGTCGTCCTCGCCGATGTAGGTCGCGCCCGCGACGCCCACGCCCGCCGCCCCCACCAGCGTCAGCAACACCATCGCGCTCGTGCGCAGCCACCCAGCCCGCCCCGGCCGCTCGTCCCAGGTCGCGTCCGGCTCCTCGCGCCCCCGCCGCGGCCGCGTGATGATCGTGTCGCCGAATTCTGGCGCCGCATCCGCCTCGACCGCGGGGGCTGCCGCGGGCAGTGGCAGCTCCGGCGGCGGCGGTGGTTCGAGCCGGGGCACCACTGCGAGCGGCGCTTCCGCCGCCTCCGCGGGCAGCTGCACGATCGCGTCCTGCGCCGGCTCCGGCACGGCGACGATCGGCGTGTCCCCGCCCGCTGCCTCGTGTAGCAGCGTCGCCCCGGGCGCCTCGCTGCTCCCGTCGTCCGTGCCGGTCGCCATCGTATCGTCGTTCATCGTCCGTCCCCGGGCGAGTCGCGGTCCACGAGCTCGATCAGCTCCCCGAATGGGCCGCGAACCACGCCCGTCCCGCCGCCCGGCGGCGCCACCCACCGCGCTGGCTCGACGTTCGCCGCGGCCTGCTGGACATCCGGGCTCACCTCGATGTCGACCCGCCCGCCGGCGTTTTCGAACCGGGTCCGCACCACCTCGCCCCGGTTCGGCAGCGGGAAGAAGCAGAACCCGAGCGTGGCCTCGTAGAACGGCGCCGCCGCTTCCCACCCCGCCGGCGAGTAGTGGATGACGAAGAACGGCTCCTTCTTCCGGGTCAGGATCAGCCGCTGGCCGTCCACCCGCACCGCGATCGCGTCGTCCTTCGGGAGCTGTTCCTGCTCGCTGAAGGCGAGCGTTGGCGCGACCGCGCGCAGCTGATCCAGGAGTTCCGCCAGGTCCACCGCGCCCACCGGCACGCCCACGCTCACGTCGCCCTCGCGCGGTGCGCCCTCCGCGGCGCCGTCCGCCTGCGCGAGGATGACCTCCTGCGCCGTGGCCGGGTTGCGCAGCGCGGCCTGCGCGCCGCTGCCGGCGGGCACTGAGGCCGTCTCCGTGAAGCCGAGCGCGCGGAAGAGCGCTTCCATCGCTCCGGGGTCGCGCACGGCGAGTCTGTGGTGGGCATCTGGGAACTGCGCCACGTCGTCCTCTCGCGGCGAGTCTACCACCGTCCCGTTGCGACGCTGAAACGCCGGTGAAGGCTCCGAAACCTCCGCTGATACGGCTTCGCAACAACGCCCGGAATACCCCGGCGCGGGCCGCCAGTCACTGTGGTAGATTCCCGCACACGCAGAAGCAAGGCAGGGAAAGCAGGTGAAATTCGGCATCTTCTTCGAGATCTCGGTGCCGCGCCCGTGGGAAGCGGAAACCGAGCACGACGTCTACCACAACTGCCTGGAGCAGACCCGGCTCGCCGACGAGCTCGGCTTCGACCAGGTCTGGGCGGTGGAGCACCACTTCCTCGAGGAGTACTCGCACTGCTCCGCGCCGGAACTCTTCCTCACCGCCGCGGCGATGCAGACGAAGGACATCCACGTCGGCCACGGCATCGTCGTCTGCGTGCCGCAGTTCAACCACCCCGTGCGCGTCGCCGAGCGCGCCGCCGTGCTCGACATCCTCTCGCACGGCCGCCTCGAGCTCGGCACCGGCCGCTCCTCCACCTGGACCGAGCTCGGCGGCTTCCAGGCCGACCCCGACGAGACCAAGAAGACCTGGGACGAGTACGTCCGCGCCATCCCGAAGATGTGGACGCAGGAGCGCTATGCCCACGAAGGCCGCGCCTTCAGCATGCCGAGCCGGGCGGTGCTCCCGAAGCCGTACCAGAAGCCGCACCCGCCGATGTGGGTCGCCGTGACCAGCCCCGGCACCGAGACCGACGCGGCGGACCGCGGCCTCGGCTGCCTCGGGCTCACCTTTGGCGGCTTCGCCGAGCAGGAGAAGAAGGTCGAGCAGTACCGCCGCCGCATCCGCAGCTGCGACCCCGTCGGCTCGTTCGTCAACGAGCAGGTGAACACCGTGAACTTCCTCTACTGCCACGAGGACGACGCCCACGGCGTGAAGACCGGCCAGCGCATCGCCGGCACCTTCAACTACCTCGCCGAGCAGCTCCTCGCCGCGCGCCAGGCCTACCCGACGCGCTCCTATCCCAACCTTGGCCTGCTCCCCGCGCTGCGCCGCCAGAGCCAGTCCGAAGGCGACGGCGTGCCCGAAGGCGTCGCCATGGGCGACCCCGAGCGCATCATCCGGGCGATCCGCGCCTGGGAAGCGACCGGCGTCGACCGCATCAACTTCATGCTGAACTGCGTCGAGACCGTCCCCCAGGAGGACGTGCTCGCCAGCCTCCGCCTCTTCGCGAAGGAAGTGATGCCCAAGTTCGCCGGGCCCGCGAGGCGCGAGTCCACGGCCGCGGGGGTGGCGTGATGCCCTTCACCGGCACGCGTGACCTCTCGCCGCTCTACGCCGAGGCGCCGCTGGTGAGCTCCCCGGCCACCGAACCGTGGACCATCCCCGGCGCCGACTACCTCCAGGTCATGTACGAGCTCGACGACCTGGACCTCGTCCGCCACCTGCCCCCGGCCCTCCACCCCACCATCCCGCCAACGGTCATCTTCTCGGCCCTCCGCGTGCCAGAAAGCGACGTTGGACCTTTTGTCCTCGCCGAGGTGCGCGTCGGCTGCCGGTCGGCAACGCGGCCGCGGTCCTTCCTGGCGCGTGCCTACTGCACATCTCCCGCGGCGATCGCGCGCCTGCGCGAGGGCTGGGGCTACCCGGTGGTCGAAGGCGAGGTCACCCTCCGCCGCCAGTACGACGAGTCCCGCCTGCGCGTCGCCGCCGGCGGCCGGACCGTGCTCGAAGTCGGCCTCCGCGACCCCGAGCCAATCAGCGGCGGCGACATCCAGTTTCTGCCGAATCTCAACGTCGCCCGCCTCCTCCGCGACGGCGCGGAGCTCCCCCGCCTCGTCCAGGTCGACTCCGAGCTCGCCTTCGCCAACGCCGATCGCGGCCGGCCCTGGCTCGAAACCTTCGACGGCGCCGCCTGGTCGCTCGATGGCGCCCGCGCGGTCTACCCGGTGTCCGCATCGATCGGCCGGGCCGACGTCACGCTCCCCGTGCTCCGCTACCTGGCCGACCCCAACAAGTCCCCCCTGGAGGCAGTCGAGCGTGTCTGAAGGCGGCGTGGTCGATGGGGCGGCGCTCCGTGCCCTCTGGGCGGATGCGGCCGCGCGCGTGGAAAGCGGCATCGCCGGGCTCTCCCACGAGCAGAGCCTCGTGGAGCCCGGTGCCGGCATCAACTGCATCAACTGGATCGCCGGGCACATCGTCGCCGGGCGCGCGAACTGCCTCGCCATGCTCGGCGTCCAGGCCCCCTGGCCCATGGAGCGGCTGCGCATGTACCTGCCCAACTCGCCGAAGCTGATCCGCAACACCGCCGTGGCGTTCGAAGAGATCCTCCCCGCCCTGCGCGAGAACCTCTCCGCCCTCAACGCGGCCTTCGCCACCGCCGAGCCGGACCAGCTCTCCGCGGTCGTGCAGGATGGCCCGGTGGGCGTCGCCCTCGCCCGCTACGCCCAGCACGAGTCGTTCCACGCGGGCCAGATCGAGGCCGCGCGCAGGCTCATCGGTGCATAGTCAGACCCGCCGCCCCGCCGCCGATTCCGTGATCACCTTCGCGAGCCGGCGCGCCCGTGTCTCGGGCCGCTTCGCGCTCGTCACCCAGTGCATCGCGACCCTGCGGTACCCCCGCGGTTGCGCGTCCCAGAAGGCGCGCGCCGCCGCGTGCGCCGACAGCGCCGCCGCGTGCGCCGACAGCGCTGCCTCCTCCTCGGGCCCGAAGTCCACGTCCTCCGCTTCGAACGAGTACGGCCCGCGCCGCGATGCGTGGCGCAGTTCGAACGCCGCGAGCCCCGCCTCCGTGACCAGCCCCTCCGCGATGAGCTGCTCCATCCGCCGCGTGTTGACCCCGCTCCAGTTACTCCCCTTCCGCCGCGGCGTGAACCGGATCATGTACGCCGCCTCGTCCAGCGATCGGCGCACCCCATCGATCCAGCCGACACAGAGCGCTGCGTCGAGCGCTTCCTGGTAGGTCACGCCTCCGCGGCCGCTCGCCTTCTTGTAGAACCCGATGTGCGCTTCGTCGAGCCGCGCGTGGTTGTCGTGAAACCACGCGCGCAGCTCGTCAACCGTCTCGAAGAAGAGCGGTTCCATGCGCCGATGCTACCGGGCGGTGCGACGACGGCGAAGCTGGGTGGCACCGCCGCCCGGCCAGGCCCTACGGCCGCAGCGCGATCTTGAGCACACCTTCCTTCTTCGACCGGAACAGGTCGTACGCCGCCGGCGTCTCGCTGATCTTCATCGAATGGGTGATCAGCGGGCGCAGGTCCACCCGGCCGCTGCCGATCAGCGCCATCAGCCGCCCCAGCCGGTCCGTCCCCACCGGGCAGAGCGTCGTGACCAGCTTCCGGTGGATGAACGTGCCCGTCGTCGCCAGCGGCAGCTCCGGGAAGGCGCTGTACACGCCGACCGAGCTCACCGTGCCCCCGAACCGCGTCACCGCGCACGCGCTCGTGAACGTTGCCGGGTTGCCCAGTGCCTCCACTGCGACATCCACCCCGCGCCCGTTCGTGATCTCCATGATCTTCGTGACCGCCTCCGCGGGGTCGAGCACGATGTCGGCGCCCAGGCGCTTCGCCATCGCCTGCCGCTCCGGGATCCCTTCGACCGCGATGACCAGCCCCGCCCCGAAGGTGCGCGCGCCCGCCGTCGCGCACAGCCCGACCGGACCCTGCGCGAACACCGCGACCGTGTCGCCCATCCGCAGCTCCGCGCGCTCGATCGCCGCGAACCCGGTCGACATGATGTCGGTCACGAACAGCACCTGGTCGTCGTCCAGGCCGTCCGGGATCCTCGCGAGGCTCGTCTGGGCGCCGTTCACCATGAAGTACTCGCCCTGCCCGCCGAACAGCAGGTTCGCCGGCGAAGCGAACGTCTGGCAGACCGAATGGTTGCCCTCCATGCAACGGTCGCAGTACCCGCAGCAGACCAGGCACGAAGCGGCCACGCGGTCGCCCGGCTTGAACGCCGTCACGCCCGCGCCGACCGCCGCCACCACGCCGACCGCCTCGTGGCCCATTGGCACGCCCACCAGCTGCGGCGATTCGTCGACGATGTGCATGTCGCTCCCGCAGACCGTCGCGAGCGTGGTGCGGACGAGCGCCTGGCACGGCCCCGGTTCGTCCGGGTACGGCACCTGCGTCATGGCGACCTGGTGCTGACCGGTTTTGACACATGTGAGTGATGTTGGCACGAGAAACCCCTCCTTCGTTGCCGCGGCATTGTAGGCAGTGGCGCACAATCGTGCGCTGATGCCAGGCATGTGTGGCCCCGGCTCCGCCCCCGTCCTCGCCCCGCGCCTCCCCGCGCCCGCGTCAGTGGCGTGCTATCAGTGGCGCGACCGGCCGAGGGAGCGCTCCCGTCGCACCAGCGACCACGCCCCGGCTCCGCCTCACCCCGCTCGCCGACGCCCGCCCGCTCCAGCAGCTCGCATCAGTGGCGCGACCGGCCAAGGGAGCGCTCGCGTCGAACCAGCGACAACGCCCCGGGTCCGCCCTCACTCTCCCCGCCGACGCCCGCCCGCACCAGCGGCGCAACATCAGTGGCACGACCGGCCAAGGGAGCGCTCCCGTCGAACCAGCGACAACGCCCCGGCTCCGCGCTCCACATGATTTACAGGCAGTTTACAGGCGCTGGCTGTTTCCCCCATCGCCCGCAACCGAACCTGAAATCGAGAACGCCAGGAGACCCGACGGTGAACATGCCGCCCGCCCTCAATTCCTTCTTCGGGGCCGCGAACGACGGAGCGGTCATGGGTTCCGTCGAAGCCCCGCCCATCATGCGGGTCATCCGGCCCGCTACCTTTGCCCTCTGGATCGTCCTCTTCAGCGCCCAGGCCGTCACCATCGTCACCACGGGCGAAGGCGGCAGCTGGCTGGTGGTACTCCTCTCGACCGCCCTTTTCGCCGGCGTCCACGTCCAGTTCTGGTACGAAGAGTCCGACCAGGGCCAGAAGGTCCACCGCGGGATCGAGCGCATGCGCGGCCGCATGTACGAAGATGAGTCCACCGGCCTGCCGAATAGCCGCCACTTCGTCTTCGAGCTCCGCCGCCAGATGATGCGCTCGGTGCGCAACGGTCGCGGCTTCTCGCTCGTGCTCACAGACCTCTCCGGCTTCGAACGCAACAAGAACGTCGAAGCGAAGCTCCTGCCAATGCTCGGCAAAGCCATGCGCCAGGCCGCCGGCGAAAGCGACTTCGTCGCTCACCTCGAAGGGCCCGTCTTCGCCGCCATCGTCGTCGACGACCGCGAGCGCTCCACCGCCGAGAAGCAGGAGAGCATGCTCCTCGCCTTCGGGTCGTGCATCCCGCTCGAAAAGGCGTCGGTGGTGCACCCGGTCATCTCGCTCACCGGCTACGAAGGGGAGCTCGAAGTCCGCGACTTCCTCCGCCGCGCCCAGCGCGACCTCGTGGCCGCCCGCTCGCGCGGCGTGACCGCCCGCCCCATGCCGGCGCCTCGCGCCGCGACCAGCGCTGCCTGAACCAACTCCCGGTGCACCCGTGTGGGCAACGAAGCCCGGCGCATGGTCACGCGCCGGGCTTTTCTGCGCCCCCGCGCGCCCGTGTTAGCCGCGCAGCTCCCAGCCCACGAACGCGGTCTCCGGCTGCACCTCCATCGCCCCGAGGAACCGCGCGGTCATGATGTAGAAGCCGATGATCAGGTTCACGCCCACGATCGTCGCCGCCGGGAAGTGCGCCGCCAGCCCATCGTGCACCTCCTGGAGCGGGTGGTCCGTCGCCGCCAGCGCATCGACATAGGCCAGCAGCGCCCGTTCCGACTCGCTGAACAGGTCGCTCGTGCGCCAGTGGTGCAGCGCCCGGATGCGGTCGTCGCTGAGCCCGGCCGCCCGGCCAATCGCGACGTGCTGGTGCCATTCGTACATGCTGTGTTCGAGGATGGCCGCCCGCAGGATGACGAGCTCCCGCGTCGCCGTGTCGATCCCGATGTCCTTCCAGAGGCTGTTCCCCAGGCGCAGGTAGTTCCGCAGCAGCGGCGCGTTGTTGCCCATCGTCCGGAAGATGTTCGGGACGGCGTCGCTCCCGACCGTCTGGTCGGCCTTCAGCCGATCCCAGACATAGCGGAGCTCCTCGGGGAAGTCGTCGCGGGAGACAAGTGGGACGCGGGTCATCGGCGCACCTCGAAGGTAGGGGTGCGCCGAGTCTACCCTTGCGGTGCGCTGGCCGCCTCCAGCTGCCGCCGCCGGATGCTCGCAGCGGTCACCATGCCCGCCGCGCACGCGGCCAACAGCGCCGGCTGCATCGCCAGCGCAGGCTCCCCGAGCGCCACCCGGAGCACTGCCTCCATGGTGCACCAGGCCAGCGCGGGCCAGGCCACGATCTTCGCGATCTGGTAGCTCTGCAGCCGCATCACGCCGCCTCCCGCCGCAGGATCTCCCGCTCCACCATCCGGATGAACGCCGTCGCCAGGTCCGGGTCGAACTGCGTGCCGCGCCCCCGCGCGATCTCGGCGACTGCCTGCTCGGTGCTGAGGCTCTTCCGGTAGGGCCGGTCCGTCGTCATCGCGCTGTAGGCATCGGCGATGGCGAACAACCGCGTCCCCACATCGATCGCCGTCCCCGCGAGGCCGCCCGGGTAGCCGAGCCCATCGAACCGCTCGTGGTGGTGCCGCACCAGCCCAACCACCGCGTCGTAGTCTGTGATCGCGGCCGTGATCGCCGCCCCCATCACCGGGTGCTCCTCCATCGTCCGCCGCTCGTCCGCGGTCAGCGGCCCCGGCTTCCGCAGGATCTCGTCCGGCACGACGATCTTGCCCAGGTCGTGGATCGGCCCGCCGATGGTGATCGCCGTGACCAGCTCCTCCGGCAGGTCCACGTCGCGCGACGCCATCAGCGCCAGCCGCGTCGCATGGTCGCTGTGGAAGCGCGTGTAGCTGTCCCGCCGGTCGATCGCCTTGACCAGGCTGCGTAGCGCCTTGAGGTTCGAAATCTTCAGCACCGGGTCGTTCGTCCCGTGGTCCAGCGCGCCGCCGAGGATCGACGCCGCCACCGTCTTGTCCAGGTACATCTGGTCCTCGGCGTCCGCGATGAGGTCGCGCGGCGACTCGTGGCTGCGCAGCGTCGCGATGCCGCAGCTGATTCGCGCCGGGAGCGTGGTGCTCGATTCGCCGCCGCGGATCTCGATCGAGCTCGTGAGCGCCCGCAGGCGTCCCACGGCGTCCCGCACGGCTTCCGGCTGCGCGCCCGGGAAGACGGCCACGAACTCGTCGCCGCCGAAGCGCCCGAAGGATGCCGGCGGCCGAACCACGCTGCGCAGCGCCTGCGCCACCCGCTGGAGGACGATGTCGCCCTCTTCGTGGCCCATGTAGTCGTTCAGCAGCTTGAAGTTGTCGATGTCCATGTACACGACGGAGAGCGGCGTGCGGTGCCGTCGCGCCTCCAGCACGGCCTCTTCGATGAACTCGTCCAGGAAGCGCCGGTTCGGCGCCCCGGTCAGCGCGTCGGTATAGGCGAGCTGCCGGTAGAGCTCCGCCTGCTCCGCTTCGATCCGCTGCTTCCGGTTGTCGACCGCCTTGGTCAGCATGTGCCACAGCACTTCCGCGTTGAACGGCTTGCCGAGGAAGTCGTCGGCCCCCGCCTTCATCGCCTGCACGGCCACTTCCACATCGACGAAGCCCGTGACGGCTACGATCCCGGCCGCCGGCGAGTGCTCCCGGATCCGGCTGATGACGTCGAACCCGGACATGTCGGGCAGGCTGATGTCCACGGCGAGCGCCTGGAAGTATCCGCGCGAGGCCGCCTCCAGCGCCTCGCTCCCCGTGCGCGCCACGATCGCCTGCCCCGTGTGCTGCGAAAGCACGAGCTGGATCAGCCGCGCGAGCGACGGGTCGTCCTCGACGATGAGGACACGGAGCGGCGAAGGTGTGACCGGGGGTGCCATCTCTTACATCGTCGTCACGATGCGCCGGATCTGTTGCCATCCCGGCGATCAAGCGCGACGCGTTAATCAGTTCTACACACGGGCCGAGGGTTTCGCCGGGGGTGTCACCCAGATCTTTCCCGCCACCTGCGTGCCCATCACGATCGAGCGGCCGTCGATGCAGGCCGTCACGGTCCCCCGGTAGGGCGCGATCGACTCCATCCGCACGGTCTTCCCGGGGCGGATGCCCTCATCGTCGAAGAACCGCAGGAGTTGCTCGTCCTCTTCGTACACGCGGTCGATCTCGACGTCGGTCCCCTCGCCGATGTCCGCCAGCGTCGTCATGCTCAGCTTGCGCGGCGCCCCCGGGCCCGGGATGGGGTAGCCGAACGGGCTGCGCGTCGGCTTGCCGAGCATCTCGTACAGGTGCGGTTCCGTGATGTCCGAGATCCCGTGCTCGAGCAGGTGCGCCTCTTCGTACGCGCGCCACCACTGCACCTTCAGCACGTCCGTGATCAGGCACTCCGCCAGCCGGTGCCGCCGCACCATCTGCTCCGCCCGCACCAGCCCCTCGTGCGTCAGGTGGATGACCTTGCGGCTGTCGATTTCGACCAGGTTGTCCCGCTGGAGCCGCTTCAGCATGCCCGCCACCGACGGCGGCGTGATGTCCAGCCGGTCCGCGAGGCGCACGGCGATGACGTCTTGCCCTTCGTCGTGGTACATCCGGTAGATCGTGGTCAGATAGTCGTCGGTCGCGACGTTGGAGACCTGTTTCGGCATCGCACGGGGATGGTGCCATGCCGGCGGCTGGAACGCCAGAAACAGATGCCGCGAGAACCGGGCGTGCCCCTGCGCCCCGTTCATTCGCTGAGTGGAGGTTCGCGCCGGAGCGCGGCCGCTCAGGCGGCGCGGCGGCCGCCGCGGGTCCGCGTCACCGCGGTCACGTTCGCCGGGCGGACGCGGTCACGCAACCACGCCAGCGCGCACGGCGTCACCGTGTTGGCCTCGCAGCAGCTCTCGCAGCGCTCGGCACGGGCTTCCGCTTCGAATGGGCAGGACTGTTCCAGGGCATACATCACTTCGCGACCTCGAATTCATCTACTTCATTCATCGGGCGGAGGCAGCGCGGTGGACAGGGAGTGAAGGGCACGCACGCCCGCATTCATCGCAATTGCAGGACAGGGTCAGGGTTTCGGGCCGGGGTGGGCGCCATAATCGAGACGCCACAAGTTTGCGCGCCTGCGCTCGCCGGGGCGGTACGCTGGGGGGACAATCGCGGGAGACCGCCTGAGGGACCCCCCATGCCGATCCAGGTCACGCTCATCTCCTTCACCGAAGACCCGATCCGGTCGCTCTACATGGCCTACCGGACCTGCTACAGCACGCTCACGCCCCAGCAGGTGCTCGCCCGCGTCGAAGACGAGCGGATCTCGCGCGAACAGATGGTCCAGTTCATCACCGAGCGCCTCAAGACCGGCCACGCCAGCCCCCTCGAACAGGTCAGCTTCGAATTCGGCATCTCCGGCGTCTCCCGCGCCTTCAGCCACCAGTTCGTCCGCCACCGCGTCGGCATCTCCTTCGAACAGCAGAGCCAGCGCTACGTCACCTACAAGGAAGGCGAGTTCCCCTACACCGTGCCCGAAACCGTCCGCAAGGCCGGCATGGAGGGCCAGATGGCCGAGCTCTTCGACCGCGTCGGCGAGCTCTACGAGGAGATGGTCGCCGCCGGCGTGCCCGCCGAAGACGCCCGCTTCCTCCTGCCCAACGCCACGAACACGAACTTCAAGATCACGGTCAACTTCCAGAGCCTCTTGCACATTTGCGACCTCCGCCTTTGCACGCGCGCGCAGTGGGAGTTCCGGAAGGTCGCCGCCCTCATGCGTGCCGAGGTCATGAAGGTCTGTCCCGAGCTCGGCCGCTACCTCCAGCCCAAGTGCGGCGAGTTCCGCCTTGGCTACTGCGACGAAAGCGAGAAGGACTGGGCCGCCTGCCCCATCGGCCGCGTCCGCCCCCACAAGGACGCGCTCTTCCGCCTCTATGACGCGCATCGCCGCGGCGAGCTGGCCCCGCTCCGCGACGAGGACTGGGCCGTGATTGAAGACGCCGAGCTCGCCGACACCGCCCCCACCGCCGACGCCTGATGCGGATGCCCGCCTTCCCGCGGCCGGCGCTCCTGCCCTGGATCCTCGCGGCGATCTCCGCGGGCCTGCTCGTCGTCGGCCTGGTCCAGGGCGATACTGCGCTCGTCGCGATGTCCGTTGCAGGCGTGCTCGTCGGGCTCTTCTCGTACCCGCTTGCGAAGCTGCTCCTCGGTCCGCCGCCAAACCTCGATGAGCCCCCGCCGGGCGACGACGATGCCACGCCAGGCGAACGCGGAGGTCCGGCTACGAGCTGATCGCCAGCTCCTCCGGCCGGCTGCCCACATAGACAAAGGACCCGCGGAACGCCGCCTGCGCCATGTGCAGCGCCTCATAGGCCGGCGTCGTCCCCGGCAGCCCCCACTCCAGCCGTGCGTACTCGTGCGTGTCGCCGTCCAGCGCGTCGACCACCCACCGGCACCCCTCGATGGAGACGCGGATGAGCATGGGCGAAAGGAGCGTTGCCGGTGACTGATACATGGATGCCGCTCACTTCAAGTGTGATGTGGACGCCTACAGTATCGGGTGCTCCACCCCACTTCATGAGGGGTAAACACCGACTCCCGGTAAGGACATTCGCGCCCCACCGCACCCGCACCCCTCCCGACCCCGAATCCGATCCCCGCGCAATCTGATCCCCGCAACCGAGCCGCGCGCGACGCTCCTATGGACAAGCTTCGCTTGTTACGGGTTCCGGAGGGGGCGCGCAGCGCTTCCACTGCTGCCAGATCGCGCGGACGATGAAGCGCTTGAGGGAGCGGATGGCTTCTTTCTTGGTGTGTCCCTCGCTGAGCTTTTTCTCCAGGTAAGTCCTGGCTTTTCCAGGATGGCGCAGCTGGGCAAGGGCGATCCGGTAGATGATGGCGTTGAGCCGCCGGTTGCCAAGGCGGCTCAAGCGATGCCGTCCGTTCCCGGCCGAGGATGCTTCGAGTGGGGCCACGCCGGCGTAGGCTGCGAGCTGCGCATCGCTTTGAAAGGGAGCGTGGCTGCCGAGGATGCCAGCCAACGTCCCTGCGGTGAGCAACGCAATCCCGGTGATCTCGGTCAGCGCGGTGTACGGCTGAGCACGCGTTTCGATCTCCTTGGCGAGCTGGTCGATATCCCGGGTAAGCATCGCCAGGTGAGTAGCGTGGCGCCGCACCGATGCCTTGAGCGCCTGGGCGAGGCTGTCGTCCTCCGGCGTGGTCGCGAGTTCCTGCAGCGCGGAGAGACCCTTCGTCGAGAGCGGCGAGGCCCACTGCTTGTACTCCGGGTCCAGCTCGAGGAGGACCGCATGCAACCGGTTCCGGACGCGAGTGGCTTCGTGCGTGAGCGCTTCCCGCTCTTCGCAGAGATGGGAGAGGATGCGGGCATCGTCGTTGCAGACGACACGTGGGAGGGCATCGGATTCTCGTCGGACCGCTTCTGCCACCGCCTGTGCATCGAGGCGGTCGCTCTTGCCCCGGCGGAGGGCGTGGCGGCGGCCAAGGGCTGTCAGCCTGCTGTTGACGTCGTAGACGACCTCCCCGGCGGCAACGAGACTGACGGCCAGTCCCCGGCCGTAGCTGCCGGCCCCTTCGATGCCGACCTGGCGTACGCCATCGAGCTGCTTGAGCCACTCAAGGAAGCCCTGCCAGCCACTGACGGAGTTGGCGCCACTCCATTCGCCGATGCGTTGGCCGGCGTCATTGAGGGCAACGCCAACGTGGAGGGACTTGTGGGCATCGACGCCGATGCTGATGACCTGGCTGCTCACACTACATGTCCTGGGATAGAGTAGGTGAGGCTCCCGGGCGGACAGGACTTTCTTGGGTCAAGCGAGCTAGCTCCTATCAAGTCACGCCCGGGCGCCAACCCAGGAAGACGACTGGTCGCGCGAAAGGCATCTCACCAGTAAGCAAGAGAGTCAGTCTTTCCAGGGTCACCCGACCCCAACGGTCGGTCCACCTCCCCCCAAAAGCTAGCGGAGGCGCGCCCCTCCGCACCATCGCCCCGCGCCAGCCCCCAACACCGCCCCACCCCACCGTAGCCCGGGCCCCTCGTGGGCCCTTAGCGGAAGCCCACGGATGCCCCACCGCCAGGCCACCAACGCCCGGGGCTGCGAGGGCCTTAGTTCCGCACCCCCCCGGCTTGCCCGGAACACCATCGCCCCCAGAACCGCAAGGCTCCCTCGCCCGCCGCAGCGGGAGAGGGCGGGGGGTGAGGGCCGCGCGCCCCACCCCACCGTAGCCCGGGCCCCTCGTGGCCCCGAGTCCGACCCGCACGCAATCCGAGCCGCGCGCGTAAGCGAGCGGAGGCGTGCCCCTCCCTTCGATGTCCCGCGTCAGCGCGCCCCACCCCCCGGCTCGCCCGGAACACCTTCGCCCCCGGAACCGCAAGGCTCCCTCTCCCGCCGCAGCGGGAGAGGGCGGGGGGGTGAGCGCCCCCCATGTGACCCTCCCCACCCAACCCGCCCTCCTCCCGTTTGGTTGGGGTAACGCCCGCCGCGTTCCCCGTACTGTTGCCCTACAGGAAGGCCGCGAGGCCCGGAGGAGGAACACCATGCGCAATCTCTTGCTCGAAGCCCGCGTCGAAGGCGCCGGCACCATCCCCGCCCGCCCCGGCGACCTCGTCGCCGCAGCCCGCGCCGTCGCCCCCCGCGTCAGCGCCCTCGCCCCCCAGATCGACGCCGACCGCGCCATCCCCGCCGAGCTGCTCGACGCTTTCGCCGCCGCCGGCTTCTTCCGGATGGCCGTCCCCCGCTCGCTCGGTGGCCTCGAAACTGACCCGATCACGGTCGCCACCGTGGTCGAAGAGCTCGCCGCCGCCGACGCATCCGCCGCCTGGTGCGTGATGCTTGCGAACCAGGCCGCCCGCAGTGCCGGCTTCCTCGCCGCCGAGGGCGCCCGCGAGCTCTTCGCCGCGCCCGGCGCGGTCGTCGCCGGCGTCCTCCGTGCGCGGGGCCGCGCCGTGCCCGCTGAGGGCGGCTACGTCGTGACCGGCCGCTGGCCCTTTGCCAGCGGGAGCAACCACGCCACCTGGTTCGGCGCCGAATGTGTCGTCATGGACGGCGAAACCCCGCATCGCGACGACAACGGCCAGCTCCAGACGATCGTCGCCCTCCTGCCGCGCACCTCCGTCTCCGTGCACGACACCTGGGACACGGGCGCCCTCCGGGGCACGGGAAGCAACGACTTCTCCGCCTGCGACGTCTTCGTCCCGGCCTCCCGCACCCACCCGACCCCCGCGGCCCAGCCGCGCCACCCCTGGGCGATGTACCGCGCCACCGTGCTCGCCTACATCACCCACGGTACCCACGCGCTCGGCGTCGCCCGCGCCGCCTTCGAAGCCACCCGCGACCTCGCGCTCGCCAAGGTCGCCTACGGCACCGTCCTGCTCGCGGAGAAGACCCGCTTCCAGGCCGAGCTCGCGGAGGCCCAGGCGCTTATCGAATCCGCCCGCGCCTACCTCTACGGGTCGGCGGCCCAGCTCTGGGCCATGGTGCAATCCGGCGCCGCCACCACCCCGCAGGACCACGCCCGCGTCCGGCTCGCGACGAGCAACGCCGTCCGAGCCTCCGTGGAGGCCGTGAACCGGCTCTACGCAGCTGCCGGCACGAGCGCGTTCTTCACCGATTCGCCGCTCGAACGCCGCTTCCGCGACATCCACGCCGCCGCCGCCCACATCATGGTCGGCACCGGCACCTACGAAGCCGCCGGCCGCGTCGCCCTCGGCATGGAAGCCGGCATGCCCTACTTCGAAGGCTAGGCAGCCCCTGGCAAGCAGGACGCCGCCGGATCAGCTGGCCCGGCGGTGGGGGGCCCCCGGCCCCCCGCCCCGGCCCTGGTCCATGAACCGCGCCACCAGCTCCGCACCGCAATGCCGGCACATCCGGTACTGCTCGAACACGCGCGCCAGGCCCAGCCGCCGCCGCTGCGTTGCCGGCTGGCAGGGCCGCAGCTCGATCACCACACACTCGTCGGTCAGGATTGTCGTGCAGAAGTCACAATGGCGGCCGAGCATCAGGCCCCCGGCGGCATCGTGCAGCTCCCGCGCCCGCTCCCGGCTCTGCTCGGAGCACACCGTGCACAGCAACCGGTAGGCGATGATCCGCTCGGTGCCCCACGACTCCGACCGCTTCCGGTCTTCGTACCGAACTTCCTCACAGAACATCGGCGCCCGGCGCCTGCAACTGGAACAAATCCCCACGCTCATCGTTGCCTCCGCCAGCGGACTTCTGTGATGGCTTACCAACATGGTCGCCCATTACGGGAATACCCCGCAGTGGACATCGGGTGAATTCGTCATTGTTGCAGTGTAAACGGGCCATCGGCGGCCGAATTCCCGCACGCTGTGGGCCCCCGCGGAGACGGCCCTCCGGCCCTCGACGCACCCCCCCGCGCCCTCCATACTCCGCGCCATGTCCGGACCGTTCGCTGATATCCGAATCATCGATTGTTCGAAGGGCCTGGCCGGCGCCATGGCCACCATGCTCTTCGCCGATTTCGACGCCGAGGTCATCAACGTCGCGGCCCCGGGTGAACCCTGGCTGCCCGCTCCGGGCTACCTCATGTGGGACCGCAACAAGAACCGCGTCGAGCTCGACCTCCACACCTACGAGGGCGCCCACCAGCTCCGCGACCTCCTCGCCACCGCCGACGTCGCCGTGTTCGACACCCTGCCCGGCGAGCTCGAACGGCTCGGCTTCGATGCGACCACCTGCCTCGCCGCGAACCCGGGCCTGGTCCACGCCTGGCTCCCGCCCCACGGCAGCACCGGCCGCTGGAGCCACCTCCCACCGGACGAACTGCTCATTACCGGCCTGAGCGGCATGGCCTTCATGCAATTCAGCTTCGAAGATCAGCCCGTCGCGCTGGTGACGCCCCAGGTCGGCTACGCGCACGCCACCATCGCCGCCAACGCCATCGCCGCCGCCCTCTGGGAGCGCCACACGAGCGGGCTCGGCCAGGCCCTCACCGTTACCGGGCTCCACGCCGTCGCCTCGATCGAGTGCGGCGGCGCCGTGAACACCAGCGAAGTCGTCCGCATCGGCCGGAACAGCCGCGGCGGCGTGCCCCACTACCGCCTCTACCGCTGCGCCGACGACAAATGGTTCTTCCTCGGCTCGCTCACCGCGCCCTTCTTCCTGAAGGCGCTCGAAGCCATCGACTGCCTCGACATCCTCACCCTGGAGGGCATCGACGGCGAGTTCGCGAACCTCTTCCGCCCGCCCCATGCGGACACCGCGATGGAGCGCCTCGAAGCTCGCTTCGCCGAAAAGCCGCGCGAGGAGTGGCTCCGCATCCTCCACGAGGCCGGCGTCCCGCGCGGCCCGGTCGGCATCCGCGAAGAGTGGTTCCGCGACGAGACGGTCGCCGCGAACGAGATGCGCCTCGAGCTGGACCACCCCGAGCTCGGCCGCGTCGAAGTCCCCGGCCTGCCGGTCAGGCTCGAAGACACGCCTGCCCGCCTGCGCTGGCTGCCCGGCACGCCGGAGTCCCAGGCGCCCGCCCCGGCCCGCGCCGCGACGCCGTCCGCGCCTCCACCCTCCGCCGCCGCGCCGCGCCGCCCGCTCGAAGGCGTGTGCATCATCGACGTCGGTGCCTTCATCGCCGGCACCTTCGCGCCAACGGTCCTTGCCAACTTCGGCGCCGACGTCATCAAGGTCGAGCCGATCGCCGGCGACCCGTTCCGGCCCTACGGCCTGATCTTCCTCGGGCATAATCTCGGCAAGCGCAGCCTGGCGCTCGACATGAAGTCGGCCCAGGGCCGCGCCGTCTTCCTCGAGCTCGTCCGCCAGTCCGACGTCGTGCTCGACAACTTCCGGCTCGGCGTGCGCGAGCGGCTGGGCATCGACTATGCCTCGCTCTCCGCGCTCAACCCGCGCATCATCACCTGCTCCGTGACCGGCTACGGCCCGAAGGGGCGCCTCGCGTCCGACCCCGGCTTCGACCCCCTTCTCCAGGCCCGGAGCGGCATGATGCACGCCCAGGGCGGCGGCGACGAGCCCGTGTTCCACCAGGTTGCCGTGAACGACACCGCGACCGCGATGGCCGCCGCCTTCGGCATCCAGGCCGCCCTCCACGCCCGCGAGCGCACCGGCCGGGGCCAGGAAGTCCACACCTGCCTGGCCAACCAGACCATCCTCTTCCAGTCCGGCGAGCTCACCTGGTACGAAGGGCGGCCCGCCGCGCCCCTCGGCGGTCGCGATTGGCTCGGCAGCTCCGCCCTCCACCGCTACTACCGCTGCGCCGACGGCTGGCTCGCGCTTGCCGCACAGGAACCGGCGCACTTCCACGAAGTTTGCGCCGCCCTCGGCCACACCGAATGGGCCGGGCGCTACGTCGCCGAGCAGGCGCTCGAAGCCCCGCCCGAAGGCGAGCTCGCCACGCTCATCGCCGAAGCGCTCGTATCGCTGCCACGCGAAGAGGCGATCGGGCGCCTGCTCGCCGGCGGTGTCCCCGTGGCTCCCGCCCTCCGCACCGAGGAGATCTTCACCGACCCCTGGCTCAACCAGGAAGGCTTCTTCTGGGACGTCCCGGACCGCCAGTTCGGTCTCGTCACGGCGCCGCGCACCTTCGCGGAATTCGGCCGCTCCACCGGCGGCTTCCCGCACCCCGCGCCCGCCTGCGGCGAACACAGCTCCGAGCTCCTCCGCGAATTCGGATTCAGCGACGACCGCATCGCCGCGCTCATCGCCTCCGGCGCCGTCATCCAATCCTGACGGCGTCTCCTGACCGCGCCGGGCGCGTTCGACAGGCCGGGACACTTCATCGTAAATTTGCGGCATGAGTGTACCCGTGAAGTGGTTCGCCACCCTGGTCAAGCGCACGAAGTCGAAGCAGCCGAACACCGTGGTCGAATGGACGCCCGGCCTCACGCCGCACGCGATCTTCCTCGCGGAGGGGTTCAACGCCGCCGACGCCGAGGCGGTCATGGTGCTCATCAACGACACCCAGGCCACCATGCAGACCGAGCTCGCCGACGGCGACCGCCTCGAGTTCATGGTCAGCATCCAGGGCGGCTGAGCCGGGACCTCTCCTCCCTCTCTTTCCGCTTCGTGAACCCCGTCACACTCCGCGCCTGGAGTTGACGGAATAACGGAACGATACCGGTGTTTCCCTCGTTGACCCTGAACAGGTAGCTCAGTAGGTTGGGACACTGGATGGCAGTTGAAGAAGTCAGGCTTCGAGCGCGCCCCCGCTCCTTCGCCACCCCCGCAACCGTTCGAGCGCGTCCCCGTCACCTGTCGGTTGGCCAGCGGCTACTCTTCTCGCTCGCGCTGATCACGTTCGGGTTCGCCGCGTTCTACACCGCCTCGCTGACCCTCACGCGCATCTGGCCGGCGCTCTTCCCGGGCCAGACGCTCCCCTTCGTGAACAAGGTCCTCCCCGACCTGCCCGCCACCATCGGCATCCAGAACCCCGGCGCCGGCAGCGTCTTCAACAAGCGCATCAACATCCTCATCATCGGCGTCGACCGCCGCCCCATCGAAGGCGAATACGACGGCCGCACCGACACGATCATGGTCGCCACCGTGGACCCGGTTTCGAAGGAATCCGCCGTCCTCAGCTTCCCCCGTGACCTCTGGATCGATATCAACGGCCCGAACGGCACCTATCCCGAGCGCATCAACACCTCCTACGTCGCCGGGCGCATGGCCGGCGGCACTGTCGAGGCCGGCGCCGAGCAGCTCATCGCCGACATGAACGCCAACTTCGGCCTCGAAATCGACCACTGGGTCGTGATGAACTTCCAGGGCGTCGAGCACCTCATCGACGCCGTCGGCGGGATCACCCTCGACATCCCCTACGAGCTCACCGTCCCCGACTGGTGGTATTCGAACGACGACGTGAACGCCCAGTACGTCGCCTACGGCGAAGGCGTCCAGGAGCTCGATGGCTACAACGCCGTCGCCTTCGGCCGCTACCGCAACGACAGCGACTTCAACCGGATCAAGCGGCAGCAGCTCGTCCTCCGCGCTGCCGTCGCGAAGGTCTTCTCGAAGGCTCTCCTGAACAACCCGACCGAGCTCTACAACGCCTACCGCGGCGCCGTCGAAACTGACATCGGCCTGGGCGACATGGTCCGCTACGCGCCGCTCCTCCAGCAGACCAACGGCCGCATGAAGACGTACTCCGTCGCCGACCCGGTCAACGACGTGCCCACCGTCGAAGGCTGGACCTCGCCCGGCGGCGCGGCTGTGCTTCTCTGGGACCCCGAGAACGTGAAGTACTGGATCAGCCAGGCCTTCCTCCCCGCCAAGTACGCCGGCGTCAGCGTCGAAGTCCAGGACGGCTACGGGATCGACGGCGAAGCCCGCGCCGTCGGCCTCGGCCGCTACCTCAAGTACGTGAAGGCCCTTCCGGTCGTCGAGCTCGGCCCGACGATCCAGCCCCAGCCGAGCACCACGATCACGCTCTACAACCCCGAAACGCGCCTCGCCGCCGAGGACATCGCGAAGTGGCTCGACATCCCCGCCGCCGCGATCCGCGTCGAAAAGAAGACCACCGAGACGCAGCCCGACATCGTCGTCGCCATCGGCCGGGACTTCCGCATCCCGTCGGGCCGCTGACGTGCCGGGCCGCCGCCGGCCCCACCCGTTCCAGCCCGCGCTCTGGCGCACCTCCATCGACGTCCCCGCGCTGGTCGAAGAGGTGCGCTCGCTGTACTTCCCGCGCGTGCCGGGGCCGGTGCCCGTGTTCTTCGCGGCCCACCGCCCGCTCGCCTGCGCCGTCACCGCCTCCGAAGAGCTCGTCTTCCCGGCCGTCTACATCCACCAGGTCCTGAACCACCCGGAGACGCCGGTCGAAGTGCTGCGCTTCATCGCCAAGCACGAGCTCCTCCACCTCGCCATCCCGCCGAAGCGCAGCGGCCGCCGCGTGCAGACGCACCCGCGCGAGTTCTGGGACGCCGAAGCCCGGATCGCACCCGAGTCCCGCCTCGCCTGGCAGTGGATCACCGAGAACCTCGGCCCCTGCCTCGCCCGCAGCTCCCGCGCCCGCGAAGTCCACATCACCCGCACCTGGACCGCCCTCGAATTCGCCCCCCGCGCCCCCTGGGCCCCCATCACCCCCATCCGCCCGGTCCCGGCGCCGCTCCTGTAGCGAGGACGCGCCAGCGCGAGGCGAAGCCGTAGCCGCGGGGGCACGTCCCCGCGGGATTGTCCGCCCCATGCCCCGCGACAGCCCGCCACTGGCCGGGAGCAGAAGGTCCGGACCCAGTGGCGAAGCCGTAGTCGCAGAGCATCGACTCTGCGGCCCCCAGTGCCCATGCCCCGCGTCAGCCCGCAACCCACGACGCCCAGGCGCCGCAGGCGTAGCCGCAGAGCACTGCTCCGCGGGATTGTCCGTACCATGCCCCGCGTCAGCCCGGAGTAACGTAGCCGCGCCCCTCGTGGGCGCTGGCGTCAGCTCAACCCATGCCCCACGGCAGCCCCCAACCGAGGGCGAAAGCGCAGCGCCCCGCCCGGCCCCGCTCGGAACGTGTTCACCCCCCAGCGCTACCCGGGTCCCCGCCTTGTCCGTGGTCCGCTGTCCGCTGATGCGTCGCGAGGAACCGCTCCCGCGCGGCCCACACCCGGGCCCCACACGGCTCGAGCTCCCCCGGCACGGCTTCCCATCCCAGCCACTCCGACAGCACCGCCGCAATGACCGCCGCGCAATCGCCCACCGCGCCCGCCGACCCGATCCGCGATAGCACGGCATCGGCTTCGATGCCGAACTCGTCGGCCGGTGCATCACCTGCGATCAGTCCGTACGGGTCCACCGCGGAGATGGCCGCCAGCACCTCCATCCGGTACTCCCGGTAGGCGTCCCGGAGGCGCTGCCGCTCGGCCCGCGTGGGGCGCGTCATGAGCTACCCCGCCGTGATCGCCTGCAGCTGGCGCGCATGGTCCAGGTCGTGGATCCGCAGGAACAGCAACCACTCGCGCCAGTTCAGGTCCCCGAACATCGGGTGGTCCCACGTCACGTCCAGGTGCTCGTCCCCACGCGCCGTCCGGACATAAGCGAGCAACTCCTCGCGCTCCCGCAGCATCCGCTCCCACCACTCCGGCCCCGTGTGCCGGACCACCGTGGCGCTCATCTGGTCGCGGATCCCCTCCGGCTGCCCGCCGCCGTCGATCACGCTCCGGATCCCGGCCGCGATGTTGCCGCTCGTATACGCCAGGTGGGCGCAGATCTCGTTCGGGCTCCACTCATCGGGCGCCGGGATAGCCCCGAACGCCGCATCCCCCACACCCTCGATCGCCGCGCGGAGCTGCTCCATGTCCGCCCGCACCTTCTCGGCCAGCTCCACGTGGCTCAGCTTCGCCGCCTGCGCCTGCAGGTAGCCGCGAATCCGCGCCATCTCCGGGTCATTCGATACGGGCATCCACCCCTCCTCCCGCTCGACCGCGGCATCATACCCCACCACCCACACGGGCGAAGCCGTAGCCGCGGAGCATCGCTCCGCGGGATTGTCCGTACCATGCCGCGCGCCAGCCTTCGACCACCACAGGGGCTCAGCGCTCCGGGTACCGGCACGACGGTACCCCCGCGAGCTCCCCTCTCCCTCCGGGAGAGGGGCCGGGGGTGAGGGCCGCGACCTCGCCCTCCCGCCGGGGGCGCGACCTCGCCCTCAGCAGATCAGCACAACCTTGCCAAACTGCGCGTTCGACTCCAGGTACGCGTGCGCCGCCGCCACGTCCGTCACCGGGAACGTCTTGTCCACTACCACCTTCACCCGGCCCGTCGCGATGTGCGGCAGCACGCTCTTCTCGAACGCCCGTGTTGCCGCCGCCTTCTCTTCGAGCGGACGCACCCGCAGCGTCGTCCCGATCACCGTCGCGCGGCGCTGGAGCAGCGGGCCCAGGTTCGCCTCCGTGCGGGCACCGCCCTGGAACCCGATGACCACCATCCGCCCCTTGACCGCAATCGACCGAAAGTTGCGCTCCCAGTAGTCCGCGCCGATCGAGTCGAGGATGACGTCCGCGCCGCGCCCGTCAGTCGCTTCCATCACGGCCGTGTGGAAGTCCGGGTTCGTCCGGTAGTTCACGCCCACGTCCATGCCGAGCGCCTTCGCCTGGGCGAGCTTCTCGTCGCTGCCCGCGGTGCCGATCACCAGCGACGCGCCCATCGCCTTCGCGATCTGGATCGCCGCCACGCCAACCCCGGACCCGGCCGCGTGCACCAGCACCGTCTCGCCTGCGATAAGCTCCGCCTGGCGGAACGCGTCGTGGGCGGTGATGTACACCTCGGGCACCGCGCCCGCCTCGGGCCACGTGAGGTTCGCCGGCACCTTCATCGCCTGGCGGCAGTGGATGATCACCTGCTCTGCCTGCCCACCGCCCGCCAGCAGCCCCATCACCCGCTCGCCCAGCGCGAACCCTTCCACCCGCTCGCCCACCTGGACCACTTCGCCCGCGAATTCGAGGCCCGGGATGTCGAACGCCGGCCGGGGCCCGGGCTGCGGGTACTGCCCCATCCGCTGGAGGATGTCCGCCCGGTTCAGCGCAGCCGCGTGCACGCGCACGAGCAGGTCCTCCGGCCCTGGCACCGGCGCGGGGACATCCCGCACCTCGAGCACGTCCGTGCCCCCGTACCGCGCGATCACGACGGCTTTCATCTCGACTGCATAACTCTCATTCGCGGGAGTGTAACGGATTGCTCGCTCATCCCGATAGCGGTGCCGCGCAATGCGCTACGGCTTTATCACCCAGCTGGCGAACTGCTCTACGGGCGCCCCGTCGGCGTGGCTGCTGCGGTGCCCGTCGGCGGCGACGGCGATGGCGTGGGGTTGTTGTTCCCCTGCTGGGTGCGCGTCGCCGTCGGCGTCGCCTGCGTTTGCGTTGGCGGCGGTGTCCGGGTCGGCGTCGGTGTCTCCGTCGGGGCTGTAGTCGGCGTCGCCGTCGGTGTTGGCTCCGAAGGCCGGGTCGGGGTGGCCGTGGGCTCCTGCGTGGCTGCCGTCCGGGTCGCGCTCGGCGATGGGGTGGGCGCCGGCCCGCCGCCGTTGTCGTCCTCCCCGCGGCTGAGCACGACCGCCGCCGCGATCCCCACTCCGAGCGCCAGCGCGAGCGCTGCGATGACCGCCGCGATGGCAGCCCCGCCCGGCCCGGTCGCTCGTGGCGGCGGGGGCGCAGCTCGCCGGCCGCGCGTCACGCGTGCCGTCTGGTGCCGCTGCCGGATCGGCGGCACCGGCGCTGTCGCGATGACCGGTGGCACGGCTGCCGGCCGCGCCTGCTGGGGCACGCGCCGCAGCGCCGCCGCGAGCTCGCCCGCCGTCTGGTAACGGTCGTACGGCGAAAGCGCGAGCGCCCGTGCGAGCACCGATTCGAGCTCCGCCGACGCCTCCCGCGCGAACGCACGCAGCGGCGGCGCCGCGTTCGCGAGGCGCTGCCCGGCGATCGCCGCTGGGGTCGTGCCCGAAAACGGCAGCCGCCCCGCGACCATCTCGTAGATCGTCAGGCCGAGCGAGTACACGTCCGAACGCGCATCCGGCGGCGACCCCTGGATGACCTCCGGCGCGAGGTAGGCGATCGTCCCGAGGATGTCCCGCGCCTGGTCGGGCGTCATCGTCCGCGTGATCGTCTCCGCCACGCCGAAGTCGACCGCCTTTGCCACACCCTGTTCGTTCACGAGGATGTTCTCGGGCTTGATGTCGCAGTGGACGACGCCCTGCTCGTGCGCGTACTGCAGGGCGCCCGCGATCTGGCCGCCGTAGCGCACCGCTTCCTGCTCGGTCAGCCGCCCGCGCGCTTCGAGCACCTGCCGCACGGCGTGGCCGTGCACATACTCCATGACCAGGTAGCGCTGCCCGTCGCGGTGCCCCACGTCGTAGATCGCCACGATGTTCGGGTGCTGCAGCCGCGCGACCAGCCGCGCCTCGCGTTCGATCGACGCCGCCACCTCGTCGCCCGTCGCGGATTCGCGCAGCAGCTTGACCGCCACCCAGCGCCCGAGCCGCTCGTCCTCCGCGAGCCATACATCCGCCATCCCACCGGTTCCGATGAGCCGCTCGAGGCGATATCGTTGGTCAATGACGTCGGCAGGGTTCACGCGGCCATGGCCTTCCAGTCGGTAACCGACGGAGTGCGCTCCGGGGCCCGGAACACCGAGCTGGTGCTCATGGCCGCCAGCATCGCGTTCCTGGCGGTGGCCTGGCGTGCGCTGGACGCAGCCGCCTTCCCGATGCCCGCCGGGTCTGACCGCATCCTAACGCAATTCGCCGTTGTGGCGGTGGCCGGCCACCTTGGCCTGCGCGTCGTCGCGCCGCGCTCGGCCGCGCTCCCGTATGCCACCGTTCTGCTCCTCTCCGCGATCGGCCTCGCCTTCGTCACGCGCCTCTCGCCCGGGGTGGCGCAGGACCAGGCGAACTGGTTCACGCTCGGCGTGGTCTGCATGCTCGGCGCCGCCTTCGGCGCCCGGCGGTACAGCCTCCTGCGCCGGTACAAGTACACGGCGGCCCTGGTCGCGGTCGGGTTGCTGGTCTTCACTGGCCTCTTCGGGACGACGATCTACGGCGCCCGCCTCTGGGTAGATGTTGCCGGTCAACAGGTACAGACGACGGAACTGATCAAGCTGTTCCTTATCATCTTCCTTGCGGGTTACCTCGCCGAAGAGGCGAGCGTCCTCGCGTCCTCGAGGCTCCACTTCGGCGGGCGCACCTACTCCACCCTGCCCTACCTCGTCCCCCTGCTCATCACGATCCTCGTCGCGATCGGCGCCCTCGCCCTGCTCAAGGACCTCGGCAGCATCGCCCTCCTCCTCCTCCTCGCGATGGCAGGCCTCTATGTCGCCACCGGGCAGCTCCGCTTCATGGCCGGCGGTATCGTCTTGCTCGGCGCGACCGCCATCGTCGGCTACTATGCCTTCGACCACGTCCAGGAGCGCATTGACGTCTGGCTCGACCCCTACGAGACCGCCGACAGCTCCGGCCTCCAGACGGTCCAGAGCATGTACGCCATCCAGGCGGGCGGCATCACCGGCGAAGGCCTCGGCATGGGCGAGCCCACCGCCATCCCCGCCGTCCCGACCGACTACATCTTTAGCGCGATCGGCGAAGAGCTCGGCCTGGCGGGCGCGCTCGGTGTCGTGCTGCTCTACGTGCTCCTGCTCTTCGCCGGCCTCCGCGTCGCCCTCGATGTTCCTGACGCCTACGGCCGCCTGCTCTGTGCCTGCATCGCTCTGCTCATCGCGATCCAGGCCGCGGTCATCATCGCCGGCAACCTCCGCATCATCCCGACGACGGGCATCACGCTCCCGTTCGTGAGCTATGGCGGCTCCAGCCTCGTCGTGAACTTCCTCCTGATCGGCGGCCTGCTCGGCGTGTCCGATGCTGCGGTCCGCCGTCAAGGCTGAAAGCGCAGCACCACCGCGCCGAGCACGATCTGCTCGCCGCCCTGCAGCGGCACCGCCCGGCCATCCAGCGTCCGCCCGTTGACCATCGTCCCGTTGGTGCTGCCGAGGTCCGCCATGCGCCAGCCCGTGCGCGTGTACTCCACCACCGCGTGCCGCCCGGAGACCGACGCATCCGGCAGCACGATGCCGTTCGTGGCGTCCCGCCCCAGGCTCATCTCGCCCGCCAGGAAGAACTCCGTGCCCGGCGCGATGCCCGTGCCCGCCGGCGAGGTCAGGACCAGGCGAGCGCCCGAACGCCGCGGCTCCGGGGCCACCCGCGGCGCTGCAACGGCCCGGGGGCGAAGCCCCGACCGCAGCGCGAACGCCGCCGCCAGCACGAAGAAGAACACGATCCCGATGAGCGCGAGGCGCAGCGTCAGCAGCTCGACCGAGTCGTTCATGCGCCCTCCTCCAGCCACAGCTCCACGTCGCCGAGCGATACCCGGCGGCCTGGCTCCAATTCTGCCTCTTCCACGCGCACGCCATCCACGAGCAGCCCGTTCCGGCTGCCCCGGTCGCGGATGATCAGCTGCCCCTGCGGCGTCGAGACCACCTCCGCGTGCTCCCGCGACAGCGTCAGGTTCGGGTACACCAGGTCGTTGCCCGGCCCGCGCCCGATCCGGAACGGCGTGTGCGTCAGCCGCGCCCGCAGCCCGTCGTCGAACACCAGCGTCGCATTGCGCAGCCGCCGGATGACCTGCGTCGCGGCGGGTGGGGGCGCGGCCGCACGGTTCGCAGTCTCGGCGAAGAACGCGGCGATCCCAGGCAGCCCCGGCGACGTCCCGTCCGACTGCGTGAACTCGACCAGCCGGTCGCCGGCGTGGCGCAGCCCCTCCCGGCGCTCCAGCCGGTCGAGCACGGCCACCACTTCATCGCGCAGGTCCGCGAAGGCCGGCCGGTAACGGGCATAGTCCTGCGGGTGGAGCGTCACGCGCACCGCGTTCGGCACGAGCTCGCCGCGCGCGCCGTCCAACGCCGCCGCCTCGACGCGCTGGAGGATCTCCACCGGGTGCAGCCCGCCGCCGCTCAGGAACCGGGCAGTCTGTTCGAGCAGGCGCTCCAGTCGTGGCGTGCGTTCCTGTGTCATCGCGCCAGCGCCGCCTGGATGACCTGCCCGGCGATGGGCGACGCGACCACGCCACCCTGGCCCCCGTCCTCCACCACCACCGCCACCGCGATCACCGGGTCCTCCGCTGGGGCGAAGGCGATGAACCAGGCGTGGCTCGTCCCCTGGCCGCTCTCCGCGGTGCCGGTCTTGCCCGCCACCTTCACGCCCTGGATCTGCACGCCGTTTGCCTGCCCGTTGTCCACCACCGAGACCATCAGGTCGCGCATCGTGTTCGCCACGCCCTGGTCCAGCACGCGCCGCTCGGAGGGCGATTCCAGCGGCGCCACGACTCGGCGCTCGCCGTCGTAGGCCGCGAGCCCGAGGTGCGGACGCGCCAGCACGCCCCCGTTCGCGACAACCGAGGCCACGACCGCCATCTGCAGCGGCGTCGCCAACAGCTCGCCCTGCCCGAACGCCGTCGTCGCGAGGAGCACCTTCGAGAGCTCGCTGTCCGCGCCGTGCACCTGCGTCGGCGCCGTGTCGAGCGTGAAGTCCAGCGCGCTTTCGAACCCGAACTTCCGCGCCGTCTCCATCAGCGCCTGCCAGCCGAGGTTCACGCCCACCTGCGCGAAGATCGCGTTCACGGAGAATGCGTAGGCGCGGCTGAACGGGTACGTCCCCACCCCCTGCGGCACGTTGCTGCACGAAATCGGGAACCCGTCGATGACGATTTCGCCCGGGCAGGTCACCTGCGCGTCCGGCCGGATAGCGCCATGTTCGAGCGCACTCGCCGCCGTGACCGTCTTGAACGTCGAGCCCGGTGGGTAGTTGCCCTGCGTCGCCCGGTTCAGCAGCGGCGAATCCGGGTCCGACTGGAGCTCGTCCGTCAGGCTCCCCGGGTCATACGTCGGCACGCTGACCATCGCCAGCACCTCGCCGTTGCGCGGGTCGAGCGCGATGACGGCGCCCTTGCGCGCGCCCAGCGCCCTCGCGGCGGCGCCCTGGATCGCCGGGTCGAGCGTCAGCCGCACGTCGAGCCCCTGCTGGGCCTGGCGTTCGAACTCGGCGTTGAACGCGCCCTCCCAGGAGGCCGCTTCTTCCCCCGCGAGGTGAGCGTTGAACGCCAGCTCCGCCCCCTGCGACCCGAACCGCGCATCGATGTAGCCCACCGCGTGCGCCACGCTCGCGTCCGTGTAGCGCCGCGTGCCATCCGGCTGCGATTCCGCCAGCACGTTGCCCTCGCGGTCGAGGATGCTCCCCCTGCCCGGGTCGGCGAACTGCTGCAGCACGCGCGGGTTGTTCGGCTTCGAAGCCAGGTCCGTCCGGAACACCGACCAGTACCCGAGCACCCCGAAGAACGCGAACGTCGCCACGATGGCGACGGTGCCCACCGCGCCCACGCGCCGTTCGAACTGCCCCGGACTCAGCACACCGCCAGTGTACGGCCTCCGCGGGAAGGATCAGGCCAGCAGCGCCTCGATCGCGTTGCGATGTTCGTCGAAATGGCCGCAGGTGTTGCCGATGATCCAGCCCACGATCGGCGCGCCCGCCTGCTCGCCCGGTTCGTCCGGCTGGTAGTGGCTATACGGCTTTTCCAGGTCCTCCTGCGACATCCGCCGCACGCGGTACATCACCTGTTCGTGCACTTCCTGGTACTCGCTCAGGATCAGCGCGAGCGGCCGCTCCTCGTGCTCGGCCTGGATGCGCGCGTTGATCCCGTCCGTGTCGAGCCCGGCGTACTCGCCGTCGTCGATGCCCACGGCCTTCGCCCGGCTGCGCCCCGCGAGCAGCGCAATCAGCGACCGTTCCCACGCCGCGATGTGGGCCAGGTGGTCCTTCACGTTCCAGCCCGCGTCATCGCGGCGCCCGGTCAGCTCGTCCGGCCGCGCGCGCTTCAACAGCGCATCGAGCCCGGCGCGGCTCTCTTCGATCGCCTTGAGCAGTTCGGCCTTGGTGCGGAAGCCCGGATCAGTCATCTTCGCAGTGTGGCAACGCACGCCACCCTCCGCAATCCCAGTGCGCCCGCGCGAACCATCGCGATGCGTCCGGGTATCAGGGGCGAAGCCGTAGCCGCGGAGCACTGCTCCGCGGGATTGTCCGTACCATGCCCTGCGGCAGCCCGCGACCACGTCCCCAGGGCCCGCCCACGCCCGCCACACTGCCGCGCCCCCAGCGGCACACATCAGCAGCCCGCGACATCAGTAGCGCGCGCGTAAGCAAGCGCCCGCGCGCCCCCAGCACCCCGCCCCGCGGCAGCCCTAACTCGGGTTGAACTGCGTCGCCGCAACCCCGACGAACAGCAGAAAGAGTCCGACGAGCACCAGGAACCCGGCGAACGTCCGTACAACGCTCGTTCCACCGTCACCGCGGCGCACATCTCGGAACAGCACGGCCGCGAGGCCAACCATGGCCAGCCCAATGAACGCGATCACCAGCCCGGCGAAGACCATAGGCGCCGGTCCCACTTGGTCCGCCTACTCGACCGGCTCCCCGATCATCGGGTCATCGCCTCCGCTGCTCCGCCGCGCGAACGGGTCGCGATGCGGCGGCGACGCCGCGGGAGCCCGCTGCGGCAGCGGCCGCGGTGCGGCGGCCGGTTCCGGCTGCGCCTGTGCCCGGCTCACGGGGGCTGGCTGCGCCGCGGGTTCCGGGCGCGGGCGCCGCGCGGGGCGCGCCGGACGCGGTCCGTACATCTCGCGCGGCGGCTTTTCGAGCCCACAGAATGGGCACGCCACCCATGCGTAGCTCAGCGCCTTCGAACACTGCCGGCATGGCTCCTTGAGCTGCGTCCGGCACGATGGGCAGACGAGGTACTCTTCGGTAACGCGCCGCTTGCACGTCGGGCACGCCTTCTGGTCCTCCAGCTCCTGGAGCAGCGCTTCCTCTTCGAGGGAGCGTTCGTACAGCTCGGTGAGCGTGTACCGCGGCCGCAGGATCAGGTACAGCCAGTGCCCCGGCAGGAAAAACACGAGCACCAGGAGCACCGCGACCGTCTGGATGATGGGGTCGCGCGTACGCTGGCGAATGTCGCGATAGGTCCAGAAGACGAGGGTGAGCCAGAGAGCCGCCAGGTAGATGGCGAGCACGGTGATGACACCCTTCAGGGTCGCTTCCCACGACCCCCCGGGCCACGAGTCAAACGACATCAACCACTCCTGCGCTCCCGAAGCGCCACCGAAGTATAGCACCCGGTTGTCACCGCGCTGTTTTCGGCGCGGATACCCGCCCTTACCCGCCCTTCGCCTTCGCCGCCGCTCCCGCCGATTGGTACAATTGTTCGAATGACCACCTACGAGCCACTCCCGGAGCTCCTCGAAGGGCTGAACGAGCCGCAGCGCGCGGCCGTCACCCACGGCACCGGCGCCGTCCTCATCCTCGCCGGCCCCGGCAGTGGCAAGACCCGCGTCATCACCCACCGCATCGCCTACTTCGTCCGCGAACGCCGCGTCGCTCCCTGGCGCATCCTCGCCGTCACCTTCACGAACAAGGCCGCCCGCGAGATGCGCGACCGCTCCCGAGTTCTCCTGGGCGATGACGCGTCCAGCGTGAGCCTCGGCACCTTCCACTCGATGTGCGCGCGCTGGCTCCGCGTCGATGGCGCGGCCATCGGCATCGACCCCAACTTCGTGATCTACGACGACGGCGACCAGGTGGCGCTGATGAAGCGCGTGCTCGAAGAGCTCCACGTCGACCCGCGCCGCTTCTCACCCCGCGCCATCCTCAGCACCATTTCGACTGCCAAGAGCGAGATGGTCACCGCCGCCATCTACAAGTCCCGCGTGCGCGACTACTACGAAGAGGTCGCCGCCCGCGCCTACGAGCAGTACACCGCCCGCCTCCGCGCCGCTTCCGCGCTCGATTTCGACGACCTCCTGAACGAGGCCGTCCGCATGTTCCGCGAATCGAAGGAAGTCCACGAGAAGTACAGCGGCCGCTTCCTCCACGTCCTCGTCGACGAGTTCCAGGACACGAACCCGGTGCAGTACCGCCTCGCCGAGCTGCTCGCCGAGAAGAACGGCAACATCACCGTCGTCGGCGACCCCGACCAGAGCATCTACTCCTGGCGCGCCGCCGACGTCCGCAACGTCGAGTACTTCGAGCGCGACTTCCCCGGCTCCACCACCTACCTGCTCGAACAGAACTACCGCTCGACGAAGCCGATCCTCGCCGCCGCCGACGCGGTCATCGGCAAGAACCCCGGCCGCCACAAGCGCACCCTCTGGACCGACCGCGACGGCGGCGACCGCATCGCCATCTACGAGGCCTACAACGACGAGGAAGAGGGCGAGTTCGTCGCGACCGAATGCCGGCGGCTCGTGGCCGGGGGCAAACGCCACGGCGACATCGCCGTGCTCTACCGCACGAACGCCCAGTCCCGCGCTGTCGAAGAAGCGATGGTCCGCAACCGCATCCCCTACCGCCTCATCGGCGGCGTGCGCTTCTACCAGCGCCGCGAGATCAAGGACATCATCGCCTATCTCCGCCTCGTCCATAACCGGTTGGACGAAGCGAGCCTCCTCCGCGTCATCAACGTCCCCGCCCGCGGCATTGGCGACCGCACGATCGCGCGCCTGCGCGAATACGGCGGCGAGCTCGGGCTCACCACCTGGGACGCCGCCGAGGCCGTCGCCCAGGGCCGCCCCGTAAGCGGCATCGCCACCCGCGCGGCCAACGCCGTCCGCGAATTCGTGACCGCCATCAACAAGCTCCGCGATCAGCGCGACCACCTCAAGCTCGACGAGCTCCTCGATGCGGTCCTCCACGAGACCGGCTACCGCCGCTACCTTCAGGGCGACGAAGCCGAGGGCCTCGACCGCATGGAGAACGTCGAACAGCTCGCCGCCGTCATGAGCCAGTACGAGGACACCAACCCCGAGTCGCCCGACCTCGCCACCTTCCTCCAGGACGTCGCCCTCGTCGCCGATGTCGACGAGATGCGCGACGAGGCGGATGCGGTCACGCTCATCACGCTCCACGCCGCCAAGGGCCTCGAGTTCCCGGTCGTTTTCCTCATCGGCATGGAAGAGGGCGTCCTCCCCCACATCCGCTCGTTCGACGACCCGCGCCAGATGGAGGAGGAGCGCCGCCTCGCCTACGTCGGCATCACCCGCGCGATGGATTCGCTCTACCTGACCCGCTCGTTCCGGCGCTACCTCATGGGCCAGCAGTCGACGAACCCGCAGTCCCGCTTCCTCAAGGACATTCCCGCGGACCTGACCCGGCCCTGGAACTCCACCCGCGCGACGTCCTACGTCGATAGCGTCGTCCAGGCCCCGCCGCGCGAGGAGTTCCGCCCGAAGGCCGCATCGTTCACCTCCGGCGACAAGGTGCGCCACCCCAAGTTCGGTGTCGGCACCATCGTCAGCACCCAGGAGCGTGGCGGCGATGTCGAGCTGGTCGTCGCCTTCGATGGCGCGGGCATCAAGCGGTTGGCGCAGAGCCTCGCGCCGCTCGAAGCTGTGTGACCATGGACATCCCCTTCCTCGTGCCTTCGAGCTGGGACGAATGGAAAGGCTGGTTCCGCGACGACCTCCCGCAGCTCGCCGGGATCATCCTCGCGCTCGTCATCCTGAACCTGGTCTTCCGGCGCTTCCTCACGCGCCTCATCCGCCGCGGCATCACCCGCGCCGGCGCCGTCCGCGGCGAGGACCAGCGCACGGTCGAACGCCGCACCGGCACCCTGCTCGCGACCATCAACTGGATCTTCACGAGCTTCCTGCTCTTCATCGGCCTCTCGCTCGTCCTCGACAACATCGGCATGAACGTCTCGGCGCTGGTCGCGAGCGTCGGCATCGCCGGCCTCGCCCTCGGCCTCGGCGCCCAGACCCTGATCAAGGACGTCATCAACGGCACCTTCATCCTGCTCGAAGACCAGTTCGGCGTCGGCGATTCCGTCCAGGTGGCGGGCGTCAGCGGCCAGGTCATCGAAGTGAACCCGCGCCGCACCGTCCTCCGCGACATGAACGGCCACGTCCACTACGTGCCGAACAGCGCCATCCAGGTCGCGACGAACATGACCCAGGGCTTCAGCCGCATCAACCTCGACATCACGGTCCCGCGCGAGATCGACAGCGAGCGCGCAATCGAGATGGTCAACGGTGTCTGCGCCGACTACCAGGCCGAGCGCCAGGCCGACTTCCTGACCCAGCCGAAGGTCCTCCGCATCGAAGCGCTGACCGAGGGCGGGCTCATCCTGAAGGTGACCGCCGACGTGAAGGCGGGCACCCAGTGGGAGCTCACCGGCGAGCTCCGCCGCCGCGTCAAGGCCCGCTTCGACGCCGAAGGCGCCGACATCCTCCAGCCGCTCCGCCCCATCGTCCTCCGCGAAATGAGCGACCGCCCCGACCCCAGCGGCGGCACGAAAACCGGCACCGAACCCCCCGCCCCCGCGCCCCCACCCACCAACCCCCTCACAGGGGGGTAGGGCCTGACACAGCAGCCCGGGCGCGCGGTACAATAGCCCCGATGACGAAGCTGGTGATCCACACCAACAAGTACCTCCAGGACCCCGAGGCCCGCGCCCGGATGATCCTGCAATCCGCCAGGTCCTCGTCCGCCATCGAAGGCATCCACAAGCCCTTCGCCGAAGGCCGCCCGAAGCCCATCGCTCGCGCGAAGCGCGAATGCGCGGTGTTCCCTCAGCGCTGACGCTCCAGCGTCGTTTCGATAATTCGCTTGAAGACGCTTCGGAGCGGGTCGTAGTCGCCTTTGGCCCAGGCAGCTCTGATGGCCGCGAAGTACTCAGCTTGCATCTCGTTCGCGATCGGCGTGAAGTCGAGTGGCGGCAGCCCCGCCTGCGCCGCCATCAAGGAGGAGAGGATCCGGGCACAACGGCCGTTCCCCTCGCGGAACGGGTGAATCAAAACCAGCTCGGCATGCGTTACTGCCAGTGCCGTTACCTGCTCCTCCAGCTCGGCAAAGACGCATGGGGTGTACTTCGCCAAGCACCCGCGCTCGAATCGGGCCATCTCCGATTGAATGAACTCCGCATGCGCGAAGTCGATACCCGGCTTGCTCAAGTCCACTGATCGGTACTCGCCCGCCCACGCGTAGATCGTTCCAAGCCAGGTACGGTGCAGCATCCGAATGTCGTCGGCCGTGAAGCGGTGGTCGGCCGGGACGATCTCGATCAGCACTTCCAGCGCATCGACCAATGCTGCCGACTCGGCGGCGTCCATCAGCTCTGGGTCGGTGATGCCCGGGTAGTTTCGCAGCACGGTCCCGCCGGAGCCGGGCTGACACTCCGCCTCGCTGCCCACTGCCGCGTACTTCCGCGTTGCCACCATGGGAGTATAGAAGCGCTGCCAACCCCATCCGTCACCACCCCGTCCCCCTCCCCGTTTGACAGCCCGCCCCGCCCGGCGGAATGATCCGCGCGCCCAACGAAGGAGGCTTTACACACCATGGTCAAGGCTGCAGTCCTCTTCGCCCCCAACCAGCCCCTCGGCATCGAAGACATCGAGATGGACGAACCCCAGGCTAACGAGGTCGTCATCAAGACCAGCGCGAGCGGCGTCTGCCACTCCGACCTCCACTTCATGGAGGGCAAGTACCCCTTCCCCGTCCCCGGCGTCCTTGGTCACGAATCCTCGGGCGTCGTCGAAAAGGTCGGCAGCGCCGTCACGAAGGTCAAAGTCGGCGACCGCGTCGTCGTCGCCTTCGTTACCAGCTGCGGCGCCTGCGATAACTGCGTCACCGGCAAGCCCTACCTCTGCCGCAACAGCGGCGCGCTCGGCCGCCGCGGCCGGATCAGCTACAAGGGCCAGCCCATGATCCAGTTCGCCAACATGTCCGCCTTCGCCGAAAAGCAGCTCGTGCACGAGAACGCCTGCGTCCACATTCCCGACGGCGTGCCCATGGAAGTCGCCGCCCTCGTCGGCTGCAGCGTCATGACCGGCGTCGGCGCGGTTTCGAACACCGCCAAGATCCCCGTCGGCTCCACCGTCGCCGTCATCGGCGCGGGCGGCGTCGGCCTGAACATCATCCAGGGCGCCAAGCTCGCCGGCGCCTCCCGGATCATCGCCGTCGACCTGCTCGAGAATAAGCTCGCCGCCGCCAGGGAATTCGGCGCCACCGATGTCGTCGATGCCAGCACCGGCGACGCCGTCCAGCAGGTCACGAACATGACCGGCGGCGGCGTCGACTTCGCCTTCGAAGCCATCGGCCTCGCGAAGACCGCCGAGCAGTGCTGGGGCATGATCCGCCCCGGCGGCAAGGCCGTCGTCGTCGGCATGGTCCCCTTCGGCCAGACCGTGAACGTGCCCGGCCACGACTTTGTCCTCGCCGAAAAGAGCATCCTCGGCAGCTTCTACGGCAGCACCCGCCAGCAATACGACATGCCCTGGCTGATGGAGCTCTACCGCCAGAAGCGCCTCAAGATCGACGAGCTCATCACCCGCCGCTACAAGCTCGACCAGATCAACGAGGCCTACGACGCCCTCAAGAATGGCGAAGTGAACCGCAGCGTCATCGTCTTCTAGCGTTCGGCCACCGGCCATCGGCCATCGGCCACGCGCGGGCGTCTCCGGGAACGGGGCGCCCGCGTCGTCTTTTTCGCGCGCCTCGCGGCCCTGGCCCGGGCGATTCCTACTCGGCCAGCAGCCGCGTCCGCGCCTCGAGCTGGTGCTCGAACACCGCCCGGGCGGCGTCCAGCAGGTCGAAGATCGCCGGGTCCGCCACCGCGTACCAGATGCTCGTCCCCTCGCGCCGCGTCGTCACGAGCCCGCGCGCACGCAGGATGGCCAGGTGCTGCGACACATTCGATGACTCGATCTCGAGCCGCTGCTGGAGCTCGCTCACGGTCAGGCTGCCGGCCAGTCGAAGCAGCTCCATGATTCGCACGCGCGTCGGGTTCGCCAGCGTGCGAAAGAGGTCGGCTTTGAATTCCTGGAGCGTTTCCACGGTAGGGCCAGCGTACCGCGCCCCGGGCTTGCTTGCTATCTCAATATCTTCGAAACTTCGCATATAACACAAACGAAGGTACGGTCACCGCTTGCTGGCCTCGCCCCTCCTCGCGCCCCTCACCACCATCCCGAACATCCGCGCGAACCTGCTCAGCGGCGTCGTCGTCGGGACGATCGCCCTTCCGCTTTCGATCGCGCTGGCCGTGGCAGTTGGCGTTTCGCCCGTTTCCGGGCTGTACACCGCGGTGTTCGCGGGCGCCGTGGCGGCGATCTTCGGCGGGTCGCGCTACAACGTGACCGGCCCCACGGCTGCGCTCGTGCCTGTGCTCAACCACGCCGTCATCTCCCACGGCGCCGATGCCCTCCCCGCGCTTGCCCTCCTCTCCGGGGCGATCCTCCTCGTCCTGGCCGCGCTCCGCGCCGGACGGCTCGTCCGGTACATCCCCGGAACGGTGGTTGTTGGCTTCACGGCGGGCATCGCGCTCTCGATCGCCTTCGGCCAGCTCAACAACCTGCTGGGCGTCACAGGCACCGACCCCTCGCTCGAGACCTTCCATGAGCGGCTCTTCGACACCGTCGCCCAGCTCGGCACGGCCGGTGCGGTGACGCCCGCGCTCGCCGCCGCGACCGTGCTCCTGCTCGTCGCCTGGCCCCGCCTGCCCCGGGTACGCGCTGTGCCCGGGCCGCTCGTCGCCGTCGTCGGCATGACCGCCGCCGTCGCACTGCTCGACCTCGATGTCGCCACCGTCGAAAGCCGCTACGGGGCGATTCCCCAATCGCTGCCGCGCCCGTCGGCAGCGTTCCTCGACGCCGGGTTGTTCATCGACCTCCTGCCGCTCGCGTTCTCGGTCGCCGTCCTCGCAGGCATCGAATCGCTGCTCAGCGCGGTCGTCGCCGATGGCATGTCCGGCTCGCTGGAGCGCCACGAACCCGACCGCGAGCTGCGCGGGCAGGGGCTCGGGAACCTCGCGGTCGCCTTTTTCGGTGGCGTGCCCGCCACGGCCGCGATCGCGCGCACGGCCGCCGGGATCCGGCATGGCGCGAGCAGCCGCCTCTCGGCGGTGGTCCACTCCGTGACCGTCCTCATCGCCACCCTGCTGCTTGGAGGTGTCGCCGGCCGGGTGCCCATGGCTGCCCTCGCCGGCATCCTGGTCGTCGTCGCCTGGAACATCGCCGAAGCCCCGGAAGTCGCCCGCCTCCTCCGGAAGGCCTCTCGCGCCGACGCCGTGGTCCTTGCTGGCACGGCGGCGATCACGCTGCTCTTCGACCTCACCTATGCGATCGGATTCGGCGTGCTCGCTTCCATGGCCCTGCTGCTCCGCCAGCTGGTACGGCTCCCGGCCGCCCGGGAGCTCCTGCCCGACGACACGGGCCGCATCCGCGAAGTCTCGCCCGAGCTCGCCGGCCTGATCCGTTCACGCCCCGATATCGCATTCTTCAGCGCCGAGGGCGTGTTGTCGTTCCACAGCGTGGCAACCATGGAATACCAGCTCCTCCACCTGTTTGGCGCCGATGGCCGGCCGCTGATCCTGCGCATGAAGGACGTCGACCACATTGACGCGTCCGGGCTGCTTACCCTCGAAGGCGTGATCGAGCACCACCAGCGCTGCGGTGGCCGGATCATCCTGACCGCGATCCAGCCCGCCGTGCACCTATCCCTCGAACGCTTCGGAATCCTCGACCTGCTTGGCCCGGGGAACGTCTTCCAGCACACCCGCTGTGCCATCGCGGCCATCGACAACGACCGTATCCTCGCCTCGTCCACCGCCGCGGCAGGGTGAGCCTGCGGGCCGTCGGCGCCACTCGCAGGCCGCCTTTTTTCCCGTTAGGGCGTAACGGCACCCCTGCCTATACTGATTTCCATGGCAGAGCAGCACGCATTTGAACTCGCAACCACTGGCGAGGAAGAGACCCGCGGCATCGGCGAGCGCCTCGGGCGCGCCCTTCGCAAGGGCGACGTCGTCCTGCTCAGTGGCGACCTCGGCACCGGCAAGACCTGCCTCACCCAGGGTATCGGCCGCGGCCTCGAGTGCGGCTCCCAGGTCAACAGCCCCTCCTTCGTCCTCATGAACGAATACGCCGGCCGCGAACAGCTCTACCACGTCGACCTCTACCGCATCGAGGACGTCGAAGAGCTCGACGACCTCGGGCTCTGGGACTACGCCGAAAAGGGCGTGCTCGTCATCGAATGGCCCGAGCGCGGTGCCGAGCTCCTCCCCGGCGATGGCCTTGTCATCGAGCTCCGGTACGGCGACATGGACCGCCAGCGCAAGCTCCGCTTCCTCCCCCGCGGCCCCCGCGGCGAGGAGCTCGTCCAGTCCATCCAGGCGGCGTGAGCATCATTCTCGCGATCGACACCGCGTCGAGCGAGGCGATCGCCCTTGCCTGTTTCGATGCTGCGGACGGCCGCACCCGCGTGACCGAGCTCGCCGCGCCCCAATCCCAGTCCACCCTGCTTCTGCCCGCCCTCCGCGACTTCGCCGGCGACGCGCTCGACCAGCTCCGCGCGGTCGTGGCCATCAGCGGCCCCGGCAGCTATGCAGGGCTGCGGGTCGGCATCGCCACCGCCGAAGGCCTCGCGCTCAGCCGCGATGTGCCCGTCTTCGGTGTGACCACGCTCGCCGCCGTCGCGGCCGCCGCCGCGGACGATGGCATCGCCGAAGGGACAGCCGTCCACCCGGTCGGCCGCCAGGAGTTCGCGGCCCAGCGCTTCGCGGGCGGCGAGCTCACCGGCACCCCGGGCATCCTGCCCGCCACGGACCTCGCCGGGCTCGGCGTCTTCGCCGGCGAAGGCGCGGGCGCCCACGGCGGCATCGAAGTCAGCGCCGGGCAGCGCTGTTTACGCGGCCTGCTCAGCATCGCACCCGCGATCCTCGGCGACCGCGCCCGCCCCGGCGTCGAAGCCCTCTACCTTCGCGAACCCAACATCACACGGCCGCGCGCCCGCCACGTGGCAGCCGGCTGACGGAGGACGACATGGACACCACCGCACGCGAACGCACCCTCATCCTCGTGAAGCCCGATGCCATGCAGCGCGGCCTCGCCGGCGAAGTCCTGCAGCGCTTCGAGCGCAAGGGCCTGCGCATCGCCGGGCTCAAGCTCATCCAGATCGACGAGGCGCTGGCGAAGCGCCACTACGCCGAGCACGATGGCAAGCCCTTCTTCGCCGGGCTGGTCGAATACATCAGCAGTTCGCCGGTCATCGCCGCCGTCCTCGAAGGCACGAGCGCCATCAGCGTCGTCCGCGCCACCATCGGCGCCACCGACCCGGCCCAGGCTGCCCCCGGCACCATCCGCGGCGACTTCGGCCTCGAACGCGGCCGCAACCTCGTGCACGCCAGCGACGGCGAGGCCAGCGCCGCCCGCGAGATCGACCTCTTCTTCCAGCCCGGCGAAGTCCAGGGCTGGGCCCGCGACACGGACCGCTGGATCTTCGAATAACCCACCGGGCGATTGCGCCGGAACCGTAAGACCTGCCCCGGCGGCGTGGCACCCGCGCAACGCCACCGCTGGCACGCTCGCGGTACCCCTCCAGGAGTGTCACCGTGGAGCAACGCGCCCGCGGCGTTGGCAAGTGCGCCGCCGACCACCTCGGTTCCTTTGGCTACCCCACCCGCCCGGCCGAGTGCTACGGCTTCTGCTCGCAGTGCGGCGGCAGCATGGTCTGGGATTGCCCCAGCTGCCACGCCACCCTGCCCGACGACCCGGACGAGCTGAAGCTCGCCCACTTCTGCCGCGAATGTGGCAGCCCGTACTTCGAAGCGGCAGAGCGCGCCGCCGAGCCCTGCGAAGAGCCCGCCCTCCGCATAATCAGCGGCCGGGCCGGGCCCGCGGAGGCCGCCGATAGGGCTGGCTGACCGACCCGGAGGCCCGCATCGCCGACGCCCAGTTCATCGTCGTGGCCGGTTCGATGGCGAAAGCGCTGACGAGCGACCGGCCGCGCCCCCACGCGGGATGGTGTGAGCTCTGCCGTGAAGCTGCGCGCGCGTTCGCCCACGGTGGCCCAGCTGCCGGCCATGCTTGAGACGGCGGCCGAGCGGTAGCGGCGGCCCAGGCGCCGCGCAGCGGTAGTCCGCCGAGCCCGGCCTCGCCATCAGTAGCGCGCGCGTGAGCAAGCGCTCGTCCGCCCCCCGGGACCAGCCGGGCCGCGCAGCAGGCCCGGCCGCCCCGCGGCAGCGCTCGACATGCCCGCAGCAGGGGCACGCCCATCGCGCCGCGAGCCGGGCGGTCACCGCGATCCCCGAGCTCCCGAGCCCCACCCGTTCCATCGCCGCAGTGTAGCCGCCCGCCCGCGACCTTGCCCCCGGGCGGACTGACCGCGCCGAACCCGCCCCCCGGCCGCTACAATCCTCCCATGCGAGCCGTCTTCCTGATGATTAAGACCGACCCCGGCCACGTCACCGAGGTCGCCAACCGCGTCGCCGAAGTCGAAAGCTTCTCCGAGGCCTACAGCATCACCGGCCAGTACGACCTCCTCGTCAAGCTCTACGTCGAAGACGTCGACGCCATCGGCCGTCTCATCGAACGCGACATCCACCCCATCCCCCACATCCGCGAAACCTTCACCATCCTCACCTTCGAAGCCTTCGGCGCCCCGTAGGGCTGTTGGCTGTTAGCTATTGGCTGTTGGTGCCTGGGGGCCGCGCCTGCCCTGCGGGGAGCGCACCCCCGCTCGAAGGAGCCCCGGCGCCCTATCCAGGCAGCTGCCACCGCGAAGCGCCGCACCAACAGCTAACAGCCAATAGCCAATAGCCGCCTAGTAGTCGTTCGGGTCCCCGCCGCCCGCCAGCGCATCCCGGATCGCGCTGATCCGTTCCCGTTCCGCCAGCAGCTGGAGGATGCGCAGCGCCTCCGCCGCCGTCGGCTCTTCGGCGCCTTCGGTCAGCACGGCAATCTCGTCGTCGATCTGGTCCAGCAGCTGGTCCACTTCGAACACCGAATCTGGCCGGCCCGGTTCGCCACCCTGCTGCCCGGGGGCCTGCTGGCCCGGCGTCGCGCCCGGCTGCGTCGGCCCCTGGCCGGGCGGCCCAGGCTGCGAACCCGGCTCCGGCGTGCCGCTTGCGCCGGGTTCGGGGGACTGTTCGCCTTCGCCCTCACCGCCCTCGCCCTCCTGCGTCGCCGAAGGCGTGGGTGTCACATCGTCGCCCTGTCCCGGATCTTCCGCCGGGTCGGCCGGCCGCAGCAGCCGCAGCACCACCTCGTAGTCGTGCCGGCTCGCCTCGTCCTGCGGGTCTTCGAGCAGCGCCGCCTTGAACGCGTCGAGCGAGCCCTCGAGGTCCCCCAGCGCGAACCGGTGGTGCCCCAGCAGCGCCTGCGCCCGGTTCCGCACGTCCGTGCTCGGCGAGACCAGCGCCCGGCGCGCCGCCAGCGCCGCCTCGTCGAACCGCCCCGCCGCGTGGAGCGCCGTCGCCAGGTTCAGGGTCACCCGGAAGTTGTCCGGCTCCTCCGCCTGCGCCTCCGTGAACAGCTCGATCGCGCGCTCGTAGTCGCCGCGGTCGTAGGCGTCGCGCGCCTGCTCGTTCAGGTCGTGGCCGCGCGTCGCGCAGCCCGAAAGCAGCAGCATCGCCAGCGTCGCGCCCGCCAGCATGACGGCCCGCCGCCGCGATGGCAGCGGCATCCGTTCCAGCAGCGTGCCCAGCAGTAGCAGTGCCAGCGCGGCGATCGCGAACGGTTGGAAGCGTTCGATCGGCAACTCGGCCGTCTCCTCCGCGAACCGCGCCCGATCGAGGGCGCTCAGCCGGCCGTCGACGGCGCCCGGCACCACGCCCAGGTCCGATCCGAGGTAGCGGCCGCCTGCCCCCGTCGCCAGCGCCCGCAGGAACGTCTCGTTCAGCCGCGACACGATCGGCTGGCCGTCGACGCCCACCTTTGGCCCGATCGTCCCCGTGCGCCCGTCCAGCACCGGCACGGTCGTCCCCTCGCCCGACCCCGCGCCCGCGACCAGCAGGTCCACGCCCGCATCCCGGACGCGCTGGGCTGCGCCCCCCGGGTCCTCGCCGAGGTCGTCCCCGTCCGATATCAGCAGGATCAGCTTGCCCGCGCCGGCGTCCGGGTCGAACACGCTCAGCGCCAGGTCGAGTCCCTGCGATGCGCTCGACCCGCCTTCGACGATGACCGACCCAGTCTCGAGCGCCGAGATCACCTGCGTCGCCGCCAGGAAGTCGGTCGTCAGCGGGAACCGCACGCGCGCGTTGCCGGCGAAGATGACCAGCCCCACGCGGTCGCCGCCCAGCCGTTCGAGCGTCGTCGTGATCGCCGTCTTCGCTGCCGCCAGGCGGGACGGCTCGACATCGGTCGCGCCCATGGACCGCGAGACATCGAGCACGACCACGAGCTCGGACCCCTCGCGGGGGATGGCCGACTCGCGCGTCCCCCAGCGCGGCTGGGACGCGGCGACGATCGCCAGCGCTACCGCGAGCGACACCAGCAGCGCCGTCACGTAGCCGGTGCCCGGCGCCGTCTGCCGCGCGAATTGGCGGAGCTGCCGCCGCCCGCGCGCCAGCCCCCACCACCACGCCCCCAGGATGACCGGGACGAGCGCGAGGACGCCGAGGGCCCACGGGTGCGCGAAGCTGACGCCGCTCATGCCGGCAACCTCCGCAGCCACGTTGCCCGCAGGAGCAGGTCCACCGCCAGCACGCTCGCGGCCGCCGCCAGGAACCACGGAGCCAGCTCGGTGAAGCGCTCGTATACCTCGCCGCCCACCTGGCTCGTCTCCAGCCGCCCGATCTCATCGTAGACATCCGCCAGCGCCTGTTCGTTGTCGGCGACGAAGTAGCGCCCGCCCGTCGCATCGGCGATCGCGCGCAGCCGGTCCTCGTCGATGCCGCCCGGCGCGCCGGGACTGATGACGCCGATGGTGTAGACCTTGATCTTCAGCGCGGATGCGAGCCCTGCCGCCTCTTCCGGCGTGATCGAGTCGGCGTTGTGCTCGCCGTCGGTCAGGAGGATCACGATCCGGCTCGCCGCGGCCGAATCGCGCAGCATGTTCAGCGCGCTCGAAAGCCCCACCCCGATGCCCGTCCCGTCCGGGAGGATCCCGCTCTGCACGTCCTCGATCATCCGGTCGAGCGCGTCGTAATCCAGTGTCGGCGGCGAAAGTGCCAGCGCCTCCTGCTGGAACACCACCAGCCCGATCCGGTCGTTCTCCCGGTTGCGCACGAACTCGCGGATGACGTCCTTCGTCGTCTCCAGGCGATTCTTCCCGGGCGCCAGGTCCGCCGACGTCATCGAGCTCGACACGTCCAGCGAGAGGGCGATGTCCACGCCCCGCGCCGGGATGAGCGTTTCCGCGTTGCCGATGCGCGGCCGCGCGATCGCCACCGCGAGCAACACCACGGCTGCCACGCGCAGCACCGGCAGCACGGTGAGCAGCCGCATGCGCAGCGTCGGCCGCGCCCGCGCGATGCCCCCGGCCGAGGGGAGCGCCACCGACGTCCGCCGCTGCCAGAGCACCGGCACCAGCACCAGCACGGCGAGTCCCGCGAGCGCGAAGGCGGCCGGTTCCGCGAACTCCATCAACTCGCCTCCACGATTTCGCGCGCCATCGTCAGGTCGTGCGCGCGCCGCTCGCTCGCCGGGCGATACCCCGCGTACACCACCGAATCGCACTCTTCGAGCAGCCCGCCCACGAGCCGCGCCTGCCAGCGGTCGACGCCCTGCGCCTCCATCCGGCGCTGGATTTCGCCGGTCGTCAGGGCCTGCGCCGGCAGCCCATACCGGTTCGCGATGAAGTTGCGCACCGTTGCTGCCAGCGTCCGGTAGGCGCCCACCGGGTCGCTGTCGATCAGCCGCGCCGCGCCGTCCAGCGACGGGATCGGCACGGGCTCTGCTTCGGGCGGCAGTGCCGGCTTCGCGCGCGCCAGCCGCCGCACCACCAGGTACACCAGCGCGCCCAACACCAGCACGCCTGCCACGATGCCCGCGCCAATCGCCGGCCGAAGGAACGGCGATTCCGCGCCCGGGATCGCCGCCGGCGCGGGCAGCTCCGAAAGCTCGAGCTCGGCGTCCGGCGCCAGTGACGGCTCCACACGCAGCGGCACCATCGGCAACGCCCGGTTCTCGACGTCGGCGGCCGTCACCACGTTCACCACGGGTACGACTTCGCGGTCGCCGGGTTCGAACGGCGCGACCACGATCTCCAGGCGATGCACCTGCTCGCCGCCCGCGGCCGCCGCCACCTGCGACGCGATCCGCACCACCTCCACGCCGCTCCAGCTCGGCGCCGCCGGGTCCACTTCGACCGTCGAATCCGGCCCGGTGTACACCTCGATCGTCAGCGTCGTGCGCTCGCCAATGCGGAGCAGCGGCGTGCCCAGCCCGGCCGTGTCGCGGTCGTCCGCGGCAACGGGGAGGGCCGCGCCCAGCGCCACGAGCAGCGCGACCAGTGCAGCTCCCGCGCGCCTCATGCCGCCGCCACCGAGCGCCGCTTGAAGAACGCGAGCAGCGCCCGCACGTAGTCCTCGCCGGCCATCACCTTGATCTCGTCGATGCCGCTCTCGCCGAACGCCCGCCGCCGCGCCTCGTCGATCTCCCGCACGTGGGCCGCGTAGCCCTCGCGCACCCGCCGGTCGCTCGTGTCGACGTCCCGGAAGGCGCCGGTCTCGGCGTCGCGCAGCCGCACGATGCCCGCACTTGGCAGCTCCTCGTCGAGCGGCTCGCGCACGCGGATGGCGATGATGTCGTGCCGCCGCGCCGCCGCGCTGAGCTGGTTCTCGTAGCCCGTCGCCAGGAAGTCCGAGATGAGGAACACCGTCGCCCGCCGCCGCTGCACCCCGGTCAGGTATTCCAGCGCCCGCCCGATGTCCGTGCCCTTCGACTTCGGGCGAGCCCAGAGCACCTCGCGGACCACGCGCAGCACGTGCGTCCGCCCGCCCGCGGGCCGCACGAACCGCTCCGGCTCGCTCGCGAACAGCAGCAGCCCGACCCGGTCCTTGTTCCGGATCGCCGCCAGCGCGAGCACGGCGCACAGCTCCGCCGCGAGGTCCGCCTTCGTCGTCGGCAGCGCCCCCGCGAACTGCGACCCGCTCACGTCGACCGCGAACACGACGGTCAGGTCGCGGTCCTCGCGGTAGCGGCGGATGAGCGGCTCGCCCGTGCGCGCGAACGCCTTCCAGTCGATGCTCCGGGGGTCGTCGCCGGCCATGTAGGGCCGCAGCTCGTCGAATTCGAGGCCGCGCCCGCGGAACACCGCCGCATACTCGCCCAGGAACAGGTCGTTCACGAGCCGCCGCGCCTTGATCTCGATCGCCCGCACGCGCTGCAGCAGCTCCGGGGGGATGCCCCCGGGCCCCTCGCCCTTCGATACCGCGGTCGCGGTGCTGGCGCTGCGCTTGCGTCCGAACATCGTCCTGTCCTTCGCCTAGGGGACGTCAATGCCTTCGAGCACCCGGTCGATGAGGTCGTCGGTGGTCAGCTCCTCCGCCTCGGCCTCGTACGTGGTCACGATCCGGTGGCGAAGCACGTCGTGCGCGAGCGCCTTCACGTCGTCCGGCGTCGTGTACGCCCGGCCGAGGAGGAACGCGTGCGCGCGCGCCGCCTGCGCCAGCGCGATGCTCGCCCGCGGCGATGCGCCGAACGCGATCAGCGGCGCGAGCTGCGGCATCCGGTACGCCGCCGGCCGCCGCGTCGCGTAGACGATCTGGACGATGTAGTCCTTCAGCGCCTCGTCCAGCGCCACCTCCGACATCGCCTCCTGCGCGGTCGCGATGTCGGCCCGGGTGGCGACGCACGAGACGCTCGGCGCGCCGCCGTTCAGCCCCAGCTCGAGGATCTGGCGCTCCTCCTGCCGCGTCGGATACTCCACCCGCACCTTGAGCAGGAAGCGGTCGAGCTGCGCTTCCGGCAGCGGGTACGTCCCTTCCTGTTCGATCGGGTTCTGCGTTGCCATCACGAGGAACGGCTCGTCCAGCTTGAACGTCTGCCCGCCGACGCTCACCTGCCGCTCCTGCATCGCCTCCAGGAGCGCCGACTGCACCTTCGCCGGCGCGCGGTTCACTTCGTCCGCGAGGACGATGTTCGCGAACAGCGGCCCCCGCCGGACGCTGAACGTGCCCGTCTGCGCGTTGAAGATCTCGGTGCCGATGAGGTCGGCCGGCAGCAGGTCCGGCGTGAACTGGATACGCACCGAGGTCAGGTCCATCGTCCGCGCGAGCGTGGAGACGGTGAGCGTCTTGGCCAGCCCGGGCACGCCTTCCACGAGCACATGGCCGTGGCACAGGAGCCCGATGAGCAGCCGGTCGATGAGGGTGTCCTGCCCGACGATGATCCGGTGGATTTCCGAACGCACGCGGGCGAGCGTCTCGGCGGCATGGGCCGCGCGGGACGTGAGTTGGCGGGTGGGGGAGGTCATAGCAGCTCCGGGGCGGGATGGGCGGGCCATCGCTCCAGCCGCGCACCCCGCCATTCTAAAACGTGCGAGGAAAGCTGCGATTAACCACCACCCCACCCCGCGTCAACCCCATGACGAAACGCCGGGCCGAAGGCTACAATCAGTGGCCCGACCGGCAGGGAGGGCTCCGCCGCGCCCCGGTACCGAGCTACTCGCCAGCGAGCGACGCGGCCGGTTCGATCGGTTGAAGCTCCGCGATGATTGGGCGCAGCACCAGGTCGAACTGCTCCAGCGTTTCGGCAAACCAACGGTTCAATTCGGGCCAGGTTGATCGGTCGGACGGAGTGGATTGTCTCCAGATGCCCAGCTGGCTTTCGTTCTGTTCCGGCTTTTCTCGCCAATCGACGCCGGGAATGGCCTCATCAATCGTGGGACCATGGATAGCCTTCAGTGCGCGATAATTACTCTTACTGTTCGGGCCCGTGAGTGCCAGCCAGCAAGACGAGTGATTGTCGCGCATGCCGTTCGCGACCACGAGCTTGAATCCCGTGCGCCCGATAGCGATGTCTTTCCAGTGGTCCGCCGACGCTTTTCCGACGCGGACGCGACTGTTGCGCGATTCCATGAAGTCGCGAAACTGCGTCCAGAACTCAAAGTGGAGTTGCTGGGACGGAGTCAATGACGTGGCGGCGTCTGCCACCTTTCGAACCGTGGCGGAGAACTGGTTCGGCTTGGAGACGACGTTGAACTTCGGCGCATATGGGGAGTCGCCGATCTGCCAGACCTCGATCTCCAGCCCGAAGAAATTGATGTCTTCGCCGGTCGCACGATTCAGCCAATCGAGGGCCGCCCGGTGCTCGTCAGCGAACCGTCGCGCTATCCACACGATGGTCACCGCGTCCAGGCCAGCTGCATAGGTCAGAAGTTGGCCGAGATGAGAGTGATCGGTGCGTTCGATCTGGTTCTCGATCAGGACATAATGTCCGCCAACGGTCTCTTTGCAGAGGATATCCGCCCGGAATGGCCCGACATCCTTCTCCTGGGCTTCAACTTCGAGCTCCATGCCGATCGCTTCGCCAAGAAGCGAAATGTTCTCGGGTTGCGCGAGCCAGGGGGTGAACTGCGTGGCCTCGTTTTGCCAGACAACGCGAATGTCGGTGACCGCTTTCAGCCGCCCCATCGGGGGAACGCCCACGCCAACCATACTTCGTTCCTCCCGCCCGCTCCTTGGCGGACGACGCGGGAAGCGTAGCAAGTCGGGGCGATGGTTTCGAGACCGGAAAACATGGTCGGGGTGACAGGATTTGAACCTGTGGCCTCTACGTCCCGAACGTAGCGCTCTGCCAGGCTGAGCTACACCCCGCTCCTCACATCGTACACCGCCCCCGTCTTTATGCCCAACTTCCTCCAACCCGCGTAGGCTGGCCCCCGATGCGGATGCTCCTCCTCCCCGCCTGCCTCGCCCTCCTCGCCGCTGCCTCCGCGGCCTGCGACAGTTCGGCCGCCCCGCCCGCGCTCACACCCACGGCCTCCACCACCCCCGCCGCGTCGACCGTCGCGACATCCGCGGTCGCCGGGACCGCCACCCCCGGTCCCGCCACCGTCGCCGGCCACCTCGCCGACCCCGCCCTCGCCGAGCTCTCCGGGCTCGCCGCCAGCCGCGCGCACCCCGGCGTCTACTGGGCCCACAACGACTCCGGCGATCGCGCCCGCATCTTCGCCCTCGCCGAAGACGGCGCCTCGCTCGCCGCCTTCGCCATCGACGCCGAAGCCCGCGACTGGGAGGACATCGCCCTCGGCCCCGGCCCCCAGCCCGGCGCCGCCTACCTCTACATCGGCGACATCGGCGACAACGCCGCCGTCCGCGACACCATCACGGTCTACCGCGTCCGCGAGCCCGACCCCGCCGTGCCCGCCTCCGCCTCGCTTGAAGCCGACGCCATCGTGCTGACCTACCCCGGCGGCGCCGCCTACGACGCCGAAGCCCTCGCCGTCGACCCCGCGACCGGCGACTTCTACATCGCCACTAAGGCCCTCGTGACCACCCGCCTGTTCGTCGCCCGCGCCGCCAACATCGCCGCCGGCGGTACCATCGAGCTTGAGCAGATCGCCGAGCTCGGCACCCTTGGCCCCGTCACCGCCGCCGACATCGCGCCCAGCGGCGGCCAGCTCCTCCTGCGCACCTACACCCACGCCCTCGTCTTCGAAGGCGTCGCCTCCGCCTGGCCCACCGCCACCCCCGCCCGCATCAGCCTCGTCGCCGAACGCCAGGGCGAAGCCCTCGCCATCACCGCCAACGGCACCGCCTTCATCACCACCAGCGAAGGCGCCGGCAGCACCATCTACCGCTACCCCCTCGCCCCCTGACATCGCAGGAGGCGAAGCCGTAGTCGCAGAGCACCGGCTCTGCGGCCCCAAGGATCATGTTGCACGGTAGCCAGCGACCACTCCCCATCGCTGCAAGGGCGGGAGCACAGCGACCGCCCGGCTCGCGTGGAGGTGCACGCCGGCCCCGCGCCTTCGCCCGACCCCACCTGCGCAACACAAAACAAGGCCGGGCAAACGCCCGGCCTCGCAAACCAAACCAGCTCCCCTCTCCCCCGCAGGGGAGAGGGGCCGGGGGTGAGGGCCTACAGCCGCTCGATCACCGTCGCCGTCCCGATGCCGCCACCCACGCACATCGTCACGAGCCCGTACTTGCCGCCCGTCCGCTCCAGCTCGTTTACCAGCGTGCCAAACAGCCGCGCGCCCGTGGCGCCCGTCGGGTGGCCGAGCGCGATCGCCCCGCCGTTCACGTTCACCTTCTCCATGTCCGGCGCCAGCTCCCGCTTCCACGCCAGGACCACGCTCGCGAACGCCTCATTGATCTCCGTGAGGTCGATGTCGCGCATCGTCAGGCCCGCGCGCTGGAGCGCGAGGTGCGTCGCCGGGATCGGCCCGGTCAGCATCAGCTCGGGGTCCGAGCCCACCACCGCCTGCGAGACGAACCGTGCGCGCGGCTTCCAGCCCATCTTCGCGGCCAGCTCCGCGCTGGTGACGAGCACCGCCGCGGCGCCGTCCGTGATCTGGCTCGAGTTGCCGGCGTGGTGCACGCCGTTCTCCTTGAACGACGGCTTCAGGCCCGCGAGCACCTCCGCCGTCGTGCCCGGGCGGATGCCCTCGTCGGCGTCGATCGTCGCCGGCGTCCAGGTCTCGTTGCCCTCGGCGTCCTTGCCCTTCTTGTTGCCCGCGACCGCGATGATTTCGTTCTTGAAGCGGCCCTGGCTGGCGGCGCGGGCGGCCTTCTCCTGGCTGTAGGCGCCGAATTCGTCCGCCTCTTCGCGGCTGATGCCCCACTTCTCGGCGATGCGCTCCGCCGAAAGGCCCTGGGAGGTCAGGTCATACTGCTCGCGCATCGCCTTCGTGAACGGGATGCCCAGCTCGCGGATCGCGTTCGCGCCCAGCGGGATCTGCGACATCCACTCCGTGCCGCCCGCCACCACGACTTCGTGCGCGCCGCTCGCGACCTGGTTGGCCGCGAAGTGCACGGCCTGCTGGCTCGAGCTGCACTGCTGGTCCATCGTCACGCCCGGCACGCTATACGGCCAGCCGGCGGTGAGGATGACGTTCCGGGCCAGGTTCGTCGACTGGGCGCCGACTTCGCTCACGCAGCCCCAGAGCACATGGTCGACGGTTTCCGGGTCGAGGTTGTTCCGCTCCTTCAGGGCGTTGAGCAGCAGGGCGGACGTTTCGATGGGGTGGTTCTTGCTGAGCCCACCGCCACGCTTGCCAAGCGGCGTGCGGACGGCGTCGACGATCACGACTTCGCGCATGTGATTTGAGAATCCTTCCGGGAATCAGGGTGCGCCCGCCAGTGTAGCAGGGCCCGCGCCCGAACGCCGCTCGGAATCCCGTCGCGCTATGTGCCGCGAACCCGTGCGCGCTCCCGCGCCTTTCCGGTCGCGCCAGCTGCGCGGGCTACACTGGAATGATGCCGCTTGCCCCGAACGAGCCCGTCATCGTCGATTTCCCCCTTCGCGGCGAAGGCTGGGTCGCCGTCAACAGCCCCGGCGACCGCGTCCCGAGCCACGGCACCGACATGCTCGGCCAGCGCTATGCCTTCGACTTTGTCCGCGTCGACGAACGCAAGGCCCTTCGCGTCCACCCGGCCTCTGGCGCGCGCGCGTGGCTCTTCGGTGTGCCAACAAAGGAGTGCTACGCCTGGGGCGTGCCCATCTACGCGCCACTCGACGGCGAGGTCATCGCCGCGGTCGACGGGATCGAGGAGCCCTCCTGGCTGCATCCCGTGCGCGATGCCGGCCGGGCCATGTGGAATGGCGTCACGTTTCGCCCGGAGCACCTCCCGCGCGTGCTTGGCAACCACGTCATCCTCCGCTGCGGCGAGCTCTTCGCCGCGTTCGCACACCTCGCGCCCGGCAGCGTTGCCGTCGCGCCCGGGCAGGCGGTAGCCCGCGGCGAGCTCCTCGGCCGCGTCGGCCACACCGGCAACTCCACCTCGCCGCACCTCCACTTCCAGCTCATGGACGCCGCCGACCCGCTCCGCGCGAAGGGCGTGCCCTGCGCCTTCCGCGCCTACGAAGTGCGCACGCGGAGCGGCTGGCGCCGCGTCGAAGACGGCATCCCGCGGCGGCGCCAGCGCATCCGGTCCGTTCCCGCCGGCGAACCGTAGCACCGGGGCGCACGAAGTCCCGGCCCCGCGGTCGCCTTTCGCTCGCCGCACCCGGCCACGTAGGATACGGCGGCTACCGCATCGCTGGAGGGCCAACCATGGCTGACTACGACACCATCCTCTACGACGTCCAGGACGGCGTCGCCACGCTCACCATCAACCGCCCGGACCAGTTCAACGGCATGAACGTCCGCATGCTCAACGAGACCTACGACTGCCTCGTCGGTGCCGCCGCCGACCCCGGCGTCCGCATCCTCGTGCTCACCGGCGCCGGCCGCGCGTTCTGCCCCGGCGCCGACCTCAAGGCCAGCTCCTCCGGCACCCTCGGCGAGCGCGACCGCGACGACAAGCGCTCCTACCACGTCGCCCGCATCCTCCACGAGATGCCGGCCCTCACCATCGCCGCGATCAACGGCGCCTGCGCGGGCGCCGGGTTCGGCTGGGCCTGCGGCGCCGACATCCGCGTGGCCACCCGCTCCGCCAACTTCGCCACCGCCTTCCTCAAGGTCGCGGTCGCCGGCGACATGGGCGTGCCGTGGTCGCTCCCCCGCCTTGTGGGCCAGGCGAAGGCCCGCGAGCTCTCCTTCCTCTGCGAGAAGTTCTCCGCCGATGAGGCGAAGGCCGCCGGCTTCGTCGCCCGCGTGTGGGACGACGACGCCTTCCGCGGCGAAGTGGCGAACATGGTCGCGTTCCTCGCTGCGCAGTCGCCCCTCGCCCTCAAGACGATGAAGGCCCACTACGTCGCCGCCGAGAAGATGGAGTTCAAGGAGTACCTGGAGCTCGAGACCGAGCGCCACCACTACCTCGTCTCCTCCGACGACTTCCGCGAAGCCGCCCGCGCCTTCGTCGAAAAACGCGCCCCCAAATTCGCCCCCCGCTAACAGCGGCGGCCGCACCAGGCGCCGGACGACGCCCGCTCCCCCTCTCCCTCTGGGAGACACGATGGCAAAGGGCCAGGATGGCAGATGAAAATGGCTGCCTCGGTGGTGGCTGAAGGGCGTTCCCTTTCTGGTGCTTTGAGCCCGTGCGGGAGACTGCCCTGGGTGCTCGACTGAAGGATGGACTGTTGCCGCCCGGCCTGCCGGGACGAG
>JADZEI010000010.1 GCA_020850615.1 Dehalococcoidia bacterium | reverse complement strand
CTTCAGTCGAGCACCCAGGGCAGTCTCCCGCACGGGCTCAAAGCACCAGAAAGGGAACGCCCTTCAGCCACCACCGAGGCAGCCATTTTCATCCGCCATCCTGGCCCTTTGCCATCGTGTCTCCCGCCGCAGCGGGAGAGGGCCGGGGGTGAGGGTTCGCCGGCCAGCAAGCACGCTCTTCCGCCGCCACCACCCTCACCCCTGACCCCTCTCCCAGAGGGAGAGGGGAACCGAGTTGCCGCTGCTCGTTCGACGTCGGTCAGTTGGTTGCGTTTGCGTGGGTGTAACGCCGCAAAGGCGACGCAGGCTCCCTCTCTCGCCGCAGCGGGAGGGGGCGGGGGGTGAGGGGTCACCGCCCCGCCTGGTCGCTTCTCCCTCCGGGACGGCTGCGTCGAGGGGGGCCCCCCGGGTAACAGCCAGTAGACATAGCGTGGACGAACGGTAGCGCAGGGGCGATTTCGGGGGGCCGCCCGGGGCCATTCCGGCTGGCCGATCGACCCTATATTTCGCGTCAAGCACCGCTTGTGACTTCCGTCACATTCCCCCCTACCCCCTCCCGGCCGAACATGGACGAGAACGTTGCCTGGCGGCCATCCCCCAGGGATGCACATCAGCTGCCGGGCCGGAGGGATAGAGATGTACCACAAGAGGCTCAGGCTCGGAATTGTCATCGCCGCGCTGGCCGCCGTGTCGCTCGTCGCCGGCGCCTGCGCGGGCGACGACGACGGCGGTGACGAGCCCAGCGCTCCCGTCACCAAGACCGCTGCGGCCACCGGCACCACCGGCGGCGGCGCCACCACTCCCGCGTCCAGCGGCAACGGCAATGCCACGGCCGAGAAGATCACGGTCAGCATGACCGAGAACAAGTTCACGCCGGACAAGCTCACGGTGAAGGCCGGCGTGCCCATCACCTTCGTCGCCAAGAACGACGGCGAAGCCGTCCACAACATGAAGCTCCTCACCGCCAAGACGGAAGGCAAGGACTATTCCAGCGAGCTGATGGTCTCTCCCGGCAAGGAGAGCTCCTTCACCGTCACCTTCAGCAAGACCGGGACCGTCAAGTTCCAGTGCGACTACCACCTGCCCGACATGGTCGGGACCATCGAAGTCAAGTAGTTAGCGGGCGGCTGGCGCCGCCCCTTACCCCGTAATTCCACCGCGTGCCTGCGCGGTACCTGGGGAATCAAGGAGAGGAACCAACAGTGGCAATTTCTCGAAGAGAGCTCATCACGGGGGCCGCCGCGGGGGCGGGCGGGCTCGTCATCGGAGGCGTCACCGGCGGCCTCATCGGCTCGTCCGGTGAGGACGGCGACGGTGGCGGTGGCGGTGCGTCGACCGGCCTCGGCGGCCAGGCCGATGCCGTCGCAAAGGAGCGCAACCTCGCGCCCGAGGACGTAACCCGCGCCCTCAAGACCTTCGTCCCGCCCGGCGAGCAGGCCGATGAGTTCTTCCTCTTCGCCTCCGGCGGCCATTCCGGCCAGATCCTCGTGATCGGCGTGCCCTCGATGCGCCTGCTCAAGGTCATCGCCGTCTTCTCGCCCGAACCGTGGCAGGGCTACGGCGTCGGCGCCGACAACGATGTGATCCTCCGGGAGGGCACCAACTCCTCCGCAACGCCGACTTCCGCCGCTCGCAGCCCCCTCACCTGGGGCGATACCCACCATCCCGCCCTCAGCGAGACCGGTGGCGAGTACGACGGCCGCTGGATCTACATCAACGACCGCGCCAACGGGCGCATCGGCATGGTCGACCTGCGCGACTTCAAGACCAAGCAGCTCGTCGACGTCCCGAACCTCGATAGCTCGCACGGCGGCGTCTTCGTCACGCCGAATAGCGAGTACGTCCACATCTCGACCATGACCCCGACCCTCGTCGACCCGACGAAGGCCGCGACGGCCCTCGAGAACTTCAAGACGGCGTTCCGCGGCTACTCGAGCTTCCTCGCCATCGACCAGGCGAACGGCAAGATCGACCTCGCCAAGAGCTTCCAGGTCGAGCTCCCGCCCTACACGCAGGACCTTGCCGACTCCGGCAAGCTCGCCAGCGATGGCTGGGTCTTCATCAACTCCTACAACTCCGAGATGGCGACCGGCGGCAACATGACCGGCGGCAAGCCGCTCGAGGTCGGCGCTTCCGCCAACGACTTCGACTACCTCCACATCATCAACTGGAAGAAGGCCGAGCAGGTCGCCGCTTCGAAGTCGCGGATGCAGAACGGCATGCGCGTCATCCCGCTGGATGTCGCCGTCAGCGAGGGCATCCTCTACCTGGCGCCCGAGCCGAAGAGCCCGCACGGCGTCGACGTCGCCCCGAACGGTGTCTACCTCTCCGTCGGCGGCAAGCTCGACCCGCACGTCACCATCTACTCGATCGACAAGATCAAGGCTGCCATCGACGCCAAGGACTACGAGAAGATGGACGAGTTCGGCGTCCCGGTCCTGAAGCTGGACTCGGTCGTCGCCGGTCGCGTCGAAGTGGGCCTCGGGCCGCTGCACACGCAGTACGACGCCGAGGGCCACGGCTACATCAGCCTCTTCCTCGATAGCGCCGTCGCCAAGTTCACCCTCGGCGAGCCCTACTTCAAGGGCGACGAAGCCTTCAAGCTCGTCGACAAGCTCCCCGTCCACTACAACATCGGCCACCTTGTCACCATGGAAGGTGACACGGTCAAGCCGGCCGGCAAGTACCTCGTCGCGCTCAACAAGTGGTCCATCGACCGCTTCCCGGTCGTCGGTACGCTCAAGCCGCAGAACTTCCAGCTGGTCGACCTCACCGGCGAGACCATGCAGATCCTCTCGGACATGCCGATCGGCATCGGCGAGCCCCACTACACCCAGGGCATCCGCGCCGACCGCATCAAGGCCTGGGAAGTCTACCCCGTGGGCACCAGCCCGCTGACCATGGCGAGGGACTCCCACGCGATCGACAAGGGCGGCGAAAAGGTCGAGCGCAACGGCACCACCGTTGAAGTCTGGGGCTCCGTGACCCGCAGCCAGTTCAAGCCGGACCAGATCCAGGCGAAGAAGGGCGACAAGGTCATCCTCCACCTCACCAACATCGAGACGACGCCGGACGCCACCCACGGGTTCTCCATCCCGCGGTACAACGTCAACGTCAGCCTCGACCCCGGTGAAGCCGTGACGATCGAATTCACCGCAGACGCAGTGGGCGCCTTCGCCTACTACTGCACCGAGTTCTGCTCCGCGCTCCACCTCGAAATGCAGGGCTGGCTGCTCGTCAGCTAGTTCCGTTCCTCCTCGCGGGAGGGGAGCCCGACTGCTCCCCTCCCGCCCCAGCTCCGCCCCCCAGGAGGCTGCCATGACGACAAGGCGCGGTTTCCTTGGATTGCTCGGCGGTGGAGCGGCCGTCGCGGTCATGGCCGCAGGCGGTTACGCCCTCCTCCCGGGCTCCAGCACAGCAACCGGTGACCCCACCATCAAGTACGGCAAGGAAGAGTGCGCGCACTGCGGCATGGTCATCTCCGAAGACCGCTTCGCCGCCGCCAGCCGCAGCTCCGGCAAAGACACGCACTACGACGACATTGGCTGCATGGTTCTCTACCTGCGCGAAAACGCGCCTGCCGCCGGGGCCACGTTCTTCGTTCGCGCCTTCGAAGAAGACGCCTGGCTCGACGCAGCCACCGCCACCTATGCCGCCATGCCGGGCATCAAGAGCCCGATGAGCTATGACATCGCCGCGTTCGCCACAGCCGAAAGCGCCGCGGCCGCTTCGAACACCAGGAGCGGTGCCCGGGTCATGTCCTGGGATCAGCTCCGCCAGGACCTGCAGACGAGGGACTGACAGTGCTGGATACCATCGACAAGCCCACCATCGCCCGTACCAGCCACCCCGCCTGGTCCCTCCGTTTCGATACCTGGACGGTCTGCGCGATCATCGCTGCGGCCCTCCTCGTGGTCACGTTCTTCACGCCGCTCTGGCACATGACCCTCATCGCCCCCCAGTACCCCAACGACCTCACGCTCACCGCCTATGGGACGACCATGGAAGGCGACCTCGAGGAGATCAACACCCTCAACCATTACGCCGGCGTCAAGCAGATCGACCCCGATGACGTGCTCGAGCTGAAGCTCTTCCCCTTCCTGCTCTTCGGCTTCGTCGCGGTCATCCTCGCTGCTGTCGTCGTCCGCAACCGCTGGCTGCGCTGGGCGCTGATCGCCGTCGCCTGGGGCTTCCCCATCGGCCTCCTCGCCGATCTCCAGTACTGGCTCTATAACTATGGGCACAACCTCAACGACGAGGCTCCTCTCTACCCGGGTGCATTCACGCCCAAGGTCCTCGGCCGCACGAAGGTCGTGAACTTCCACAGCGAGTGCTTCGTCAGCTGGGGCTTCTGGCTCATGATCGCGGCCGCGCTCGTCCTCACCTTCGGGCCCTTCCTGGTCCGCTTCCTGCGCGAGAGCTGGTCCAACACCGGCACGACCCGCCCGGCCGCCGCGCTCGGCGCCCTCGTCCTGCTGTTCATGGCCGGCGCGGCCGGCGTCGTTGGCGCGAACCCCTCCGCAGCCTCCGCCGCCGCACCCTCCCAGGACCTGCAGGCCATGGTCGCCGCCGCCGAACCCGGCGCCACTATCACCGTCCCGGCCGGCACCTACGCCGGCCCCCTCCTCATCGATAAACCCCTGACCCTTGTCGGCGACGGCTGGCCAGTCATAGACGGCGGCCGCAAAGCGGACGTAGTCAAGATAGCCGCGGAGGGGGTCACCATCCGCGGCTTTGTGATCCAGGGCTCGAGGCGCGAAGTCTCCGACGAGCCTGCCGGCATCAAGGTTGTCGCCGACAGGGCCGTCGTCGAGAACAACCGCGTCCGCGACGTCCTCTACGGCATCAGCCTCCACGAGAGCAACGGCCACATCGTCCGCGGCAACGATGTCCAGAGCGTCCTCGAGTTCCCGGCCGAGCGCCGCGGCCACGCCCTCTACCTCTATTACACCTACGACAACATTCTCGAAGATAACCTCATCCACTTCGCCAAAGACGGCGTGTTCATCAACTTCTCCGCGCGGAACCTCATCCAGCGCAACACCGTCCGGGACCTCCGCTACGGCATCCACTTCATGTATGCCGACGAGAACCAGATGATCGACAACACCTTCACCCGCAACCTCACCGGCGGGTCGATCATGTACGCGAAGGACCTCTACTTCGAAAACAACGAGTTCTCGTACAACCAGTCTCCCGCCTCCGGGTACGGGGTCCTCTTCAAGGACGTCGACAACATCGAGCTCGTGAACAACCGGATCCACCACAACACCATCGGGATCACCATGGAAGGCGCGCCCATCACCCCAAGCGCATTCGTCCGCCTTCGCCACAACCTCATCGGTTACAACGAGCTCGCCCTCTACATCTCGACCACGACGGGCGCCCAGCTCGGCGAGAACACCTTCCGCGGTAACCTCCGCCAGGTCGAAAGCAAGGGCGGCAAGCTTCAGACCCACAACACCTGGCAGATCGACGGCCGCGGCAACTACTGGGACGACTACCGCGGCTACGACGCCAACGGCGATGGCATCGGCGACATCGAGTACCAGTACCGCTCCGCCTTCGGCGAGCTCATCCAGCGCGACGAGGCCCTCCGCGCCTATTCCTACACCATCGCCCAGTCCGCCATCGACCTCGCCGCGCGCTGGTTCCCCGTCTACGAGCACGCGCCGAGCGTCATCGATGCGGCGCCGCTGGTGCACCCGACCATGAGCCTGCCCGACCCCGGCGACGGCCCCGGCCGCGCCGCCGCCCTGCTCATCCTCGCACCGCTCGCACTGGCGCCCCTCGCCATCTTCGGCGGCGCCAGTCACTCCCTCCGAAGGCGGTGGTAAGCATGCTCGAAGCAACTGCGGTCACCAGGCGCTACGGCAAGACCACCGTCCTCGACGGCGCCACCCTTGCCGTCGAAAAAGGGCGCGTCGCGGCCATCATCGGCGCGAACGGCGCCGGCAAGTCCACGTTCATCAAGTCCATCGTTGGACTCATCCACTTTGAAGGCTCCATCAAGATCGATGGCGTCGACGTCGCCAGGCACGGCAAGCGCGCCCGCAGGCTCGTGGGCTATGTGCCCCAGGACCCCGCCTTCCACGCCGACCTCTCGGTGAAGGAGACGGCCCTCCTCTACGCGAACCTCAAGGGCGTTCCCGCCGCCCGGGCGCGCGAGATGGTCGAAGTCGCCGGCCTGGCGGACCACGCCGACAAGAAGACGGGCGCGCTCTCCGGCGGCATGCGCCAGCGACTCGCCCTCGCCGTCGCCCAGCTCGCCGACCCGCCGCTCCTCATCCTCGACGAGCCTGCGGCCGGCCTCGATGTCAGCGCCCGGCTCGACCTGCGCAAGCTGGTCGACAGCCAGAAGTCCGCCGGCAAGGCCATCGTCCTCTCGACCCACTGGCTCGAAGACGTGCCCTACGTCGCCGACCACGCGCTCGTGCTGGACCAGGGCAAGACCGTGTACTCCGGCCCCGCCACCCAGCTCGCCGCCCCCGGCGCGCCCGGCAGCAAGCTCTACCTGCGCCTCAACGGGCACAGCCCCGAGGCGATCACGCTCCTGCGCGAGCTCCCGTCGATGGGCGCCGTCGCCCACACCGGCGACTGGGTCGTGGTGAACTGCGCCGCCACCCAGAAGGCCCGGGTCGTCGAAGCCCTCGTCGGCGCCGGTATCAGCATCCTCGACTTCCGCGTCGAAGAGGCCCCCGTGGACGCAGCCGTCCTCCATCTCCAGTCCCTCCAGCGAGGTGCCCGGTGAACGCAATCATCACGCTCGGCAGCAAGGAGCTCGGCGATGCCTTCCGCAGCCGCTGGCTCATCGCCTTCGCCGCCACTTTCGCCGCCGTCGCCCTCATGCTCGCCTACGTCCAGGACGATGCCGGAACCGTCGGCGAGCAGGGCTTCAATCGCACCACGGCCGGGCTCATCAACCTCTGCCTGCTGCTCGTGCCCATGCTCGCGCTCATCCTCGGCGCCAGCGCCATCGCCGGCGAACGGGAGCGCGGCACGCTCGCTTCGCTCCTCGCCCAGCCCGTCTCCGCGACCGAAGTCCTCGTCGCCAAGTACATCGGGCTGAACCTGGCGGTCTGGGGCGCCATCGCCATGGGCTTCGGCGCAGCTGGTGCGCTCGTCGCGCTCTTCCAGCCCATCGCCGACATCGGGCACTACCTGCTCTTCGTCGTCCTTTCGGCTGGCCTGGCCAGCGCCATGCTCAGCCTGGGCATGCTCATCTCGGTGCTCGCCGATAGCCGCGTCAAGGCCCTCGGCGGCGCCGTGCTGCTCTGGTTCGTCCTCGTGCTGCTCTACGACATCGGCGCGATTGGCATGGCCCTCGCCGTCTCGAGCTCCGGGCGCACGCTCGCCCTGGTCGCGCTCGGCAACCCGGTCGAGTCCATCCGCCTCCTCGCGATCATGAGCATGGAGCCCGACCTCGAGATCCTCGGCCCGCTCGGTGCCTACCTCACCGAAGAGATCGGCACCGCGACCAGCGTGGGCATGCTCATCGCCGGCGTGGCCGCCTGGACCGTGGCCCCGCTGGCCATCGCCGCCCGCTGGTTCGCCCACCAGGACGTCTGACGGCCGCGTTGCGCCGCGCGACGATCACGCAGCCACTGTGGGCCCCGGCGCACTCCGCGCGGGGCCCGCTCCGCACGGAGGCGCGGCCACGATCGGCCCGAGAATGTGACATTGGTCACATCTATGGAGCTATCGACCCCGCACGATCCCTACGGGGGAAAAGCAGGGAAATATGACTACAGCAACCGCTCCTCGCCGCTGCGTGGCCCGGGCAGATGATAGCCGCACGGTCGCCGCGCTCCGCCACTGCGTGCTCGCACGCGACCTCCCGCCGGAGGCCGTGGCCGCGATCGCCAGCTGCTCCACGCGCCACGATTTCGCCCGAAACAGCCACATCTTCGAAGAAGGCCAGCCCACCGCCGGCCTCTGGATCGTCACCGCCGGCCGCGTCCACATTCAGCACCTGATCGCCGATGGCCGGCGCCCGCTCTCGGCGTTCCGCGCCCCGGTGAGCCTCCTCAACCTCGGCGCCGCCATGGACGGCGGGGCCAGCCTCGCCACCGCCATCGCCGTTGAGCCCTCCGAGGCCGTCCTCGTCCCGAAGGAGCTCTTCCCCGAGATCCTCCGCCGCTACCCGGCGGCGATGAAGACCGCCATTGACCTCCTCTGCCTCGAGCTTCGTCAGCGCGACATCATGGCCGGGATCGGCGCCTCCCGCGACGCGCGTGGCCGGATCGGCTGCGCGTTGCTCCAGCTCGTCCGCGAATTCGGCCGCCCGATCCCCGAGGGGCTCCGGATCGAGTACCGCCTCACCCGCCAGGACATCGCCGACCGCTCCAACGTCACCATTGAGACCGCGATCCGCGTCCTCGCCGAGCTCCAGCGCCAGGGCGCCATCCGCACTCGCTCCCGGGTCATCGAAATCCTCGACCTCCCGGCCCTCCGCGCCATGCTCGAATGCGACGACTGCCTCTTCGACTGCTCCGTGTTCGCGGGTATCCCGGCGCCCAGGCTCACCACCGTCCGCTAACACCCGCTGCCTCCGCGGCACACCACCAGCACGCCGCCGGTTGGTAGGGACCATTCGTTCGCGCCTCACCGGTGGCGCGCAATCGGTGGCGCTCAGTCGCACCCCGGCACCCCCGTCCCGCGCCAGCGCTCGACCCGCCTCCACCGGGGGCCACTGCATCGCACCCCCCAGCCGGGCGGTCGCTCCGCTCCCGCCCTCGGCCGGGGCTGCCGCGCTGCATCCGTTGGGCTGGCGCCAGCGCCCACGAGGGGCGCGGCTACGTCCGCTTCGCGACGCACCGCGCGCGGAGCTCCGCCGAGGCCAGCGCTGCCGGCAGTGCCCGTCCCCGTCCGGCGGGACATCAGTAGCGCGCGCGTCAGCGAGCGCTCGCGCGCCCCCTTGTACCCACGTTCGCGCCAGCGCTCAGCCGCGCCCCAGTTCCCAGGCTCCGCGCCAGCGCTCGACCCGCCCCTCCGGCGGCCCCCGCCACCAGCCGGGCGGTCGCTCCGCTCCCGCCCTTGGCCGGGGCTGCCGCGCTGCATCCGTTGGGCTGGCGCCAGCGCCCACGCGGGGCGCGGGCTACACCCCGTCCCGAGTCAGCGGCAGTCCGCCGAGCCCAGCCCCGGCGAGACATCAGTAGCCCGCGCGTGAGCGAGCGCTCGGCCGCGCCCCCAGCTCCCAGGGCCCG
>JADZEI010000009.1 GCA_020850615.1 Dehalococcoidia bacterium | reverse complement strand
GCTCCCGCCCTCGCAGCCCCGGGACATGGTGGCCTATCGGTGGGGCATGGCACGGACAGTCCCGCGGAGCACTGCTCCGCGGCTACGCCTGCGGCGCCGGGTGCGGACAACGGGCAACGGACAACGGACAACCCGCCCCCTACGCGCCGCCGCGGAGCTCCCGGCGGAGGGTGTTCAGGCCGCGGCTGACGTGGCGCTTCATCAGCTCTTCGCACTTCTCCGGGTCGCGGGCTTCGAGCGCGTCGAGGATGAGCTGGTGGTCGTTCGCGGCTTCGGCCAGCTCGCGGTCGGAGTACCAGTAGAACGAGGTGAACATGAGCGGCACGTCCACCACCGAGCGGAGGATCGGCTCGAGGCGCCGGTTCCGGGCGGCGAGGTGGATGAGGTGGTGGAACTCCTTGTTCAGCTCGGTCACGGTGCGGACGAGCTTGAGGCGGCCCTGGCCGGTTTCGCCGCGGCCGCCCTCTTCGGCTTCGGTCATCTGGCGCTGGAGCTCGCGCAGCCGCTCGAGCTCATCGGTCGTGATGTTCTCGGCGGCGCGGCGGGCGGCGAAGCCTTCGAGCAACAGGCGCAGCGCGTAGGCGTCTTCGATGTCGGACGGGCTGAGGCGGGCGACGATGAGGCCGCGGCCGCCGACGCGGGCGAGCAGGTGCTCGGCTTCGAGGCGGGCGAGCCCTTCGCGCACGCGGGTGCGGCTGACGTTCAGCTCGGTCGCGAGGCGCGCTTCGACGAGCCGTTCACCGGCGGGGTAGCGGCCGCTGAGGATGCCCTCGCGGATGGCGTCGTAGATCGGGCCGCTATCGGAAGCGGCTTTGCGCCCGTTGGTGGCGCGCAGTTCGAGAAGGGCAGCATCTCCGTTCGAATGGCGAGTCACGTTCCCCTCCTCCGGCGCTGCGCGGTCAGCGCAGGGTCGCGGCGGTGAGCCCCTCGGGGAGCTCCTTGCCCGCGTCCTTGAACGCCTGCGCGATGGCCGCCATGGCGGGACCGCCAAAGTCCCGCTTGTGGGCCACAACGGTATCGTACGACGCGCGAACCGGATCGAGCATTCCCTGGAAATGCGGCACGACGAAGCGGGCCATGAGCTCGTAGCTGTGGAGCGTCTTTTCGCGCGTCGTCCAGTCGTGGGCGAGGACGAGGAAGGTGCCGAACCCGCCGGTCGCCTCCTGGAGCCGTTCGACGGCGGCGATCATGTCGTCGGGCGTGCCGACGATGACCGTGTCCTCGGCGATCTCCTGTTCGAGCGTCGAGTCGTTCTTCAGGCCGGCGACGCGGCGGAAGTAGTGGTGGCGTTCGAATTCGCGGCCCTCGGCGACGTCGCGCATGGCCTCTTCGCGGCTTTCGGCGAGGTGGACGCGGATGACGAGGCGCCAGTCTTCGCGGCGGAGCTCCTTGCCGTGCTTCGCAGCGGCCTCCTGGCCGATCTGCCACTGGCCGGCGAGGTCCATCTTGCCGCCGAGGAGGCCGGCACCGAGCGAGAGCACGCCGACGCCGTACTTGCCGGCACAGCTCGTGCCCGCGGGCGAGGTGGTGCTCGCGACGGCAATCTCGAGCGGGCCGCCGAAGGGCAGGAGCTGGAGGCGCGCTTCGTTGAGGGTGAACCACTCGGCCTGGTGCGTGACCACTTCGCCGTTGAGCAGGCGGATGATGACGCCGAGCGATTCCTCCATGCGGGGGCGCTGCGTGACCGGGTCGATGCCCATCATCACCGCGTCGGAGACGAGGGCGCCGGGGCCGACGCCGAGCATGGCGCGGCCGTCGGTCATGTACGAAAGCTGGGCGAAGCGGTCCGCGACCATGAGTGGGTGGTGGTAGGGCAGGCTGGTGACGCCGGAGCCGATCTTGATGCGCTTGGTGCGTTCGCCGGCGGCGGCGATGAAGAGCGAGGGGTCGCCGATGTTCTCCCAGCCGGCGGAGTGGTGCTCGCCGACCCAGGCCTCTTCCATGCCGAGCTCGTCGCACCACTGGATGAGCTCGAGGTCGCGGCGCATGGTCAGGCGCGGGTTTTCGCCCACCCGGTGGTAGGGCGCGAGAAACGTCCCGAACTTCATCTTCATACCCACGGCGAGCCCCTCCTGCGTCCCCTGCGGACCCGTCGCAGTATCGGCGAGTTGGGGGAGGGTGGTCAACCAAATCGTGCTGCTTGTGACGCATGTGATCGGTTTGGTATACCGTGTCTCGGTCGACGAACCGAGGAGTGCCCGATGCTGCGCCAGGACCGCTACGAAACGATCGCCATCGCGAAGGACGGCGGCATCGCCACGCTCACGCTAAACCGGCCGGAGCGGCTGAACGCGGTGAACGACACGATGCACTCCGAGCTCAGCACCATCTTCGCCGACGCGCAGGACGACCCGGAGGTCAACGTCGTGGTGCTCACGGGCGCGGGGCGGGCGTTCAGCGCGGGCGGCGACACGTCGCTCGACCGGAAGTTCGAGACAAAGACGGGCCGCGGCATCATGCAGGAAGCGCGCCACATCATCGACGACGTGATCGACCTCGAGAAGCCGCTCATCGCCGCGGTGAACGGCCACGCGATCGGGCTCGGGGCGACGCTGGCCACGCTCGCGGACGTGTCGTTCATGGCGAAGGGCGCGAAGCTGGGCGACCCGCACGTGAAGGTGAACCTGCCGGCGGGGAACGGCAGCGCCGTCATCTGGCCGCTGCTCATCGGCGTGAACAGGGCGAAGCAGCTGCTCATGGCGGGCGACATCATCAGCGCGGAGCAAGCGGTCGAGCTGGGACTCATCTCGCAGGTGGTCGACGACGGCGCAGCGGCGGTGGCGGCGGCGATGGAGCTGGCTGGACGGCTGAACAGCACCGCGCCGCACGCGGTCCAGGGCACGAAAGTCGCGATCAACCGGCTGCTGCGGATGAGCTCGGACGCGATCCTGCCGCTCTCGCTGGCGCTGGAGGACCAGGCGATGCAGCACCCGGCCTACCGCCAGGCGATGGAGGCGCTGGCCGCTGCGGGGCGCTAGCCGCCGGGGGTGAGCGCTTCGCCGCTGCGGATGCGCACGGCTACAGATGCTCCACCTTCGCGGACCACGCCTCCGCGACGAGCTCCGCCACCAGCCTGCGGTGGCACGTATCGGCGGTGGGCTCGCTGCAAAGGAGCACCGTCTTACGGTGGAAGTCGCCCGGATCGAGGGCGGCCGGGATGTCCCGGGAGCGCATCAGCTCGAGAAAGCCCGATTCGTACCGGGGCCAGGTCTTCTTATCCTTGCGATAGGGCGAAAGCAGCTCCTCGGTGGGCGCCAACCGCAAATCGTGCTCGTAGCCGGCGCCGCAGATGACGCGGGCGAAGTACGCGAGGTCACTGGCCTTCGCGAACCCGGCCAGCTGCGAGACGTTGTGCAACCGGACGTCGAGGATCCGCTGGACGCCGGCTGCGCTGAGGCGTTCGAAAAAGTGCTCGGCCGAACTGTGGGTGAAACCTATGGTCGCGATCTCCACGTAGCCCCTCCCTCTGAGCTCGATCCATGGGCGAGCACCGATCGCACCCCGGCAAGTCGCGCAACGGTCACCTCTCGATCGTTGCCGACCCGGGCAGGCGCCCGCAAGCCCTCGTGGCGGGGCGGCGGGCGTTAGCCGCCGGGGGCGAGCGCTTCGCCGCTGCGGACGCCGAGGGCGCGGGCGGCTTCTTCCTCGGTCATGATGTAGAACTCGCCGCGGACGGCGATGCAGGTGCGCCCCCGGGCATCCGTGACTTCGCCGGCGACGGTCATGTCGCTGCCCTCGCTGCGTTCGACCCAGCAGGCCACGGTGTAAGGCTGGCCGATGCGGACGGGCCGGTGGAAGACGGCCTGGGAGCGGCGGGCAACGCCCCAGCGGTGGGCGAGCGCGATCACCGCCCAGGTCATCCCTTCGTCCAGCAGGGCGGTCGCGAAGCCGCCGTGGGCGAAGTTGGGGGCGCCGGCGTGGTGCGGCTGCGGCGTGAACTCGGCGACGACGCGGTGGCCCTCATCGTCGAGGTAGAACGGGACGGCGAGGCCGTGTTCGTTGGCCGGGTCGCAGACGAAGCAGCTGGTGCCGGGGCCGCGGTGGGTATTCTCGAGACGAACGCGGGCCATGCGCGGCAGTGTACCGCCGGGAAGCTATCCATCGACAGACTGGCGTAATAGGTGGCAGGGTGGTGCACTGCCCGCTACGATCTCCCCACACGATCCCTTGATAAAGGATGGAGTCCGCATGGGCTCCGATTGACCGCCATGACTCAGCCGCTCCACAAGGTCCATCGCCGCCTCGCCGTCAGCGTCCAGCCGGTCCCGAAGCAGGACCCGGCCGAGCGCGTCAAGAACTTCGACGAGACCTACCTCGGGTTCGACCTGAACGCGGCCAAGATCGAGGCGTCGCGCTGCATCCAGTGCCCCTCGGCGCCGTGCCAGGAGGCCTGCCCGGTTTCGAACGACATCCCGGGGGCGTTCGCGCTCCTGGAGCTGGGCGACATCCAGGGCGCGGCAAACAAGTTCCGCGAGACGAGCAACCTGCCGGAGATGTGCGGGCGGCTCTGCCCGCAGGAGAACCTCTGCGAGGGCGCCTGCGTGGTGGGCTTCGCCATCCGCCCGGACGGCCGCTCCGAGCCGCCGGTGACGATCGGAAAGCTCGAGGCGTTCTGCACGGACTCCCAGCGCAAAGAACTCGGCGGCTACCCGCTGCCCCGCTATCGCGCCGAACCGACCGGCAGGCGGGTGGCGGTCATCGGCTCCGGGCCCGCGGGCCTCGCCGTGGCCGAGCTGGTCGCGCTCGAAGGGCACTCGGCCGTGGTGTACGAATTCTGGCCGGAGCCGGGCGGCGTGCTCGTCTACGGCATCCCCAACTTCAAGATGCGCAAGTCGATCGTCGAGGAGTACATCGCCCGGCTGAAGGCGCTCGGCGTCGAATTCGTCTGCAACACCTACGTGGGGCGGGATGTCACGCTCGACGGGCTGTTCGCGCAGGGGTTCGAGGCCGTCTTCCTCGGCACGGGCGCCGGCGTCGGCAACGCGATGCAGATCGAGGGCGAAGAGCTCGACGGCGTGCACAAGGCGACCGACTTCCTCGTGCGCGGCAACCTGCCCAAGGAGCACCTCCCCGGCGCGCTCCAGGAGCCGCTGCCGGCGCTGCACAACGTCGTCGTCATCGGCGGCGGCGACACCTCGATGGACTGCGTGCGGACAGCGGTGCGGCTCGGCGCGGAGAAGGTGACGCTGGTCTACCGGCGCACGGAGAACGAGATGCTCGGCCGCGGCGAAGAGCGCAAGAACGCGCGCGAAGAGGGCGTCGAGTTCGCGATGCTGACGCTGCCGACGAAGATCATTGGCGAGAACGGCAAGGTGGTGGCGGTGGAGCTGCAGAAGATGGAGCTCGGCGAGCCCGACGCCTCCGGGCGCCGCTCGCCGCGGCCGATCAAGGGCAGCGAGTACGTCATCCCGGCGGACGCGGTCGCCATCGCCATCGGCTACGGCGCCGACCCGATCGTCCCGCAGACGACGAGCGGGCTGAAGACGGACCGCAAGGCGCTGGTGCAGGTCGACAAGCGCGGCGCGACTTCGCGGCCCGGCGTGTTCGCCGGCGGCGACAACGTCAACGGCGCAGACCTCGTGGTCACCGCGCTGGCGGACGGCCGCCGCGCGGCCGCGGCGATCTGCGAGTACCTGGCGCGCAAGGGGTAGGGGCTCAGCGGGCTAGCGGACGATCCGGTAGCTCGACTCGGTGATCTCGACGATGAGGCGCCTGTCCCGGCGGGACTGGGCACGCGCGTGTTCGCGCTCGATCTCTTCGATGAACTCGCCGATGCGTTCCGGGGCCCGCGGCTCCTTGCAGCGCAGGCTGATGTAACCGAGCCGGCGGAAGCGCTGCCTCCCGCCCGCCGGAGCGCGTGCGGCGAGCGCCTTGAAATCCCGGTCGAGCGTGACGACAACGGCTTCGAACTCGTCGCCAGCCCAGGCGATGAACTCATCGGGCGTCATCCGGCCGAAGTGGTCGCGCACGCGGAGCACCTCGTGACCACGCGTTTCGAGGAATACGGCGACGGACTCGGGGACGTTCTCGTCGACGATGAGACGCACGGCCGGATCAGGACGCCTTTTCGCGGCCCGGGCATTCGAACGCGAGGGCTGCTTCGATGTCCCGTGCGGTGAGCGAGGGGTATTCGCGGAGGATGGCGTCCACGCCGTAGCCCGCCTCGTGGAAGTTCCGGACGGCGCTGACCGGGACGCGCGTGCCATCGATGACCCAGGCGTTGCGCAGCAGGTTCCGGTTGCGCGTGATCCGCCCGAGCTGGGCGGCGTCGCGCTCGCGCAGTGCAGCGGATGCGGCCCGGGTTTGCCGCTCGATTTCGCCGAGACAGATGGGCATCACGGTCTGATCGGTCCCTGCAACACGAAGGGCGGCGGTCGTGGGCTCCTGGAAGTACACCGACCGGCCGGCAAGGAAGAACGTGAGCTCCGACCACGGTTCTTCGTACCGCTCGTGGAGCCATTGGCCGATGCGCCGGAGCTCCTGGAGCGGTAGGGCATGCCGCAGCCCAGCGATCGCCCGGAGGCCGACCACGTCCTTGAACGCGTACATCCGCCCGAACCGGGCCGTCTGCCGCGCGAAGCGCGGGCGGAAGAACCCGGTGGCATCCCAGTAAGCGAGCTGGCGGCGGGAGAGCCCGGTAACGCGGCAGACCTGGTCGGGAGTGTAGGCGAGCAGCGGACCATCCATGGTGATCCGAGATGGTACACCAGTGGCGATGGCTCGGGGCCGCCTACGGCTTCGGGTAGCCGCGGTGGACGCGGAGGCGGGCGAGCTCGCCCGTGGGGTGGCGGTCGCCTTCGGCCATGAACATGCGGTCGCTCAGCCAGGCGTAGCGCGGGTCGTCCGACTGGAAGTGCACGGTGAGCACGTCGGCGGGCTCCTGGCCGTGCACGGATGGGAGCAGCATCGTCGCCACGCGGAAGGTGACCTGCGCGCCGTCGGCGGTGACGATTTCGCCCCGGGCGAGGGACTCGGCGAGGATGCCGGCCGGGCTGCCGGCGTCGTTCTCCCAGGTGAACCGGCCGTCGAGCCGCCCGGTGACCCGCCCCGTGCGATGCGCGGTCGCGGTGGTGGTCCCGAATACCGGGTCGGGCGCGGCGACCACGTACTCTGCTGTGCGCGTCATCGCGAACTCACAGATGTAGTCCGTTGCCATCACGCAACACTACGCGCCGGGCAGGGGCCTGCCAACGGTTGCGGACGGCTGCGCGAAGTGCGGGTAGACTCCGCGAACGACATTCGGAGGACAGATCCATGAAGCTCCAGGACAGGGTAGCGATTGTGACGGGCGGGGCCCGCGGTATCGGCGAGGGCATCGCGCGGGCCTTCGCGGAGGAGGGCGCGAAGGTGGCCATCCTCGACCTCGACGGCGAGGCGGCAGCTGCCACGGCGGCGGCGATCGGCAACGGCGCCATCGGTTTCGCCTGCGACGTGGCGGCGGACGGCGAGGCGAAGGCCGGCGTGGCGCGCGTCGTCGAGCACTTCGGCGGGCTCGACATCCTCGCGAACAACGCGGGCGCGGGCCGCGGCCCGATCCCGACCGAGAACGTGCAGTTCAACGCCGGCGTCGAGAATTCGGACCCGGTGGGCTGGGACGAGACGCTCTCGCAGAACCTGCGCACGACGTTCCTCGTGACGAAGTACGCGGTGCCGCACCTGAAGGCGCGGGGCCAGGGCTCGATCGTGAACACGTCGTCGATCGCCGGGATTACGGCGAGCCCGGCGCTCGCGGCCTACGCAGCGGCCAAGGCGGGCGTCATCTCGTTCACCCGGAGCATGGCGCTCGAGCTGGCGCCCGCGCTCATCCGCGTGAACGCGATCGGCCCGGGCTTCCTCTATACGCGCGCGTGGGAGGGCATGGCCACCCTGATGCAGTCGAGCAACCCGGCGTTCGCGAACCTCACCCCGCGTGACGTCTTCCTCGGCATCGTGAAGCAGGGCGTGCCGATGGGCCGCGAGCAGACGCCGGAGGACATCGGCAAGCTCGCCGCGTTCCTCGCCAGCGAGGACGCGAAGAACATCACGGGGCAGTTCATCTCGGTGGATGGCGGTATCACGCTGCGGTAGGTGGCGTTGTCCGTTGTTCGTTGTCCGTTGTCCGGTCGCCGTCCTCGGGTGAGGGCTCGGCTGGAGGCGGGGCGAGCCCTCACCCCCTGCCCCTCTCCCGTGCGCGGGAGAGGGGAGTTTGGGCGTCCCCATTTCGTCCTTCGCCTTTCGCCTTTCGCCTCTAATCGACACACTGGAGGCGTATGACACCCGGTCACGTCTTCATTGTTGGCGCGGGGCCGGGCGACCCGGGGCTGGTCACCGTGGCCGGAGTGCGGGCGATCGGAGCGGCGGATGTCGTGCTCTATGACGCGCTCTCCGCGCCGGCGTTGCTGCGCCATGCGCGGCCGGGCGCGGAGCTGGTCTACGTGGGCAAGCGCGCGGGCCAGCACGCCCTGCCCCAGGAGGCGATCGAGGCGCTGATCGTGCGGCGGGCCCTCGAAGGGGCGACGGTCTGCCGGCTCAAGGGCGGCGACCCCTTCGTCTTCGGGCGCGGGGGCGAAGAGGCGCTGGCCTGCCGGCGCGCGCGCGTGCCGTTCACGGTCGTGCCCGGCGTGACGTCGGCCATCGCCGCGCCGGCCTACGCGGGCGTCCCGGTCACGCATCGCGACCTTGCCGCGAGCTTCCTCGTGGTCACCGGCAACGAGAGCGGCGACGACGGCGAGACGACCATCGACTGGCACGCGGCCGCGCGGGCGGAGACGCTCGTCATCCTCATGGGCGTGGCGACGCTCGAAGCGAACATGGCGCGCCTGGTGGCCGCCGGGCTCGACCCCGCGACGCCGGTCGCGTGCGTGCGCTGGGGGACGCGTCCGGACCAGGAGGTGTTGCGCGGCACGGTCGCAACCATCGCGGACGAGGCCCGGCGCGTGGGGCTGAAGTCGCCGGTGGTCACGGTGGTCGGTGCGGTGGCGACGCTTGCGGACGAGCTCGCCTGGTTCGAACCGGGGCCGCTCGCCGGGAAGCGCATCGTCGTGACGCGCGCCCGGGCGCAGGCGAGCGACCTCGCGGCGATGCTCGAAGCGCTCGGCGCGTACGTCGTCGAAGCGCCGGTGATCACGGTGCACCCCCGGCCCGAGAACATCGCGACCGACTGCGTGAGCGGCTGCTGGGACTGGATCGTGTTCACGAGCGCGAACGGCGTCGACGCCTTCTTCCAGGCGCTCGATGGCGCGGGGCTGGACACGCGCTCGCTCGGCGGGGTCAAGGTTGCCGCCGTGGGCGAGGCGACCGCGGGGGCGTTGCGCGCCCGCGGGGTCCGGCCGGACTTCGTGCCGTCGCGGGCGACCTCGGAGATGCTCGCCGCCGAGCTGCCCCGGGTCCACGGCGCGCGCGTCTACCTGCCGGTGTCGTCGCTCACGGACGACCGGCTGTCGCAGGCGCTGCGGAAGCGGGGCGCGCACGTCGACCAGGTGGCCGCGTACGAAAACGTGCCCGAAGCGCTCGACGCCGAGCGGCTGCGCGGGGTGCTCGAAGCCGATGCGGTCGCGTTCACCAGCGCTTCGACCGCGCGGAACCTGCGCGCGGCGCTGGGCGACGCCGAGCTGCCGGCCGGCGCGAGGCTGGTCAGCATCGGCGCGCAGACCTCCGCCTCGGTGCGCGAGCACTTCGGGCGCGTGGACCGCGAGGCCGTGGAGCCGACCCTCGACGCGCTCGTCGCGGCGATCCGCGAGGTGCTGGCGTGAGCGGCCGCGCGCTGGTGCTCGCCGGGCACGGGTCGCACTACAGCGGAAGCTCCTCGGCGCCGGTGCACGCCCACGCCGACCGGATCCGCTCGCTCGGCGGCTGGGAGGAGGTGCGCGTGGCGTTCTGGAAGGAGGAGCCGCAGCTCTCCCGCGCGCTCGATGGGCTGGCGGCGGACGACGTGACGGTCGTGCCGATCTTCATCTCCAGCGGCTATTTCGTGCAGGAGGTGATCCCGCGCGAGATGGGGCTCGACGGGCGGATGACGCGGCAGGACGGCCGGACCATCCGCTACACGGCACCGATCGGCGCGCACACGGCGCTCGCGCGGGTCGTGGTGCAACGCGCGCGCGAAGCCGGCGCGGGGCCCGGCGATGCGCTCGCGGTGCTGGGGCATGGCACGCCACGCAACCCCGACTCGGAGCGCAACGTCTACGCCCGGACCGCCGATGTCGCGGCGATCGGCGGCTTCGCGGAGGTGACGACCGTGTTCCTCGACCAGGAGCCGAACATGCGCGACGTGTTCGCGCGGACCGCGGCCGAGACCGTGGTGCTCGTCCCGCTGTTCATCGCCGATGGCTGGCACGTGGGCGAGACGATCCCCGAGGACCTGGCGCTCGATGGGCCGGAGACGCGCCGCGGCGGGCGGCGGCTGCGCTACGCGGGCGCCGCCGGGACGCACCCCGCGATGGTGGACGTCATCAGCGAGCTCGCCGCAGAGGCGGCAGCCTGGTGAACGGCGAGCTCGACTTCGTGACCGAGCTGGGCCAGCTCACGGTGCACATCACCGGCGAGGGGATCGACGTGTTCGGGCCCGCGAGCTCGCCCGCCTCGCCGGAAGTGCCGCCCACGCGCGAGGCACTGCGCGAGCTCGCGCGCACGGACCCGCTCGGGCGGTACCGGCCGCTGAGCGGCGCGCGGACGCTGCCGGGCAACTGGCGCGCGCACTTCGCGGACCTGGAGTCGTTCACCGCGGCGGTGGGGGAGGTCTACCCGCTGGCATTCGAACACAACGCGCAGTGGGAGACGGGCGAGCTGCGCGTTGTCGGGCTGGAGGCGGTGCTCGCGCGGCACAGCGGGCGCTACGGCGGCGCGAAGGAGCTCGACGCCGACGGCCGGGAGCTGGCGCGCCGGGTGCTCTGCGCGCGCTGCGTGCGGGTGCCGGTATGGGCCGCGCCGGCCGCGGCGAAGCTCCCGCCCGGCGGCATCGCCTGCCCCGAGCCGTGCAGCGTGATGGTCGCGCTCTGCCGCGAAGCCGCGATCTGGCAGAAGGAGCGCCCGGCGCGCGCGCAGCCGGACGCCGCGGTGGCGTTCGCCGCGTTTGCGGAGCCGGGGAACGAGGTGCGAGAAGCCTACCTCCGCGCGCGGTACCCTGAGCAGGATGGATAACCAGTCGCTTCGCGAATCGGCCCGGGCACTCTTCCCGGGTGGGGTGAACAGCCCGGTGCGGTCGTTCCGGTCGGTCGGGGGGAACCCCGTGCCGATTGCGCGGGGCGAAGGCCCGTACGTGTTCGACGCCGAAGGCAGGCGTTACGTCGACTACATCGCCGCCTTCGGGCCGCTCATCCTCGGACACGCGCACCCGGCGGTGGTGGGTGCGGTGCAGCGCGCGGCGGCGGAGGGCACCGCTTTCGGGGCGCTCACGCCGGGCGAAGTCGAGCTCGGGCGGCGGCTCTGCGAGGCCACGGGCCTCGAACGGGTGCGCTTTGTGAACAGCGGCACCGAAGCCACAATGACCGCGATCCGGCTCGCCCGCGCGGCCACCGGGCGCGACATCATCGTGAAGTTCGACGGCTGCTACCACGGCCACAACGACGGACTGCTGGTGAAGGCCGGCTCCGGCGTGGCGACGCTGGGGCTGAGCGACTCCGCCGGCGTGCCCGAGGCGATCGCCGGGCTCACGGCCGTGCTGCCGTACAACGACCCGGAGGCGCTGCGCGCCTGGTTCGCGGCGAACGGCGAGCGCACCGCCGCGGTCATCGTCGAGTCGATCGCGGGGAACATGGGCCTGGTGCTGCCGGAGCCGGCGTTCCTCGCGGCGCTCCAGGAGGTGCCGCGCGCGCACGGGGCGCTGCTCATCGCGGACGAGGTGATCACCGGCTTCCGGCTGCGCTACGGGCTCTCCGGGCGGCTACCGGGCGCGGACCTGGTCTGCCTCGGGAAGATCATCGGTGGCGGGCTGCCCGTGGGGGCGTTCGGCGGCCGCGCGGAGGTGATGTCGCTGCTGACGCCGGAGGGGCCGGTCTACCAGGCGGGCACGCTCAGCGGGAACCCACTGGTGATGGCGGCGGGCGTGGCGATGCTGGACCAGCTCGCGACCGGCCAGCCCTACCGCCGCGCGGAGGAGCTGGCGCGCCACCTCGAGAACGGGCTCGGCACGGCGATCAGGCGGGCCGAGGTGCCGGCCTCGGTGGTGCGAGACGGCTCGATGCTAACGCTCTTCTTCCGTGCTACGCCGCCGCGCGACTACGCCGAGGCCCGCGAGAGCGACACCGCGGCGTTCGCCCGCTTCCACGCGGCGATGCTGGAACGCGGCATCCTCCTGCCGCCGTCCCAGTTCGAGACGTGGTTCGTGAGCGCGGCCCACACGGAGGCGGCGATCGACGCGACCGTGGTGGCCGCGCACGAAGCGCTGCGCTGACGGCGGGGCCACGATGCACCTCCTCCTGGTCGAAGACGACGCGGATATCGCCCAGTTCGTGCGCGATGGGCTGCGCGAGCAGGGCCACGCGGTGGAGTGGGTGGAGCGCGGCGACGATGCGCTCGCCTGGGCCGAATCGCACGACTTCGACCTGGTGATCCTGGACGTGATGCTGCCGGGCGCGAGCGGGCTGGAGGTCGCACGGACGCTGCGGGAGCGGCGGCAGCGCGTGCCGATCCTCATGCTCACCGCCCGGGACTCGGTCGACGACCGCGTGCGCGGGCTGGATAGCGGCGCCGACGACTACCTGGTGAAGCCGTTCGCGTTCGCGGAACTGCTGGCGCGCGTGCGGGCGCTGGGGCGGCGGCCGGTGGACGTGCACTCGCCCGTCCTGCGCGTCGGCGACCTGGAGCTGGACCCGGCGACGCGGAGGGTGAGCCGCGGGGGCCAGCCGATTGAGCTCGCCGCGAAGGACTACGCCATCCTGGAGTACCTGATGCGCCACGAGGGCCAGGTGCTCACGCGCTCGATGATCATGGACCACGCCTGGGAGTACGAGTTCGAAGCGGGCACGAACATCGTCGATGTCCACATCCGCTACCTGCGCCGGAAGGTGGACGACCCGTTCCCGGTGAAGCTGATCCAGACGGTTAGGGGCGCCGGGTACCGGATCGCGGCCGAGGGGGCGGGCTGATGCGCTGGCGCAACTTCCGCCACATCCGCGTCCGCCTGACGCTCTGGTACCTGGTCCTGCTCGGGCTCATCGTGCTGGCGTTCGATGCGGTGGTCTACGTGGGGCTGCGGCGCGCGGTCGAGGACCACCTGGACGAATCGGTCGACCAGCGCTGGGAGACGATCGCGGGGGCGGTGGAGCAGGGCAGCTCGGGGCCGCGCATCCCCGAGGGGCTGCTGGTGGCGCTGGCGCCGATCGATGACGACGACGACGAGGACGAGGCGGACCCGGAGCAAGACGGCGAACCGTTCGCGCGGACGTGGAGCGCGCCCGGCCAGCTGGTCTCGAACGCTGGCGCGCGGCCCGGGCTGGCGGACACCTCGGCAATCGTGGCGCGCGCGTTCGCGGAGGGCGAAGCCTGGGGCAACGTGGGCAGTGGCGAAGAATCGTACCGGGTGTTCGCGGCGCAGCTGCCCGGCGGCGGCGTGCTCGAAGCGGGCGAATCGCGCGAGGAGGTGGTGGGCACGCTCGACTCGCTGCGACAGGTGCTCCTGCTGGTGACGCCGGCCGGGCTGCTGCTCGCGCTCATCGGCGGGCTGTTCCTGGCGCAGCGCGCGCTGGCGCCGATCGCGCGGATCACGCGGCTGGCGCAGGAGACCACGGGCGAGACGCTCGGCCGACGCCTGGACCTGGACCTGCCGGACGACGAGGTGGGCGAGCTGGCACGCATGTTCGACGGCATGATCGCGCGCCTCGACGCGGCGTTCCGGCAGCAGCGCCAGTTCACCTCCGATGCGTCGCACGAGCTGCGCACGCCGCTGACCGCGCTCAAGGGGCAGGTGGAGGTGGCGCTCGGACAGGAGCGGGGCGCGGACGAGTACCGGGCCGTGCTGGCGAAGGTGAACGAATCGGTGGACCGGCTGATCCAGCTGGTCGGCAGCCTGCTCACCCTGGCGCGGGCCGACGCGGGCCAGCTGCCGCTCCACCGCGACGCCGTCGTCATCGCCGACCTCGTGGACGCGGCCTTCGACCACGCGCGGCCCGCGGCGGAGCGCGGCGGCGTCTCGCTCGCCGCGGAGGGCACGGCGGCGCTGGAGGCGCGCGCGGACGAGGTACTTGTGCTCCAGCTGCTCCTGAACCTGGTGGACAACGCGGTGCGGCACACGGGCGCGGGCGGCGCCGTGGGCGTCACATGGGCCGCCGAGGGCGGTGCGCTGCTCCTGCGCGTCCGCGACACCGGCGAGGGCATCCCCGCCGAGGCGCTGCCGCACATCTTCGACCGCTTCTACCGGGTGGACCCCGCGCGGCAGCGGAACGACGGCACAGGGCTGGGCCTGGCCATCTGCAAGTGGATCGCGGAGGCCCACGGCGGCTCGATAGGGGTCGAATCGGCCCCCGGCGCCGGGACCACCTTCACCGTCCGGTTACCGGCGTAGGCCCGCATCGGCTCGATTTAATCCACAGGCGAGAGACTCGGAGCATCTCCTTCGAGGTGATCCACATGCGAACCCTCTCCCTGGATTCGTCCCGCATCATCGCCATCGGTGCGGCTTCGGTGCTCGCTATCACGGCCGTCGCGGGGACCTTCTGGCTGCGCGAAGCCGGCGCCACACCCCTCCGCCAGCAGGCCGACGAGCTCCTGCCCATCGACGAAGTGGTCGCGATCGCCCAGCGTGACGGCGGCAGCGGCACCGCCACCGATGTCGAAATCGAACGCCGCGGCGACCAGTTCGTCTATGAAGTCGACTTCGGGCGGACGGAAGTGCGACTGGATGCGAAGTCGGGGGCGATCCTCGACATCCGCAACGATGACGATGACGACGACGACGACCGCCAGCCGGACGAGTCGGCCTCGCTCCCGGCCGGGTCGATCACGCCGGGCGCAGCCATCGCGGCCGCCGAGGCCGCAGTCTCGGGCCGCGCCGAAGACATCGAGATCGACTGGGAGGCCGGGCAGCTAGTCTACGTCGTCGAAATCGGCGAGACCGAGGTCTTCGTCGACCCCGTAAACGGCACGGTGGTGGGCACCGAGACGGACTGACGCCCACGGGCGCGGCCTAACGGGGTGCGGGCGCGAGCGGGGCGCCCGCACCTTCGTGCGTTAGCGGGCGGCCAGCTCCGGTTCGCGCAGGAGCGTGAACACGAGCGCGGCGATGCCGACGAAGAGCACCCCGACGGTGACAATGCCGGCTTCGAGCGAAAGGGCGGTGACGACGGCGGCGCCCATCGGGCCGACCATGAAGGCGAGGGCCTGGGCGCTCCCCGCGAAGCCGAAGGCGGTGCCCCGGCGGGCGCGCGGCGCGTTCGCGGCGATGAGCGTGTTCGTCGCCGGGATCATCGCCGCCTGGATGAGCGAGATGGCGGCGAACCAGAGGATGAACAGCGGCACCCCCGCCGCGAACGCGAGCAGGATGTGCGCGACGGCGGTGATCCCGCAGCCCGCGATGATCCCCGCGCGCATCCGGCCGGCCGGGACGAGCCGCCGGGCAGCGATGATCCCGGCGACGCTGGCCACGCCCGCGAGCGTGAACGCCGCGCCCACGAGTGCCTTGCTCTCGCCGTCGTGGAGGTCGCTGATGGCGATGGGCACGACGGTGCGGACGAGCTGGGCGGCGGCGAACACCAAGAAGTAGAGGAAGAGCGCGAGCCCGAACTGGAAGGTGAGCAGCTCGAGCCAGCTCCCGGACGGTGCGGGCTCCCCGGCGCTCTTCACCGGCCGCGGTGCCACCTCGTCCTTCGGGACCATGAGGAAGACGAGCAGCGCCGCCACCGCGGGCATCAGGGCCGCGCCGACCATCGCGCCGCGGAAGCCGAACGCCAGCGCGAGGGCGGAGCCGATGGCCGGGCCGAGCGTGCTGCCGGTGTACTGCGTGCCGGACACGACGCCGAGCGCGGAGTTGAGCCGCGAATCCGGGACCGTGACCGACGTGAGCGCGATGGCGGCGGGCATGAACCCGGAGAACACGCCCTGGCAGGCATAGGCGACGACCACGTGCCAGGGCTCGGTGGCGGCGGCGGCGATGAGCGTGGTCAGCGTGGCGAAGGCGAGCGCGCGGACGAACATGATCTTGCGGCCGAGGCGGTCGCTGAGGATGCCCCAGAAGGGGCCGCTGACGAGGCGTCCGAAGCCGAGGCCGGTGGTGGCAAGCCCGGCCCAGAAGACGGCGTTGGCGTCGCTGGTGGCGCCGAGGTCCAGCAGGAAGAGCGGCAGGAACGGGATCCAGACGTTCATCGAGAGGGCCGCGAGCCCGGCCCCGAGCGCGATCGCGAGCGTCGATCGGTCGCCGAGGGCGGCGAGCCGGCCCCCGGGAGCTGCTGCCTGTTCCGCGACCGCCGCCACGCATCCTCCCCTTGCGCGCGCCGGCGCGTGGCGGATCATACCCGTGCCCCGCGTGCCGCGCTCCGGCGCCAGTATCGGTCAGCCGTGTTTCGATTCGTTGAAGACGAGCCCGGAGCGCTGCATGCTCACGAACCGCCCCTGGCCGATGACGACGTGGTCCTGCACGTGGATGTCGAGGAGCTTGCCGGCGTTGTGCAGCATCTTCGTCGCGGCGACGTCCTCCGGGCTCGGGGTGGGGTCGCCGGAGGGGTGGTTGTGCACCAGCACGACGTTGGGCGCCTGGAGGACGATGGCCTCGCGGAACACCTCGGCCGGGCTGACGCGGACGGCGTTCACGCCGCCCACGACCGCCCGGGGCGCGCCGAGCAGCCGCATGCGCGTGTCGAGCGCGAGGACGTAGACCTCCTCGCGAGTGCGGCCGGAGAGCCGCGGCCCCATGAGGCCGTAGACCTGCTCGGGCGACTGGAGGAGGGGCCGGCGGTGGGGGTCGACCTGCCCGGCGCGGCGGCCGAGCTCGAGCGCGGCGAGGAGCTGCGCCGCCTTCGCCGGCCCCAGGCCGCGCGTCTGCTGGAGCGCCTTCGCGTCGGCGCGGACCATGCCATCGAGCCCGCCGCTGTCATCGAGGATGCGGCGGGCGAGGTCGAGCACGTTTTCGCCGGCCATGCCGGAGCCAAGGATGATGGCGATGAGCTCGCCATCGCCGAGGACGTCGGCGCCGTGACGGAGGAGGCGCTCGCGGGGGCGTTCGTCCTTGCCGATCTCGCGCATCGTCCGGTACTGGTAGCCGCCCGCGCCGGGTTCCATCGCGCGCATTGTGGGGCGCGCCGGGCGGAGGTGGAAGGGGCGGGGTGGCGCTGACGCGAAGCAGATGTAGCCCGGGCCCCTGGTGGGCCCTGGCGGCAGCCCACGAATGTCCCCACCGATACCACCAACGTCCGGGGCTGCGAGGGCGGGAGCGGAGCGACCGGCCGGCTCGGGGCGCGATGCGCGTCGCGGGCGTGTCGCGCGCTGGCGCGGGGCGGTGTGGCTGGGGTGCAGCCCCGCCCTCCTAACAGTCGGGCTACTGATGACGCGCGGCCGAGGCTGGGCTCGGCGGACTAGTGCTGCGCGGCCTGGCGCCGCAGGCGTAGCCGCGGAGCAGTGCTCCGCGGGACTGTCCGTGCCATGCCCCACCGATAGGCCACCAACGTCCGGGGCTGGGAGGCCGGGAGCGGAGCGACCGGCCGGCTCGCGGCGCGATGGGCGTCGCGCGCTGGCGCGGGGCGGTGCGGCTGGGGGCGCGCGAGCGCTTGCTCACGCGCGCGCTACTGATTACGCGCCGCCGAGGCTGGGCTCGGCGGACTACCGCTGCGCGGCGTGCCGCGGGGCCGCGCTCATCGTGTGGCCTACCGCGATTGGAGGCGGAGGGTGACCACTTCCTGCGGGGTGCCGCCGAGGCGGCGCTTGTACTCTTCGTCGCCGCGGAGGAAGTCGAACGTGGTTTTGCCGCGGGCAGCTGCTTCGTCGATGGCGTGCGCCTTCGAGACGAGGCCGACGGCGAGCCTGGCGTGCGCGGGGTCGTAGCCGCTGTTGTAGAGGTAAACCGTGCGGTGGTTTTCGAACGTGAAGACGGCGGCGGCGTCCTGGCCGTCGAGCCAGAGGGTGCCGAGCCGGGCGAGGCCGAGCTCGCCGAACGTGCCCGCGAGGTCGCGGAAGAATGCCTCCATGGTGGGCGTGAGAAATTCGTCCTTGTCGGCGCGGCTGGCGCGCATGAGGTGGAGGAGGCGGTCGATCTGCTGGCCCACGGCGGCGCCGGTCTCGCTTTCGAAGCGGACGTCGCCGGCGGCGGCGAGGTTGCGCATCTTGCGGCGCAGCTCGTGGCGTTCGTGCTTCGGCAACCCGGCGACGTAGGCCTCGAACCCGCCGGAAACATCGATCGCCGGGCAGACGGCTTCGTGCGCCACTTCGAAGAGCCAGCCGTTGTCCGCGGCCGCTTCCTCCAGCGCGGCATGCATGGGCGCGCCGGCGGCGATGCCCCAGAGCTCGGCCTTCGGCGTGAGGTCTTCGCGGAGCCACTCCAGGAGCGCGGAGGCGACGCGGGCCTCCTCGCCGGGCGCCGCCAGCGGCCCCGCGTAGTCCCGGACGTTGTGGTCGCCGAGCGCGCGGGCGGTGTCGCCGGTGATCTCGAGCGCGGCGGTGCCCACGAGCTCTTCGCCGCGACGAAACGAGAGGTAGACGGGCTCGACGCCGGCGCCGAAGTGGCGCAGCCAGGTCGCGTGCCAGGCGGGGTGGGTGAACGGCGTCGCGTCCGGGCAGGCGGCGTGGAGGGCGGCCCATTCGGCTTCCAGCTGCTCGAACGACTCGGAGGTGACGAGCAGCGGGCCGGGCGGCGGGGTCTCCGGCGCCGCGGGCGTCTGGGGGAGGCTCATGCGGGTCCTCGGGTGGCGGGTCCCGGCCGCACGCCGGGCCGGGCACATCGTACCCGTTCGCGCCCGCGCCGTGCGTCAGCCGCCGATGTGGGACATTTCGACGCGCTGGAGGCCGGCAGTCTCCTCCGTGCGGAGCTCGGAGTAGCGGTCGTCGCGGACGCGCCAGACGGAGCGGAGGAAGTCGGCGAGCTCGGCGTCCGTGGCGCCGGAGCGGAGCAGGGCGCGGACGTCGTGGCCGCGGCCGGAGAAGAGGCAGGTGTAGAGCTGGCCTTCGGGCGAGAGGCGGGCGCGGGTGCAATCGCCGCAGAACGGCTGGGAGATCGAGCTGATGATGCCGATTTCGCCGCTGCCGTCCTTGTAGCGCCAGCGCTTCGCGACTTCGCCGCGGTAGTTCGCGGATGCAGGCTCGATCGGCAGGTCGGCGTCGATCCGGGCGGCGATCTCCCGCGCCGGGAGCACGCGGTCCAGCTTCCAGCCGTTGCTGTTGCCGACGTCCATGAATTCGATGAAGCGGACGATGACGCCGGTGCCCTTGAAGTGCCGCGCGAGGTCCACGATGGTGTGGTCGTTCACGCCGCGTTCGACCACGGCGTTGACCTTGATCGGGTCGAGGCCGGCTTCGCGGGCGGCGGCGATGCCGTCGAGCACGGTGGCGACGGGCACCCGGGAGTCGTTCATCTTCATGAAGATGTCGTTGTCGAGGGAGTCGAGGCTGACGGTGATGCGCGTGAGCCCGGCCGCGCGGAGCTTCGCCGCCTGGCGACGGAGGAGCGAGCCGTTCGTGGTGAGCGTGAGGTCCTTCAGGCCCTCGATGCCGGCGAGCTGAGCGATGAGCACCTCGAGGTCGCGCCGGACGGTGGGTTCGCCGCCGGTGATGCGGATCTTCTCGATGCCCTGGGCGACGAAGATGCGGGCGAGGCGGGCCGTTTCTTCGTACGTGAGGATCTCCTCGCGTTCGAGGAAGGCGTAATCGGGGCCGAAGACTTCGCGCGGCATGCAGTAGGTGCAGCGGAAGTTGCAGCGGTCGGTCACAGAGATGCGCAGATCCCGCAGCGGCCGTTCGTAGGCATCGAAAAGCGTCATGCTGACTCCAGTATACCGGAAGGCGAGGGCCGTCCCGGTATGGATCCAGTTCACCCGGGTGCCGGGCTGCGAGTCTATGACTTTTGTCAGGCGCGGGCCGGTTCGCGGCTGGGGCGCGGCTCACGTAGGCTGCGGGCATGGTGCTGGCGGATGCGGTGGGGGAGCCGGGGGGCCCGCAGTGGGAGGCGCTGCTCCGGCTGACCGCGGCGATCCGGCGCGCGACCGAGCTGGTCATCGACACCGACGCCTGCCCGGACGACCTCGCCGCGACGGCGGAGCTGGTCGAGCAGGCCGTGGCACGGCTGGAGGCGGCGCCCGCGGGCCGGCGGCACGTGACGTTCGCGCCACCCCGCGAGGAAGGCGGCCGGGCTGCGCGGATCGACACGGCGCCGCTCATCGGGCTCGCGAACCCGGTCGCGCCGCCGCTGCGGGTGGTCGAAGTGGGCGCGTCCATCCGGGCGGTGGGGACGTTCGGCGCGGCGTACGAAGGGCCGCCGGGGCACATGCACGGCGGGTTCGTCGCGGCCGCGCTCGACGAGATGGTGGGCATGGCGCAGTCGCTCTCGGGGCAGGGCGGCATGACGGGCACGATCGTGGTGCGCTACCGGGCGCCGACGCCGCTCTACACCGAGCTGCAGTTCGAGGCCCACATCGACCGGGTCGAGGGGCGGAAGATCTACACGGTGGGGACGATCCACAACGGCGAGGTGCTCTGCGCGGAAGCGGAGGCGGTGTTCATCTCGATCGACTGGGACCAGATGCGGCAGGCGACGGGGAGGGCGTAGGGCCCCGCCGCCCGGCCCGTGCCCCGGCCCGATTCACGGTTCACGATTCACGCCAGGATGGGCCGGGTGGAGCGCTGCGCGGGGCCGCAGTGGCGGGGGCGCGGGGCGTGCGCTTCGCGGGGGCGGCGGTACTGGGGGCACGCGAGCGCTCGCTCACGCGCGCGCTACTGATGGCGCGCGTGGAGGTGGTGGAGGGCTGGCGCGGTGCGACGTAACGGGTGGCGCGGGGCGTGCGCTTCGCGGGGGCGGCGGTACTGGGGGCACGCGAGCGCTCGCTCACGCGCGCGCTACTGATGGCGCGAGCAACTGGGGGCACGCGGGCGCTCGCTCACGCGCGCGCTACTGATGGCGCGCGTGGAGGTGGTGGAGGGCTGGCGCGGTGCGACATGGCGGCGGCGCGGAGCGTCCGCTGCGCGGGGCGGTGGTGGCGACGCGGGGCGTGCGCTTCGCGGGGGCGGCGGTACTGGGGGCACGCGAGCGCTCGCTCACGCGCGCGCTACTGATGGCGCGGGCAACGGTCGACGGGCAACGGACAACGGACAACGGGCCCCCGGCCGTCGGCCGTAACGGCGGGCCCTGATATTCTCGGGCTCCAATGCCAGCCACTTCCATTACCGTCCGCGTCCCGGCCACGAGCGCGAACCTCGGGGCCGGCTTCGATTGCCTCGGCCTCGCGCTCGACCTGTTCGCCTCGATCACCGTGACGTTCAGCAGCGCGGAGCAGCCGCCGACCGACGATGTCGGCGAAAAAATGGTGCTTACCGCGGTGCGCCAGGCGTACGTGCGGATGGGCCGCGAGATGCCGGGCGTGTCGGCGCGCTACAACGTCGCCATCCCGCTGGGGCGCGGCCTCGGAGCGAGTGCCGTGGCGCGCGTGGCGGGCGTGCTCGCGGCAAACGAGTACGAAGGGCGGCCGATGGACGAGGAAGGGCTGCTCACCCTCTCGAGCGAGCTCGAAGGGCACGGCGACAACGCCTGCCCGGCGCTCTTCGGCGGCATGCAGGTGTGCGTGGCCGAAGGCGAGCGCTACCTTCGCGCGCCCTGCCGCTACCCGAAGGACATCGCGATGGCGATCCTCATCCCGGACCATTCGATGCCGACGAAGGAGGCCCGCAAGGCGCTCCCGGACACCTATTCGAAGGCGGACGCGATCCACAACACCGGGCGGGCGGCGCTCTTCGTCGCCGCGATGGGCGCGGGCCGGGTGGACCTGCTCGATGCGGCGACGGACGACCGGATCCACCAGCACCAGCGGTCGTCGATCTTCCCGCCGATGTTCGAGGTGTTCGAGGCGGCGAAGAAGGCCGGCGCGCACGCGGCCTGGCTGAGCGGCGCCGGGAGCTCCATCGCCGCGATCTGCCCCGAAGACCACGCCCGCGCGGCGGCCGCGGCGATGCTCGAGACGCTATCGGGCCACGGCATGACCGGGCGGTCGCTCGTCACGCACATTGCCAGCGAGGGCGCGACCGTCTCGAAGATCGAGCTGGTGGACGAGTAGCCGTGGCCATCCGGCCCGCGGTCGCGGCGGACCTGGACACGATCATCGCGCTCATCCGGGCGCTCGCCGAGTACGAACGCGAGCCGGACGCGGTGCGGCTGGACCCGGAGCTGCTTCGCGAGCACCTCTTCGGGCCGCGCCCCTATGCCGAGGTGCTCATCGCGGAGACGGAGGCGGGTGCGACGGCGGGGTTCGCGCTGTTCTTCCACAACTACAGCACCTGGGAAGGCCGCCCCGGCATCTGGCTCGAAGACCTGTTCGTGCTGCCGGAGCTCCGCGGGCAGGGCCATGGCCGGGCGCTGCTCGCGGCGATCGCCGCCATCGCCGTGGCGCGCGGGTGCGCCCGGTTCGAGTGGTCCGTGCTCGACTGGAACGAGCCATCGATCGGCTTCTACCGGGCGCTGGGCGCGCGGGCGATGGACGAATGGACCACCTACCGGCTCGATGGCGAGGCGCTGCGAGAGCTGGCGGCAGGTGCCCGGGACCGCGAAACGTAACACCGAATTCCTTTGACGGGCGATTGCGCCAGCGGGTAGCGTAGAAGCATGGTTGCCCCCACCCGGACATTCAGCGAAGGAGAAGCTTGAGCGGCGCTTCACACGGGCAGCGGGGCTCGGCCCCCGGCAATGGTGGCCGGCGGTTTGCCGCTGCTCGTCTCGTCCGCCCCATCCAGGCGTTCGTCCACACCGAAGCGTCCAGCGGGATCCTCCTGCTGGCGGCGGCGGTGGTCGCGATCCTCTGGGCGAACTCGCCCTGGGACGGCGCCTACAACGACCTCTGGCACGCGAAGCTGCGGCTCGATGCGAACCTGTTCGTCATCGACGAGGACCTCGGCCACCTGGTCAACGACGGCCTCATGGCCATCTTCTTCTTCGTGGTCGGCCTCGAAATCAAGCGGGAGGTCCTGCACGGCGAGCTGGCCTCGCCGCGGCGGGCGGCGCTGCCGATCGCGGGGGCGATCGGCGGGATGGTGGTCCCGGCCCTGATCTACGTGGCGTTCAACGCCGGCCACGACGGTGCGAAGGGCTGGGGCATCCCGATGGCGACCGACATCGCTTTCTCGCTCGGGGTGCTGGCGCTGCTCGGGCGCCGGGTGCCGTTCGCGCTCAAGGTGTTCCTGCTCGCGCTCGCGATCGTCGATGACCTCGGCGCGATCGTCGTGATCGCGGTGTTCTACACGGACTCGATCTCGACGGAGGCGCTGCTCTGGGCCGGGGTGGTGCTGGCCGTGATCATCGGGGCGCAGCGGGGCGGCGTGCGCTCGACCGACGTCTACGTGGTCCTGGGCTTCCTCTTCTGGGCCGCGGTCCTCAAGTCCGGCATCCACGCGACGATCGCGGGCGTGGTCCTCGCGTTCCTCACGCCGGCGGCGCCGTACTTCGGGCGCAACACGTTCGAAGAGAGCGTGCGCGGCCTGCTGGACGTGTTCCGCCGGGCGCGCGATCACGGTGATCGCGACGGGATGCAGAGCACGCTCAGCCAGGTGGAGACGCTCGCGCGGCAGACCGAATCGCCACTGGACCGGCTCGAGCGGCAGCTCCACCCGTGGGTGAGCTACCTGATCGTGCCCGTCTTTGCGCTCGCGAACGCCGGCGTGGTGGTCAGCGGCGACACCATCAGCGACGCGTTCGAAAGCCGGGTGACCGCGGGCGTGGCCTTCGGGCTCGTGCTGGGCAAGCCGATCGGCATCTTCCTGTTCGCGCTGCTCGCCGTGCGCATGGGCATCGCCTCGCTGCCGTCGAGCGTCTCGATCGTGCACCTGTTCGGGGTGGGCATGCTGGCGGGGATCGGGTTCACCGTGTCGCTGTTCATCACCGGGCTCGCCTTCGAAAGCGCGGAGCTGGTGGCGAACGCGAAGATGGGAGTGCTCGGCGGCTCCGTCGTGGCCGGCACGATCGCGTTCCTGTACCTCTGGTTCGCGCCCGGCGAGCCGGAACGCGAGCGCGCCGCGGAGGAGCTGGCGCTCGATACCGGCTGACCGGTCAGGGCATCGTCAGAACGGCGCCGCTGTTCATGTAGATCCAGTAGGTGTTGAACTGGAAGAGGCCGTTGAACGCCTGCAGGTGGCGCGGCTGGCCGGGGATGTATGAGCGCCAGGTGCCGGTCGCGTTGTCGTACTGGAGGACCTGGGTGTACTGCCCGGCGACCTGCGCGAGCGCGGCCGAAACCTCGGTGGCCTTGCCCGTCCAGGTGATGTTGTTCCAGCCCGGCTGGAGGCCGATGGCGCGGCCGCTGGAAGGCTCCGGGTTCAGGCTGGCGATGTTCGTGCCGCCGCCGAGCACCCAGTAGGCATCGTACCGGGCAATGCTTGGCAGGTCGTTCACGTAATCCGGCGTGCCCGAATAGAAGTGGCGGTAGCCGCCGCTCCCCGGCCGCAGGAACTCCTTGAGCGGGTCCCACTTGAGGACGGTCTGCCAGCCGAGCGGGAGGCTCGTGAGCGCGCCCGGCAGGGGGCCCGTCGCATCGAGGTTCGCGACGTTGTTCCAGCCGCCGCCGAGCTGCTGGACGACGATCTGGCCCGGCGGGGGCGAGACGGAGGTCACGTCCTTGCGCTGGGCGAGGTCGGCGTTGATGGCGCCCCAGGGGATATGCGGCTCGGCTTCCTGCCCGGCGACGGTGAGCACCACCGAGCGGCCGGGCGCGCCGCAGCCGGTCTGCTGCCCGGTCGCCTGGACGCGGAGCTCGTAGAGCGACCGGGGGACGCCGCCGAACTGGAACGCGGTGGTGCGTCCGCATTCGACGCCGTTCACCAGGGCGCGGACCTCTGTGCCGGCGGGGACGTCCTGCCAGTTGTGGAGCACGTCGCCGCTCAGGGTCATGGGCACGCTGGCGAGCGCGCGGCCGTAGTGGACGATGCCGGCGCCGGCCCAGTTGCCGCCATGGGTGGCAGCTGCCGGGGGCGTCGCGGCGTCCTTCACGATGTCGACGTATTCCTGCATGGTCAGCGCGCTGTTGCGCGTCTTCACCAGCGCGAAGAGCGCGCTCACAAGCGGCGTCGCGAAGCTCGTGCCGACGGGCGCGGTGCCGTAGGCGGGCGTGAATCCGTTGTTCGTGCGCACCGTGCCGACGATGCCGACGCCGGGGGCGGCGAGGTCGAGGGCGGGGCCGTAGTTGCTGTAGGTGGCCCAGTTGCCGTTGATGTCCGACGCGCCGACGGCGATGACGTTGGCGAACTGCGTGTAGGCGGCCGGGTAGCCCGGGCCGGGCTGGGTCGAGGTGGTGGAATGGTTGCCGGCGGCCGCGACGATGATCACGCCCTCCGCTTCTGCAGCGGCGATGGCGGTGCGGAGCTGGTGCGTGTCGGCGTTCTGGGCTGCCACGTTCGCGGAGAGGCTCAGGCTGATCACGTCCGCGCCCATGCGGCGGGCGTAGTCGATGCCGGCGGCGACATCCGAGATCCATCCCTGCGGTTCGCCCCCGAAGGGCCCGCAGTCGAGCACCTTCACGGTCATGATGCGGACGTTCCAGGCGGCGCCGGCGATGCCGGTGTTGTTGTTCCCGGCAGCGCCGATGATGCCGGCGACCAGCGTGCCGTGGGATTGCTGGCTCGCGCCGGGCTTGCCGTGGTCATCCGTCACGTCGCCGCGGGGGGTGGAGTCGGTGTAGCCGCAACCAGCCTTGTTCTCGGTGGTCACGCTGGCGAAGCGGCAGCCGTAGCGGTCGTCGATGCAGCCGTTGCCGTCGTCATCGATGCCGTCGTTGTCGGCGTCGCGGGTGTTCTCCCAGAGGCGGCTGGCCAGGTCCTCGTGGCCGAGGTCCGTGCCCGTGTCGAGCACGGCGACGACGGCGTCCCCCCGGCCCGTGGCGACGTCCCAGCCATCGCGCGCGCCGATGAGGTTGTAGTAGGGGAGCTGGTTGCCCTGGAAGAGCGGGTCATCGGGCACGGCGGCGGCCTGGACGCGGGCGTTGGGCTCGACGGAGAGCACGTCCGGATCGGCGCGGAGCTGTTCGATGAAGGCGTCGCGGGTCATGCCGGCGGGCACGGAGAGGACGCGGAAGCCCTGGTCGCGCAGCGATGGTTCGCCGGCGCCCTGGGCGCGCACCGTGGCGCCGGTGTCGTACTGGACGATGACGGTCTCGGCGGGCGCCTCAGGCGTGGCGGGAGCTGGCTGGGCGAGCGCGCCCTGTCCCCAGGCGGCAACGGCCAATAGCGCGACGCCGATCACGGCCACGCGCTGCCACCATCTCGCGTGCGTGCCGGTCACGGGGTCGTCGTGGTTGCGGTGCTTCGTGGCGTAGGGGTTGGCGAAAGACGCGTGCCAAGCGCCTTTTCATCTACCAGTACTGCGACATCCCGGGCCTGGTCGATAGTCATGAACGGCTCCGCCCCCATGGTCTGGACGATCGAGACAAGACTGCCCCGTCGGAACACAAAACGATGATAAACGCCGCGAAGTTCCGTGTTGGCGATTGTTTTGTCAAGAAACTTCCACGCGCTCGACTCGTTGGCGAGGCCCTTTACGCCGTCGACGCGCTCGGAGCCATCGGTCGAGCTGTAGCGCTCTTCGTAGGCGGCGTAGGCCTGCTTCGCGCCGGCGACATCTTCGAACAGGTAGCTTTCGACGCGGACGTAGTACTTGCCCTGGACCACTTCGGCGAGGAGGCCTGTGGGCTGGAAGGAGGCCTGGTAACCGCTTTCGTAGCGCCAGAGCTCGGCCTTCTCCTCGCCCTCGGTAGTGCCGCCGAAGAGGCCGTTGGAGGCGAACTGGAGCGCGCTCAGGGAGAACGTCTCCGGCGGGAAGACTTCGTAGCCCACGGAGAAATCGGCCGCTTCGGGGACGTAACGGCTGGCGGGGCCGGCGAGCTTCGTGTCGGCGCCGCCCTGGGTGCCGCCCGTGCTGCCGCCGGAGCTATCCGAGTCGTCGCGGAGGAGGAGGAACGCGCCGGCGGCGATGGCGCCGATGAGCACCACCGCCATGCCCGCGAAGAAGAACCGCGCGCGCCGGTCGATGCGGCTCAGCGGCCCGGCGGAGCGCTCCTGGCGCTGGCGCTTGGCCGGCGGGCGGAACTCCGGCGCCGGCCGCTTCGCGGGGCTCGTCACCGGGACCCACTCGTAGTAGTGGAGGGCGACGGGGTCCGCGAGCTGAAGGTCGGCGGGGTGAAGTTCGTCGTCGGCGTGGGCGTCGGGGCCGCGCGCGTGCCGAGCGCCTTCTCGTCGATCATCGCGGCGAGGCTGAGCACCGAATCGACGCGCATGAGCGAATCCGCGCCCACGGTGACGGCGAGGGCGACGAGGTTGCCCCGGCGGAAGACGACCTCGTGCACGGCCTGGTCGAGCGTCGAACCGGCGACCTTGCCCTGGATCGCCTTGTAGGCGGCGGACTCGTTGCCGATGCGCTCGGTGCCGATGGGGCTCACGCCCTTCGTGCCGTTCAGCTTTTCGATGAAGTAGTCGTAGGCCTTTTCGGCGCCGGCTTCGTCTTCGAAGAGGTGGACTTCCATGAGCACGTAGAAGCTGCCGTTGAGGACGGCGGTCTGGCGTCCCTCGGGGGTCAGACCGGTCTCGAAGCCGCCAAGGTAGCCCCACTCTTCGAGGAGCTTCTTACCCGAGGCCGCATCCGTGAAGAGCGGTGGCTTGGGGTAGTTCTCGGCAGTGAGCACGAACGTGCCCGCGATGTCGGTGATCCAGTTCTGGCCGACGTCGTCGGGGTTCAGGAGCGAGTACTTGTTCGCCGGCCCGTCGAGCTGCGGCGAGGCGGTGGAGCTGCTGCCCGTGCTGGTGCGCGTCGAGCCCGGCGAACCACCGGTAGCCGTCGTCGCGGCAGCGTCGCCGCCGTCTTTGTCGCCGCAGGCGGTCGTTGCCGCGGCCCCGAAGAGGATAGCCGCAGCACAGGCGCTCAGGGCCAGCGGCGTTCGCCAGCGTCGCATTCGCACTCCGGGTCACAAAGGTGAGCCGAGTGTACGGGCGCCCCTTGTTTGGCGGAAGAATGAACGTTCAGCGGGGGTTAGCAGTTCGATAAGACGAGCACCCGCAGGGCGAATAGCGGCCCCCCGTGCGGAGTTCCCGTCCCGCGCGTACGATGCGTCCCCATGCGCGTCTCCCCATCCGTCCGGGCGGTCCAGGTGCCGGACGCAAACCCGATGCACCCGGACTTCACGACGATCTACGTCATCGGCAACGGCCAGGTGATGACCGTGGATTCGGGCGAGGCGATGGACCGCTACCAGTGGATGCTGCGCGGCTACCTGGCGGCGGCGGAGAAGGCGGAGATCGCGCTCGCGGCGCTGACCCACCACCACGCGGACCACAGCGGCAACCTTAAGTGGATGCGCGCCGAGCTCGGCGCCGAGATCCTGGCGGCGAAGCCGGGCATCCCGCTGCTCAAGGGGCGGCTCCCGCGCACTGGCGTGCAGACGCTCCAGGACGGGCAGGTGATCGACCTCGACGGCGGCGTGCACGTGCGCGTGCTACTGACGCCCGGGCACAGCGTCGATTCGGTCTGCTACTACCTCGAAGACGAGGGCGTGCTGTTCTCGGGCGACACGCTGCTCGGCTCGTCGACGACGACGGTGGGGGACCTGGGCGCGTACCGGGCGACGCTGAAGCGGCTTCTGGAGCTGCCGAACCTGAAGGTGATCTGCCCGGGGCATGGCCCGCTGGTGCACGACCCGCGGGAGCGGCTGCAGGGCTACATCGCCCACCGGGACATGCGCGAACGGCAGATCCTGGAGGTGCTGCGGGCGGACGGCGCGCTGACGAGCTGGGAGATCATGCTGCGGCTCTACCCGGAGCTGAACCCGCGGCTCCGCTTCGCGGCGGACAACAACGTGCGCAGCCACCTGGCGCAGCTGGAGGCGGAGGACCGGCTGACGGTGTTCGCGGGCAAGCCGCGGAAGGCCTCGGCCGCGAAGGTGCGCCGCGAGGTGGAGCACGCCCGCCAGCGCGACCTCGTGATCAGGCAGGCTAAGAAGTACGAGGCGGAGCGGCGGCGGGCGGAGATCCGCGCGCAGGAGAACCCGCCCACGAGCCAGTGGATCGAGCCGCCGCGGTACGAGATGAAGTAGGCGGCCCACCGCCCAGCGCCGTTATGTCCCGGCTGGCCGGTCGAAGAGCCCTCGGTTATGCTCCGGCAGGCATACCGGAGGGGCATCATGCACAGATTGCGTCCGTACACGTGGCTGCTCGGCATCCTTGCCGTGCTCGCGCTCATCCCCGCGCTGGCTGCGTGCGGCGGTGACGACGACGACGGCGGCGGCGACGAGACCACGACTTCGACCATCGCCGCAACCACGACCGGCACCGCCACCGCGGCGAGCGCCACGACGGCCGCACCTTCGCCCACGCCGGCGAAGATCGGCGGGTCGATGATCCTCGCGACCACGACGAGCACCCAGGACAGCGGCCTGCTCGACGTGCTCGTGCCGATGTTCAAGGAACAGACCGGGATCGACGTGAAGGTGATCGCGGTGGGCACGGGAGCTGCGCTCGAAATGGGCGCCAAGGGCGACGCGGACGCCGTGCTCGTCCACGCGCCGGCCAGCGAGAAGAAGTACGTCGACGCCGGCGACCTCGTCGGCGGCAAGCTCGTGATGCACAACGACTACGTGCTCGTCGGCCCCACTTCGGACCCGGCGAAAGCGAAGGACGCGAAGGACCTGAAGTCGGCGCTGACAGCGATCGCGGCTACGGGGCCGTTCATCTCCCGCGGCGACGATTCGGGCACCCACAAGAAGGAGCTCGAGACCTGGCAGGCCGCCGGCATCGCGCTCACGGACGTGAAGTCGCGCGAGGAGAGCGGCCAGGGCATGGGCGCGACGCTGAACATCGCCGACCAGAAGTCCGGCTACACGCTGACGGACCGGGGCACGTACCTGTCGCTGAAGAAGAACTTGAAGCTCGAGGTCGTGTTCCAGGGCGAAAAGTCGCTGCTGAACATCTACTCGGTGTACGTGGTGAGCCCGGAGAAGCACACAGCGGTGAAGAAGGCGCAGGCGGAGGCGTTCGTCGCGTTCATGGTGGCGCCGGACACGCAGAAGCTCATCGGCGAGTTCAAGAAGGCCGAATACGGCGAGTCGCTCTTCATCCCCGATGCGGGCAAGACGATCGAGCAGCTCGGCAACTGAGGTGCGCGCCCGGATCGCGGCACCGCACGGTCCCGGCCTGACGCGCCCGCCCGGGCCCCGCTGACATGGACGCGATCTGGGAGGGCCTGCGCGAAGCCATCCGCCTGATCGCGAGCGGGGACGCGCAGCTCCGCGAGATCGCGCTGCGCACGGTGCTCGTATCCGGCGGAGCGACGCTGCTGGCGATGGCGGTGGGCGTCCCGCTGGGCTACGGGCTGGCGCGGACGCGCTTCCCCGGGCGGACGCTCATCCTCGGCGCGGTGAACACGGGCATGGGCGTGCCGCCGGTCGTGGTCGGCCTGGTGGTCTGGCTCATGCTCGTGCGCAGCGGGCCGTTCGGGCCGATGGAGCTGATCTACACGAAGCGGGCGATGGTCATCGCGCAGTTCGTCATCGCCACACCGCTCGTCGTGGGGTTCACGGCGGCGGCGATCCAGGCGCTCCCGCGCGAGTTCCCGGACCTGCTCACGGTGCTGCGCGCGGGGCCGCTCACCCGGTTCTGGCTCACCGTGCGGGAGGCGCAGCTCGGCATCATGGTCGCGGTCATGGCCGGCTTCGGCGCCGTCGTGTCCGAAGTGGGCGCCTCCATGACCGTGGGCGGCAACATCAACGGCCAGACGCGCGTCATCACGACCGCGATCGTGACCGAGACGGCCCGCGGCGAGACCGCCGGCGCGATGGCGCTCGGCATCATTCTCCTCGCCATCACCTTCGCGGTGACGCTCCTGCTGACCGCGCTGCAGCAACGGCGCGCCCGCTGATGGACGTCCGCTTCGACGGCGTCAGCGTCCGCCGCAGCGGGCGGGAGGTGCTGCACGGGGCGACCGTGCAGTTCGCGCCCGGCCGGGTGACGGCGCTGCTCGGGCCGAACGGCGCGGGCAAGACGACGATGCTCCGGCTCATCGCCGGGCTCGAACGCGCGACCGCGGGCCAGGTGCTCATCGGCGACACGCCGGTCCGCGCGGGCACGACCAGCCCGCACGTGGCCTACGCGTTCCAGTCAGCGGTGTTCCTCGCGGGGTCGCTGGCGAACAACCTGGAGCTGGCCCTGCGCTTCCGGTCGGTGCCGCCGGCGGAGCGCGCCACTCGCGTGCGCGAAGCGGCCGCGGCCACGGGCATCGCCGAGCTGCTCGGGCGGGATGCGCGGCGGCTGAGCGGCGGTGAGGCGCAGCGGGCGAACCTCGCCCGCGCGCTGGCGATGCGCGCGCCGGTGACGCTGCTCGATGAGCCGCTCTCGGGGCTGGACGCGCCCGGCCGGCGGCAGCTGCTGCACGAGCTGCCCGCGCTGCTGCGCGCCTTCGGCACCACGGCGATCGTCGTCACCCACGACCGCGACGAGGCGCTGCGACTGGCGGACGCGCTCGTGGTGCTGCTCGACGGGAAGGTGCGGGCGCAGGGGCCGCGCGCGGAGGTGTTCGGCTCGCCGCCGAACGCCGCGACGGCGCGCTTCCTCGGGTACACGCTGCTCCCGGGCGAGGGCGGCGAGCTCATCGGCGTGGCGCCCCGCGCGCTGCGCCCCGGCCCGGGCGAGGTCGAGTTGGAGATGCAGGTCGACGACGTGCTCGACCTGGGGGTGCGGGCCGAGGCGTGGGGGACGGTGCGCGGCGTGCCCGTCTCCGTCTCGCTGCGGGCGGGAGAGCGCGCGGAGGGCGCGATCGTGGTCAGCGCCGCGCGGGCGGCGGTTACTCGTTTCCGGGAATGACGTAATCGCAGGTGTTATGAGAACGACGGATTCTGTGTATTGACACGCGATTTCGCCGGGCGTAGCGTCGAGGCCCGTATGGATGTGTCATCCACGCCCGCAAACGCCTGACGGCCGCGCATTCGAATGCGCGGCCGTTTGTGTTCTCAATGAGGGCCAACGTTGCATTCCAGCCTCATCGGTAAGGTCGAAAAGGCCAAGGCCTATGCCCGGGAGCGGAACCGGATGCAGATAGACGGGCTCCACGTGCAGTTCCACGGCGAAAACGGCGACCACGACGTGGCGATCGTCGACGGCGCCTGGTCCTGCAACTGCGACTTCTTCCAGGACTGGAGCACGTGCAGCCACACGATGGCGCTCGAGCGCGTGCTCGATGGCATGGTGCCGCGGGCGACGCCGCGGGAGCTGCAACCCGCCTGAGCCACCCCTATCCCGCGAGCAGGTCCTGGTAGTCCGGGTGCTTCTCGATGTAGGCCCGGATGTAGGGACACTGCGGGACGACGCGGAGCCCCTCGGCGCGGGCGTAGTCCAGGCCGTGCCTCGCCAGCCGCCCGGCGATCCCGCGCCGTTCGAGCTCCTTCGGCACGCGCGTGTGCGTGAAGCGGATGCACCCGGGCTCGCGGCGATAGGTCAGCTCGCAGGTCCGTTCGTCGTAGACGACGGTGAAACGCAGCTCGTCTTCGACGCGGGTGATCTCGGGAAGGGATTCGGCCATGCGGGTGCGTGCTCCTTAAACGGACAGGGGCCGCCAACGGTGTGGCGGCCCCTGTGGTAGTCGGCGATGCGGGGGTTCAGGCTACGGGCGCGGCAGGTTCTTCTGCGCGCTCATGCCGGAGGAGGGCTTCGATGGTGAAACCGAGGTCCGCCTTTTCGCAGAGCGAGCTGCAGTAGGTCATCTTCAGGGTCGTGCTGGGGGACTTGCGCCAGTCATAGCGCAGGCCACACCGGGCACAGACCTTGATGTTTTCGAGGTTCATCCCGACGGGGCCGGGACCGATGGGGCTTTCCAACCTGGGGCTCCTTCACGGCGGTGTGGGGTTACCACCGTCTTACAACTGTTAAACGCACAACCAGCGTAGAAGGTTGCCTTCCCCTGCGCCAATTGCGGGCGCCGGCCGTACCGCGGCTTTACGCGGCTTCGGCGAGCACCGGGCGCGGCGATTCGGTGCGAAGGAGCGCTTCGATCGTGAAACCAAGCGCGGCGCGTTCGCAGAGCGACCCGCAATAGGTCATCTTCAGGCTCGAGCTCGGGGAGCGGCGCCAGTCGTAGCGGATGCCGCAACGCGCGCAGACCTTGATGTTGTCCTGGTCGATGTTCGTGATCTGTGCCATGGTGTTTCCCTCCCGCGCCGGCTACCCGGCTACATCGCTAATGGTGCTCGCTGGCAGCTCCTGTTTCGTCAGCAGTCCGTACCAAGCATCACTCCGTCGAAAGGCGGAATACAGTGACACAAGTCACGAATTCGCTGATTACCCTTGCCATTGCCTTCCCGGTCGCTGTGACCGTGTGCGATGTGGGCTGATCATCGGCAGCGCGCGGCACTTCCAGCACTACGGGAAGCCCCCCATCCATTGCAAAACAGCACTGACGAACCACACGTATACGAGCAGTTAATGCGCGTACGGGGCGGTGGGCACGGCTTCGCGATGGGAGTCCTTAGTCCGGAGTCCTTAGTCCGACTGGGGTGGGGCGCCGTCGCCGGATGTGTTTCCGGCGGGGCCGCGACCGCGGCGGCCGCGGCGGCGGCGCGACTGCCCGTCGCCGGGGGAGCTGGCGTCCGCGGGTGAGCCGTCCGCGGCGGGTGGCTTCGGGGTCTCGGCGCGCGGCGGGCGCGGGGGAGGTGCGGGCCGGTCGCCGGCGGGCCCTTCGCCGCGCACGAACGCGCGGCCCTGCGGCAGCGAAAGCGGCTCCTGCGGCGGGCGCTGTCCGCGGGGGGCGCGCTGGCCGCCGTCGCGGGGTTGGCCACGCTGGCCGCCTTCGCGCGGTGCGCCGTCGCGGGGTTGGCCCTGGCGGGCGGGGCGGTCACCGGGCGGGGCGCCATCCGGCGAGCTTCCCCGGGGGCGGCGCCGTCCCTGGCCGGCGGGCTGCGGTTCGCGGCGGCCACCCGCGGCGCCGGGCTCCTGCTGCGGCTGTTCCGGGCGCGGGCGCGACTGCTTACGCGGGCCCCCACCCGGGAGCCGGCCGCGCCCGGCCGGTTCGCTGCCGCCCGGCGCAGGGAGCCAGTCCTCCACGGGGTTCGCGGCAAGCTCGGCTTCGAGCAGGTCCTCTTCGGTGGCCTCGATCATCCCTGCCGCGATCGCGTCGGCGCGGGAGATGCTGGGCGGCGGCTCCAGGTTCTTCCCCGCCGGGTCCCAGCGCACCACCGTGCCGAGGTCGCGATCGCCGACTTCGATCCGCTGGCCTTCGACGATGAGCGTGACCTGACGGCGGAGGATGTTGACGCTGATAACCTTGCCTTCGCCGGTGGGCGTGCTGCAGCGCTGGCCGAGCTTCGGCAACGTCTTCCGCATCTCCTTGTAGCCTTCCTCTTCGTAGGAGAGGCAGCAGAGGAGGCGGCCGCAGAGCCCGCTGATCTTCTGCGGGTTGAGCGGGAGCTCCTGCTCCTTGGCCATGCGGATGGAGATCGACGGGAAGGTCGCGAGCCAGTTGGCGCAGCAGAGCTCGCGGCCGCAGATGCCGTAGCCGCCGGCCATCTTCGCGCGGTCGCGGGCGCCGAGCTGCTTCATGTCGACCTTCACGGCGAAGCGGTCGTGGGCGCGGCGGAGGAACTCGCGGTAGTCGAGGCGATCTTCGCTGGTGAACGAGAAGGTTACGCGCCGCCCGTCGAGGGTGAACTCGGCGGCATCGATCCGGGCGGGAAACCCGGCCTCCCCGGCGAGGCGTCGCGCCTCGGGGAGGACCTCCTCTGCTCGCGCGCGGAGGGCGTCCGCGCGGCGGATATCGGCGTCGGTGGCGAGACGCAGGATCGGCTTGAGCTCTTCGCGACCGAGCTCGTTCACGACCACCTGGCCGGGGGCGATGACGACGCGGCCGACTTCGGGGCCGCGGGCGGTTTCGACAACCACGTACTCACCCGGCTCCAGGCGCATGCCGGCCGAGTGGAAATAGAAAATCTTGCCCGCGTTGCGGAAGCGGACGCCCGCAACGGGTTCTAGTGGTTCACGCATGAGCTGCGGTTACATCCTCGGGGGCTGCTTCCAGTGTACGGCGGGGGAAGCTCAGGAGCATGAGCTCGATTGCGGCCCGTGCGATGACGTTCGCCAGCAGGTGCTCCCGGCAGGCGGCGACGGCGCGAAGCGCATCGAGCGTGCCGGCGAGGCGCGCGGTATCGGCGCTGCCGTCGCGGGCGGCGGCGAGGAGCTCCTGCTCCCAGAGCGCCTCCCAGGCGTCCAGCTCTTCGAGCACGGACGCCCGCTGCGAGCGGTAGCGGTCGGCGAGGCCCTCGGCGTAGTCGAAGCGGCCCTTGAGCCCCTCGCCGGCGACGCGGGTGCACTTTTCGAGCATGCGTTCGCGCCGGGCCATGTCGTCGGGGTTTTCGGCGAAGGCGATGGCGCGGCCGGGGCGCCCGCGGGCAGCGGCGGCGGCACGGGCGGCGAGCCCGGATTCGATGCCGCGCGCGAGCAGCCCCTCCTCCACCTCGGAGCGGGGCACCGGGCGGACATCGATCCGGCGGCAGCGGCTGATGATCGTCTCGAGCAGCACCTCCGGCGCGGCCGTGACGAGCGCGAAGAAGGTGTGCGGCGGCGGCTCTTCGAGCGTCTTGAGGATGGCGTGGGAGGCTTCGCGGGCGAGCCGGTCGGCGGGTTCGATGATGACCAGGCGGTAGCGGGCTTCGAAGGGGTAGCGGGCGGCGAGCTCGATCGCGCCGCGCACCTGGCAGATGCGGATGTCGCGCGAATCGGGGTGCTTGGCGTGCGAGCTTTCGCCGCCGCGCGGCCGGCAGAGCGTGTCCCCGGGCGACATGACGATGACGTCGGGGTGGGAGCCTTCGGCGATGAGGCGGCAGGAGCGGCACTCGCCGCAAGGGAGCTCCTCCGGGTCCACGGGCGGGGGTTCGAAGCCGGCGAAGGCCGCGCCCGCGGGCGGCGGCGCTGCGCGCTCGCAGTTCAGGAGCCGCGCGTACTCGCGGGCGAGGAGGACGCGGCCGGTGCCTTCGGGCCCCGCGAAGAGGAGCGCATGGGGCGGGTCATCCCCCAGGGCGAGGCCGCGCAACTCGCGGAGGATGGCGTCGTGCCCGATGAGCTGCTGCACGGGGCCAGTCTACGCGGTGCACGCCCGGAGGGCCGAGGGGCGGTGGGTACGGGTGTCGCTACCAGCCGCGGCCGGTCTGGAGCTTGCGGCGGGCGGCGTTGGCGTGCCAGGTCTGTTCGAGCTGCTGCTGCACTTCGAGCCCGCGTACGCGGATGGCAACCCGCCGCATGAGCCCGCGGAAGCCGGTGGGCGCGACCCACGCCTCGCCGGTCAGGAGGTGCGATTGGACGTCTCGCTCGCGCTCGGCGATGGCGACGGTGGCCTGGGTCTGGAGATCGGTCTGCATGGTCAACTGCCTCATGCTGGGATGAATCGACCGTACCCCGGCCCGCCGACAGGCTCTGTGCACGGCATCACAGGAGGGGTCGGTCCTTCGGCGGAGGCGACGGCGGGCAGTGGGCGGAGGTCACTCCATCGCGGCGAGGACGATGTCGCGGGCGATGGGGCCGGCTTCGATGGAGCCGGACTCACCGTCGTCGAGGACGACCGCGGCGACGGCGGCCGGGGCGCTCGCGGGCGCGAAGGCGACGAACAGGACGTGCTGCTGCGTGCCCGCGTCCTCGGCGGTGCCGGATTTGCCCGCGAAGTTGGTGTACCCGGCGTTCGCGAAGGCGGCGGAGGCGGTGCCGGTCGGGCTCGTGACCAGGCGGAGGCCCTGCATGAGGTGGTTCCACTGGGCGTCGGTGAGCGCGATGTCGCCCTTCTTCGTCGCGGTTTCGCCTTCGAGCAGGACGGGCATGCGGAGCTGCTTCGTGATGAACGTGGTGTAGGCGTTCGCGAGCTGGAGCGGCGTGATCAGCAGGTCGCCCTGGCCGATGGCGAGGTTCACGTCGTCGCCGGGGTACCAGGGCTCGTTGCGCTCCTCCTTCTTCCAGGCCGCGTCCGGCACGAGGCCGGCTTCGTCGGCGATGCCAACGACGCCGGTGGGCGCGCCGAACCCGAACTCGCGCGCCATCTGCGAAAGCAGGTTGTCGGTGTCGTAGAGCTTGAGCCCGATCTCGTAGAAGACCGGGTTGCAGGAGCGCATGAGCCCGCCGGCGATGGTGAGCGGCCCCTGGGTGCCCTCCCAGTTGCGGCGGGGCGGGTCGACGCCGTCCCAGATCGCGCCGCAGAAGATGGTGTCGCCCACGGAGTAGCCGCCGTAGATCAGGCCCGCCGCGCCGGTGATCAGCTTGAAGGTGGAGCCGGCCGAATAGGTGCCGCCGGTGGCGCGGTTCACCAGCGGCCCGTGCGCGGCCGACGTGATCGCCGCGAGGGCCGCGGCATCGTTGCGTTCGAAGGCGTCGGGGTCGAACGAGGGCGAGCTGACGATCGCGAGGATGGCGTTGGTCGTGGGGTCCATGACGACGGCCGAGCCGACGCGCTCGCCGAGGCGCTGTTGCGCCGTGGCCAGGACGTCCGCGTCGAGCGTGGTCTTCACGTCCTTCGGCGCGACGTACTCGCTCGTGGCGAGCGTCTTCACGGGGTCGCCGGCGGCGTCGACGACGACGAGCTCGCCGCCGATGCGGCCGGCGAGGCTCTCTTCGAGCGCCTCCTCCAGCCCGGCCGCGCCGACACGGTCGCCGGCGCGGTAGCCGGTGCCGGCGCGCTTCTCGAGCTCCTCTGCGGTGAGCTCGCGCGTGTAGCCGATGACCTGCGCGCCGGCCGCGCCGAGCGGGTGCACGCGGCGGGATTCGAAGAAGAGCAGCACGCCCGGGATCGCGCGGAGCTGCGTGCTTGCGTCCGCCGCCTGGGCATCGCTGATCGGCGCGACGGGGATGCGCTGCTGGGGGCCGCCGGGCGCCGCGAAGGCCGCGTTCACGGTGTCGGCGCTGATGCCGAAGTTCGCCAGCGCCGCGATGACGGCGTCGCGGTCGGTCACGAGGGCGCGGTTGAGCCCGACCATGCGGATGTCCTGGGTGACGGCGAGCTGGACGCCGTCGCGGTCGAGGATGGCGCCGCGGACGGGGCGCTGGATGGTGCTGCGCGCGCTGCGGCCGGGGCCGAGGTCGGGGTGGATGGCGGCGCGGTCCCAGGCGACGAGCCAGCGGCCGGGGGTCTCGACCAGGTTAAGCGCGATGGTGTATTCCATCTGCCCGAAATAGGCTGTGGTAGCTTTGACGGCGAGCTCGGCGCGGCCGTCCTGGGCGGTCAGCACCGTCGCGGTCAGGCTGCGAAGGGTGAACTCGATCTCGAAGCTGCTGTAGTCATCGAGGAAGGCAGCGGAAGGGACAACGGCCTGGGTAGCGGGTTCGAGCAGCTGGTAGAGCGCGTTCGTGTTGCCGGCGGTCCAGGCGGTGGCCCATTCGTCGGCCGTGGCGCGGGGAGAGCCGGCGGGCGCGGGCTTATCCGGCGCGGCGGCTTCGACCCCATCGCCGGATGAATCGCGCATGACGCAGCGGACACCCGCCACCGACAGGCCGATGACCAGGCCGAGCAGCACCGCCCCGAGGAACGTGACCCGCATGGAGACTCCTCGCCGCTTCCGGCGCACCTCGCCGATCGGCATTCTAGCAACGCTGTTGCTCTTCGCGTTGTTCCTTTCCGGTTGCGAGACCGGCGACGATGAGGGCGACGGAAACGGCGGCGGCCCTGGCCCGGAGATCACGCGCGCGGCCCGCGAAGGCGACGCCCGGACGCCGCTGCTCGGGTTCAGCGCCATCCCGGCGGAGGTGACGCAGGAGGGCTACATCCAGGCCTTCGCCACCGCCGCCGAACACGGCGACATCGTCCTCATCCAGCGGACGCCGCCATGGGAGGACTTCCTGCCCGGCGGGGGCATCTCCCAGGCGACCCGCGAGACGACGCAACTCGAGACGGACCTGCTGGAGCAGTACGGGCACCTCCAGCTCTTCTACGCGATCGACCCGACGGACGGCGTAGTCCAGCGCAGCCGGATCGCGAACCTGCCCGCCGGCATCGACGCGAACACCGGGTTCAACGACCCGCGCCTGCGCGAGGCGTTCATCCAGTACACGACCTACGTGATCAAGACGTACGAACCGGACTACCTGGCGCTCGGCGTCGAAGTGAACATGCTCTACGAGCGAAAGCCGGAGCAGTTCGCGGCGTTCCTCTCCCTCTATAAGGAGGCCTACGGCATCGCCAAGGCGAACCGGCCGGAGACGAAGGTGTTCCCGACGTTCCAGCTCGAAGACCTGGAGGGGACGCTCGCGGAGATCCACCCGCCGCACTGGGAGGTGGTCGACGCGTTCGACGGCGTGATGGACGTGCTGGCGATCAGCACCTATCCCTACATGGGCGACGTGCCCAGCGTGGCCGACATCCGGGCGGACTACTTCAGCCAGCTCGTGGAGCACTTCGACGGCGAGGTGATCATCTCGGAGACGGCATACCCCTCGGCGCCGGTCGAGGGCAAGCGCGCGGTGGGCACGCCGGAGGAGCAGCAGGCTTACCTCACGCGGCTGCTCACGGAGGCGCAGGAGCTCGGCTTCGGCGCGGTCATCTGGCTCGCCTCGCGGGACCCCGCGTTCGCCTCGACAGGCGTGGCGGGCGCGATCAAGGACGTGGGCCTGCGCCGCGCGGATGGCTCGAACAAGGTCGCCTGGGGCCTGTGGGAGGCGTGGGCGCGCCGCCCGGTGGCCGCGAGCCCGTAGGCGCGCGGCGCACCGATCACCGGCTCATCGGCTCGAACTGGACTTCCCAGCGGCCCTGGATCAGCTCGGAGGGTGCCGGATAGGTGAGCTGAACCACGCCGGCGATGTCCTCCGGGCGGTCGTAGCGGAACGAGAATACGGTGGTACCTTCCGTAACGACGCCGGCGAGATCCTTTCGATAACTGCTCTCCTGCGAGTCCAGGACCAACGCTTCTCCCGTTGCCGAAAGGAGCTCACCGTGGCGCCGGTCCCAGTTGCCGCGCAGCGTCAGCTGGATGACGGAATACTCGGACGTGCCGAACTGCGCATCCTGGAAGACGACCGAGAGTAGCCGGGAATCTCCGCCGCCCACGACGTCAACGTCGCCAGGACCGATAGCCAGGCTCTCACCAGCTTTGCCGGAAGAGCCATGGCGGCTCATCAGCGAGTTGAGATCGAGCTGCTCGGTCGTAGCGCTGGAATCCTCGCGGCGAACGAGCGTCTGGATGAGCATGGAGCCGGAAGCACCGAATGGAGTCGCAGGGAACGAGTACGTCCGAAGCCGACCACCATCCTTCTCTTCCGCCAGCGCGCCAGGCATCCTTTCCAGACCTGGGTTGAAGAACAGCGGCTGCGTGATCAACTCGACGGCTGAGGTGCTTTCGATCTCCACGGTCACGAGAGTCTCGGTGGTGGACCGGATGGCGCTGACACCGCGGACGGTGATCCCGCGGTCTTCAGCCACAACGAGCGGCCGCAGGACTTCTGTCCGCAGCTTGTCGGAGAGCCCGGTCGGGAGATCGAACGGCAGTTCCCAGCGTCCATTCACCCGCACCGCGTTGCCGGTTTCCCCGGTCACGTCGATCGCCGTGATCACGAGGCGCTGGCCACCGGCCTCCACGACGGGGCTCAGCCGGAGAACCGCAGTGGTGTCCGGATCGCTCGGGAGGCCCTGCCCTTCTAGCAGGAGGGGCTGGACCGTGCTTGCGAGGAGCCCTTCGGCCGGCACGGCCAACCCGAAGACGCGTGTGCCCTGCTCCGCGGCGTATTCCGAGGGATCAACGCGGACAGCGAGGAATGTCGCAGTGCCGCTGAAGCGAGCGGCGAGGAGGCTGATCGTGATACCGGCGTCGCTGGCGGTCGCGGATTGGGGGACGTCCAGCTCGGGGATTGAGCCGCCATTGCCGCCCCGGTTCGCCGCGACGGCGATCCACACCGCCGAGACGAGACCCAGGATGGCCGCAATGGCGAAGGTCGATCGACGGGTCAGAAAGCGTGCCATGTGATCCTCCTCTCAGTACCGGTGGTACGGCCACTGGTACATATCGCGGTAAGCCTGCGTGCCATAGAGGGGTATCCTGGCCTGCAGCCCGCTGAGTTGGGATAAGGCCCTGAGCGAGGAGAGGGACGAGCCGCCGCAACCGTGGTGGCAACTGATCGAAGGAATCTGCGGAACCGAGCATAGCCGCTCCCCTGTCGTCATTCGGCGCAGAGGAACGTTAGCAGGGCGGCCCTGACGCCAACGAACGGCCGTATAGCCCCGTTTTCCGGACCGATAGGCGATACAGCGAACGCGATTTACCGGCCGGTCAGAGCAGGCCGGCGGTCTTCGCGTCTTCGAGGAAGCGATGGATGCCGCTGTCGGTCAGCGGGTGCTTCAGCATCTGCGGGATGAGCGTCGGCGGGATGGTCGCGACGTGCGCGCCAACGAGCGCCGCCTGGACCACGTGCATCGGGTGGCGCAGGCTCGCGGCGAGCACGCGCGCGCCGTACCCGTGGCGCTCGACGATCTCGACGCAGGTGCGGATCAGCTCCATGCCGTCGGTGCTCACGTCGTCGAGGCGGCCGACGAAGGGGCTGAGGTAGGCGGCGCCGGCCATCGCGGCGAGCATCGCCTGGTTCGCCGTGAAGATGAGGGTGGTGTTGATCCGGATGCCCTCGCGGCTGCAGCGATGGATCGCTTCGAGGCCCTCTTCGTCAATCGGGATCTTCACGACGACGTTGGGGTGCCAGGAGGCGAGCTCCCGCGCCTCGGCGACCAGCTCGTCCGCGGTGCGGCTGACGCATTCGGCCGAAATCGGGCCGTCGACCACTTCGGCGATCTCGAGGATGCGCTCGCGGTAGCTGACGCCGCCTTCCTTGGCGAGGAGGCTCGGGTTGGTGGTGACGCCGCTGACGACGCCGTAGCGGGCGTACTTGCGGATCTCGTCGATGGACGCGGTATCGAGGAAGAGTTGCATGCGGCGTAGCGGCCGAGCTGGCCGGACCTCCCGGGAGATTGGCCGCCTGCGGTGCAGCCCTGGGGAGATGGTAGTGGCTGCGGCGCGCGCGCTAAAGCGCGGCTCCCCGGCGGGAATGCGGTTCGAAGCCCGCGTTGAATCGCCCCACACGTCAACTTCGGGTAGGATGCGCCCGATGTCCGCCTCACCCAACCACCGTCCTGCGCAAACGAGCGGCAACGGCCGCCCGAACGAGTCACGATTCCGCGTGACGGCCGGGGGCCTGCTCGTCCCCGTGTCGATCATCGGTGCGATCGCCGCCTTCGAAACGGCGCGCACCGCCGATACCGCCTCGCGCGAAGTGATGTTCAACATCGAATGGCCATGGCTGATGTACATGGTCTTCGCGGCCTTCGTCGCGATCGTCGCCGGCGCGTTCATCCAGCGCCTGCGGATCTGGCGGCTGGGCAAGCCGTGGGACGTGCAATCCAGCTTCGGCGCACGCCTGACGAACGCCCTGACCATGGGCGCGGGCACCAGCCGCGTGAAGAACGACAGGTTCGCCGGCATCATGCACGGCTGCATCTACTCCAGCTTCATCGTCCTCACCATCGTGACGACGCTGCTCGCGCTCGATGACTACCTGCCGCTCATCTTCGGCATGGACGACGAGCACCTCTTCCTGCAGGGCCCGGTCTACCTGGTCTATAGCCTCGTCGGCGACCTGTTCGGCGTGGTGGGCCTGGTGGGCGTCGGGATGGCGGTCTACCGCCGCTACTTCGCCCCGCCGCCGAAGCTCACCTGGGACCGCCGCAGCACCGAGGACGCGCTCATCGTCGGCGTGCTCGGCATCGTGCTCTTCTCCGGCATCGTCGTCGAAGGCCTGCGCATCGCGGGCGACGAGATCCCGGCGGGCAACGAGGACTGGTCGTACTGGTCGCCGGCCGGCTGGGTGGTGGCCAAGCTCGTCGGCGGCGTGAGCGAGGGCACGGTCCTCGACTTCCATCGCGGGTTCTGGTGGTTCCACGTGGTGGGCGCGTTCGGCCTCCTCACGATGATGTCGCTGACCAAGTTCCGGCACATCGTCTTCGCCCCGGCGAACGGCTTCTTCAAGCGGCCGGGCGGCGGCCAGGCCTACCTCGCCCCCATGGGCGACTTCGAGAAGATCATGGAGGAGGGTGGCTCGCTCGGCGCTTCGAAGCTCCAGGACTTCAGCTGGAAGCAGCTCTTCGACGCCGATACCTGCGTCCGCTGCGGGCGCTGCACCGATGCCTGCCCCGCGTGGAACGCCGGCCAGCCGCTTTCGCCGATGATGATCATGCAGGACCTGAAGTCCTACATGAACCACGCGGGGCCGCTGCTCATTGCCGGCAAGGACCCGGCGACCGAGCTCAAGGAAGAGCTCGTCGGCGGCTACGTGAAGGAAGAATCGCTCTGGGCGTGCCGCACCTGCATGGCCTGCGTCCAGGCCTGCCCGGTGATGATCGAGCACGTGCCCACGATCGTGGACATGCGCCGCTACCTCGTCATGGAGCGCGCGGACGTGCCGGCGACGGCCCAGGCGGCGCTCCAGAACATCGAGCAGCGCGGCCACCCGTGGCGCGGCACACAGTTCACCCGCGAGACCTGGATCGAGCAGCTCCGCGACGAAGGCGTCGACGTGCCGATCTTCGATGGCACGCAGGAGTATCTCTACTGGGTCGGCTGCTCGGGCGCCCTCGTCGAGCGCAACGTCCCGATCACGAAGTCGATCGTCAAGCTGCTGGTGGAATCGGGCACGAGCTTTGGCGTGCTCGGCCAGTCGGAGACGTGCACGGGCGACCCGGCGCGGCGGCTCGGCAACGAGTTCCTCTTCGCCACGCTGGCCGACGCGAACACGCAGGCGTTCAACGAGATGGGCGTGCGGCGCGTGATTACGGCCTGCCCGCACTGCTTCAACACCTTCGGGAACGAGTACCCGGACTTCGGCGGCCGGTACGAAGTCACGCACCATTCCGATTTCCTCAACCAGCTGGTCGCGCGCGGCAAGCTGCAGCCGAAGCAGCAAAACGGGGCGACGATCACCTACCACGACTCGTGCTACCTCGGCCGCGGCAACGGCATCTACGATGCGCCGCGCGAGGTGCTGCAGGCGATCCCGGGCGCGAAGCTCGTGGAGATGCCGCGCACGGGGATGAACGGCCTTTGCTGCGGCGCCGGCGGCGGCAACATGTGGATGGAGGAGCAGGGCACGCGCGTGAACCAGCTCCGCGCGGCGGAAGCGGCGAACACGGGCGCGAGCATCGTGGCCACCGCCTGCCCCTTCTGCATCCAGATGTTTGAAGACGGCATCCCGGCCGTGCAGCCGGACGAAGAGCGCCGCACGATCAAGGCGTACGACATCGCGGAGCTGCTCGAAGTGAGCGTGAAGCCCGCCGCGATGGCGATCCAGGACGGCGCGGTCGAAGTCCCGCCCGGGGTCGCCTAACCCGCGCCCGGTACGTAGCGAACCCCGCGAGGGCCGCCGAACTGGCGGCCCTCGTGCGTTAAGCTAGGGCCGATGAGGCAAGTGACCGCAGTGGACCGGTGGCCGAGCGGGATGGGCTGGACAGTCGGCGCGCTACGCGGGCGTCCGCCCCAACTCGCCGCGCATCTCGGCGTGGCCTTCGAGACCGGAATCGATAACCTCGGGGAGTTCGACCTCGCCGCGATCGAGGCGCCGTTCGGCCAGTACTGGCTCTTCCAGCATCGCGATGCGCCCGGCGATGGCACGGACGTGATCGTCGATGCGGCGGTGTCACGCGACGACGCGCTCGATGCGGTCGCCCGTGACCTCGGGATTGACTGCGCCGAACTCCAGAGAGAGCGGATGAGCTGGGTCAACGAGCACGCCAGCGCGCCGGAGCTCGCGCTCCTCCGAGGAAACTCGGACGAGCACGAGAAGCCGGGTGCCGGGGACGCGCCCCGGCCACGACATCGCGGCGTCGCGTAGCGGCCCGCTACCCCCGCGCGACCTCGCCGAGGACCGCGTAGGTGCGAGCGATCGCGTCGGGGTCGGAGGCGACGGGGACCGGCATCGCCAGCACCTCGTCGGCGGCGAAGGACGGCGCCTCGCGGAGGCGGGCCTTCACCTGCTCGGCGCTGCCGTGGATGACAATCGAGTCGATCATGCGGTCTGAGAGCTCGCCGTCCGCGGCCTCGGGGAAGCCGGCGTCCTGGAACATCGCGCTATAAAAGGGAAGACGCGGGTAGATGAACAAGCGCTGCCGGGCGGAGGCGCGCACCCCCTCCGCGTCGTCCGTGACCACGACCGGGACGTGGGCGACGAGCGGCGGCGCTGCGCGGCCGGCAGCTGCCGCACCCTCGCGCAGGGCCGGCGCGGCGACGTCGCGGATGTAGGGCAGCGGGCAGACCCAGGAGATCGCGCCCTCCGCGATTTCGCCGCAGAGCCGGAACGCGTTCGGCCGCAGGGCGCTCGCGAGCACGCGCACGCCGGTCGGCGCGGGGAGCTGGAGGTGGGCGGTGATGCGCTTGCCCACGAAGTCGGTCTTGCCTTGCTGCAGCGCCTCGCGGAGCACGGTGATGTACTCGCGCAGGTGCTCCAGGGGCCGGTCGAAGTTGAGCCCGAGCACGCCTTCGATCATCGGCTTGTGGCTGGGCCCGATCCCGAGCCGGAGCCGCCCGGGGGCGAGCTCGTCGACGGCGACGGCGCCCTGCACGAGCGCGATCGGGTGGCGCGGGAAGGTGGGAATGACGGATGTCCCGAAGGCGATGCGGCTGGTGCTGAGCGCGGCGGCGGTGAAGACGGCGAGCGGGTCGGGCGCGGCGCCGCCAGAGGTGAGCCAGGCGGTGGCAAGGCCCTCGCGCTCGGCGAGCTCGATGTTCGCGATCGTCTCCCGCACGGTCGCGGCGGTGGCGTGGACTCCGATGGTCTGTGGCATGTGGCCTCCGGTGGTGTGCGGGGAGCGTGGCAACCGCGGCCGCGGGCGTCAAGGCGTACCCCGCCCCGCCCTGCCTCCCCTGTGCCCCGTGCCCGGACACGCCGCGCGGGATGGCGCCGCAGGCGTAGCCGCGGAGCAGTGCTCCGCGGGACTGTCCGTACCATGCCGCACCGGTAGGCCACCAGCGTCCGGGGCTGCGAGGGCGGGAGCGGAGCGACCGCCCGGCTCGCGGCGCGAGGTGCATCACCCCCGGTGCAGGCGGGGTCGCGCGCTGGAGCAGGGCGGCCGGGCCTGCTGCGCGCCGCCCGGCTGGTCCCGGGGGGGCGGACGAGCGCTTGCTCACGCGCGCGCTACTGATAACGCGCCGCCAGGGCTGGGCTCGGCGACCACCGCTGTGCGTCACCGGGGCTCGCGGCGCCGATGCCGGGTGTAGCCCGGGCCCCTGGTGGGCCCGGGCGGCAGCCCACAAATGCCACACCGGTAGGCCACCAGCGTCCGGGGCTGCGAGGGCGGGAGCGGAGCGACCGCCCGGCTCGCGGCGCGAGGTGCGCCGCGGGCGTCACTCTTTGCGGCGGGCGAGGAGCTCGCGGACGGTGGCGTCTCGCACTTCGTAGACGTGGCTGGCGACGGTGTCGGTGATACCGGGGTCGTGGCTGGCGCAGATGATCGTGCCTTCGTACCCCTGCAGCGCCTCGATCAGCTTGCGGCGGGTCGTCCGGTCGAGGTGGTTCGTCGGTTCGTCCAGGAGCAGCACGTTCGTTGGCTGGATCAGGAACTTCGCCAGCGCGACGCGGCTCCGTTCGCCGCCGCTGAGCACGCGCACGGGCTTGAAGACGTCGTCGCCCTTGAAGAGGAACTGGCCGAGGACGGTGCGGAGGTGCACGTCGGGGGCGCCGTCGGCGACGGTGCGCACCTCTTCGAGCACCGTCCGGCCGGCGTCGAGCGCTTCGTCCTGGTGCTGGTCGTAATACCCCGGGCGGGCGCGTTCGGCCCACTCGACCGTGCCTTCGAACGGGTGGAGGAAGCCGGCGGCGATGCGCAGGAGGGTGCTCTTGCCGCCGCCGTTGGGGCCGATGAGCACGACCTTCTGGCCGCGCTCGACGTGCATGTTTACGTCAAGCAGCACGGGGTCGTCGTCGTAGGCATGGCTGACGTGCTTGAGCATGAGCACGTCGCGCTCGGTGCGGCCGTGGGCATTGATCTCGAAGTGGACCTCAGCTTCCTTGCGCGTCTTCTGGATGCGCTCGACCTTCGCGAGCTGCTTTTCGCGGCTCTGGACGGCGGTGGTCTTCGTGGCCTTGGCGCGGAAGCGTTCGATGAACCGCTCCTGCTTCTCGAACTCGCGGTCCTGGCGGGCGGCGGCGCGGTCCTGGGCCTGGAGCTTCGCGGCCTTCTGGAGCTGGTACTCGGTGTAGTTGCCCGCGTAGACGTCGATCGTCTTCTCGCGCAGGTCGAGGATGCGGGTGGCGACGCGGTCGAGGAACTCGCCGTCGTGGGTGACGACGAGAACGGTGCCCGGGTAGTCCTTCAGCTCGCCAGCGAGCCAGTCGCGCGTCTTCGCGTCGAGGTGGTTCGTCGGCTCGTCGAGGAGGACGTTCTCGGGGCGGCGGACGAGCACCTTGGCGAGGGCGATGCGCATCTGCCAGCCGCCGGAGAACTCGTCGCAGCGCTTCTCGCGGTCTTCGGGCGCGAAGCCGAGGCCATCGAGCACGCGGCCGATGCGGGCTTCGATGCGGTAGCCGTCCATGTGCTCGAACTGCTCGAACAGCTTCGCCTGCTCGTCGATCAGCGCGTCGAGGTCTCCGTCGCCGCGTTCGATACGCCCGGCGACCTCGGCGAGCTGCTGCTCGATGGCGTGGGCGTCGGGGAAGGCGCGCCAGAGCTCCTCGTAGAGGAAGTTGTGGTCTTCGAGGCCAGCTTCCTGGCGGAGGTAGCCGAGGTCGCCGCCGCGCCAGCCGGCCTTGCCGGTGTCTGGCTTCTGTTCGCCGGCGATGAGGCGGAGGATGGTGGACTTGCCGCCGCCGTTGGGCCCGACGAGTCCGGCATGCTCGCCGTCGCCCACGATGAAATCGACCCCATCGAGCACGTCGACCGGGCCGAACGACTTGCAGGCGTTTTCGGCGTAGAGCATGTAGGCAGGCAACGGGGCGGGCGGAGTGTGGGGTGATGCCGCTGCTACCAGCGTAGCAAAGGATGCGGCGAGGCGCGGCCCCGGCGCCAGCCCCAGGGATTCTTCGCGAGGTACTCCTTCGCCTCGGCCAGCACTTCCGCCGGCGTCATGAAGCTGAACCGGCCCAGCTGCGGGTTCGCCTCCGCGACGCGGACCTTGCCTGCTTCGAAGAAGTACGACCCGGCCCCGGTGAGCACGTGGTAGCCAGGGCGGCCGTCCTCCTGGTTCCCGGCGAGGAACAGGAGCACTTCGTCGCCCTCCAGCAGCAGCGGGTCCCATTCGGCCTCGCCGAGGAACGTGTGGCCCCCGACGGTTTCCGGGCCACCGAACTGGTACACGACGATACTCTCGCGAGGCTCGCCCTTCAGCACTTCGCGGACGGCGACCGTCGCCTCGTTGCCGCCATACGGCCCGGCGAAGGTTTGCGCGGTGACCCGGCCGATCACGACCAGGTCGGCCCGTTCCGCGGCCGCGGCGAGGTCATTCGCCTCGAACTCGCTGAGCATGATCATCGGCCTAACGCGTTCGAGCGGGCGGGGGTCCTGGCCAGACCGCTCGAATTCGTGGCGGAACTCCGCGTGGGCCCGGTCGGAGGCGGCAGAGCCGGCCTGGTACTTCGCGTCGCGCTCGGCGTCGGTGAGCCCGGCGTCGGGGTTCACCCAGGCCGGCGGGTCGTCTGCACCGGTCGGCAGGACCTGGCTGCCGAGGACGGCGCCAACAATGCCGATAGCGGCGGGCACGGCAAATCGAAGTGCGCGATGGGCAATCAAGATGGCACCCATGCGCACTCTACCACCGCGCGACAAGGGCTGTGGCGGTCCTCCCGCCGCGCCGCGGCTACTTCCAGTGGGCGATGATCGTGTCTGCGAAGCGGCGGACGGCGTCGAGCTTCTCTGCGGGCGGCGCGGTGGAGTAGATAGCGTCGATGTCCCGGGCTGCGTCGATGGGGACGCCGGTGAGGCGCTGGCGGGTGGTCTCGCTCATCACGATCTGGCCGCCGGCGTTGATCGGCATCGTGCCCGCGTCGGTCACGCCGATCTCTTCGAGGCGTCGGTAGTCGTCGAGCGTGCGAGCGTCGCGCGGGTAGGCGTGGATTTCGAACGCGGACCAGTCACGGCCGTACTCGGCGCAGAGCTCGCGCAGGCGGTCGATGTACGTCTTCACCTCGGCGATGGTGGCCGGGCCGGCGGCGATCCAGCCATCGGCGAGGCGGGCGGCGCGCCGGAGGCTCGGCTCGTGGTGCCCGCCGACGTAGATCTTCACCGGGACCCGGGGCGCCGGGCGGGCGATCACGGGGTCGAAGTCGATGACCTCGCCGTGGTACTCGACCCACTCGCCGGTGAGTAGCAGGCGGAGGGCCTCGATCGACTCGGTCATGATCTTGCCGCGCTTGTGCCAGTCGACGCCGCAGAACTGGTACTCCTCGGGTGCCCAGCTGGCGCCGACACCGAGGGCGAAGCGGTCGCCGGACATCACGGCGGCGGTCGCGACCTGCTTGGCGAAGGGCAGCGGGTGGTGCAGCGGCAGCTTGATGACGCTCGGGAAGACGCGGAGGGTGGTGGTCTGCATCGCGACGGCGGGGAGGATGGTCATCGGCTCGTAGAACGGCGCCTCGCGGTCCCAGTTCGGCGCGTTGTCGTTGGAATAGGGGTAGACGCCTCGCGTGGTCTTCATCTGGAAGGTCGCGTCGTTCAGGGAGAAGGCGTCGAAGCCGCAGCGCTCGGCCTCCTTCGCGAGGTGGAAGAGCTCGTGGGGGCTGAGGGCGGTGGGCTCGTAGAGGGTGAATCGCATGGGGGTGCCTCCGGGGGTGGTGGCACTCTCGCCCGTGGCGCGCGGGGGTGCAAGGGTAGCCGGCCCTGGGGTGCCTGGCGGTTTGCGGCGCGTCTATTGGTGGTATCGAGACGATTTGGTTGCGCGGGCAACTATGCTCATGCCATGCTACTTACACAAGGTAGCCAGCTACCATGACACTACTCGAAGGATACCAACCCATGACCTGGCAACTCGACCCCACGCACAGCAGCATCCAGTTCGGCGTGAAGCACATGCTCGTCGCCACCACCCGCGGAACGTTCCGCGAATACGACGTCGACGCGACCATCGACGAGGCGAACCCGGCGGCCTCGCAGGCGGTCGTCACGATCAGGGCTGCGAGCATCGACACCGGCGAGGCGAACCGCGACGGCCACCTCAAGAGCGCGGACTTCTTCGACGCCGAGACCTACCCGGAGATCGTGTTCCGGAGCAAGCGCATCGAGCCGAAGGGCAGCGACGTGCGGCTGATCGGCGACCTCACGGTCAAGGGCGTGACGAAGGAAGTGGCGCTCGAAGGCGAGTGGAGCGCGCCGCAGCAGGACCCATTCGGCGGCACGCGCGCGGGGATCAGCGTCGAGGGGAAGGTGAACCGCAAGGACTTCGGGCTCACCTGGACGGCGCCGGTCGAGCTCGGCGGCATCGTCGTCGGCGACACCGTGAAGCTGAGCGTGGACGTGGAGCTGGTGAAGGGCGCCTAGGCGGCGCCCATGGAGGGTCGGAGGTCGAAGGAGGGCACCTTCGACCTTCCTCGTTGGTCCCCGCGGCTCAGAAGATGGCGATGGGGTTCACGGGGGAGCCGGTGCCGCCGCGGACGCGCAGCGGGTTCACCGTAAGCATGAACTCCCAGCGGTTCTCTTCGGCGCAGGCCTGGGCGAGCGGGACAAGGTGGGCGTTATCGAGCAGCGGCAGCCCGAGGAAGACGATGCCGAAGACGTGCACGGGCCCGCCCGGGCGCCGGGTGACGTCGAAGTGGGCGTAGCCGCTCGGGCGGGCGTCGAGCTGGTCCCAAACCAGAATCGCGGCGTCGTTGCGGTGGAGCACGGGGATGACGTCGGCGTGGAGGCCGGGCTGCGGCTCGGTGCCGGGGACGAGGCCCGGGTTCTCGGCGTAGAACGCCTGGCGGTTCGAGAACACGACGACGGCGTCGCCGGGGCGGAGGGGCGTGCCCTGCTTCTCGGCCGCGGCTTCGATCTCCCAGCCGCGCACGGGCGCGTCGACGGTGACGTGCGAGGTGCCGCGGAAGCGGGGGATGTCGATGAGCACGCCGCGGGTGGTGATGCCGCCGGACCACTGCTCGACATCGCCCCAGCGGGCGCCGAGCGAGGTGATCTCGGCGGCGGGTTTCCCGTTGTAGCCCTTGCCTTCGTAGAAGATGTGGCAGAGCGCATCGAGGTGGGTGTGCGCGTAGCCGTGGAAGAGGATGCCGAGATAGTCGACGCTCGCATCGGGGATGACGCGGACGAAGTGCTGGAGCGGGTTCCAGTTCCCTGGCGCGGCGACGGTGTTGAGGGTGTAGGCGAGCGAGACGGCGCGGCCGCTCTGGACGAGGGCAGCTGCTTCGCGGCGCTTCTCGGGGGTGATGAGGTTGATGGTGCCGGCTTCGTCGTCGGCACCCCAGCGGCCCCAGTTGTTGTGCTTTTCGAAGTAGGTCATGACTTCGGCTTCGGTGGGGAGGGGGTGGGGGTCGGTCATTGGGGTGCCTCCGGAGGGATTTTCGATTTTGGATTTTCGATTTTCGCGGGCGCAGGACGGTCGGTGGCCGTCCCGGATGCGAGGGGGTAGTTGCGGCGCAATCCTACGCAGGTGGGGCGGGGTTGTCAGGCGGGGCGGCGAGGGAGGGGTCGGCGGCGGCGCGGGCGGCGATCTTCTCGGCGAGGGCGCGCCGGGCCTCGTCGTCCAGCCCCGCCAGCTCGACGTCGACGCTGACGACGCCGTTGGCCGTGGGCACGGTGAGGACGTGGTCGCCGACCCAGGTGGCGGTCTCGCCCGAGGGCGTGGTCACCGCGGCGCCGGGGAGGTTCGCGAGGAGCTCGAAGAACGCGGGCACGGGGCTGCCGTTAGCGTGGTACCGGACCGTGACGCCGCCGTCGTGGCCATCGCTGTATGAGCGGACGGCCATGCCATCGAAGCGGCCCGCGAGCGCCCCGGCGAGCGGCCCTCCCGCGAGGCCGCTGATGACCCCGGCGAGCTCGTCGCCCTCCTCGGGCGCGACCGCGGGGAGGCCTTCGACCTGCGCGGCCTGGGCATCGCGGAGGACGCGCACGCGCTGGACGTGCCACAGCCGCGGGGACCGCACGACCTCGATGACATCGCCGCGGCGGAGCGCCGGGCCGCCCGGGGGCGGGAACCAGGCGTTCGTCTCGTCCTCCTCGCCGTCGTCGATGGCGACGCGGCCGAGGTGAACGTTCACGACTTCGCCGCGGCGCGTCACCGACCGGCCGAGGTCGGATGCGCCGAGGGCGAGGCGCATGACGCCGTTGAGCAGGTGGTACAGGAGCACGACGCCCGCGCCCCCGGCGAACACCGTGAGGCCCACGATGAGCCCGATCTCGGCGCGGCGGGAGAGGCCCACCTGGCCCTCCGCTTCGAGGACATCGGGCGCCACATCCCACACGAACCGGACGATGCCGGGCAGGATGAGGAACCCCACGAACCCGGCGGCGGCGGTGATCCCGAGCCCCTGGAGGAAGATCTTCGCCGGGTGCTGGCCGAACCCCCAGCGCTTCGGGTAGTCGATCCGGATCTGCTGCCACTGGCCGCGGTAGCGGCTCCAGCCCGTGTTCGGGTCGTCGTCTTCGAAGGGGAGCGCGCGGGCGGTGGTGTGGGCGATGCCGAAGGCGGCGGCGAAGGCGAGGTAGCGCTCCCAGATGGCGACCGCGCCCGGCGGGGCCTCGCCGAAGGCCGTGCTCGCCTGGAGATGGCGCCGGACGCCGAGCCAGCGCGCCGCGGCCGCGCGGCCCTCGGGCGTGTCGCGCAGGGCGCTGCTGCGGGAGAAGTACGCGAGGACCGCGACCCAGGCGATGCCCGCACCGATATACCAGGCCATCGGGCCCAGGTCGTCGTCGGTGGGCTCGGCGGTCTTGCCGAGGTGGGCGAGCGAGAACGCGCTCGCGAGCAGGGCCAGGCACACGGCCAGGGGGATGCCGACGTAGAGGCGGTCCTGGTGCGTCCAGCGTCCGCGGGCGAGGCCGCGCTTCTTCGCCTCGTCGCGGACGCTGCCGCTGAAACGGTCCCAGAAGCGCTTGGACTCAGCCTCGCCGCCGGGGTCGAGCGCCTCGACGGGGCAGCTGCCGCCGGTTGCGCGCTTCTGGACGAGGGTGAGGAGCTGCGCCTCGTAGCGGGTGAGGGATTCGCCCTCCGGCTGGTTCGAACGGATGCGGACGACGTGCCGGCCGCCGGCGTAGTCCTCGAGCCCGAGGATGCGGCGGGCGGCCAGGTCCACGATGGTCGCGGGGAGGGCGGCGCGGGTCACCTTCCAGCGGTTCACCAGGAGGTTCGCGATGGCGGGCGACTCGGGGCCGAGCTCGGTTGTCGGCGGACCGGGCGCGGGCAGCCGCGGGCGGCTCGCCAGCCACCGCCACGCCGTCGCGAGCACGAACACCCCGCCCGCCAGCGCCGCCAGCACGAGCAGGGCGAAGGACAGCCCCTCGAACCCATCGAACGTCGGGTCGGCCGCCTGGAGCAGGGGAACCGCCAGTGTCGCCATGGCGGCGGATTGTACGCCACGCGCGGGGCGTCCGACCGACCTGCTAATCGGCAATCGTCAGTCGTCAATCGGCAATGGGCGGCGCGGAGGCGCGGGGTGCTAGTCGAACCTGATCGAGACCTGGCCGCTTGGGGCGACGACGACGCGGAAGGGCTTGTCGAAGACCTGGTGGCTGCTCGTCAGGCCCTGGATCCCGGCCTGGATGCCGATCGAGATCAGGCGCATGCTCAGCGGCGTGGCGATCCGCTTGATGAAGTCCTCGTCCGTGATCATGTCGCGGAAGACGGGCCGGATTTCGCGCATCCAGAGCTCGTCGATCTCGCTCCAGCGGCGGTTCAGGACTTCGTCGATGGTGCGCGCCATCAGCTTCACGCGCTCTTCGTCGGTCAGCTCCGGGGCGGGGTCGGTCATGCGAACAGGACCCCGGAGGCTGCGGAGTCGATGTACTCGTCGATCCGCGTGATCCTGCCGTCGGAGACGCGAGCCACGACGCAGGCGGGGACTTCGACGGGGTGGCCCTTGCGGTTCGTGCCGCGGAGGACGTGCTGCTGGATGAAGCCCTCTTCGCTGGCCTGGCGGCGGACGTCTTCGTAGCGGTAGTCGCCGGTGTTGCGCGTCACCCAGCCGAGCAGGCGCAGGTTCTCTTCGACGCCCTGCTCTTCGCCGCCGACGTTGTGCCAGATGCGGGCATCGGGGGCGTAGCAGGTGCGGACGGCCTCGATGTCGGCGCTGGCGATGGCCGCGAAGAAGCGTTCGGCGACGTCCAGGCTGGTCTTCGCATCGGTCGGCATGGGGGGCTCCTCCGTGGGGGCGCGGGAGACGGCAAGGCCGGGCAAGGGCGAACCCGTTGCCCGGCCTCGAAGGGACTAAGCGGTGGCGGCGGCGAGCCCCTGGCCGAGAAGGCTGAGGGCGCCGGCGTTCTGGAGGTCGGCGCGGTGCGGGCTGGCGTAGTCGTAGCCGAGCTGGAGCGCCTTCTCGTTGACCGGGGTGAGGTGGCGGCGGTGCGACGGGAGCGTTTCCGGCAGCGCCTTGAGCGCAGCATCGAGCGAGACGAGCTGCGAGAGGTTGATGAACGCGCCGAGCGTGATGAGCGTCGCCTGGAGGCTGTTGCCGAGCTGCTCGACCGCGAGGTCGGTGGCGGGCAGGCCGAAGTAGGCGATGTCAGTGCGCTGCGGGTTCAGGGTGATCTCGGTGTCGGCCTTCATGCCGAGGCCTTCACCGGAGGTCATCTTCGTATCGGACGTGCCGAACTTGATGGAGGTGTTGTAGACGAGGAGCCCACCGGGATCGATGAGCGGCTCGAAGCGGAGGAAGCTGTTCGGGTGCATGGCGATGCAGCCATCGAGGGGCTGCATGATGACCGGGGAAGCTTCGACGCGGCCATCGGCGACGACGAGGAGGCATTCGCAGATGCCGCCGCGCTGGGCGCCCTGGAACATGCTGAAGTACATGGCCCGCTTGCCTTCGGCGAGGGCGGTGTGGCCGAAGAGCTGGCTGCCGATGAGGATGCCCTGGCCGCCCACGCCAGAGAAAACGAGTTCGCGCTGCATGCGGGTCTCCTTAGCCGAGCTTGGGCAGGGCTGCTTCGACGGCCGGGTGGGTCGCCGGGTCCCAGTCCTTGATGATGCCGACGGGCTTCTCCTTCAGGATCACTTCTTCGTGATACTTGATGGATTCCACCGGGGTCATGCGCCAGCCCGTGGGGCAGGTGGTCATGCACTCGAGGAAGACGAAGCCGGCGCCGGCCATGCTCGCTTCCATCGCCTTGCGAAGGATGCGCTGGCCGCGATAGACGTAGGCCGGGTCGTGCGTCGAGATGCGGCCGACGAAGGCCGTGCCGGGGATCATCGCGAGCATCTCGGCGAGCGGGATCGGCGAGCCGTTGATCTTCGCGTCGCGGCCGTTCGGCGTCGTCGGGGACTTGTGGCCGAGGGGGGCTGCGAGCGTGTACTGGCCGCCGGTGTCGCCGAAGACGCCGTTGTTGCCGAGGATGGCGATGACGTTCTGGCCGCTGGCAGCCGCGTGGAAGACCTCGTTCAGGCCCTCGTTGAGCATGCCGCCGTCGCCCTGGAAGGCGATCGCCATGGCCTCCGGCTGGGCCATCTTCATGCCGCGGACGGTGGAGACGGAGCGGCCGTGGAGGGCGATGGTGATGTCGCCCGGGATGATCTCGTGCATGTATTCGAGGCAGGCGATGTCGGCGGCGGCGACGAGCTTCGCCGGGTTCGCGCGCTCAATCTCTTCGATGATGATGCGGGACCAGGCGCCGTAGCCGCAGCCCTGGCACCAGGGGGTGCCTTCCTCAACGAAGACGTGGGGGCGTTCGAATACGGCCTTGCCGGGGGTAGCTTCTGCCGTGGTCATGCGGGGACCTCCACCTTTCCAACGAGGCGCTTGATTTCGGCCTCAATCTCCTGCGGGGACGGCGCAGCGCCACCGGGGCGCCCGTAGAACTCGACCGGGCAGCGGCCGTTCACCGAGCGCTGCACGTCTTCGACCATCTGGCCGCTGTTGCACTCGAAGACGCTGACCTTCTGGAGGCGGCCGGCGGCTTCGTTGATGTGCTCTTCGGGGAAGGGGAACAGGGTGATGGGCCGGATCATGCCGACCTTCAGGCCTTCTTCGCGGAGCTGCTTGAGGACGGGGAGGATCATCCGGGCCATGGTGCCGTAGGCGACGACGGCGAGCTCGGCGTCTTCCATGAAGAAGTCTTCGTAGCGGACCGGGAAGGTCTTGTACTTGTCGGCGCGGCGGCGGGCGGAGCGCTCGCCGCGGCTCATCGTGCCGAAGCTCTCATCGACGCCGGTGGCGACGTTGGCAGCGGTGACGCCGCCGGGGGCCGCGCTGGCGAGGCCGCCGCGACGGGCGCGGCCGCGGTCGCCGGTGAGCGCCCAGTCCTTGGGCGGAAGGCCTTCGGTCTTCATCGGCGCGAACTCGACGACTTCCATGGTCAGGCCGAGCGTGTAGTCGCACATGACCATGACCGGGTTGCGGTAGTAGTCGGCGAGGTAGTAGGCCTCCATGGTCAGGTCGACGGCTTCCTGGGTGCCCATGGGCGCGAGGACGAGGCACTTGCCGTCGCCGTGGCTCGGGGCCTTGGTCGCCTGGTTGTAGTCGGCCTGGGAGATGGAAAGGCCGCCGGCGCGGGGGAAGTTGAAGAGCACGCAGGGCACTTCAGCGTCCATGATCCAGCCGAGGGACTCCGAGATCAGGGAGATGCCGGTGCCGGTGGAGGCGAAGGCGACGCGGCCGCCGGAAGCGGCGAAGCCGTAGAGGTAGGCGCCGCCTTCGAGCTCGCTCTCAGTGAAGTGGGGGAGGGCGCCGGGGAATTCGCCGCAGCGCTTCACCCAGTATTCGGCCATATCTTCGACGGGGGTGATCGGGTATGCGCAGAAGAGCTGGCAGCCGGCCCGCAGAGAGGCCTCGACCAGCGCCTCGGGGGCGCGCATGAACATCAGGTCTTTCTGTTCCATCGTGTCCAGCTCCTACCGGAAGATCTCGATGCACACGTCCGGGCAGACGCGTGCGCATTCCTGGCAACCGGTGCAGTTATCCTGCACGACGATGGCCACCGGGTACCCGCGGGCGCCGATGGTCTTGGAAAGGGCGAGCGTCTCCTGCGGGCAGTAGTAGACGCAGAGGTCGCAGCCCTTGCACTTCTTTTCGTCGATGAGGACGGTGGCCGGTTTCTTGACCGGCGCTGGGTTCTTCTCTGTGATGATGGCCATGCGCGGTACCTCGTGCCTGGTGGTGGTGAATGTGACGCCAGAGCGCCGGGCGGACCCCTCTACGATGGACGGCTAGACGCGCGGGAGACCGAGCCCGCGGGTTGCGATGATATTCCGCTGGATCTCGCTCGTCCCTCCTGCGACGGTGAGCGCGGTGAGGCGCATGTGGGTCTCGATCGGGATGCCGCCGAGCGCCTCGCGCCCATCGCCCGTGCGCACCTGGCCGCGGAGGCCGAAGGTGTTCACGAGCGTGTTCGAGACGCGCTGGCTGAGCTCGGTGGCGAAGAGCTTCGCCGCGCTCGCTTCCCGGTTCGGGATACCGCCCTTGCTCTGGAGCCAGGCCACGTAGTACGCGACGCGTTGCCCCACTTCGCAGGAGATCACCAGGTCGGCCAGGGCCGTGCGCTGCTTCGAGCTCAGGGGGAGCTGCTTCGCGCGGACGAGGTCGATCGTGTCATCCAGCAACCGGCGCGATGCAGCCGTGCCGCCGATGCTGGAACGCTCGAAGTCGAGCGTGGTCGTCGCGATGTACCACCCGCGGTTCTCTTCGCCGAGGCGGGAGGAGACGGGGATGCGCACATCTTCGAGGAAGAGCTCGTTGAAGCCGTGCTTGTCGGCCATGTTGATGAGCGGCCGGACGGTGACGCCGGGCAGGCTCATATCGAGCAGGAAGTAGCTGATGCCGCGGTGCTTCGGCGCCTCCGGGTCCGTCCGGGCGAGGAGAATGCACCACTGCGCGTGGTGCGCGCTCGAGGTCCAGATCTTCTGCCCGTTGATGACGTACGAGTCCCCATCGCGGACGGCGCGGCACTGGAGCGAGGCCAGGTCGGAGCCGGCGCCGGGCTCGGAGAAGCCCTGGCACCAGACGACTTCGCCGCTGGTGATGCCGCCGAGGTGCTGGGCCTTCTGCTCCTCGGAGCCGTACGTGAAGATCGTCGGGCCGACGTAGCCGACGGCGGTGGAGGTGAGGCCGTTGGGGGCGCGGCGATAGGCGAAGCGCTCGGCGAAGATCGCCTGCTCGATGGGGGTGGCTTCGAGGCCACCGTACTGCTTCGGCCACGCGGGCGCGATCCAGCCCTTGTTCGCGAGGGCCTTGGTGAACGCCTGCGCGCTTTCGTAGTCGCTCTCCGCATCGGGCGATTCGCCCGTTTCGGAGAGCACATCATCGAGCCACGCGTCGACTTCGTCGCGGAGCTTTGCCTGACCAGGTTCGAACCCGAACTCCACCCTGACCTCCTCCTACGTGTTGCGCAGGCGCGGGTCGAGCACGTCCCGCAGCGCATCACCGAGCATGTTGAAGCTGAACACGGCGAGGGAGATGGCCACGCCGGGGAAGATCGCGAGGTGCGGCGCGATCTGGAAGTACGTGCGGCCGGAGGCGTTGAGCTCCTGCCCCCAGGACGGCGTCGGCGGGTTCACGCCGAAGCCGAGGAACGAGAGCGCTGCTTCCGCGAGGATCGCATTGCCCACCGCGAGCGTGCCGACGACGACCGTCGGCGCGACGATGTTCGGCAGGGTGTGGCGCAGGATCAGCCGGGGGGTGCTGGCGCTCACCGCGCGCGCCGCCTCGATGTACTGCGCGTCGCGCACCTGGATCGTGGCCCCGCGTATGACGCGGGACATCCCGGGCGCGGCTAAGAAGCCGAGGACAAGGAGTGTGGTTGTCTCACCTCCTCCCGCGAAGGCGACCACGGAGAGCACGATGACGATGCCGGGGAGCGACATGATCGTCTCGACGAGCCGCTGGACGATCGTGTCGTACCAGCCGCCGATGAACCCGGAAGTCATGCCGATGACGAGCGCGGTGGCGGTCGCGAGGGCAGCTGCGCCGAGGCCAATTTTCACGGTCGCGCGGGAGCCATAGACGATGCGGGAGAAGAGGTCGCGGCCGAACTTGTCCGTGCCCATGAGGTGGTCGGCGCTGGGGTCGGCCAGGGCGGCGCCGGTGCGCTCGCTGTAATCGTGCGGCGCGATAACCGGCGCGAAAAGGGCCGTGAGCACGAGGATGACGATGAAGACGAGCCCAAAGCCGCCAAGCGGCTTCTGGCGCATGAAGCGCAGGATCCAGCGGGCCCAGACCCCGGGGCCGGAGACCTTGCGCACGTTCGGAGCGACGAGAATCGTTGCCTCGGATTGCATCTGTTCTCCCTGCCTACACCCGCACCCGCGGATCGATGAGGCGGTAGCTTATATCAACGACGAAGTTCACAAGGATAACGGCGACGGTGAGCATGACCGTCACGCCCTGGACCACCGGGTAGTCGCGGCGGTTGACGCCCTCATAGAGGTAGGAGCCGACGCCGGGCAGGGTGAACACGTTCTCGTAGATGACGGTGCCGGCGAGCAGGACCGCGACCTGGACACCGATGATCGAAACGAGCGGGAGCATGGCGTTCCGGAGCGCGTGGCGGACGATGACCAGCCGGCCCGGGAGGCCCTTGGCGTTCGCGGTGCGGATGAAGTCCTGGCGGAGGACCTCCAGCATCATCGAACGGGTCATGCGCATGAGGACCGCGGAGAGCGCGACGCTCATGACGAGGGCGGGCACGAGGATCTGCTGCAGGTGCGTCGTCGGATCCTCGCCGAATGACTTGTAGCCGATCGGGATGGTCCAGCCCCACCAGATGGAGGGCATGGTGAGCACCATGGTGCCGAGCCAGAAGCCCGGGATGGAGAGGCCGGCCACGCCGATCGTGCGGACGACGTAGTCCCAGAGGGAATCCTGGCGCATGGCGGCCAGGATTCCCGCGGGAATACCGATGAGGACCCCGAAGACCGACGCGAAGAACGTCAGCTCGAGGGTTCGCGGGAGCCGCTCCGTGAGCAGCACGTTCATCACCGACTGGCCCGTCCAGATGGAAGTCCCGAAGTCACCCGAGAGGACTTGCTGCATGAACTTCGCGTACTGGACCGGGATCGATTCGTTGATGCCGAGCTGCTCGCGGATCTGGTCGGCTTCCTGCTGCGAATACTGGGAACTATCGAGGAGCAGTGTCACAGCGTCGCCCGGGACGACCCGCACGAGCACGAAGACGGCCGTGAGCGCGAGAAAGAACGTTGGCACCATGAGTGCCAGGCGGCGCATGAGGAACTGTCTCATCGATGTACTTCCCCGGTGTTAGGCGTCGAGCCAGATCTGGGACAGGAACCAGCCCATCTGGGACGAGCCGGCGGTGTTCGAGCCCTTGAAGTTCTTGACCTTCTTCTTGGTCGCCTGGGTGGTCTTCTGGTACCAGATGTTCGAAGCCACCGGGGTGCCCTTGAGGAGGTAGCGCTGCATGTCAAGGATGAGCTTGTGGCGCGCTTCCTTGTTCGATTCCTGCTGCTGCTTCACGTTCATCGCGTCGTAGGTGGCATCCGACCACTTCCAGTAGTTGCGAGTGCCCGTGCTGGTGAACGTGTTGGTCAGCGGGGTGTTGGGGTCGCCGTAAGCGGCGTAGGTCGCGGCCGTCAGCTGGTAGTCGCGCTTGGACTCGAGGTCCTTGAACGCGGCGTATTCCATGACGTTGAGCTTGAGGTCGATGCCGATGCGCTTGAGCATCGGGACGAGGGCCTCGGCGCGGTCGCTGTGGTGCTGGGCGTAGGCCTTCGTGGTGTTGATCTGCATCTCGACGCCGTTGCCGAGGCCGGCCGCGGTCATGAGGTCCTTGGCCTGCTTCAGCTCCTCGTCCGAGGTCTTCTCGCCGAAGCCAGGCATCTTGGCGACTTCCGCCTCCGGGATGCCCCAGGTCGGGTTCGAGAAGAGACCGGCGTTCTTGAGCTTGGCGCCCGGCCACGCCGCCTGGCCCATGGCCCCGCGGTCGATGACGAGGTTGATCGCCTGGCGGACGCGCTCGTCGTTCATCGGGGCGCGGTCGTTCGGGCCGCCGATGAGGGCCACGAGCACACCAACCTGGTCGAACTCGTAGAGCACGTTGTCGTTGTTGCGGAACTCGTCGATGAGGAGGTCCGGGAGGATGCCCGAGACGTCGATCTGGCCCGTGCGGAAGGCGGCGAGCGCGGCTTCCGTGTCGAGGATCGTCGTGTAGTTCACGCCGTCCAGGTAGGCCGGGGTGCCCCAGTAGTCCGGGTTCTTCTTGAGCACGACGCCCGTCGCGCTATCGGCCTTTTCGACGATGAAGGGGCCGAAACCGACGATCGAGTCACCGCGCTTCAGGTCGCCGTGCTTCTCGACGACTTCCGGGGCGACGATGACGGTCCACTTGTCGGAAAGCGGGTAGAGGATCGGCACGAACGGCTGCTTCAGCTTGACCGTGACGGTCGTCTTGTCGGTCGCCGTGTAGGACTCGATGGCGGAGAAGGTGCTTGCGCGCGGCGCGGCCGGGCCAGGGGTGCTGATCCGGTTGAGGCTGTAGACGACGTCTTCGGCGGTCACCTGGCGGCCGTTCACCGGGGCGGTGTTCTGCCACTTGGCGGCCGGGTTGATCTTGAAGACGATCGTGGTCCCGTCGGGGGTCTCGATCGAGGTCGCGAAGTCGAGCTCCGGCTCTTCCGTGACCGACTTCTGCTTCATGAGGCCGTGGCTGGCGGCACGGTAGAGCTCGGCCGAGAGGTGCTCGGTCGAGGAGTGCGGGTCCAGCTGGGCGTCGGCGACGTTCCACATCAGGTTGAGCGTGCCGCCCGTCTTCGCCGCCGCCGACGTGGGCAGGGGCGTGGGGGTGGCGCGGACGGTGCCTTCCGCGGCCGGGGCGCTGGTGTCGTCGCCCGTGTCGTCGTCGTCATCGTCGCCGCTGCCGCCGCAGGCGACAGTGGTGAGGAGGCCGGCGGTAGCGACGCCGGTCCCGTAGAGGAACGTGCGCCGGTTGAGATTGCGGCGCTGCCAGTAGTTCAGTTCCTTAGCCATTTTCCCTCCATGTACAAACCCGGAACCGGGGGCCGGCGGGGCACCAGTCGCGTCCTCGCGCAAACCGATGCCGCTGCCCGGTGTGGAACGGGGCGACCAAAACGGTCGTTCGTTCCGAACTGCTAGATATACGCGGGCCGGGCCTGCTGGTCAACGTAAATGGGGCGCTTAACCCCCGTCGATACCAGTGAACTGCCGAGGCGAATCCGGATTTGAATGTCGTTCGTGTAGTGTGGGGCGCTCACGAAAAACGTGGTGTGGCCGGCGTCTTCTGCCCCCTGCCGCTGCCCGGGGCGCGGGACCCGGCACGGCTACACGATCACCTCCGCGCCGACGAGCTCGCCGAACCGCTCGGGTTCCATCCCCAGCCATTCGACGAAGATCTCCCAGTTGTGCTCCCCCAACAGGGGCGCATGAGCGACGTGCTGGCCGCGGGTCGCCTCCATCGCCCAGCCCAGGCCCGCAAGCGTGCGCTTGCCGACCTCCGGGTGGTCCTGCTCGATGAAGAAGCCGCGGTCGCGCAATACCTGGTCCTCCAGGAGGTCTTCGATCGCCACCACGAGGCCCGCGCTGATGCCCGCCGCCCGGAGCGCCGCAGCGGCGTCCTCCGGCGAGCGGCCACGCGTCCATTCGGCGATCGCAGCTTCGATCGCGGCCCGCCGGGAGAGGCGGCCCTCGACCGTTGCGAGCGCCGCATCGGCGAACCACGGGGGCCCCGCGACGACGGAGCGCAGGCGCGCCCAGTCCTCATCATTCTGTACGGCGATGGCGACCCAGCGGTCGCGTCCGGCGCTGGGAAAAATGCCGTGAGGGCACATCCCGGGGTCGCTGCTGCCGCGCGGGCCGGGCACCTGGCCGGTGAGCTGGTATTCGATCAGCGGTTCCGGGAGCTGCCCGGCGATCGCCTCGGCCATGGAGTATTCGACCATCTGGCCCTCGCCCGTGCGGTCGCGGTGTTCGAGCGCGGCGAGCAGCCCGAAGAGCGAGGTGACGGCGGCCTGGTGGTCGCTCCAGAGCCCCCCGATCCAGCGCTCCGGCTGGCCGCCCTCCTGGCCCGTGAGCGAGGCGAGCCCCGTGTAGGCCGTGAGCGGCGGGCCGAAGGTGACGTAGCGCTTGAACGGCCCGGTGCGCCCGAGCCCGGACGAGGTCACGTAGATCAGGTCCGGCTTCACCCGCTTGAGCTCGTCCCAGCCGAGGTTGAACTTCTCCATCTGGCCGAAGGAGAAGTTCTCGATGCAGATGTCGCACTGGGCGATGATCTGCTTCGCCAGCTCCTGGGCTTCGGGCTTGCCCATGTTCAGGGTGACGCTCTTCTTGGCCAGGTTGAGGCCCTGCCAGAGGCCGCTGCGCTCGGTGCCGAGCTCGCCGTCGGCCCCCGGGGGCAGGCGGCGGTTGATGTCGGTGTGGACCGAGCTCTCGATCTTGATGACTTCGGCGCCCATGAGCGCGAGCACCTCGGTCGCGAACGGACCGGCGATGACCCACGAGAAGTCGGCGACACGGACGCCTTCGAGCGGGAGCGTCATGCCCGCACCTCCCCTGCGACGAGGCCCCAGCGCGCGGCGGCCTCTGCGGTGTGCTGGCCCACGGCCGGCGGTTCGAACGACGGCTGCCAGGGCGTCTTTTCGAGGTGGACGACGGCGCCCGGCACCTTCACCACGTTGTGGCTATCGCCCGCGGGGAGCTCCACGAAGAAGCCGCGCGCGACCTGCTGCTCATCGACGAGGAGCTCTTCGACCGTGAGGCAGGGGAACACCGGCACGTCGTTGGCCTGGGCGGCGTGGAAGACGTCGAGCTTGGTCTGCGTCATGGACCAGGCGACGACGCGGGGCTCGATCTCGTCGTCCCAGTAGAGGAAGCGCTCGAGCGGGTCCTGGAGGTGCGGGGCAGCGGCCCATTCCGGGTTGCCCATGACGCGCATGAGCCCGGCCCACTGGTATTGCTCCGAAGCCTGGAACGCCCAGTAACCGTCCTTGCAGGGGACGAGGCCCCAGACCGTCGAGAACTTGCCGTTGGGAGCGGTGCGGTCCATCGAGCTGATGTTCAGGCCGTCGACGCCTGCGTAGGTGCGGTAGGCCATGTCCATGCGGACGAACGAGGCGATCATCGCCTGGGCGGAGACGTCGATGACCTGGCCCGTGTTCGTGCGGCGGCGGAGCTGGAGCCCGAGGAGCGCGCCGCTGGCCGCGTGCAGCCCGCAGGTGTAGTCGGCCTGGTAGCCGCCCGGCTTGAGCGGCGGGTACTGGGCCGGGTCCGGCACGCGCGAGGGCGTCGCATAGGCGATGCCGCCGATCGACTGGGCGATGAGGTCGGAGTAGCGCCAGTAGCGCGCTTCGCCCTGCAGGCCCGCGAGGGTGATCGCGACGATGACCAGGTTCGGGAAGCGCTCGTGCAGGGCCTCGGGCGACATCCCGGCCGCCTCGGCGTCGCGCAGCTCCTGGTCCATCACCAGGATGTCGGCGGCGCCGATCAGCGCGAGCGCAGATTCGCGGCTCGCGGCGTCCGCCGGGTCGAAGAGGACCGACTGCTTGCCGCCGTGGAGGAAGCGGATGCGCGCGTCGAGCTGCGCGGCCGCGGCGGGGACGGGACCGGGGGTGAAGGCGCGTTCGCGCGCACCCGGCGATTCGAGAAGGACGACATCGGCGCCGAGCCCGCGGAGCAGCTTGCCGGCATAGGCGCCAGGCCTCCCCGCACTCCACTCCACCACCCGGGTACCGGCGAGGGCACCTCGCAATCCAGCACTGTCTGCAACCATAAGGGGTTGGTATACCGTTTTGGTTTCGATGCCGCAAGGGATTCCGGTCTATCGTTTGAGGCTTCCCGTATGGGAATTGGAAGCGTTGTCATGGCGGGCATGGCCGCGCGATACTGCCGCCCCCCGGGAGGAGGCAGCCATGCGGATGGAAGAACGCGCGCCCGCGACGCCGCCGGGCGAGAGCCAGGCGGTGCGGCCATGGCCCGCGACCTACGAGCTCGCGGAGGGGGGCAGCGCGGGGTTCGAGCCGCGCCCCGGCGACCTGTACGCCGCCATCGACGACCTCGCCGACGGCGTGGCCGTGCTGCGCGTCTCGGAGTGGCCGGACGTCGACGGCGAGGGGCGGCTGGCGTTCCCGGGCGAAGCCGTCTCCGTGGGCGCGCCGGCGGCGGAGCTCCAGGCCCTCGCCGACGCCGAGCGGACGCGGCACGGGCAGCTCGCGCCCACCCGGCCGCTCCGCGTCGGCGACACGTTCGCGCTGCGGGAGGCGACTGCGGGGCTCGCAGTGACGGTCCCGGACCGGCTCGCGGACGACGTGCAGGCGGTGGCCGCGGCGTACGGCGCGCGCACCACAAACGTGCGCGACCTGCCGCGCGGGACCGTCGTCGAGCTCGCGGCGCCCTTGCTGGCGGCGGGCGCGCTCGCGGAGGCGATCGAGCGGGAGCTCGGCCCGCGGGCGGCCATCGAGCCCGGCGCAGGGCTCGCCGCGGGCGAGCTGGTCGACGTCTCCGGGGCCGCGCGGGAGGCGGCGAAGGCGGCCTACTACGGCGCCGCCGCGTCCGCGCTCTCGGAGGACGCGGTCGAGGCGATGGCGCCCGGCGAGCCCGTTGTGGCGGCGCCCGGCGTGTTCGACATCCGGATGTCCGCGGCGCCCCGCACGGAGCCGCGGCTGTGAGCGCGCCCGCCGCCATCCCGGCCGGCAAGCACACCGCGCAGGACTTCGTCGCGGCGATCAAGCCCGCGCACCTCGTCTACTTCCTCTGCAACGTGGGCGACGGCGACAGCCAGTTGCTCCTCCTGCCGGAAGACGCGCTCGGGCGGCGGCGCATCCTCGTGGTCGACGCCGCAACGAAGGGGAAGCTGCCCGCGCTGGTCGACGCGCTCGAAGCCGCCGGGCTGGTCGCGGCCGAGGCACCGGGTCCGGACAACCGCCCGGACGGGTCGATCGCGCTCGTCGTGGCGACCCACCCGCACAGCGACCACATCGGCGGCATCGCCGAGCTGCTGCAGGTGCACGCCGGCCGGGTCGCGGAGCTCTGGGACCCCGGCTACTACCACACGACGCAGGACTATCACCAGCTAATGGCGGTGGTCGAATCGAGCCCGCACCTGCAGTACGCGCAGCCCTCGGCGGGCTACCGGCGCTGGTTCGGTAACGCACTGGTGACCGTGCTCAGCCCCGCGGTGGGCCTGCGGAACCGGTTCGACACCTATGGCACGGAGATCAACGACGCCTCGATCTCGCTGCGGGTCGAGTTCCCGGCCGCGCGGGCGGTGAAGCGCGACGCCGGCCGCCGCCTGCTTTCGAAAACGAACACGATGGCCCTCGTGCTCGGCGCCGACGCGCAGACGCTGTCGTGGTCGTACGTGCTGACCGACTTCCCGGAGCTGCACGCGTCCTCGTCCGATGCGGCGAAGGCGATCAAGGCGCAGACGGGCACGGACCTGCTTGCCGCCAAAGTCCTGAAGGTCTCGCACCACGCCTCGAAGCACGGCGTGAACCTCGAGCTGGTCGAACGGATGAGCCCGGCGCTGACGCTCGTTTCGAGCAGGGCCGGCGGCTCCTACGGGTTCCCGCATACGGTCGCCCAGGAACTGATCCGCGAGGCCCTGGAGCCCGTCGCCTCCCGCGCCGGCACACACAAGGCCGACCACGAGCTCGGCGTGTTCTACACCTGCGACCAGGAGGCCGGCCAGCCCCCGCGCGACCTCGGCTCGATCGCGGTGGTGATGGGCGGCGGCCAGGCCACGGTCTGGAGGTTCGGCGACGCCGTGGGGGCGAAGATCGACTTCGCGACCGCGGAGCGGTGGACGGGGTAGAGGGGGCGCGGAAGCCCGGCGTAGCGTAGCCGCGCCCCTCGTGGGCGCTGGCGCCAGCCAAACGGATGCTCCGCGGCAGCCCCGGACCGAGGGCGGGAGCGGAGCGAACGCCCGGACGCGTGCGTGGGACCCTCATCCCCCGTCCCCTTCTCCCATGCGGGCGAGAAGGGGAGCTGGCGGGCTGCGCGGGGCGGTGGTGCAGGGGTGGGCGGAGCGCTCCCTATACGTCGTGGGGAGTGGTTGGGACGTGCCCGTTTGCCGGACGGGGTGTCTTCTACCACTTGCCGGCCACCCTGCCGGGAGCACCTGCCCTCCCTTGTGCTCCGAGCACCCCGTAAGGACCTGT